>DATNNO010000144.1:0-94650 GCA_035601775.1 Terriglobales bacterium | reverse complement strand
GGAAGTCCGGCTGCGGCGGAATAACGCGCCAGCTCGGCCCGGAGAGCCGGTTCTGGACCGACTAAGAGCACATGGACATCGTAGTGCCGGGCCGCCTGAATTGCGCCTTCGATTTCAGGCTTAGGCCCGCGGTCCGAGCCCATCGCGTCCAAGGCTATGACGCTTGGCATGGCGTGGCGGCGCTAGCTGGCTTCCTTGACTTCCAGAACTTCGCGGCCTTTGTAGTAGCCGCACTTGGGGCAGGCACGATGCGGCATCTTGCGCTCGTGGCAATTCGGACATTCGGAGAGTGAATGGCTCTTGAGAGAGTCATGGGCGCGCCGGCTTCCGGTGCGCGCTTTGGAGTGTCGCCGTTTTGGATTTGGCATTTAGATTCCTTTTTGATTAATGTAGGCGCGAATCGTCCCCGCTCGTGTGCCGCCGCAAAGATCAGTCTTCCAACTTGCTGCGAAGATCTTTCAGCGGTGTCCAACGCGGATCTTCTATCGGTTCAGCGCAAGAGCATTGCTCCAAGTTCTGATTCGTGCCGCAATGCGGACAAAAACCCTTGCAGTCCTCGCGGCAGATCACTTTCAGAGGGAGCGCTAGGAGCACCTGCTCGCGCACCGCATCTTCGAGCAGCAAACCCTCACCCTGATAGTAGCTGACCTCGGCCTCCGCCCCGGTGATCGACATCTCCTCGCGGCCAGCATCAATGCCGAGCGGCCGGTATAACAGATCAAACTTACGCGTTACATCCTGAATCACCGGCTCCAGGCAACGAGCACAGGGTAACTCAAGTGCTGTAGAGAGTTCCCCGCTGAGCCGTATATCTTTGATTCGCTGATGCTTGCCGTGATGCTCCTCAATCAGTTGGGCGCGTCCGGCAACGTGCAGCGGAGTACTCTGCTGAAGATCCGGCCCTAAATCGAGGGCGCCTGGGCGGTACTCCTCCTGGAAATCGATAGGATGGAGTTCCAACTCTTTGATTTCGATGAGCATCAAGGTCCCCCGCGCCCCCACCCGATACCGCAAAGGAACGCGGAAGCACGCTCAGAGGCGTAACTTCTCCAGGGAGCGAAAGTTAAGCATAAAGGCCGCAGCAGCGCAGTGTCAAGGAGCGTGCCCCTCGCGCTCTCTGCCGACAACCAGCTATGAGCAAGTTTGCTGAAAAGGAATCTCATCAGCTACAACTGAACCAACCCGATTACTGGATGGTAGGTGAATTCGGGCCTCTGCATGGTGGATGCGACAACGAGTCCGGCGCTGACTCTGAGCGCTCGTCGGCGTTGGTGGGCAAACGCGCGCACCTCTTTTTTCTGGATGGTGATCATCGCTTTCGGAGTGCGCTTCGGCGACATCGTCATCGGACACACTTACAGGTTCCGCTCCAATAAGCAGGTCATGGCAGTCCAGGCGAACGAAAGGGATTTCGACTTTGGCTTCGAGATGGGCCGCATCGGACGCTCCCTCGCGCAGGGCCAGGGATTCAGCAATCCATTTGATGAAACCACCGGGGCTACCGCTTGGGAACCGCCGCTATATCCGTTTCTGATCGCGGGCGTTTTCCGAGTATTTGGAATCTACAGTCGCACGTCGGCTCTGGTTCTCCTGAGCCTAAACAGTATTTTTTCCGCACTTACTTGCATTCCGATTTTTTTGATTGCGAAAAGATGTTTCGACGACAAGGTTGCGGTGTGGACGTCCTGGACCTGGGCACTGCTGCCATCCGTCATCTTCTGGTGCACGCGCTGGGTGTGGGAGACCAGCCTCGCGGCACTGTTACTGGCGATGATTTTTTGGCTCACGATCGAAATGGGAGACCTCGATCTTCACGGGAAAGACAGGTTGAAACCGTGGCTGCAGTTTGGCCTGCTGTGGGGCGCTGCCGCGCTGACTAACACTGCCCTGCTGTCCTTTCTGCCGGTTTCCGGGTTGTGGGTCTGGTACCACCGCGCCAAGCTCGGCAAGCGCTCGCTCAGCGGAGTCATTCTCGCGTCGCTCATCTTCGCTGCATGCATCACGCCCTGGCTGGTCCGCAACCACCGTACTTTCGGGCAGTTTGTGTTCATCCGCTCAAACTTTGGCGCTGAACTTCGGTTAGGGAACGGGCCCGGAGCTAACGGCACATGGATGGACTATCTTCACCCGACCAAGAATGTTTTCGCGATGCGACGCTATCGCGAACTAGGCGAACTTGCTTATGTGGCCGAGCGTAAACGTGAAGCGATGACTTATATTCGCGAGGACTATGCTCGGTTTGCGGGCCTCAGTCTGAGGCGCTTTATCTACTACTGGGGTGGGCTGCCGAAAGCGTCGGAGAATCCTGTCCTGGCATTTTTCAGGAATTCCCTATTCATTGCTTCTTCGGTGCTGGCCTTCCTGGGACTCGGTCGCGCTCTGCGTCAGCACAAGCCGGGCGCATGGCTTTTCTTTTGGCTGATTCTCTCCTATCCGCTGGTGTATTACTTTGTCTTTCCTCATCCACGCTACCGGCATCCCATCGAACCGGAACTGGGCATACTGATCGTGTATGTCATTTCCGAAGCGGAAGGCTGGGGAAGGTCTCGGCCCTGACGATCCTGCGATTCCTTCAACATCAGCTCAGGATCGGCAGCGCCCGTATGCGCTTCCTGGTCGCCGCGAAAATCGCATTGCACAAAGCCGGCGCCAGGGGAGGCACTGGAGGCTCGCCCGCCCCAGTCGGCGACTCGGTGCTCGGAACCGAGTAAGCTTCGATCAGCGGAGCCTCGTTCATTCGGATGAGCGCATAGTCGTCGAAGTTCCCCTGCACCACTCGTCCCTTTTCGATGGTGATTTGCGCGTGCAAAGCGTTCGTGAGTGCGTAGATCACGCCGCCCTTAATCTGCTGTTCGAGGATATTCGGGTTCACCACCTGGCCACAATCCATCGCCGCTACTACGCGATGCACGCGCGGCTGGTCGTCATCCTTGGAGATCTCCACCACTTCCGCCATATATGTGCCGAAGCAGCCGAAGCAGGCAATCCCTTGATAGTGTCCAGCGGGCAGCGTTTTTCCCCAACCCGCCTTCTCTGCTGCTAACTGCAGCACGCCACGCATCCGCGCCGTATGCCAAACGGTATCGAAGTACTTGATGTCCTCGTCCTTCGAAAGCAAGCGCATCCGGTATTCGAACGGATCTTTTTTCGCGGCCACTGCGAGTTCGTCAATAAAAGATTCGCTGGCAAACCCGGCCTGCAGAGCGTACACGGACCGCATCCATCCCAAGGGGACGGGAGTCTCGGTCATCACGTATTCGACCGCTGCGGCGGGAAAAGAATAGACCAGCGCGGCCTCATCGGGCAGATCGGGATCAACCCCATTGAGCATCGGCAATCCCTTTTGCCCGCTGATGGAGGGCGCGACGATGCGATGGGTAAACGCCACCGGCCAGCCCTGTCCATCGAGCACCGCGCTTAATTTATGATAGCTCGCGGGGCGGTAGGTCGAGTGTCGCATGTCGTCTTCGCGCGTCCAGAGCACCTTGACCGGAGTGTTCGCCGCTTTCGAGACCAGCGCCGCCTCCACTCCGTAATCGTGCTCCAATCGCCGGCCAAATCCTCCGCCCATCAGCGTGACATTCACCCTGACCTGATCGGGATCCAGTCCGATCGCCTGCGCCACGGAGTCGCGAACATCCTGGGGCACCTGAGTTGGCGCCCAGAGCTCGCAATTCGATCCGCGGAAGTGTGCCGCGCAATTACCGGGTTCCATCGCCGCGTGCGCCATCAGAGGTAGCTGGTATTCCGCTTCAATGCGGTGTCCCGACGCTTTCGACACGTCACCGGTCGAATACAGAGTCACGGCCTTGTTGGAGGCAGACTTCTTCAACGATTCGAAGATCGCAGCCGAGTTCAGATCCTTATTCGGCCCCTCGTCCCATTGGACATTCAGAGTGCGCCGGCCTTCCATCGCGCTCCATACGCTGTCGGCGACAACGGCCACGGCGGCATCGCTGATTTTTCCGACGTATCCGACGCCAGAGATTTTCTTGGATTGCTTGTCATCGAAGCTCGCGACTTTGCCTCCGATAACTGGACTGCGGGCCAGGACGGCGTACTTCATGCCGGGAAGACGAAAATCAATGCCAAATTCAGCCGTGCCGTCCACCTTAGAGGGCGTGTCAAGCCGCGGCATCGGCTTGCCGGCGATCTTGTAGTCCTTGGCCTGCTTCAAAGGCACATCGGTCGGAATTGGTTGCGCGCTCGCCTTACTCGCCAACTGCCCGTACGTGAGGCGGCGATTTGACGCTGCGTGAATCACGGTGCTGTTTTCGGCTTTGCAACCCGAGCGTGGAACGCGCCACTCCAGGGCGGCGGCGCTGATCAGCATTTCACGGGCGGCGGCTCCGGCCTTTCGCATGGGATCCCAGGTCGTACGCACGCTCGCGCTGCCGCCGGTTGTCTGGTCGCCATAGAGCGTGCTGGCCCCCGCCTGTTCGATCGTGATCTGCTTCCAGTCAGCCTCGAGTTCTTCGGCGAGAATCATGGGGAGAGAGGTGCGCACTCCTTGTCCCATCTCAGAGCGCGCGACTACGATCGTGATCTTTCCGTCCGGTGCAATCTTCAAGTAAGCATTGGGCGCGAATGTGTCCCTCGCGGTACCGGATGAATTCCCGTGGGGCAGGTAGAAACCAATGACAAGTCCCGCGCCTGCGGCCGCGCCAGCAGTGAGAAATTCGCGGCGGGAGAGCGGGCTCATCGTGCACCTCCCGTGCCCGCCGCCCGATGGATCGCGCGCCGAATCCGGTCATAGGTCCCGCAGCGGCAGAGGTTGCCAGACATCGCTTGCGTGATCTGGTCATCGGAGGGCTGAGGAGTCTTTGCCAGCAGAGCCGCCGCGGCCATGATCTGACCCGTCTGACAATAGCCGCATTGCGGGACCTGCTCCTCGATCCATGCCTGCTGCAAGGGATGCAGCCCTTTGGCGGACAAGCCCTCAATGGTGGTCACGTTTTTCGCCGCAACTTGCGAGACAGGCGTCGAACAGGAACGCACCAGCGCTCCATCCACGTGGACCGTGCATGCGCCACAGAAACCAGCGCCACAACTAAATTTCGTGCCCGTCAATTCCAGCGTGTCGCGCAGAACCCAGAGCAGAGGTGTCTCGGGCGCAACGTCCACTTTCCGCTCACTGCCGTTGATGTGCAGAGTGATGGCTGCCATGTTTGTAGGACTTCTGTATATGGACAGACATCGTACTCAACAACCAAGGAAAAGGGAAATGGGGGTGCTGTCTGTCCGCAGCTTGCGCGGAGGACTGTTCCCGGACTAGAGTCCGAGTGCAGACTAGTTATTTGGTTCCGCTTTCGATCTCGTGCGATATTCTGTCGCCGATCTGGGCCTGAAACGCGGAAAATCCGGGCAGATCGTAAAGTCGCAAACCGAGCTCGCCGTGGCGCAGGTTGTCGGCCCGTACCTCGGCGTTTCCTTCCCGCACCGCGTCTACAAGCTTGCCGGCTGTGATCTGATCGAAACTTTCGGAAACGAGCACGGTATTATCTGCCCATTGCTCCACAATCACGGGTCCTTCTTCGGTGAGAATCTGCACCGCGGAGACGGGGCACTTAGCCCCGGCACATGAGGCAGCGGCTTGTGGCGTCGCGTTCTTGTAGCGCTGGGCAATTGCCGTCGCATAGACGTGGGCAAAGCGTTCTGCCGAAGCTGGCGACTTCCAACGCGAAACATACAAGAGCGCCAGGTCGGCGGTAGTGAGCGCATCCGTGGCGGTTCTGGTGGTGCGACGGTATGCTACGTAGGCTCCGCCCTGCCATCCCGCCGCAAGATTGTCGGCTTCTTTTCTATTTCCGAACGTCTTCAGAAGCGCGCGCACGTCGAGTTCGCCGATTCCGCCGGAGTCATACACTGCATACTTGTCGCTAAGTATCTGCTGAACGTCGGGAATCCTGATCGCTGCCAGTTTCTCGCTGTTGATATAAGCGGTTGGCTGCAGCACTTCATGAGTGTTACGTGGCGGACGCGCGAAGACTCCTGAGAAAGCCATTTTCTGACCGCCTTTCTCAAGTAGTTCACCTTCAAAAATTAGACCTTCGCGATAAGGGAAGGTGCCCATCTCCCGCAGGATCATCGGCGCGTCGTGCAACAGTTGCGAGTCAGCGACCGCCTTCACGGCAGGTTCTTCCATTTGATAAATCAGCCCGGGCGTGTTCTGCAGGGTGCGTCCCAAGGGAGCCAGCAGGTAATCCACGAAAACAATCTGGGCCTGGCCTTCGACCACGGCTCGCCGTGCCCCGGCGCTGTCGTCATCGACGTCAGGCTCGTTATCCTTTTTCTCTCCGGGCTGCGATGCCCGTTGCCCAGCCTTCATCCAAGGCTTGAGGTCGTAGTTCTGGTCTTGCAATGCGTGGGTCAGTTCGTGCGCCAGAATGGGGGCCTGCCGATCCTTCGGAATCCAGTTCAGCAGCGAAATCGTCTTCGTCTCGTCATCGTAATAGGCAGCGATCTCCTTGCCATTGGCCTTTACCACGAACTCCCGCAGATTGAACTCCCGTGGCAGGAGGCCGAACTTCTTCATGGTCATCTCGGAGCGCGCGAAGCGTTGCGCGTACTCTTCCTTTGCCTCCTGATCGCGAGTGTACTTCTCGACTTCAGCGGAGCCGACCAGGCGGCGCTTGACGGTGGAGCGCTTCGGAAATCCGCTGTCTTCCGAGGCGAAGGCGACAATCTTATCGACCGAGCGAAACAGATCCTTCGCGTCCTCGTCGGACATTTGCACTTCGGTGGTATGGTCTTTCCGCATTTTGCGTGCCAGTTCGCCCAGGCTCTGACCCTGGCCCGCGGCGGAATTGGAGTCGACGGAAGCGGTGGACGCGGAAGAAGTTGTCTGCTGGCCAACGACCGAACCACAAAGCAGACTGCAAACCAGCATGAAACGAGTCGGGCGGAAGAACGCTGTCATGGAACCTCACGGTCGAGAAATTGGAGTCAGAAGAATTCTCTGTGAGTTGGGCGAAAGACTCACGGCAAAAGGCTGGTCGAGGCTTACGAAAGTAATGTTAGGGAGTCAGGTTTTTACCAGATCGTTCTCAGGAGTGGACTGCTGCGTATCCTCTTATCTTGTGTGATCAGGGCGATCCCTTCCGCCCGGGCGGTTGCGCCAATGAGCCGATCGGCTGGATCGCGCGGATAACTTTCCGGAAATTGCGTGGCCAACACCGCGATTTCCTGGGTAATGGGCTTCACTATAGCGCCCACGGTTTCTAGAACCTGGCGTACCGATGCTTCCACGGTTCCGTAGGTTTCGATCCGCCCGCGTGCAAAAAGCGATGCCAATTCCCAAAGACTGATCGAAGCCACTGCCAATCCGTCACCGGAACGTGCCCTCCGTAGAGCGGACTCAGCCGCTCGTGAGAGACGCTTACGTTCAATGGCAGCCCAAAGGACTACGTGCGTGTCCAGCAGGATCATCGCAGTGCTTCCCAAGCCTCTGGGTCCTCGATCGGCTGAGTAATGTCCCCCACGATCTTCATTACGCCGGAAAGTTTGCCCAGAAAATCGTCTGAAGGCTCGCCCGCTGGCACAAGCTTCGCCACCGGTCGGCCATTTTTTGTGATCACCACAGGCTCACGAGTGGACTGGACATCATCCATCACTCTTAGACATCGGGCCTTGAACTGCCCGGCTGGCATCGTTTTCATGACCACTCCAAATGACTATGGTCATTATATCATGACCTAAACTAACCTCGGATCGAACGACAACGCATGACTGCTACACTGTCCCCTTATGTTTCCCGGTCATGCCACCGCTGAAGGCACCGCCCGCTACCGCGACCGGTTTCCTCAGTTATACGATGCCGGACACTTCCGTCGTCCTGAGCACGTGCCAGGAGTTGACCAGCTTTGGCTCTCTTCCATCGGACTCGGCACCTACCTCGGCGAGCCTGATGATGTGGCCGACAGAGGCTACACCGAGGCCATTGCCACGGCTCTGATCTCCGGCATAAATGTTCTTGATACCGCGATCAATTACCGTCACCAGCGCTCGGAGCGCAACATCGGTGCCGCAATCCAGCAACGAATCGAATCTGGAGAATTGAAGCGTGACGAAATCCTGGTTTGCACCAAGGCGGGCTATCTGTCGTTCGACGGCAACCCGCCTGCCGACCCGCGCGCTTACTTCATCCGCGAATACATGGAGTCCGGCATTGTGGATCTCAAACAACTTGTCGGCGGCATGCATTGCATGGCTCCGGCCTATCTCGAAGACCAGATCGAGCGTTCAAGGCGCAATCTCGGCCTGGAATCCATCGATGTGTTCTACCTGCACAATCCGGAATCACAATTGGCGGAGATTTCCCGCGAGGTGTTTCGCCAGCGCATACGGGACGCATTCGCAATGTTGGAGAAACTGGTCAAGGCAGGCAATATTTGCTACTACGGGATGGCCACGTGGAGCGCCTTTCGTTTAGCCGAGGCTTCGCGCGACTACATCAGCCTGGCCGAAGTTGTAGAACTCGCGCACGAGGTGGGCGGGGATAAGCATCACTTCCGTTTTATCCAGCTTCCCTTCAGTCTGGCCATGCCCGAGGCCTATGCGTTGGCCAACCAGGCCGTGACCAATCAAAGCTCGCATAAACAGAAGCAGTCGCTGCTTTCCACCGCGGCGCAGCTAGGGATTGCGGTAATCGGCAGCGCTACGTTGCAACAGGGACAACTGACCCATGGGCTCCCCGACTTCGTAGGCAGAATATTGGGCCTGAAAAGCGATGCCGAAAACGCAATTCAATTTTCGCGGTCAGCGCCTGGAATAACAACTTCACTGGTTGGCATGGGGCATAAGGAGCGTGTGGCCGCCGACCTAAGACCGGCTCTGGTTCCGCCCACGCCGATCGCGGACTGGAACAAGCTGTTCACACAGCACTGAACGCAGATCCTCCCGACGCAGCATACGCTGTGAAGAATGAGAGATCAGCCGAAAGCTGACAGCTAGAATCTTCCTACTTCAGTCCCTGCAGCTTCGCCGACGCCATTTGTGCCGCTTCACTGGCGGGGTTTTCTTTCTGAATTGTTTCGTAGATGCGTTTGGCTTCCAGCGGCTGATTGTCCGCCTGATAAGTCGCGGCCAATTCCATTTGAGCCGTCACTTTGCCCACCGTGCTGGTAGGTTTTGCCGCCAACTGTTTATAGAGATCAACCGCTTGTTTGTTGCGGCCGGTGTTGCGATACACCGACGCCAGGGCCATCTTGGCCAGCGCCGCAACCTCGCTATTGGCGGACGAAACGACCTTCTGGAGTTCACGCTCAGCCGAGGCATTGTCGCCCAGGTCCGCCGCCGTCAGACCGAGAAAATAGCGAGCGAACTCAGCCGAATGAGTATGGGGGTATTTGTCGACGATAGCCTGAAATTGTTTGTGAGCCGCAGTGGCGCGCTCTGAGGAACTCGCAAAACTCGGCGCCTCCGGCTGCGCCGGCATGTTGGGTGGCCGCACCGGCGTATTCAGGATGCGCACTGCCTGACTCATCTCCAGGCTGGCCTTTTGATCCTGCTGGCTCAAGTAGTACCACGACCCGGCAGCCGCCGCGGCCACTACCAGCACGATTACAGCTGCAATAATTAGTTTGTTCTTGTGTTCTACGGACCAGTGAGCGGTTCTTTCCGCCGCGTCGATAGTGACTCGGCTGAACCGGTCCTGCTTCATCTGATGACGGGTCTCTGCGCGCACGGCTTCCCTTCTGGATGGGTCAGGGTAGGATTGACAACCCTTGAGTCTAACAGGCGAAAATCAGCAGCGTCAAAGGCTATCGGCAGTGGTTAAGTCTGCCTGTATCGAACCTCTTTCCAACGGCGTGCGCGGCAGTGGCTACTTCGGCGCTTCTTCCAGCAACCCCTGTTCCGCCTTTTCCTGGCACTCGATGCAATGGCGGGTCCAAGGCACCGCCTCCAGACGCTTGGCATTGATCTCCTTGCCGCACGAGATGCACTCCCCGAAGCTGCCTTCGCGAAGGCGCGACAGAGCTTTCTCCACCATTTGCAGGAGCTGGCGATCGTTGTTGCTCTGATGAAATAGGAATTCCTTGGTGTAAGAGCTGGCGGCACGGTCGGCGATGTCCTGCGCCGAATCCTCATCAATGGTGCGTCCGTCCTGCTCTGTCCGCGAGACCATGCGCCGCAACTCATCCTGCCGCGTTTCTAGTCTCTTCTTGAAAGATTCCAGCTTCTTTTTATCCATGGATAATAACTTCACAGTCTGCTGTCTTCCTAGCTCGTTCCCGCCCTTAGGGCCAAACCGCCCTTAAGGCCAAACGAAGATAATATGCGCCTAAATTAAGATGCGTCAACTGCCCCTGGGGATACATAACCAAAGCAAGATTCACCTGTCAGCAATTGCGGTCCCCCGAGACCGTGAAGCGCTACTATCTGTTACATGGACCGCCGCTCGCTCGTCGAATCTCTCGACCACTTTCTGCGATGGGGGCAGGAGATTGCCTACGTGCAGCGCCGCGGATATCGCACCGTACGCTGGTCGTATCGGCAAGTCGCTGAAACCGCTTTCCGGTTTGCACGCGAACTGGAGGCGCGGGGGATCGGGAAGGGCGAACGTGTCCTGATCTGGGGGCCGAACTCGGCCGAGTGGATAGCGGCATTTTTCGGATGTGCCTTGCGCGGCGTGGTGGTCGTCCCCATGGACGACGTAGCGACGTCTGATTTTGCACTGCGGGTACACCAGCAGGTCGGCGCCAGACTGCTGCTGTGCTCACGCGAGCATGCGCAGCAGTCGCTGCCAACGCTCACCCTGGAGGATTTGCCCCATGCATTGGCATCGCACTCGGCAGCGGCCTATCCCGCCGTCGAGCTCGAACCCGCGGACACCCTCGAAATCGTCTTCACGTCTGGCACCACCGCCGAACCCAAAGGAGTCGTAATTACGCACGGCAATGTTCTCGCCAATATCGCGCCCTTGGAACTAGAGATTCAGAAATATCTGAAGTACGAACGCTGGGTGCACCCAGTCCGCTTCTTGAATCTTTTGCCGCTCAGCCACGTCTTCGGGCAATTTCTGGGAATCTTCCTGCCGCCGTTGATGGGCGGCGCGGTGATATTCCAGGACACATTCAAGCCGGCAGAGGTGATCGCCACCATCCGCCGGGAACGTGTTTTGGCGCTGGTCGCAGTGCCGCGCGTGCTGCAATCCCTCAAGGAGAAGATCGAACGCGATCTCGAAGACGACGCACAATTCCGGCAACGGTTTCGAGCCGCTGAAGGCAAACACTTTCTGCACCGCTGGTGGATCTTCCGCCGCATCCATCGTCAATTTGGATGGAAATTCTGGGCCTTCATCTCAGGCGGCGCCGCCCTTGACCGCGACACCGAAGAATTCTGGGGACGCCTCGGATACGCCGCGATTCAAGGCTACGGGCTCACCGAAACCACATCGCTCATCAGCGTCAATCATCCCTTTCGACTGGGCAAAGGCTCGATTGGGAAAGTGCTCGCCGGACGTGAGGTCAAACTGGCTCCGGATGGAGAAATCCTGGTGCGCGGAGGCGGGGTCGCCACGAGCTACTGGAATGGGCGAGATCTAGAACGAGTCGCGGGTGAAGACGGCTGGTATCCCACCGGCGATGTCGGCGAACTTGATGCCGAGGGCAATCTCTACTTCAAGGGGCGAAAGAAAGAAGTCATCGTCACTCCGGCCGGCATGAATGTTTATCCCGAGGATCTGGAAGCCGCTCTGCGGCGTCAGCCAGAAGTGAAGGACGCCGTCGTGATCGCGCTGCCGCGCAATGGGAATGCGGAACCATGCCCGGCGATCATCCTGCGAGACAGCAACGCGGATCCTGCACCCATCGTGCAACGAGCGAACGAATCCCTGGCCGAGTATCAGCGCATGAACACCTGGGTCGTATGGCCGGAGGAGGACTTTCCCCGCACCTCCACGCAGAAGCCGCTCAGAAACGTCATTCAGCAGGCGGTGCAAGCGCAGTTGGCGCAGAAATCTTCTTATTCCATGCCTTCGAGTCCTCTCGCGGAATTGATTGAGCGAATCACCGGGCGCTCGAGTCTCTTTCGCAACCCAACTGCCGCCGAAAGAGTGGACCGCCCGCAACAGCCGCGAAGCGGCGTAAGAATGCAGCCCACGGCGCAAGCCGTGGGTAGGAAGTGGGAAACCATCGAGCCCCAGCGGGGCGAAAGACCAGTTGTGACACAGTCTCGCTCGCCCTCCCAACTTTCCCCGGATGCGAATCTCGAATCCGAGTTGAACCTCAGTTCGCTCGACCGCGTGGAGCTGTTGAGCGCGCTCGAAGACCGGTATCAGATCGATCTCAGCGAGACCTGGTTTGCAGCCGTAAACACGGTTGGTGACTTGGAGCGCATGCTACAGGGTAAGCCTCCGACGAGAGTGCCCTACCATTATCCGCGATGGGTACAGCGCTGGCCGATCACCTGGGTCCGTCTGGCCGCGCATTACTTGTTGTTGCGCCCCGCGGTATTTCTTTTGGGATGGCCTCACGTAGAGGGTCGACAGAATCTACGCGGAGCGCAGGGGCCGGTCCTCGTGGTCTGCAATCACATCGCTGACGTAGATCCAGGTTTCGTGTTGACCGTTCTTCCCGCTCGTCTACGGCATAAGCTGGCGATCGCCACCGGCGGCGAAGCTCTGGAAATACTGCGCACTCCGCCCGCGACGCGAGGCTTTCCCGGCAAGGCTTATGACCGGGTGAAGTGGACTCTAGGAGTGTCGTTGCTCAATCTCTTTCCTTTGCCGCGCGAAGCGGGATTCCGCGAGAGCTTTGCCTACGCCGGAGAATCTGTAGATCGCGGCTACAGCGTACTCGTTTTCCCCGAAGGCCGTCACACCACGACCGGCAATCTGCTCCCCTTCCGAGCGGGTATCGGCCTGCTGGCCAACAACCTCCAAATTCCCGTCGTGCCCCTGCGCATTGACGGACTGTTCGCTCTAAAGCAAGCAGGCAAGAAATTTGCCCGGCCAGGTCAAGTGAAAGTGAAGATCGGCCCCCCGGTTCAATTCGAGCCAGGAAGCGACCCCGAGTGGATTGCGCGGGAGCTGCAGAAGATGGTGGAACGATTGTGAGAACTCCTCGACTGATCTCATAAATATGCTGTCCAGCGATCGCTGGTGAAATGGCGAGTGCCTGTTGAAAAGGAACCAAAGCAGTAATTTCAGTCAATTTCAGCGTCTACGGCCAACAAACGTTCAATAACTTACGAACGAACTTCCCACTAAGAAAGTCCATAAACATTTATCTAAACAATGAGCCGCTAAGCAACTTTTCCCCTCCTTTCCCCAACCACCGTGAGCAAGCCGCCATTTAACTATTGACATGACTATATATTATTCGATATATATATTTCTATGACTGAGGTTGATTCTCAAAGGTTTATTCCACTCAAGACCCAGTGGTTCCATATCATGCTCTCGCTTGCAGGGGGAGAGCAGCACGGCTACGGAATCATGCAGGAAGTCCTGCAGCGCACTACCGGAAAAGTGCGGTTGTGGCCAGCGACGCTGTATGGATCGATCAAGCGGCTGATCGAGGCGGAACTGATCGAGGAATCTGACGAACGACCCGCGCCGGAATTCGACGACGCGCGACGCCGCTATTACCGGCTGACGGCCCTCGGCGGGCGTGTGCTCGACGCGGAATGTGAACGCCTACAGGAATTGGTTCGCACAATTCGAGTGAAGCAAACCATGGTGACGGAATGAATTTCGCTTGGCGGATCTACCGTTGGTTGGCGCAAGCTTTTCCGCACGAATTCAAATTGGTTTATGGCACGGAGGTGATGCAACTCGGGGAGGATGTCGTGGGAGAGATTGCCAAAAGGCATGGAGCCGCCGGCCTGATCCGGCTGATCGCAGACATCGCGATTCGCGTACCGCTCGAATACCTGGACGAAATGCGCCGCGATATGAGGTATGCGTGGCGCGGGCTGATCAAGTCGCCCGGATTCGCGCTGGTTGGCATCATTTCGATGGGACTCGGAATGGGGCTGACGACCGTGGTGTACAGCTCGGAATGGCAGTTGATAGCTCGGGATCTGCCAGCAGCGGCGAATGCTAAGCGGTTGGTGATGCCTGAGAAGCCAGTGTCGTATTACTACATCGAGCAATATCGGGCGCAAAAGAACCTGTTCACCGGGGTGGCCGCATTTCAGAACGGGGTTCCGTTCAATGTCAGCTTCCATGGTGATGGGAATGCGAAACCGGAGCGGGTCTTCGGACAACTTGTATCCGCCGATTATTTTTCCGTGCTCGGCGTCCCACCCCAACGTGGAAGAGTGCTCAGCGCCGAACTTGACAAGCCCGGAGACGCACCGGTGGTGGTGATCAGTGATCGTTTCTGGCGCAATCGCCTCAACTCCTCTCCCAATGCGGTGGGACAGACGGTTCAGCTGAATGGGCAACCCGCGACCATCGTGGGAATCACCCCGAAGAATTTCAATGGCGCCCTTTCCATGAATCCGGCTGAGCTGTTTGTCCCCATCACAGCGCCGGCCGCGCTGGCTCCGGAGCTGGGGAACGACGTGCTGCATCAACGCAATGCCAGGGAGTTCCTGGCAATGATGTGCATGGCGCCGGGCGGCACCATTGAATCCGCGGAAGCCGCTCTTGACGCGATCACCCGTCATCTTGACGAGCAGGATCCGTTGGCTCCAGTGCGGGCTGACAAAGGCAGACGCGTGACTTTACTTTCGGCAGGGACCATGGCGCCGATTCCCCGGAATTTGAGGCCCGTGGTGACTGGATTCTATGTCGCGCTGATGGGGCTGATTATGGTCATTGCGTGCATGAATCTGGCAAACATGCTGCTCGCGCGCGGGGCCAATCGCCGAAGGGAGTTGGCGATTCGGTTGGCCGTCGGGGCCAGCCGTTTTCGCCTTATCCGGCAGATGATGAGCGAAGGCATTTTGCTCTCACTGCTGGGTGGCATCGCAGGATTCGCGCTCGCGTATGGGCTATCTGTGTTGAACTCCCAATACATGCTGCCCACGGCTGTGCCGGTCGAATCCGATTTCACTCCGGATTGGCACGCAGCCGCTTTCGTGTTCGCGCTCGCCTTCGTGTCCGGTATCGGATTCAGCCTGGCGCCCGCCCTGCGAGCCACGAAATCCGATATGACCCCGGCGCTCAAAGAAGGCTCGGCGCTGCAGTTGCCCGGTTACCTGCGCCTTGGTCTGCGCAACTTGTTGATCGTGGCCCAGGTTACGGGATCGCTCATGCTGTTGTTGATCACCGGGTTCCTGGTGTTGGGAATTACCAAGGCAAGCACCATTCAGACCAAATTCGATCCGCACACGATGTATCTCCTGTCCATCGATCCGGTGCGTGACGGCTACACGCCCGAAAAAGCGCAAGCTTTATTCGAGAAACTTCCTCAACAGCTCAAGGCCGCGGGGCCGGTCCGCAGCGTCGCCTTGGCGGCGCAGGTGCCCTTTTCGATCGAAAGTGGAAGCAACCAACTAACTGCGGAAGACTCGCGGGGAGCCTCGCGGGTGCAGCAGTCGGTGGTCAAGAAAACTGTGGGCGCGGGTTATTTTGCCGCGCTGAGCGAGCCGATGCTGGCCGGCCGGGAGTTCGTGGAGTTGGATCAACGGAGCCAGGCAGACGGATCGAGGACTTTGCCTGTGGTGCTCGATGAGAGTACCGCACGCGGATTTTTTGGAAATGGGAATGCGATCGGGGAGCGCGTCAGGGACGACCAGCAGTCGTATGAAGTGGTTGGCGTGATCCGCGACTTGAAGAATGGCCTCGAGACTCGCCGTCCCGAAATTTATTTGCCGCTGACGCAGCGCAATTTTGCACGGCCGCCAGCCGATGGCATGACCATCGTGGTGCGGTCGGATGCGGGAACGGATGCGCTGAGCGCCATTCGGCGCGAGATCGCGGTCATTGATCCGAAGCTGGCCATCTTCAATGTGCGAACCCTCAGCGACTACCTTGAGCTTAGCCGGGCATCCGAGCGCAACGATGTCAATACCTACGGCGGAATTGGATTGTTCGGCCTGGTGTTGGCCGCAATTGGACTCGCCGGGGTCACCGCCTATGCGGTGGTGCAAAGGCGCAAGGAGATCGGTATTCGCATGGCGCTGGGCGCGCGTAAGGAGCAGGTGCTGCTGCTGGTGCTGCGCGAAGGCATGGCTCTGGTCAGCGTCGGAACGGTTCTCGGATTTTTGGGCGCGTTCGCTCTGGCCAAAATACTCTCGACGCTCACCAGCGTTTTTGTCGACGCGCTTAAAGTCGGTACCAACGATCCGCGCCTGCTCCTGGGTGCACCACTGCTGCTGGGAGGGCTGGCGCTGCTCGCCTGTTACGTGCCGGCGCGCAGGGCCGCCAAAATCGATCCGCTGATGGCACTGCGCGAGGGGTAGAGCACCTAATTCTGCAGGTCGCCATTTGGCCGTTCTTCACACTTTTCGCCAGGTATGCTATGTCGCCCTTCAGCAATTCCTGTGTGATTGGAGGGCGATGTATTCCTTCTGCTTGCGGGTGCCTACGGTTGGAAAGGCAACACTATCCACGAGAGCGAAATGGCTCTCTTCTCTGAGTGCATGCTGCCAAGCTGGGCCGGCTCGACGAGTACACCGTCTTGATTAGCTCCCAGTATGGTTGTAGAATGTGGCCGCCGTAAGCCGCACCTTTCCGCTCTCTCGACAGCGAAGGCAAGCGGCTTCCAAATCGGCCAAGAAGTTGCACCGGTTGGAACGAGGACGAAATGACCGCAGCAAACCTCCAAAACGACAAAGTAATCGAAAAACGCTCAAAGGCCCGGCTCAACGCGAAGCTGGACAAGAATCTGCTCGCCTACGCGGCTGCAGCCAGCGCAGCGGGGTTGAGTGTGTTGGCGCCCTCCGCAGAGGCGAAGATCGTTTACACCCCGGCCCACATTCCGGTGTCCTCTCGGATTGGGACAAAAGTGGGGATCGACATCAACAACGACGGCATCCGTGATTTTTTCTTTCTCTTGCAGGTATACCATGGCGCCGGCTTGCAAGTTTTTCCGGCAAATGTGGAGCCCAGCAATGCGATTTGGGGAACGAACAAGTCAGCGTCCGCGCTGCCTGCAGGCTACACTGTGGGGAAGAACGCGAAGTTTCAAAAGAGCCACAACGGGATGGCAGGCTTGAGTTGTGTTTCCGGGTTTTGCAAGAGCTCGGGTCTCTGGCAAGACGCGCAAAACATGTATCTTGGCCTCGCGATCACAATCCACGGAAAGGTCCACTATGGTTGGGCGCGGCTCAATGTCAGCTCCAAGACTTTAACGTCGTCTACGCTGATTACCGGGTACGCCTACGAGACCCTCCCGAACACACCCATTGTGACCGGGAAAACGGAGAGCGCCGAGGACGCCCGTGTTCCGATTGCGCCGACCGCTCCTGACGCGCTTGCGACGGCAGTTCCCACACTGGGACTTCTCGCTCAAGGCTCGGGGGGTCTTTCAGCTTGGAGAAAAGAGAGGAACTAGCCGAGCCTTGGCATCGGGCTTCGACTCGACGGGTGTTCAACGAGATTACGCCAGATTTGGAAGAGGAGAACCGAACATGAGGCGACCGACAGCGCGGAGTGAAGGCACAGCCGGGAAGCGGGCGGCCGCTCGAATCAGCGCGGCCCTGGATAAGAGTCTTCTGTCGTACGCGGCTGCGGCTAGCGCCGCCGGGGTGGGGATGCTGGCGATGGTCCAGCCCGCACAAGCCAAGATTGTTTACACAGCCGCTCACGTGAAAATTTCACCCAATGAGATCGTGTATCTTGATCTCAACCACGATGGCGTTCGCGACTTCTTCTTTTTCTTTTCCGCTATTGCTGCCAAGTACGGAACCGGGGACGGAACGTTAAGCGTTGATCCCGTTCGACCCAACAATCGGATCCTGGGGAGCAAGATCTACGCCTCGGCTTTGCCCCCGGGCGTGACTGTGGGACCTGGAGGAAAATTTCAGCGAGAGCATGACCTCATGGTAGGAACCGGGTTTTTTTACGCGCAATACACAACCAAGGGACCGTGGAAGAGCGTTCAGAGTGGCTACCTTGGCCTGAAGTTTGACATTCAAGGAAAGACCCACTTCGGCTGGGCGAGTTTTGACGTTTCTGTGGCTATACAAGGCCTACCCAGGGTGACGGCGACTCTCACCGGCTACGCATATGAGACCCGACCTGACAAACCCATCCTGACCGGAGCGAAGGCAGATTCCGACTTGACCAGCAAGAACAGCCAACCTGACCCCGCGGTCCATGGCGGGCCCGCCGTCGCGCCGCCGAGCCTTGGGCTCCTCGCCCGGGGCGCTGCGGGTCTTACGATATGGCGACGGGAAGAAAGAGAAGGAAGTTCGGGCGGAAAGTAAGAGCCGGGACGCTTTTCGCAGCGCGAAAAAGCGTGGCGCCACTGGCATAGTGCTGACCAACCGATCGATACCAAAACACTTCCCCACGCTTGCCAGCACGCCGCTCGCCGAGCCGGCATCAAGAAAAAGGTTTATCACCACTTGCTGCGCCACTGCTTCGCCAAGTAAAGATCGGCCCCCCGGTTCAATTCGAGCCAGGAAGCGACCCCGAGTGGATTGCGCTGGAACTGCAGAAGATTAACCTGACCTCCAAGCAGCTCGTATCATTCTCTTACAGAGTGTTTCAAATAAGTGACCGAGACGCGCGTCTGAAATTCGTGGGAACAAATACCCTGGGACTGTTTTCCGGCCCTCAGTCCCGCAGCGCGCTTTATCGTTGACTGCATGATTCAAATCAGATAATCTACTACAGCATACATTATCTACACGCTAATCAAGATCTTTGACAATCTGACGCAGGCGATGGCGGGGCTCCAGACCCCGCTCCAAAATGCCCAGCCCGCCCCAGTTCCCAAAATGGGACGCAAGACCGTCACGCCCGCCATAACTCCCATGTTCTCTAGATTTTGCGTGTAACTCCTGTAAACTCAAAGATCTAGCACATAGTCGCAAAATTGATCCATTGTTTTCTAGATTTTGCAGCAAAGGGGGAGGGGGGTACCCGGTACTAAACAGTAAACTCCGTCCCAATACGGGAATGACGCGGGCGCCGGAGGGAGGACATTGATGCACTATCGCCGCCATTGCTCGACGGCGATGAAATAGCACACTGGACCCTAGCTTGGTTATAATTTGTGGCTATGAAACACAAAGGATTATTCATCGCTGCAGTGTCGTCCACGATTATTGTCCTGTCGCTGTTCAGCGCGGCCAAAACCGTGGTCGAGATGAGGGATGCCCAAGGCAAGAGCGTAGGCTCGATCATGCTATGGGAAAGCGGAACCGGTGCGAAGGGCGCGGGCGTGGGACTTGAGCTCAACCTGCATGACCTGCCGCCGGGCACACATGCCATTCATATTCACCAGAACGGCAAGTGCGATGGTCCAGACTTCAAATCCGCGGGACCGCACTTCAATCCCGACGGAAAAAAGCACGGTCTTCAGAGTCCCGACGGACACCACGCCGGTGACATGATGAACTTCAGCGTAAACGAAGCAGGCAAAGCCACCCTGAAGCTGACTAACAACGACGTCAGCCTGGGAGATGGAACCGATAGCCACTCGCTCTTTAGCAATGGCGGAACTTCGCTGGTCATTCATGCAAACGCGGATGACATGAAGACGGATCCGTCGGGAAACTCGGGCGATCGCATTGCCTGCGGCGTGATCACCAAGTAGATTGGGCTAGTGACCAGGACCGGCTTTAGGAGGCTTAGCCGGCGCGATGTCAACTTGGATCGCGGGGGCGTTGTCTTTTTTTCGAGTGTCCACGGACACCACTCCGAGGCTCCCGTTGGAAACCAGCGATCGAATCGTCTGGGTCTCCCGACTTGTAGCGCCGAGCCCAGGACGCACAATGTCGATAGCCTGCTGCGTAACCCGCAGGCTGTCGCTTGGCTGCGCAGGGTTTCGCTGCTCCACCTGCTTTTCGGTGGATTGCGTACCATCCTCACCCTTCCGACGAACTGTCGTAACCCGCTGGTTGAGATGCAGGCTGCCGTCAACCGCGGATCCAGGAAGATTGGTTGAGTAGGTTTCCACCGTGTCGCGTTTCTCGCCTGCAGAATTTTCGGATTCCTTGCTCACTGTCCGCTCGACGACCGACAGGTTGCCGTCAGTTCCTGGGCGCAGCACGCGTTCTTCTTTAGTTCGATCCTTGCCGTCGTCCTTAACCGTGCCCTCCCTGACTTCGCTGAGTTGCCAGTTGCCATTGAGGTCAGGCAGCAATGTGGATTTGCGAAACTCGACATTGTGGTCGCTAGTCTTTGTCTGGCGTTCCTCGGCCTGCACGGACGCCGCCAGACCGCCATTCGGCGTCGGCGTGAGAAGCGTGGTCTTTGTCTCCTGCACATCGGGACTAGTCTGCCTGGTGTCTTGAATCTCGCGCTGCACGATCTGCAAACCACCGTTGGCATCGGGATTCGATGTTGTGCGCACCACCTTCACTTCGCCTCCCGGCAAGCTGCGCTTTTCCTCTTCGGTCACCTGAACCAGCGTTTTCCGGCCATCGGAATCCCTGCCAAATCTGCGCTCAACTGTACGGATCGTGGTGGCATCCACTTTTACGGTTTCCTTTTGCACATCCAGATAGGGCTCATAACGGCCGTACATTCCCATGTGCTCCGTACTTTGATTGTCAACGGTGCGGCTGCCGGCCTCGGTATGGGTTTCAGACGTCCTCGTCGGATTTACAGTGCCGGGCAGTTGCTGCTGGGTTGTGGCTGTCCAGGATTGGTTCGTCTCACCGCTCGAAGCGTCAGAGCCGCTCTGTCTTTGCGCCAGAGCAAATGGCGGGGTCAGCCAAAGCAGCAGGAAAATTGTGGCCAGGTACCACAGGGACGGCAAATGATCGGATTTCATAACTCCTCTCGAATCGAGCGCAAGCAGGTCGCAATTCGGACGAGACCCAGAGCCGCCATGTTCTAAGAATAAACCTATTTGTGAAACCAGTCGCAGTCAGGCGATGTAAACTGTTGAAGACCAGACTCGGAGGGATGCGTGAGCGGTTGAAACGGGCGGTCTTGAAAACCGCTGTACGGGAAACCGTACCGGGGGTTCGAATCCCTCTCCCTCCGCCAGTGCTTTTGTCTTCTAGGGGTTAGAGACCCGTCAAGACAGCGAACGGCTGGCGCTACTGCCGCGCTGTCGTTGGCTCCAACTACAAAACCCGCGACAATAAGGACGAGGAAGCCCGGCTGGTTACAGGAGATTTTAGCTGACCTTATGGAAAACACGCATACTGGGACAAGGACATTTTTCGCAAGAATTGTCAGACGCTATCCACAGTACACGGAGCGAAAGGCTACGATGCCTACATTGTATTTCTCGCCGAGTGGACTTGTTCAAGTCGGATGAAGCAGGGAGGGCCTCGTTCTATGTCGGAGCTACCCGAACCAAGCAGATGCTCTATGTCGATGCTCTATGTCACAGGCCTGAACTCACTGCTCCTTACCGAGACCCAGCGAGTCATTAATAAGGCTCGTGTCTTGCGACCCGAGCACTCCTAAAAAGGGTTGACCTCACGTCCGAATCCGTGCAACGTTAGGGAGATAAGGATGAAAAGACGACGCCCACATTTGGCGATTCTTGATCTTAATCCTCTGTTTACCCTCCCCTAGTCGTAGCACCAGAAGGATACTCTCATTGCTCGAACCCCACCTTGCGAGAGAAGCTAGTGGAGTGTTCCAAAACGTATACCAGGCTGACCACCTCCACCCCGCATTTCCGGCGCAGTAGTTTCATTCACTTGCGGCTACGGCGAACAGCACCCGTTGTGGCCAGCCCTGGTTTGATGGTTTTTCCGCCGCATTAGATCGCCTCCAATGACTTTATCGGTTACTGGTGTAAGTGCGATGTTTCAACAGTTATCTATTCGTTAGGTTTTCCAAGGGGAAGAACTAAGGACGCAAACTCCCGGGATTGCTCCCGAGTTGCCTACGATTCATCCGTCGTCCTCGACCGCTGCGATACGCCCCCGGAGGACCTGCATCCCGCGTCTTTGAAAACGCTCCTCAGAACGCCGGGGGAAGGCCCATCTTTTTGACGATGGCGCGGTAGCGCGGCTCAGAGTGCAGAAAATCGAAATTTGAATTGCATTGGATGTGGGCTATGTACGGTGCGTGCTGTCCGTAGGCCAGTTCGAGGTAGCGAAGAGTTTCCTCCTTGCGTTTGAGTTGGGCATAGGCCTCGGCGAACTCAATCGCTGAGACATAGCGTTTGGCAGCGATTTGCTTGCACCGGTTCAGCTTCCACTCGAGCACCGCCTGAAATCCGCGCCGGATGTAGGTTTGATGCACTTCATCGGCCAACTTCTCTGCACCGTTGAGACGCATATCTTGCTCGGACTCTTGCTCTGCTTCTTTTTCCATTCCTTTGTGGAGATACGCCTCGGAAAGAACGCCGTGCAGCCACGCATCATTCGGCTGGGCCTCACCCCGTATACGCAATTCGTTCACCGCAGCATCAAACTGCCGTGCGCGCAGGAATGAATAACCCAGTGCCCAGGGCCTGGCGAACGGGTCCAGTTCCATCGACTTCTTATCTTCCTGCAACGACTCATCGGTGCGATTCAGTGCGCTCAGCACATACGCACGCAAGTGGTGATTTTCGCCAAGGCTGGGATTAAGTTCCACCGCGCGTGCAGACTCTCTCTCGGCGGCCTCCCAGTCCCACCGATAGAAAAACTGAATGGCCGCCGCGGCTCTGTGCGCTCCACTGTCAAAGTCATCCAGTTCCAATGCCTTCCTGGCGGCCGCCTCGGCTTGTGGCATGACCGCGTCCGGGGAGAAACTCCCGTCCGCCACGCTCCCGGTGCGGGAGTCGGCCAAGCCGCTCCATGCGGCGGCGTAATCGGGATCGAGGTCAATGGCTTTCTGGAAGAACTCGCGGCTTTTTTCGTAGTCCCCCGCAAACCAGTAGTAACGTCCCAGGAGGTAAGCGTCGTGCGCCTCCGGTTTGATCTTTTTCTCCGGTTTGCCGGAAACGGAAGTCATGGCCCCGACTTGTTTCGCGATGGTTTGCGCCAGCTCGTTCTGGAGAGAACCCAAGTCGCTCAAATCGCGATCGAAGCTTTCCGCCCAAACATGGGTGTCGCTGGCGGCATGGATCAGCTGTGCGGTCACGTGCACCCGGTTCCCAGAGCGGCCCACCGAACCTTCCAGAATCCCATCCACCCCCAGTTCCCGCGCGATCTCCCGCAGCGGCCGGTGAACTTTCTTGTACTGCATCACCGAGGTCCGGGATGTGACTCGCAAGGCAGAGTTCTTCGCCAGCATGGTGATCACTTCGTCGGTCATGCCGTCCGCGAAGTAGTCCTGAGCGGGATCGCCTGACAGGTTCTCCAGCGGTAGCACAGCGAGGGATCTGATGAGCAGCGCTTGCTTGGCGGGACCGACATCCTCGATCCGTTTGACAATCGCCATGGCTGCCAGAAACACGACGATAGCCACGACCGTCACCAGGACCATACGACGGCCGAAGCCTAGTACCTTTTCCGCCGCTTTAGAAAGTTCGACACTGCCGGAGGGTTGGGCTTCTCCATCGGAGTTCTCGTCCCGACTCTCGCTGCTCGGCTTAGGAACTGTTTCGGAAGAGAAACCCTCGTCCGACCATTCCACTTGCCCCACAAAGCGGTACCCGCGGCGAGGGAGAGTCTCCACCCAACGTGGCTTGCCGGCGGAGTCAGAAAGGCAATCCCGGAGCCGTTGGACGGCGGAATTCAGCCCGTGATCAAAATCGACAAACGTGTCATTGGCCCACAGTTTCGCTCGCAGTTCCTCCCGTGTCACCATTTCCCCCGGGCTTTCGAGCAGCGTGCCTAGTATCTGAAAAGCTTGTTCCCCCATCTTCACTTTCGTCCCAAATTTCCGCAATTCGCCGGAACGCAGATCGAGCGCGTAAGGGCCAAACAAAGCGATTCGCCGGGTGGTTGTTTTCATGTCTAAGGACCGGGTAGCAGGCGGCGGTCTGCGGCCAAAATAACCGGCGCTATTGTGCGGTTTCCTGAAGCCGTAGTCAAGCAGCCCGCCGCGGGCCGGGTGCACCTACTCGATTGCATCCTAACTGCCCGTCATTCAAGCGTGTGCACGGTGTTCCAGGAGTGTTCGAGAAGTGATTCCATTTGCATTGCCGCAACCTGACTCGTGCCGTAGGAAGTAGGGCGCGAATCCCCTGATCGCAAATATGAGGATTCGAAAGGAGCTACAAAAATGAAGTGCAAACTCAGGATGGCAAGCTTCTCGCTCGGACTATGCACAGTCTGCCTGTTTCTCGCCCAGGGCCTCTGGGCCCAGTCCGCGAACTCAACGAAGCCCGGGGTGAACACAGGATGCGGTTATGACATGGGGCAGCCAAATACGCCGATCCGGCCACAGCGGAGATCCAATCAAGCGGAGGGTGAATTCAGATCACCGCAGCTTTTAATGGTTGCCGACCATCAATCGGGCCACCAGGCGGACAGCGCAACGATCGTGGGCTTGTGGAAAGTGAGGTTCTCGTTACCTGATCACACTGTGTTCGATGATGGATACGTCACTTGGCATAGCGATGGAACGGAACTAATGAATTCCGGGCGTCCTCCCATGACCGGCAGTTTCTGTATGGGGGTATGGACGCAGACCAGCGACGGCACCTACAAGCTCAATCATGTTGCGTTGAGTTGGGATTCCACCGGGACGACTCTGATCGGACCCGCCAAGATCCGGGAAACTATCACGGTTGATTCCAGCGGAATGACTTACAAGGGAACTTTTACGCTAGATCAATTTGACACCCATGGCCATCGCCTCGCCCACTTCGCCGGCAAAGTCGTTGCAAAGCGCATCACTGTCGACTAACTGATCAACAGCGAGGCAACCGGCGGGATGTCGGCTGGGTTTCAGACGGCCTGCAACCACCCGCGAAGCGTTTTGAAAAGGGGCGAGTGCCGCGCTTCTTCAAAAACCGTTGAGCGGTCTTCGCACATGCCCTGTGCTGAGACCGCTCCGCACTTCGAGAGACGCGAGTCGTCCCAACGTCTCCTTGGACAGCTGCCCGCCTAGCCAGGGCTGGCCCCCGCTATCATCTTTTCCGCCGCCCCAGTCTCCATCGAACGTTGTACACGATGCTCTCGGTCCAGCTACCATTGCCCGGCGTTAACTTGAAAATCGTGCCACGGGGTGGCGGCTCGCAGCCAGTGCCCTCGTTCCATGTGGTGCCGTAGAGATTGCCTGCCGCGTCCCACGTCAAGCCTGCCGCTGGTTGTTGCATTAACCCGGCGTAGATGCCTCAGTATAGGGTGGCGTAGCACAGGGCAGGTCTCACCCCGACAAATCAGAATCAGCGTTCTTCAACTCTGCATCCTCATCACGGTGCCCCAATTGACCTTGCAAGCTAGTATTGCCCCCTTGGTTCTGCGGGTCCTGCTCCATCGCGCCCTTGCCCCGATCCTGATCCCTCGATTTGTCCATGGATGCTTTCTCCTCACTCAACTATGCACTCTCAACCCGGCTGGGCGCTAGTGGAGTCTCCGCCCTTTTTGCACTCCGAAGCACGGTCACGGGAATCCGCAGTACGAGAATGGTTGAGTCTTTTTTTGCTGTGACGTGAACTGCAATCCCATCCGCTTCAGGAAATGGGTCTGAAACCACTTCAAACTCCTCGCCATAGAGCCGGATGTGCCTGGAAGTAGCATAGCCAAGATGTTTAACATGTGGGCAGATTTTCGAAACTGAGGGAAAGGCACTCCTGTGGCCGATCATGGCAGATTTCTGACTGCTAAGTTACCGTACTCGGTTGGAGAGGTGAGCGTCTGAGCTATAAAGCTCGCCTCAGTCAGGCCACACCCTCGCCACTGATTCGGGCACTCCGATTCTCGCTGGGAGAATGCCCACTAGCAAGATGACAACTCTTGCCCAATCGTAGCCGTCTTCGCTGTTTCCCCCTGTTCTCAGCGAGAGATTTCGAGACAGCGTTTTCGCATTTCGTCCCTGGGTGCCTGTACGTCCCCTCGTCGTAGTTACAACGCAGGGCTCGTGCAGGGGCCAACGGTGAGTGGAAGAATGATTGTGAGCAATTTTGAACAGTTTCCCGAGCCTAAGTGTTGAGAATGGTGAACCATGCCCCTCTCGCCTTATCCGGAACTGCGAAGCGGAGTACTTCTTTGCATTGACGATGACGAGGAAGTGCTGGCATGCGAGAAATCGTTCCTCGAAAGCTTTGGGTATACCGTTCTGACCGCACCCAGCGGCGGCAAGGGACTGGAACTGGCTTCCATCCATTCGGTTGACGTTGTAATCGTCGACTATTTCATGCCCGAGATGAACAGGCAAGCGGTTGCGATCGAAATGAAACGGCTTAGACCGCAAGCGCCAATCATCATGCTATCCGGAGCAGTGGATGTTCCTGAGGAGACCTTGGAGTGGGTAGACGCTTTCGTCGCCAAGGATTGTCTGGCCAGCCAGTTGTTGCCCGCGATTACGCAAGTTGCAGGAATGTTGATCGACCGCGAGGCGGTCTCATAATTTAGCGATCATGGCTTCGAAAGGCGCAGAGCAACCTGTAAGAAAGATGTTGGAGAAGGAGTCGGATCGCGCATCGCCATTGTGCTGAGAGAACGAATTGGCAAAAAATCCTGGAGGTTTCATGCTCGCTTCGCCAAGCAACCGACGCAGTTCCGTTAGTGCAAATCAAGGCTTTGGTGCGCAGTATTCAGCTTCTCCTTGGAACACCGATTGCCTTCCACTCCGAACAGACCGATTGGGATCCTTGGGCTTATTCTGGTTGATCTGCTTCAGCCTCTGCACTGCGCTTGTGAGTTCGGCCACTGACGTCGTTACCTATCACAACGATATCGCGCGGACGGGTCAAAACCTTCATGAGACTATCCTGACCACCAGCAACGTCAACTCATCGAGCTTCGGAAAGCTGTTCACGTTTCCGGTGGACGGGGCGATTGATGCCGAACCCTTGTATCTTTCGGGGGTCTCAATTCCGGGCAAGGGAACCCACAATGTCGTTTACACAGTCACTGAGAACGACAGCGTGTACGCCTTCGATGCCGACGCCGGGACTTTGCTGTGGCAAGGGTCCGTGCTGGGATCGGGCGAGTCCCCTTCGGATGACCACGGCTGCGGCCAGATCAGTCCGCAAATCGGCATAACTTCCACTCCGGTCATCGACCGCTCCAGCGGTCCGCACGGCACCATCTATGTGGTAGCCATGAGCAAGAACTCCTCGAACTACTTCCAGCGTATTCACGCTCTCGATATGACCACCGGAGGGGAAGAGTTCGGGAGCCCGGTTGAGGTCAGGGCTAGGTACCCGGGCACCGGCGACAACAGCCACCACGGTCATGTGATCTTCGATCCCGGGCAGTATGCTGAGCGGCAGGGGTTGCTCTTGCTCAACCATGTGATCTATACCGCATGGACTTCCCATTGTGATTACCGGCCCTACACCGGATGGCTGATCGGCTACAGCGAGAGCACGCTGGCGCGAACCAGTGTGCTGAATCTGACGCCCAATGGCAGTGAGGGATCGATCTGGCAAAGCGGCGCTGGGATCGCCTCCGACGGGCGACACCTCTTCTTTCTGGACGCCAACGGCACTTTTGACACGACTCTGAACAAGAAAGGCTTCCCCAGCAACGGCGACTATGGAAACGCTTTCCTCAAAGTCTCAACCACGAATAACAAACTCCGCGTGGCTGACTATTTCAACATGTTTAATACGGTTTCGGAATCGGATAACGATGAAGACCTGGGTTCCGGAGGCGCCGTGGTACTGCCAGCCATGAAAGACGCCAAGGGAAAGACCCGGTACTTGGCCATCGGGGCGGGTAAGGACGGGAACATCTATATCGTGAATCGCAACAACATGGGAAAGTTCAATCCCAACAATGACAATGCCATTTATCAGGAAGTCGACGGAGTCATCGGAGGCGGCGAATGGGCTACGTCGGCGTATTTCAACGGGAATATCTACTTTGGGCCGCAAAGAAACAACCTGCTGCAATTCCAGTTCTCGAAAGCCAAACTCTCGACCTCACCGCTTTCGAAAAGTGCAGCCTCCTTTACTTATCCGGGCACTACGCCGAGTGTCTCTGCCAATGGCTCGGGCAGCGGCATCGTGTGGGCAATTGAGCACAGCGATCCCAACGACGTGCTGCATGCCTACGACGCCACCAACCTGGCGAATGAGCTCTACAACTCCAGCCAGACGGCCAATCAGCGCGACAATTTCGGAACCGCCAGCCACTTTGGGACGCCCATGATCGTCAACGGCAAAGTCTACGTAGGCACGACGAACGGCGTGACGGTGTTTGGGCTGCTAGGGAAGTAAGCTTCCCTAATCGCCCATCGGTGGCACCTGGCTAAGAAGAGCCTGGGCAAGAGCGCACCCGGGGCGTCGGAGCCGTTAATCGACGTGCACGCCTTCTCACTTTGTAGATGGGTAAAGACTCACCTCTTCTGTTGCACAACTATATTGGAGTCATGCGCTTGAGCTTGTGAGGCACCGGGACGAGCATCACTGACCCACTGCCCACTTTTCCACAGGATTCGGAAAGAATTCATTGGGATGTAACGCTTCCTGTGCTATAAGAGCCGTTTCCCATTGTGGAGGTCTGCCCCCATGAACTCTCGTCGCATGTTTGTCGCCCTTTGCTACTCTAAGTTTTTCGGTCTGGTCCTAATTGCGCTCACGAGTCTCACCATTTTGTCGCAACTGGCGATCGGGCAACAGACGCTGGGTTCGCTGAACGGCACGGTGACTGATGTCAGTGGAGCCGTGGTGCAGAAAGCCGCGGTCAAGATTCGCAATCTGGGCACCAACCTCGAAGTGACAGCCGAGTCGAAAAACGACGGCTCCTTCAGCGCCGCCGATCTCCCCATCGGCACCTACGAAGTTACTTTTACCAAGGACGGTTTCAAGACCGCCGTCTACAACCAGATTCTGGTGCAGGGCAGCCGGACCGCAACGGTCAACGCCAAACTCCAGCCCGGTGCCGTCGCAACTACGGTTACAGTCGAAGCCACGCCACTGCTCAACGTGACGGACACGACGACCGGCTACACTCTTGACGATAAGCAAATCGCGGAAATACCCCTGGGCACCGGCAGCTTTACCCAAGCTGCCATCCTGAGCCCGGGCGTCAGTGCCGACTTTCTGAACACCGCGGGCACGAATGCCGGTTTGGGCAACCAGGCTATCTGGGCCAACGGGCAGCGTGACACCAGCAACAGCTTCTCGGTCAATGGTATTTTGGCCAACAACATTTTCAACGGTAAGTCCTCGAGCCAGGTTACTTCGAGCCGAGTGGCCGTAAACATCGGGGAAAACGGAAACGGCAGCAACCCCAGCGGCGAGATCGTGACCAGCACATCGGTATATGGGGCAATCGGCCAAGCTCTTCCCAGTCCGCCGCCGGAAACCGTCCAGGAGATGCACGTTAACTCGTCCATGTACGATGCATCTCAAGGGGCCAATAGCGGTGCTCACATCGAGCTCACTACCAAATCGGGGACTAACGCTTTTCACGGCGGCGCCTACGAATATCATCAGCAGACGGGTTGGAATGCCAACCAGTGGTTCTTTAACCACAACACGCTGACTCGGCCGTCCATGCACCGCAATGTCTTTGGCGCGTACGTGGGCGGACCCATCAAGAAAGACAAGCTTTTCTTCTTCGGCTCCTATCAGGGCCAGCGCGTTTCCGATCAATTACTGGCGACATCTTTGGTAGCGGTTCCGCCAGATCTAACCAGCGATCGCAGTGCGGCGGGTCTCGCGAAGGTCGTCAATCAGGACTTCATTGGTCCGTGCGGCGGGACCAATCAACCCGCCTGTTTCCAGGCCAGCCAGATTACGCCGCAGGCCTTGGCAATCATGCAACAGAAGGCGACCAATGGCACCCTCTGGATTCCCAGTGCCGCCGCTAATTTTGCCACGTTGCAGACGCAAAACGCGGATACCACGGTCCAGGGTCCCGGCTCCACCTTCACCGCCGATCAGGTAAACGCCAATATTGACTACAACTTCAGCGCTAAGGATCGTTTGTCGACGAAATATTATTTTCAGCGAGATCCCAATGTCACTCCTTTCGCCGAGAGCGAACTCCTGGGATTCCCGCAAACGATGCAGGCGGGGAGCCAGACGATTTCCATTGACAACATCACCACTTTGACGCCCAACTTATCCTGGGAACAGCGACTTGGCTTCATTCGCGAGAAGGCGTACTCCAGCACCAGCCAATTCCTGAAGCCTTCCGACGTGGGAATGAATCTGTTGGGAATAAATCTCTTTCCGACCATTAGCATCCGCAATGCGGATAACAACCCTAACTCCACTGATTCTCTGTCCATTGGCCCCACCAATAACTTCGCCAACGCCGGCGTCTTCCAGAACAATTTTGAATTGGCCAGCAGCCTTAAGTGGGTCCGGGGCCGGCACTCCATCTCCACCGGATTCAACTTCGACTACACCCAATTGAACGTGATCAATAAGGAAAACCAGGTGGCCCGGGTCACCTTCGCCGATTTCCCCGGTTTCCTGCAAGGCCAGATTTGTGGACCGAACACGGTCGCATGCAGTGGTCAGGATGTGTCGCAGCTCTTAAACGGCGCTAGCAACCGCTACTATCGCACCAAGCAGTTGGGTGCCTATTTGCAAGACGATATCCGGGTCAAGTCGAATCTGACCTTGGATGTTGGCGTTCGCTGGGACTGGGATGGTCCGCTCTACGAAAAGAACGGAATGCTTACGAACTTTTACGCGAAAGATTACTCCTACAACGTGGCGACCGACACCATCAATAGCATTGGCCTTGTCGTGGCAGGCAACAATAAGGCGTTCGGGACGAAGGGCGTGAGTAATTCCACGCTCACCGGGCGTCAGTGGGGTTTTGCACCGCGGATTGGGCTCGCCTACAGCCCATCTTTCGTGAAGAATGTGGTCGTCCGGGCTGGATTCGGCATGTACTACGACCGCGGCGAATACTTCGCGGAACTTTCTCCGCCTGCAGGTGGCGGAATCAGCGGTCCATTTGGCGTGACGGTGGATCAGCCTTTCGTTATACCGTTTTACCCGGTCAAGAGCGCAACATTTGCTACGCCGTTCGGGACAGTGGCTCCACCGCCTCCACCGGCGAATCTGTCTTCTGTCCAGCAGCTCGTTCCCAACGCGACGCAGCTCATCAACAACACCAGCAACTTCTGCGTGGCGACGAACCAAACCGGATGCGGCCCATTCTTCTTTGGCGGCTACGATCCCAAGAACACGCTCCCTTATTCCGAGAACTGGACGTTCGACCTGCAGTGGCAACCCGTCAACACTCTGGTGCTCACTTTGGGCTTCGTCGGCAATCACGGCGTTCACGAAACGATTCCACTTCCGTTCAACCAAGCTCAGATTGCCACTCCACAGCATCCGGTTCTCGCCGGCGGCCCCAATCAACAAATCTACTCCTACGGCTATAACGTCAGCACTACCGAGAACGTCTTTGCCCTCGTGGACGGCTTCACCAGCGGCAATGTGGCTCTGCGTGCGCCTTTCCTGGGATATGATCCCAATTCGGATTTCAACCGGACGGTCGGTATCTCCAACTATGACGCCTTGCAGGTCCACGTGGACAAGCGCTTCAGCCACGGCCTTCAGGTAGCCGGTTCGTACACCTATTCGCACACTCTCGATGAGCAGAGCGGTCTGGGGCTTTTCTACAATGGTAATGACCCCAACAATCCCCGTTCTTCTTACGGCAGCTCTGACTTCGACCGGACTCACGTTTTCACCGTCAGTTACCACTATGAGCTTCCAACCCTCGCACATGCGAGTGGATGGGTGAAGCAGGTGGCCAATGGATGGGGGTTCAACGGCGTAACCGTGCTGCAAAGCGGCCAGCCCTATAGCGTGATTGATTTCAGCGGGGGCGCTGCCAGCATTTACTGGGGGGGAGGCCAGGACGCCATTACCAATCCGATCGTCCCTGTCGGGGGCGTTGGGGCTTCTGCGAGCAATCCCATACTTCAGGGCACGACTGGCGTTAACGGAAACAAGCCCGTATTGAACGCCGCCGCATTCGGTATCCCCGCGCCCTTTGCTCCTGGCACCAATGGAGTGCCGCCGTGCGATTCAGGCGGCTGCGACAACTTCGAGACTGGTTATGCCACCGGGGGCCGCAATATCTTTCGCGCTCCTTTCCAAGCCCGTTTCGATTTCGGGATGTTCAAGAATTTCAAGATCAAGGAACGATTCTCCTTGAGGTACGACATAAACGCTTTCAACATCTTTAACCACCCGAGCTTCGACATTCCCAGCAACGACGTCCTGTTCAACCCTTTCTTCTCCAATCCACCGACTTATGGGTTCACCGGGTTTCCGGCGTGCGTTCCGAGCACTGGCGCCTATACTTGCCCACCATCTGGGAACCTGGGAGTGCTGCAGCACACGGTCGGCAGCCCACGCTTCATTCAGATGGCGCTGCATCTGGAGTTTTGAGACTGACGGCGATGTTGAGCAAAACCGGTTGTATGGCTCTGAGTTGAATTGAAGCGTCCCTTGAGAAGTAAGCTGATCAGCACCGCGCTCATCGCACTGTTCTGGTTCCAGAGCGTGAATGTTTTCGGCTGGGGCAACGAAGGACACGTATACGTGAACCGCGTTGCCGCCGAGAAAATTCCCGCTGAAATGCCTCGGTTCTTGCGGCACGCGGTTGCGGAGCTCGCCTACCTTGGCCCCGAGCCCGACCGCTGGCGAAGTCCTTCGGAGTACGCTCTCAAGAATGCCCAGGAACCGGACCACTTCATTGACCTTGAGAGAGTCGCTTGGCTCGATCCGCTTCCGCAGGGCCGCTACGAGTTTTACCGGAAGCTTTACGAGAAGCGGGCAGCAACTGCGGATCATCTCGACGATTACCTGCCCGAGCGTGTCGGACTGCAGCCGTACATCGTCATGGAGATCTATGGACGATTGAAGGCATCCTTCCGCGAGTACCGGCAATCGACGGCCTCGCACCAGCCAACCCAGCCGGTTCAGCAAGCCATCATCTTTTACGCGGGCTGGCTCGGACACTATGTGGCGGATGGTTCCCAACCCTTGCACACCACAATTCACTACAACGGATGGGTCGGACCAAACCCGAAGGGCTACACGACCGAACACGGAATTCATGCTAAGTTCGAGAGCACTTATGTGGCGCAGAACATAACGGCCAAAGACTTCGCGAAGCTAATGCATTCTCCCGAGCGCCTCGCCGACCCGTTTGCTGGTTACGTCGATTACCTCAGGGAATCGAATCGGCAGGTTGAAAATGTTTATGCGCTCGAGAAGGCAGGTGGCTTCACCGGCAAGGGTTCCCCCGAGGCTTTTACCTTCACAACCCGCAGACTGGCCGCTGGTTCTCAGATGCTTTTGGATCTCTGGTATACGGCTTGGCTCGACAGTGCATCCAGCGCAAACTGAGACGTAGCAAGCAACGTTTCTACAGTGGTCCCTCTGTAAAAACGTAGCTTGCTACGTTTCGGGCCGCAGCCCGCGCCGGCCTCAGCCAACATTGCGCTACATCAATCTATTTTCCCACCACCAACACTTCGAATTGCCCCGCTTCCGCCGTGGACAGAAAAAGCTGGTGAGTTTTGGGATCAAGAGCCATCGTCTTCGCCTTAGGTAGCGTCTTCACATTCTCGACTACCGAGTACTTGTCAGGACTGTCCTGGTGAATCACGGTGATGGTGCCTTCCCCGTTGGAATTGAAAATGAGCCGCGAATCAGGATCGAAGGCGGTCGCATCCACGTGGTCGCCAATCGGAAGTGTGGTGATCACCTGGCCCGTATCCGCGTTCATCACTGCCATCACTTTGCTTCGGCAACCGATAAACAGCCGCCGATTCTCCCGGTCCATGGCCAGGCTGGAGGGCGACGCGCAAGGCGCGGTCGGCCAGCGCTGCTCAACTTTGAGCTTGCGGGAGTCGATCTTTAGAACCAGACTCTCGTCTTCGAGGTTGTCGTAAACGTATCCCTTGCCGTCGGCGACGGCGTATTCTGGGCCACCGCCGAGGTCAACCGTACCCGCGACTTTGCCATCGGCGGCTTCGATGGCAGTCGCGCTGTTGCTGGCGCCATTGAACGCGAAAACCCGGGAAGTTGCAGGATCGTAGATGATCGCGTCTGGCTTCTTGCCAGTCGGTACCTCACCCGTGACCTTCAGGGTTTTCAAATCGAAAATCGTAACCGTTGCCGACTGGCCATTACTGACAAAGCCGCGGCCAAGTTCCGGAGCGATTGCGATTCCGTGAACGCCGAGCGTGTTCGGGATCTTGCCGACGATCGCGGCCGAGTCCACGTCGAGAACCTCGACTTGGGTTCCGTGAGAAACGTACAGGCGACGGGCCGCCTCATCTATTGCCAGGTAGTCCCAACTGCCCTGGCCGGGGATGGGAATCTTCTTAGTGATGGCATAGCTGTCAGCGGCCGACGCCGAGGGAATCGCGAAGGCAGCAAGCAAGGTGAAGATGGCGAGTTTTCGCAAAGAACACCTCCTGGAAATTTGAACCGTTTTGGTATTGCGCAAAAGCAAAGTCGAGCTGCGCTCGACCGGACAGCCGCAGGCGGCTGTCCCCCGTGAATTCCTGCCCGCTTCGAGGCAACGTCCTTAACAAATGTCACCTCACAAGACGAAGCTAGACGAGTGAGCCTTAAGCCTAGCTGAATCTCAAGAGAAAGCTCCAGCAACTTCGCAGGCACCGAACGAATCGGTTCAGTTTCCAATCCTGACCAGTTTGCCGTTTTCCAATCGAAAACGATCTCCGCGCCACGCTATATTGTGTCCGGCAAAACTGACGATCCAGACCACCAGCGCAACTATGTCGCGCACTGGAATCAATGACAGTGAACCCATGACTTGGCGGTCGCGCAGCACCAACTTACCAACGCCCACGGCCACGCCGATACGCATCGCCAGGGTTGTAGCCAACAATCCCCACGCCCAGCCGGCGCCCTGTGCGAAGAGTAAAACCAGTAACGCCCAAGGCAAGCCAAACGTCAGCCCAAGTCCGACGTATCCCCAATAGCGGGAATCTCGAACCGTGCGCGCCCAACGCAATTGGTGATCGACAAAATCACGAAGCGTGTACCGAGGCAGGAACGTCTCGACCACCACGTAGGATAATTTCACTTTCAGCCCCAGCGCGGCGATCCGGGTTCCAATCTGATAGTCGTCGGCCAGATAGTCGACGAAAGCTTCGAACCCGCCAATCGCCTGCAGATCGCGCCGGCGAAAAGCTAGCGTGGAACCTAATGCAAAGCGCATTCCGTTCTCGACGGTTTGCGCGACCAGTACGCCGGCGCAGAAATCCGTGCTGATGCCGAGTGATTCCAGGCGCGAGCCCAGAGACGAATTCGCGATGCCGCGGTAGAGGCAAGTCACCAACCCAACCTTGGGATCGGTCAACGGAGCAAGCACTCGCCGCAGGTAATCAGGCTCAACCCGAATGTCGCTGTCATTCACAATAAGGTGTTCGTGATGCGCTTCGCGGACCATCTGCGCCAGGTTGCTCACTTTGGTGTTCGCGCCCATGTTCTCAGGGCACACCATCAGGCGGATCGCGCGGTGAGGGAATTCGGTCTTGAGTTGCTCCACTAGTTGAATGGCGGGATCGTTTGCATCGCTGACGCCGAAGATGATCTCGTATTCCGAATAATCTTGCAGACAATGACTGCGAAACCTTTCGTACATCTCGGGATCAGTCCCCCGGAGCGGCTTGAGGATAGAGACCGGAGGACCAGCTAGTGTAGGGCGGACACTCGTATCCGCCGCCTCTTGTGTGGGGCGGGCGCCCTCGCCCGCCGCTTCTCGCCCTCGCAGGAATCTCAAAGCGCTCCATAGGCACAGGGCGTAATAAGCGATGCTTGAGGCCGTACCAGTTACAGCCAAAGCTTCAATGATCTTGGCGACATGGTGAACCATGAATGGATTGAACCGACTTACCTTCAGGGACTGAATCCTTCGTTCAGCCGAAAGTCATTATCGCAGCGCCGACAGCGCCGCTCCACCCAAATCGAAAAGTCAATGCTTGTCGCACTCAAGTCTGACCAATGCCGCCTTCCCCTGCGGGCGTCACTCGAGCGGCGGAACGAACGGGAACCACTGCCAAAGGCCAAAGGCCAACGACCAGCGACCAGCGACCAACGGCGAACGACGAACGACGAACGACCAGCGGCTCTTAGGGCCATCGCATATAATGATCCTGTAGGCAGCCGGACCGGACGGTCGCTCTCGGCGCTTTCGGGCGGCGAGGGAGGAAAGTCCGAACTCCGCAGAGCAGTGTGCCGGATAACGTCCGGGAAGCCGGGTTCAAGCCCGGTTGACGGCTAGTGCCACAGAAAACATACCGCCTCGGCAACGGGGTAAGGGTGAAAAGGTGCGGTAAGAGCGCACCGCCGTTGCAGTAATGCAACGGGCAGGGCAAACCCCACACGGAGCAAGACCAAATAGGGAGGGACCTGGGGTTCAGAGTGAAGACTCGGAGTGAAAACTCCGCCCCAGGATAACGTGCCAGCTCGGCGCGTCACAACCTCCGGGTAGGTCGCTTGAGCCTCGCAGTAATGCGTGGCCCAGAGGAATGACCGTCCTGCGGGAGCAATCCCGCAGACAGAATTCGGCTTACAGGTCCGGCTGCCACAACTAAAGGACTTACAGCGCTTTTGCTGGCGAGTGTGCTGTTTTTGTGCCACTCGCCTAGCAACGCCGCAGCAATCTAGTCCGGTCAATGAGTGCTATCGGGATTTATCAACACTAAGCACATCGGGCAGGGCGAACGACCCATTACCACCAAGGAAATCCGACCTCTTCAATGAGGCGTTGCGACCGGCTTGGACACCTTGAGTTCGAAGTTGGGTCGGAGCGTCTTGAAGTCAGGGGCGAGGCCCGTTTGCTCCTGATCCTGCCCCAAGCTGAAGGCGTAAACGTTATAGTCGCCTGAGCCGATATAAACCACCCCGTTCGCTACTGCGGGCGAGGAATACACACCGTTGTTGCTACCAGTCGTATAGCTCCACAGCCAGTCGCCGCTGCGGGCGTTCAGAGCGTAGACGTTGCCATCGCCTGAGCCCACGTACACCACTCCATTGGCGAATGCAGGCGAGGAACCGACATTCCCTCCGGTCGTGTAGCTCCAGACCTTGGTTCCCATGCGCGCATTTACGGCGTATACATTACTATCCCAGGAACTGAAGTAGACTACTCCCTCCGCTATGGCGGGCGTGGAAACCACAAAGTCGCCGGTGGTGAAACTCCATAGCAGCGCGCCGGTGCGAGCGTTCAGCGCGTATAAGTGATGATCGTTCGAGCCGACATACACCACTCCATTGGCCACGGAAGGTCCGTTCATGCCGTAGTTGGCGCCACCTGCAAAGCTCCACAGCAGCTTGCCGGTGGTGGCGTTGAGTGCGTACAGTTTATTGTCGGGATAGTTTGCACCAACATAGACGTTTCCTTCCGATACGGCGGGCGCGTAATCGATGACGCCCTGCGTGGTGTAGCTCCACAGCTTCGCACCTGTGCGGCTGTTCAACGCGTACAGCGTGCCATCCACTGATCCAACGTAAACTACACCATGTACAATCGCTGGATCGGAAAATACGGCGTCACCGGTCCGATAGCTCCACAACCGGGCACCGGTGCGCGCTTCCAGCGCATAGAGGCTGTCGTCGGGGTAGCCCGCGCCGACGTACACCACCCCTTGCACCACTGCGGGCGAGGACGCCACATAGCCGCCAGTGGTATAGCTCCACAGCGTTTTGCCTGTGTTGGCGTAAAGCGCGTACACGTTGTCGTCCCATGAACCGACGTAAACCACCCCATTCACTACGGCGGGCGCCGAACTCACCCAGAGTTCGGTGGAGTGGTTCCATTTCAGATCGAGATTCCCACTCGTTTTTGGGCTCAGCACATTCTCATACGGATTGAGACGCGTGCCATCGGCATCGAAATGGAATTGACTCCAATTCGTTTGCACCAGAAATGGTTTCTGCGCGCCTTTGTCGTTGTTTCGCTCCAGGGCGGTAACCCAATGTTCACCGGGATGCGCACCGCGCGGAGCATGAATAGTTGCGTCGTGAAATTCTCCCTTTCCGTTGGTGACCACCAATGCCTTGTCCTTCGTGTCGAAAAAGATGTCCACTCCCACGTTCGGCTCAAAGCCACTGCCTGATACCTTAATCCTGCTCGTTGGCGGTCCACTTTTCTTAGAGAGGGCGATGGAAGGCGCGGCACTGGCTACGCCGGAGAGCAGCAAACACGCAGCAAGCAAGAAGGTGCACGGAACGAAAAGGCGAAAACACACCCTGAGCAGCCGAGAGGATGGTTCCATACATCCCTCCGTCGGAGACCGACGTATTCTACTCCTGCAAGTCTTTCCGTGATTGCCTTGGGCGGCTAGACGAGACACCTAGCCGGTCAATTTCTGTAATCAGGCCATTACACTCAGAACCGCCGCAGTAATGCAGCGGGCAGGGCAAACCCCACACGGAGCAAGACCAAATAGGGAGGGACCTGGGGTCGGAGTGAAGACTTCGCCCGGGATAACGTGCCGGCTCGGCGCGTCACAACCTCCGGGTAGGTCGCTTGAGCCTCGCAGTAATGCGCGGCCCAGAGGAATGACCGTCCTGCTGGAGAAATCCGGCAGACAGAATTCGGCTTACAGGTCCGGCTGCCACATTTCTCGTCTCCGTTTTTCGCCACCTATCAGCTCGCCTCGTGACACTGCCGGGATCCCACCTCTAAGTTACCGCTGTGCGGCTCGACCAGTGCGTCGCTTTGCTGAACCGACACTCCTCGCTCCATGCCCCCGGCTGCCACTGCCGGGAAACAACGGCTACACTTCTGCGCCCTTGCCTCGACGGAAAATATCGAACACATGCAGGAACGCTGGTACCGAAGCGGCAAGTCCAGTCGCATACGTGACCCAAGTATTAAAGACCGCGCCTTGCGTGTAGATGAGAAAAGCAGCGACGCCCAGGCCCGCGACCAGCAAGTACGTGCGGAGCGAAGCTGAATGAACCCCGGATCCTTGCCTCTCCCAGCGCTTGACCGTGTTGGGAGGAACGGCACATTCGAGAAAGTCCGCGAAGCGGTCATCCCTTATGGTCAACAATCCCCATCGCCGCTCTATCAATCCTTCTCGCATGAGTTCGCAGACAACGTGGTGGCTATTCGGGTTGACCAGTCTTTCCTGCGCCAACTGCACCAGAACCAGCTTCTGGGGCCGTGAGTGCCCGGAAAAAAGCCAGCGGTGGTAAGCACCCGTTGAAACGCAGCCCTCGAACTGTTCGACTGTTTCGTCCACTCTCTGAGCCGGGCTCGAATTCAGGTCAATTCGCACGAAGGACCGCAGCACCGTTCGCCACTGTTCGCTCTCTCCCGCCGGTGACTTCGACACAGGATCCACCATAGAAGTGATGACCACACTTTTACCAAGCTTGGAGAGCACTCTTTGCAACGTCAAAAGGCTCTTTTGGCTGCTGTCAGGGTCATCCAGTGCGCGCTCAAAGTTACAAAGCACTAACGGATGACCGTCCCTGATAATACCGTCAACTTGATCGCCCGTAGAGTTTGTGACAATTGACTCGCCGACTGCTTTGGCTATCGGCACCGGCACCTTAAGCACCTGATGAATATCCCAGGCTTGCACTTCCTTGCGCTCGATCAGATCCGCAATGATGCGAGATGACGGAGGACCGATGATCAGCAGGTTCGTCGGAAGCTTCGCAAGCAGGCTGGTGGGATCCAAGACCGTAGCGAGATTCTTGGCGCGGGCTGGCTCGATGAGATCAAGAAGGAATATTCTTCGAAGACTCCGGTATACCAATCCGAAAAGGGCTGCCATGAAGACCATGGTCCCCGCCCACCACCTCCATTCGGCCCAGGGCACACGGAGCGGAATCCACGAAGAAGCAATGGTTTGGGTCTTGCCTGGTTCGGCTGTCTGGCTCGGGTCTTGGCTGCTTCCGGTCTTACCTGGTTTGTATATTCTTAGTTCAAGAATCCCTTCACTCCCGGATGAAGGTAAAGACCAACTCCGGATATCCGGCGAACCAGCGTCAGCTAGAGAACGGTTGTCGGCGGCGAGCTCGTTATACGACGGACTAGACTGGTTCAGAAATAAATCCACACACCGTTGCCAATTGTCTTTGTTATTAAGGCCGCATGTTGCCGGTTGCGGGCGATCTGCACCGTCCGGATGATCCGCATGGTCCGGAGGTTTGATCGTGGTTTTAAGAATCTCGCCGATCTTAGTTCCAAGAATCTTGTGGTACGAAAAGAATGGTTCTGTCTCCGAATCCCCTTCCTTTGGCTCAACCGGGGGTTGCACCGCATCCTTGTCCTTGGGGTCGGCCGGGTCCTCTGGCCGGGCCAGGAGTTTCTTCGCAAGCCGCTCGTCCATATCGACACCTTGATACTGAGAGCGAACACGCTCTGCCCTGTCATCGATCTCGGCAGCGAGACGAAGCTGGCTGCCTTCGATGAAGACCTTATGCTCGAAGTCGCAAGCCACTTTGAAGAAGGAGAGACAGGGCAGGACGGCGACCACCACCAATAGTGTCGTGCATGCTCCGACGTACTCAAGTCGCCATCGAGATGACGTTGTTTCCTCCCCTCCACCCATGGAACTCGCCTGATCAGGTTGGCGCGTGAGTGCCGCAACGTTGAAGGCCATCGCGCCCAGCGGAATGAACGTCGCACAAAAAAGCAGCGCGAGCGCGGGAAGCTGAAGAATGACAAAGAGGAGCAAAATAGCGACGCCGTTGACGACTAACAACTGGCGATAGATACGTGCCTTGCGCGAGTCAGGCCAAAGCCAGATCCCAGTCACCCCACCTCTTCGCGTCCAATGCGCCACTAGCAGACCGAGCGCAATCACCCCGGCATAGAGGAAGAACATGATCGAGGCCAGACTGAGCACTTCCAGGTTCATCGTCTCCTCAAGACGTGAGTCGCGAAACACGACGACAGTCCACAAGTCTTCTTGATTCGCGCGCATCGCGCGTATATACAACCGGTGGCGTCGGCCCATATAGTTGGTGACGACCGCCCTGTCGGCGCGCATCAATACGGGTGAGCGAACGTCCTGATCCTGGTCCGTTTCGGCAAAGAAATTCTCCCGTAGATTTCGCGTCCAGTCGGAATGGAAGACAACCATCCCATCGGGCCTGATAATGGCGAACTGAAACCCGTCCGGTAAAACGGGATTGACTACGGAAATCGGGCGACTCACGAGAGAAGCGCAGAACACCTTCTTGGCATCCTTCTTCTCAACCTTCCCCGTCACCGGCTTCCCGTCCTTGTCGAAAAGCTTCCAAAAGATGGTGACGTTGCCCCCGGTGTTCGGAGAGTACTGCGACGCGACGCCCTGGGCCGGGACAGAGCCGGGGCCTTCTGGGTCCTTAAGAGCCTTCCTGACCTCCGGGTAATAGAGGATCGACGGGTCATCGAGGTTGAGAAACGGAGTAACATTTTTCTTTGTCGTCCACTTAACCCGCTGCTTGCCCCAAAAATCACTCCAGCTCACGTACTGCAGGTAGGGATAAATGTTCGGAGGCTCAACCGCAGAGTCTTTAGAGTCTTTGTACAAAATGTGGGACCGGCATGCCCAGCTCGGAACGCATTCCTTTCCGCTTCTACTGAACTGCGGAAGCGGAAGCTGATCGGAATCTGGACGGGCCTGCGCCCGCACCCTCTGTAGGGCCGCGCGCAACTCATTCTTTTTATGTGGGTCCTCCTTGAAGAAATCATCCAACTGATCGAAGGCTCTGTCTCGTTCTGCTCCGAAATTCGAGTCGATTGCCTCCGCGAGCTTGCTCATCTGGTCCTCCGCCGGCCGGTCGAAATCATTTCGCCCGTAGTAGAGGTCCAAGAGAATAAAGGTCAGGGCGGCCGCCGCGAAACAGGCAAAAACCGCAGTCGTAACCACCTCGACAGCCCGCAGTCGTTCCGCAGGGCTGAACACGTACAGTCTCAAGAATGGATAGGCCGCAACTGCCAGCAGAATGACGGCGGAAAGCCACAGTATGTACGTATACGATATCGACTGGCTCTCGGACCGGAAGCGGTCAGCGCGAACCAAGCCACAAACAACCCAAGGTCTGGGAATGACCCCAGCGGCTGCGTCTTTCGGACTTTTCTTCCCGGGATCGGCGGCTGGGCCTTTCGCACTTTTCCTCCCGGGATCGGCGGACGCGAAGGGAATTTGCAGCGGTTGCGAGTAGAGCCGGTAGCGAGCGCCTGCGAGTTTGACCTCCTCGAGCCTGCTCGATTGCGACAGTGAGTCCATCGTGATGGGTGTACCGGTCTTTCCCGTTTTTGTGTCTCCGGATGCATCGTCAAGGGTATTGACTCGCTCCACATCGATGCCGGATAGCGACTTCTGAAAGATGACTGTCCCGTCGCTCTGCGCCAACAGCACAACATCGAACGGACTGCGGTTGGGCGGGGGCAAGAGCTTGTCGATCAGCTTATTCAGATCGGTCCGAACCGCGTACTGGACGGTAGTGCTCTTCAGACGGCGTTTAAACGCTAGATATAGGAAATGTGTTCCATCATCGGCTGCAACAGCTATTCTTGGCGGATCGTTAAAGTCATCACTACCAAAAACTGGCTTCCAATCGCTCTGCTCGAGACTTACTAGCTGTGGCACCACGTTAGCGAGATAGGGCTCTAACGTGTCGCTCTTGATGCCAGAGTCCGCCGCGTTATCCATCATCTTGTCGAAAGTATTGATGCTGAGGCGGATCTGCTCGCTCAGCGTTTTGACGACGCGAAAGTTGCGATCATCCAAATATCTGTTCTCTGAGGGGATCCTGAAGAAGTTGTACCATCCAACCGCGACCACTAGGATCAAACCAATACAGGCGGGAACAAAGAGGCTGCGCAATCGAACTAGTGTCGACATGGCGAACTACTCCATGAGCGGTGCGAATCAAAAAGCAATTTCGACGGTCATTTGACACTCGGAAGAGAAAGCGCGCCGCGGAATTCCGCTGGTCAACGCAAACTCATGATCTATGGTGAAGTGATGGGCAATTCCGTTTCATGCCGAGCATTCCTACGGCTAGGTCCACGAGAAGAAGGGAACGATCGAGATTCAGGGACTCCGGCATCTCTCACTACGTTAACGGATTAGCAAAGTAAGTATAGGTCTTGCTATAATTTACAATCGCGATGGTTGGAAGAATTCGCGCTTACAAGGTCCGGCTGCCACAATTCTTCGAATCACAGATCTTCGAATCGCAGAGTCTTCAAAATCGCAGATCAGGAGCGCAATTCATGTCCGCACCGAGCCGTAGGCCAGAGATCCGGCGTCGCCGCACCCGCAAAGAGAAAATCCTTAAGCTGCGCAAGCTTCACGCCGCAGCTTCATCCGAAACCGATCGTGCCCGCTTTCGCGCGAAGCTGCATCGCCAGGGCCTGGTTTCGCCGGGAACTCCATTATTGAAGGGCGAGTGATTTTGGCCTGAGCAGGTCGTCAAGTTGAGCATCAGCCGTTGCGACTGGTGCCGGAACCCTCTTCTTTCATGGTCTTCAGCGCCCAAGCCATGCGGGGCGTGTTGTGGGCGATGCCCAAGCGCCCGCGCGCGTCGAGCAAAATCATGCCGCCGTGTCCGTCCACCCGCGCCTGCAGATAATTGATCGCCTCCGCCGCCACCCACTCCGGCAAATTGCCCGAGGCCACGCGGTCCGCCGCCCACTTGGCCAGCACCAACTTCATGATGGGCTCGCCCCACCCCGTGATCGAAGCTGCCGCAGTCTTGTTGTCAGCGTAGCATCCGCATCCGATCAAGGATGAATCTCCACAACGGCCGGGAGCTTTGTTGAGTGTGCCCCCGGTCGAGGTTGCGGCAGCGATGTCGCCTTTCCGGTCGAGGGCGACCGCACCCACGGTGTCGTGCGAGAGCGTCGGGGCAAACAGATCAGGCTTCTCTTCCCCAGACTGCGCCTGAAATTCCCGCAGGCGATCAACCTCGCGCGGAATGATAAGGTCTTCGTTCCTGCACAGCGGAATGCCATGCTCGGCAGCGAAGCGCTCCGCGCCTTCCGCGACGAAATACACATGCGGGCTCTCACTCAAGATCTTGCGAGCGGCGCGCACAGGATTGCGCAAATGCTCCACGCAGCCCACGCCTCCAGCGCGCAGCGTGGCGCCCTCCATGATCAGAGCGTCGAGTTGCACCTTGCCTTCGCGATTGAGGAAGCTGCCGCGTCCGGCATCGAAGGTCTCGTCATCTTCCATGACCACGACTGCTTCCTCGACCGCGTCGAGCGCGGAGCCGCCACGGTTCAGCACTTGCCAGCCCGCGGCCATGGCGTTGCGCACGCCGTCGAGATGAGCCTCGACCATCTCATCCGGCATGGCCCAGGCGCCGCCATGAACAACCAGCACAGGATCAATCGACAAGCAAAGGCCTCCCCCCGAAATGACCGATTAGTCTAACATCGCGGGGAAAACAGGCGCTGAAGAAGCGCCTTGCAGATGTCCGAATCGTCTAGCATTTGGACATTGATTAAGTAGCTTGTCCTAAGTTGGGCAGACGCTACCGTAAACATTTTGCAGGAGATCTGTTCGACGAAGAATAGAAAGTGCATACGCACGCATTTTTTTATTGACTCTCATTCTTGACTGTACTAATCTCTGGCGCACTCCGGCTGCCGCCATTCGGCCGATTGTTCCCGCCACTTCCGCGCCGCCGCGTCAAAAGTTGCGTTGGGCGACCTCCGCGTTGAAAGTCACGACGATTTCACTGGAGCATGCTCCATGACTGGATGCAGCTTCTTGCGCTATTTGTGTGCCTGCAGCTGCCCACTCAAAAACCCTTCACCCGCCACGTTTTTACAGACCGCACTCCAGTGGTTTGCGGGACGGAGATCCCCCCGGGGATGGCGGTCTCATGGCGTTTCAACCAGGATCCAGAAGCAGGGTCCAGGGTAGCCAGGCGAAAGACACTTTACAAGGAGGAATCGTGATCAAGACAGCTAAACTCGCGTCAGGTGTAACTTTGCTGGTGCTGTTCCTCGTTGGAATGGCATTTGCTCAAACCGACCCTGGAGTTCAGAGTGGCAACCGCGGCACAGGCGCGGCACTCCCTTCGGTGTTGTCTAACAGCCCTTCCGGGATCCTGGCCTTTTTCAACGACGGTCTCAAGCGCTTTCAGGACGTGGAGTCCGTTTCCAACAGCCCGACTGGCAACAACGGTCTGGGACCGCGGTTTAACTCAAATCAGTGCAGTTCATGTCACACGCAACCTGCGGTCGGCGGGACAGGTGCTGCCGTCAATCCCCAATTCCAATTCACCAGCAATGGAGTCGCGCCCGGCAGCACCATCCCGTATTTCATCACGGCCAATGGCCCGACCCTTGAAGCCCGGTTCCCGTTCTTCTTTAACAGCAACGGCACGGTCAACTACAACGCTCCCAATGGCGGGGTGGAAGACCTGTTCACGGTTACTGGCCGCTTCGATGCCGGCAACTGCAGTCTGCCGCAGCCCAGCTTTAATGTTGCGGGGCAGGAGAACGACATCATCTTCCGGATTCCCACGCCGACCTTTGGCACGGGCCTGATCGAGAACCTGGACGACTCGACCCTGTTGAACAATCAGGCGACCAACAACAGGAACTACTTTGGCATTTCCGGCACTTTCAACCACAACGGCAACGATGGCACGATCAGCCGTTTCGGCTGGAAGGCGCAGAACAAATCGCTGCACATCTTTTCCGGTGAGGCCTACAACGTGGAAATGGGTATCTCCAACCTACTGTTTCCCCAAGATCGTCCGCTGCCCGGGGAAGACCAGCTTCAGTTCGGGCTGCCGTCGAACTGCCTGAACCTTTCCGGAACCGGTTACCCGGAAGACACGTCCAACCCCGCCGCGTCGCCGCAAGCAGCGGTGTTAGATGACGTCTCCGCGTTTGCCAACTTCATGCGGTCCCTGGCTCCGCCGCCACCCGGTGGGGTTGTGCTTAATGGCCAGCAGGTCTCCACGCAGTCGATCGCCAATGGGAGCGCCTTGTTTAGCGCTATCGGCTGCGCAACCTGCCACAATCCGACGCCAGGCACGACGCAAGTGTCGAACTTCACTGGATCGTTGAGCAAGGCTTCGGTGCCTGCGTTCTCTGATATTGAGATCCATCACATGGGCGCCGGCTTGGCGGACAACGTCTCGCAGGGCGGCGCCGGCGGCGACCAGTTCCGCACGGCTCCATTGTGGGGCTTGGGACAGCGAATCTTTCTGCTGCACGATGGCCGCTACACTGACCTGATCTCGGCGATCAACGCGCACGACAGCAACGGTTCGGAGGCGGATGTTCCGGCGGACAACTTCCAATCGTTGAGACCCAGCCAGCAGCAGGACCTTTTGAACTTCCTGCGCTCGCTGTAATCATTCTTACGGACCCTTCTTGGCGAGACACAAAGGTGTCTCGCCAGCTCTTTCCGCGTTAGAGAAGCACGCGCGACTGATCCGCCGGAGCCACCGGCCGAACATTGCTTGGATTCGAAGGAGAAATATGACCTGTCGATTCTTGTATTCCGTCGTCGTTCTCGCTTTGTCCGTCTCGTTGCTGGCGTGGGGCCAAAGCGCCCGACCGCAAAGCGCACCCAAGAACGGCGGCGACTTTTCCAGCAACACTCAGTCCGACACGAGAGTGCCGACGGGAGTCATTCTGGTAAAGGGCGCCTGGTCGAGTGCCAGTGATTCCGTGACGCCCGTGCCGGAAGGCGGGAGCGTGACCAACAATGTTTTCCGCGACCAGTATTTTGGAATGACCTACGCTCTACCCAAGGATTGGACCGAGAAATACAAAGGGCCGCCCCCATCGGATAGCGGTCGCTACGTGCTGGCGCAGATCAGGCCTGCGGACACATTCAAAGGACCAACTCGAGGGAGTATCTTGATCACCGCCCAGGACATGTTCTTCACGCCGCTGCCTGCCGCCAACACGCTGGAACTCATCAATGACGCGAAGGACAATTTGCAGGCCGACTACAAATTGGAACTACCACCTGCGCAGACCAAGATCGCCGGCCACCCCTTTACCTTCTTTGCGTATTGGTCGCCGGTAGCAGAGCTGCATTGGTACGTTCTGGCCACACAAATCCGCTGCCACGCGGTGGAACTGGTGCTAACCAGCCAGAACACGAAACTACTGGAGAGCTTGATCCTGGACCTGAACAAGATGGAGTTGCCTGCGGAAGCCAGTCCCACAGCGGGGACGGGCGGGGGCGATGTCCCTGTATGCATTAAAGATTACGCAAGGGACGAAAACGTGATTGCGCGGGTTGATCCGGTCTTCACCGAGCGCACGTTTAACCCTGTTCCCGTCCGGATCATCATCGATAAAGGAGGGAAGGTAAAACACGTTCACTTTCTCAGCGCATTTCCGGATCAGGCGAAGACCATCACCGATGCCCTGAGGCAATGGAAATTCAGGCCGTACCTGCGGGACCGGCAGCCGGTTGAAGTGGAAACCGGCGTCATGTTTGGGCACGCGCCCCATCCGATAACCTCCCCGGCGGGGAATTCAGCGATCGAATGATTTAGCGAGGCCGAGGATTCCTACAAGCGAGGAGGCTTCGATTTCCTCGCAGCCTACGTCATCCCGGAAGACCTCTGGTACATCATCCTCGCAAGAGTCACCTTGAAAGTAAGGAGAGTTGTGGTAGAGTAAGGAAGGAGGGCTTCTCCATGCAAAGACGCGCGCGGATTACGAGTAAGGGGCAGATCACGGTGCCGCGGGAGATTCGACGTCTTTTGGGCGTCCGCCCGGGCGACGGGTTGCTCTTTGAGAGTGACGAGTCCGGGACCCGAGTCCGTCCTGCCCGCAGGGCGAGCCCCTTCGCCAAGTATCGAGGCATCGGGAATCCGGGCATTCCGTCTGGCAGGAAAGCGATTGTGCAAAGGCTTCGTGAGTTGCGCGGCCGATGATCACGGTCGTTGACAGCAATATTATCGTCGCCCTTTGGGATCGCGACGACGCTCTCAACGCGGCCGCGCAGTCGGCGCTGGACTCGGCGCTCGACCGTGGAAGCCTGGTCGTTCCCGCCTCTGTGTTCGCTGAGTTGATGGCCCTGCCTGGCCGGACCGAGTCGTTTCTCGATGCATTCTTCCAGGACACCGATGTAGTGGTGGACTGGGCTCTCGATGAACGTGTTTGGAGGGTTGCGGGGCGTGCTTTCCAGAGCTACGCCGGGCGCCGCCGGAAACAGCGTGCGCCGGGGCCTCGCCGCATTCTGGCCGATTTCCTAATCGGCGGGTATGCTGCGTCCAACGGCTACCCGCTGCTCACACTCGACGAAGGTCTCTATCGGGCCGGTTTCCCCGAGCTCAAAATACTGAGAGTTTGAAATCTAGAGCCGGGAAGCTTCTCCCTATGCGGCTTGGCCGGGGTTTGCTGCCGCCCTGTCCACTAGTTCGGTGCGGGTCCAGGTGTAGCGGATTCGGTGGATTACGGTGATGGTGGACAATACCGCGATGATCCATAGCGCTGGGGCCATGCGGTTGAAGAGGGCTCCGATGATGACCAGGACCAGGCGCTCGGGACGCTCCATGAAACCTACGCGGCAGGAACCGATTAGCGATTCGGCGCGGGCGCGGGTGTAGCTGACCATGATGGCGCTGATCATCACGATGGCGGTGAGCACGACGTAAAAGAAGCGGTCGCCGCGGGCGTAAAACACCAGCAGTCCGAGGAACTGGGAGGCGTCGCTGTAGCGGTCAACTACCGAGTCGAAGAAGCCGCCAAAGCGGGTTACGCGATTGCTGGCTCGAGCCACGGCGCCGTCCACCAAGTCGAAGAAACCGGAGCCGATGATGACGAGTCCGGCGTAGCGGAAGAGGCGAGCCTGGTTGTCGCCATTGGCATATCCGAAGAGAAAAGCTGCGATGATGTTGACCACCAGACCCAGGAAGGTGAGTACGTTTGGGTTGACGCGGGCTAGGGCGAGGCGGCGGACGATGGCATCCAGCAGGACGCCGCAGGCTCGTCCGATGGCGCTGGTCCAGGTTCTGTTAGTGCCGGTTCTATTGGTCCCAGTTCTATCAGTCCCAGTTCTGTCAGTCCCGGTCATGTTGGTCCAGTCGGGTTGCGACGATCACCCAGCCGCGGCTTCGTCGTGGATCGTGCTCAATTTCAGGATTTCCATTTCGCGTTTGCCGTTGGGCGTGACCACGATGGCGGTGTCGCCTACCTTCTTGTTCAGGAGCGCGCGGCCAATCGGTGAACTGGTGGAAATCTTTCCGGAAGGAAAATCGGATTCTTCGCTGGTCACCAGCTTGTACTCGACTTCTTCGTTCTTGTCGTTGTCGTAAACCCGGACGGTCGATCCCAGACCCACCTTGTCTCGGGGGATGTTGTCCATGTTGATGAGGGAAAGGTCGGCGATGCGTTTGCCGAGTTGGCGCAGACGCGCCTTGACGAATTCCTGACGCTGCTTGGCCATGTGATATTCGGCGTTTTCGCTGAGGTCTCCCAGGGCAGCGGCTTTCTTGATCTCCTTGGGGAGATCGTGTACCAGCTCATGTTCGAGCTGATTCATTTCGTCCTGCAGCTTTCTCTTGATTAGCTCGGTCATGCTTGAACGGATTATAAACCCAGCGCCAGCGGCCCACTCGGTCGCGTAGCAGACTTTTTGCCAGGATGGCAATCGAACGGTTTTTCAAAAGGGGACAAGGCTTACGCTTGGAATTCCGAGGCTTCGGGGAAGCGCAGGTTGGACTTGGAGAGGGCTTTTGTGAGCAACTCCTCGATGTGGGGCTCTTCGACGTTTTTTGCCATCGCCAATTCGCTGACCAGCAAGTAGCGGGCGCGCTCCAGCATCTTCTTTTCGCGGAAAGAGAGCGCTTTGACCTGGTTCAGAACCAGCAGAGCCTTCAGTACGTTGGCGACTTCTAACAGGGATCCGGTGCGCATCCGCTCCGAGTTTTCCTTGAAGCGGTATTTCCAGTCGGCATTGTTGTCGCACTCTCCATCTTCAAGAAAATCCACGATCTTCTGGATTTCCCCGTTCTTCACGACTCGACGCAGCCCCACGGTGCCGACGTTGTGGAACGGCACCATGACCTTCAGACTGCTGGACTTGATCTTGAGGAGGTAGAAGTTTTCCACACTCTCGCCAATGGTCCGGCTGCTGATCTGCTCAATGATCCCGACGCCATGATTGGGGTAGACGACTTTGTCGCCTATGTGGAAATTGCCATCGCCGTTCAGCATGAAAAACCACCCACGGACAGAAGAGGGAGCGAGAGGAACAACACCTTTTTATTTTACCCGAATTGGGACAGAAAGGCAATTTGGACGGCATTCTCCGGAGTCAGAGAGGCCCATGGCCGGAAACTCGAACCCACTTCTGCGGCCCGACTTTGGCGATGCGCACATCCGCCCGGTAGGATTCGTGCGTCAGGGCACGACTTTAGGTAGTCCTCGACCGCGAACTCATGCAATTCTCTGTAGCGGAAGGAGTTGGAATCTTGACCTATTCCCCAAGCCACGCCCCATAAGGTTTCAAAGACTCCACGTGATCAAATATGATTTTCATCGCGGCGGTAATCGGAATCGCCAGCAGCAGGCCCATAGCTCCCCATAAAGCGCCCCAGACTAACAGCCCCATGGTCACCGCTAAGGGGTTGAGTTGCAATCGTTTGCCGAGGAATCGAGGGTAGAGAAGGTTGAGAGCGATCAGGTGCAGCCCAATCACCGTGGCGACGATGATGAAGACATCCTCAGAACCCGCGTGCCCCAGCCCCACAAAGATCGGCGGCAGCAGGGCGAGCAATATCCCCATATAAGGAACCAGGCTCAGGAATCCGCTTGCGAATCCCGCGAAGTAGAAGAAGGGCAAATGAATCATCCCGAAGATGATCGTGCTCACCGCACCCACGAATAAGCCGATCAGCAGGTTCCCCACCATGAAGCTGCGAACCATGGCTGAAATCAGGCCCAACGTGACATAGGCCGTGTGGCGGTTCTCCAAAGGGAAGAGCATGACCGTAGCCGAGCGCACGTGCTGTTGCCAGGTCAGCATGAAAAACACCAGAAAGGGTACGAACGACACCGCCAGAACCCCTGCGCTTACCGAACCGAAGCCGCGCGTCAGGATGTCGGTCCAATCGGTCGCGGGGCGGACGCTCACCACCCCTTTCTCGTGCTCCGGAGACAACACTTGAAATTGTTCCGCACTCTTGCGGAACCGCAGAGCCGAGTCGCGAACTTTGCTGGTGTATTTCGGCAGATCCTGCAGCAGGGTAGCCGCCTGATTGTAAGAATAATAGACAATTCCGCCCAGCGCGCCCAGCAACAGCAGAATTGCAATCGCGGCCGCCAAACTGCGAGGGAAACGAAGATAGGTCAGCAGATCCACGATCGGCGCCAGGATGAATGCCAGCAGTACAGCGACCAGCATCACTACCAGCACCGATTCCCCGAAGTAGCAGAGGGCGAGGATTCCAGCGATGCCGACTACGTTCATCGCCCAATGACGCCGCGGCGCTTCAGGATTGCGCACCGCTGAAGTCGGAACAGGGGTCTTCTGGGTCTGGGCTTCGCCGGTCGCCATTCCAGCATCGTAATCCTTTTTTTGGTCTTCCCGCCGGGACTTATAATCTCGAAGTGCCCTCCGAACCAACCCACTCCCAGAACACGGCGCACCCACGAGTTCTAGGTTTGGACGTCGGCTCCAAGAGGATTGGCATGGCCATCTCTGACCTGCTCGGCATCACCGCCCAGGGACTCGAAACCCTCCATCGGCAAAACAAACGCCTCGATTTCGGACAGCTCGAAAAGGTGATCCGCGAGTACGACGTGACTGAAATGGTCGTGGGCTACCCGCTGCGTATGAGCGGAGCCGAGGGCATCCAGGCCGAGAAGATGCAACGTTTCGCCGAAGAATTGGGGCAGCGTTTCCAGTTGCCAGTGCACCTCTGGGACGAGCGCCTGAGCTCAGCCCAAGCCAACCGTCTGCTGCGCGAAACCGAAATGTCGATCAAACGCCGCGGCCAAGTCGTCGACCAGATGGCCGCAGTGCTGATCCTCCAGTCTTGGATGGACGCCCGAGGCACTTAGCGGAAGCCGGGTTTGCAGCAAGCGGTGTTGGCCAGAGACGCGGGGGCGTTCCTCAAGACTGCCGGTTGGTCTTGGCAACTTATCGCGTTGACTTGGGTTCTACGCAGTGGGAATTATGGAGTCGGCTGATTTGGCCCGGAGCCCTTGCTTTATAGCTCACCCCGTGTGACCCGTCACGACAGCCTACCCGAGGAGGGTCGATGCGAACCGTCTCCCGGTTCTCTTTCTGCTTCTGCTTGATGTTGGCCAGCACTGTTGCACTCGCGCAGTCTAATCCTGTCCCGTTTATTAACCAACCGCTTGTGCCCATGACCGCCGCGCCGGGCGGGTCCGGCTTCACGCTTACAGTCAATGGCACGGAGTTTGTTTCTAGTTCTGTCGTGAACTGGAATGGCACAGCGCTGGCGACGACTTTTGTCACCAGCTCGCAGTTGACCGCGACCGTTCCTGCATCTGACATCGCGACGCCAGCCACGGCTGCGGTCACGGTTACGAATCCCTCCCCGGGCGGCGGCCTGTCCAACGTGGCCTACTTTGATGTTGCCAACCCAGCTCCCACTCTTACGTTTAGCACGTTGGCTACAAACCTTGCTGGGGGATGGACAGGGTTGGTAACAGCCGTAGTGGCGGATTTCAATGGGGATGGGAAGGCTGACCTTGCAGGCGTATTCAGCGCCGGCCCTTATTATCCGAATTACGTCGTCGGCATCTTGCTCGGCAACGGAGATGGCTCGTTTCAGGCTCCCTTAACTTATGCGGTTGGTACCAATCCGCAGTCCCTCGTTGCGGGGGATTTCAACGGCGACGGGAAGCTCGACCTTGCGGTTGCCAATTACGGGGACGATACGATCTCCATATTGCTGGGCAACGGCGACGGTACATTCCAGCCGCAGATGACAACATCTTTGCCCTCGAATGGCCTATACCCATTATGGATAGCCGCAGGCGATTTCGACGCGGACGGAAAACTTGACCTTGCCGTCGCACTCCCGCTCGACAATCGTACCGGCAGCGTCTCCATCCTGCTCGGAAACGGAGACGGAACTTTTCAAACTCCCGTGGAGTACACCCCGGTCTCCTCACCCAGCGCAGTGGTCACGGGCGACTTCAACGGGGACGGAAGCCTCGATTTGGCGGTTGCGGATGCGGAGGTTCAGGGCCGGGTTTCCATTCTTCTGGGGAATGGAGACGGAACCTTTCAACCGGAAAATGACTTCCCTGGAGGAACCGCGCTTGTCGGCTTGATAACCGCGGATGTGAACGGGGACGGAAAACTCGACTTGCTCACCGTAATGGACGCTGGAACCAAGAGCGGAGTCTCCGTCCTCCTAGGCAATGGTGATGGCAGCTTCCAAGCTCCTGTCCCGTACATAACTGGAACCAGCACCTTGGCTGCAGCGTTAGGTGATTTCAATGCCGACGGCATCCTCGATCTGGTCGTTCCCATTCCAGGATTGGCGCTTTCCATTTTCCTCGGCAATGGAAACGGGACATTTCAAAGTGCAATTGATTTTCCTTTTCCTCCCAACACGGCTGCGGTCCCTTTTGCGATTGGAGATTTCAACGGGGATGGGAAACTCGACTTGGCGAATCCGACTGAGATTCTGCTCCAGGGGCAGTTTCCAGTCCTCAGCCTTGATACGAACTTCCTGACCTTTCCGCCGCAGGCGATTGGCGTAACCAGTTCTCCACAGGCAGTCACGCTGACGAACACCGGCCTGGCAACCGTCTCGATCTCGGCAATCGCGATAGGTGGGCCGAACGCTGGTGACTTTTCGGAGAACAATACGTGCCCTCCCACTCTGGCTCCGAGTGCGAATTGCCAAGTAAGCGTGACTTTTACGCCCGCAGTCCCAGGAAATCGAACTGCGGTTGTGAGCATCACCGACAACGGACCCGGCAGCCCGCAGATCGTTAGTTTGTCGGGCACTGGCAATGGCGCCTTGGCAAGCCTGTCGCCGCCAACCGTCATTTTTCCTAACCAATACGTTGGGACCTCTGGCCTGCCTCAGAGCGTGCAACTGACCAATGCCGGCAATTCTCCGCTCACCATCACCAGCGTGACTACTAGCCCCGCCGATTTTGCGCCGCTCAGCACTTGCGGCAATTCCCTCGGACCCGGATCGAGTTGCTCGATTGGCGTCTTTTTTGATCCGACCACGAGCGGCACCCGGAACGGAACCCTGACCGTCACGGACAGTGCCAGTGGCAGTCCGCAGACGGCCTCGCTCACGGGGGTTGGGCAGGATTTCTCTATGGCCCCGTCCTCCTCGTCGTCGGCTACCGTTTCGCCCGGGCAGACAGCCAGCTATACCATTGCCGTCGTTCCGGACGGAGGGTTCAATCAGACCGTGTTGCTCAGTTGTAGCGGGGCGCCGTCGGGATCCACTTGCTCTGTGTCGCCGAGTTCGGCTGTTCTCAACGGCTCACCGATCCCGGTCACAGTCACCGTAACCACCGCGGGAGCTTCGGCAAGTTTTGCGCAACCCTCCGGTTTCCGCCCGGCTGGCAGCGGGCTCGCGATGTGGCTAAGCCTTGCTGTTTTGCCCGGGCTGGTTATACTGGGCAGTTTCGTTGCCGGGTCGCGGAATCGTCGGCGGCTGGTGCACGCGTTAGCGTTCGCGTGCCTGTTCTCGCTTGCAATTACCTGGTCAGCCTGCGGAGGCGGGGGAAACAGCGGCAGCGGCACCTACAATATGACGGTGACCGGCACCTTCAGCTCAGGATCGACCGTTTTGAAACACGCCGTGCCGCTTACTTTGATCGTGCGGTAGGCTTGGTCGTTTTGGCGAGTTCTCGTGATGTGACGAACGACTAACGACTAACGTCTAACGACCAACGACGGACCCTCATCTAAACTATCCCTAAGGTGCGCACGTTCTTCATACTTCTTCTGCTTGCTGTCCTCGCTTGCGGGGGTTGGCTGGCTTGGGCGCTGCTGCAGCCGGTGACGCCGGCGGGGCAGACGATTGTGCTTTTGCATCCGGGATACTCCACTCGACGGATTGCTAGCGAATTGAAATCCGCAGGCGTGATTCGCAGCGCGGATGCCTTTGTCCTGTGGCACTACCTTCATCACAAGCGTTTCCTGAAAGCTGGGGAATATCTCTTCGAGAAAAGCGCGACCTCACTGGATGTCCACCGGCGGCTGGCGCACGGCGATGTCTACTTCCACACGGTCGTGATTCCCGAGGGCTATAACATGTTCGACATCGCACAGGCCATACAGAACGCCGGCTTGGGTTCGAGTGAGGAGTTCCTCAAAGTCGCGACGTCCGATACCGCCCTCATCGCCGACCTCGCTCCAGAGGCCAAGACGTTGGAGGGTTATCTCTTTCCGAATACGTACGAGTTCACCCGTATGCAAACCATGCAAGAGCTGGCGGCCGCGATGGTGAAGCAGTTCCGCCAAGTCGCGAGAGAGATTGGCTTGACCACGGATTTACAGGATAATTTACAGGCCAAGGGCGCGCAGAAAAACGACCTGCAGCAGACGGTGATCCTGGCCTCGATCATCGAGAAGGAAACTGCTGCTGCGGAAGAACGTCCGCTGGTGGCGAGTGTGTATCACAACCGCATGACACAGCATGTCGCTCTGCAAGCCGATCCCAGCGTGATCTATGCCGAACTTCTGCAGGGAACCTACGCCGGCGCGCTCCACCATGCCGATATGCAGTTCAACTCCGCCTACAATACTTACACGCATCCGGGACTCCCGCCCGGACCCATCGGCAATCCGGGAAAGACCTCGCTGGAAGCGGCGATGCACCCGGCGGATACCGACTACTTCTATTTCGTCAGTAATGGAAATGGTCATCACCGGTTCGCCCGCAGCCTGGAAGAGCACAACCGGAACGTGACGGCCTACCGGCGAGTGATGGCTGGGAAGTAGCGCCATAAATATGGCATCAGAGCCATAAATATGGTATAATCCTAATTGTGAGAACCACGGTGGACATCCCCGATCCAACCTATCGCCAGCTCAAGGCAAGAGCGGCCCTGCGGGGCTGTTCGGTGAAGGAACTGATTTTGCGCGGCGTAGCGGCCGAATTGAACGGCGAAAAGCGCGGACAAGCAAAGGGGAAAGTCGCGCTACCTCTGATCAAGTCGAAACGGCCCGGCTGGCTGAGGCTGAGCAATAAGACCATCCATGAGATCCTACTTCCCTGATGTGAATGTGTGGATTGCGTTGGCGTATGACGGGCATCAACATCACGCGTCCGCGACGGCCTGGTTTGAGAAGCTGAATGCGGGAGCGGTCTATTTTTGCCGCTTTACCCAGCTTGGATTGCTGAGACTGCTCACGCACCCCAGCGTGATGCAGGAAGACGTGAGGAGTCAGACCGAGGCGTGGCTGACCTACGACTCGTTTCTCCAGGACGAGCGAGTTTCATTTCACACCGAGGCCGAACCCGAGCAGATAGAATCCGTTCTCCGCAGATTGACCTCCCGCGGCCGCTCCTTCTCACAGCAATGGCCGGATGCATACCTGGCTGCTTTTGCGCGCGTGGCCGGACTGACGCTGGTCACCTTCGACCGCGGCTTGCGTCAGATGGCTGCTGGCAACACCATGCTTCTTCATTAGCAGGATCCTTGTCGACTTGTCATTTGGGAAGAATCAGCCTGAAGCCCGATACCCAACCCCGAATCCGCACCTTGGGTATACTCATCTTGTTTGGCACGGAATCAAAACCGTCTTATGTCTTTTTTCTTTCGATATCGTGCTGCGTTCGTCTTATTGGCAGTTCTGCCGCTGACGGGCTGCTTGTTTCGCTCGCGCAAGGTCGAGCCGCCCATTAACACGGTCCAGTTGAAAACTGCGACGCAGCAGGAACTCATCGACTACATCAATACTCAGGCCGCCGGGATTCAGTCCATGCAGGCCACGGTAGATATTGATACGACGGTGGGAGGGGTCAAGAAGGGCAAAGTCACGGATTACCAAGAAATCCGGGGGTACGTGCTGGCGCGCAAACCGGCGATGCTGCGGATGATCGGGCTGATGCCGATTGTGCGCAACAAAGCCTTCGACATGGTGAGCGACGACCAGGGGTTCAAACTCTGGATTCCCGCGAAGAACCGTTTCGTGGTGGGCCGAAATGATGTCGAAACCCACAATCCGGCGCAACCGCTCGAGAACGTGCGCCCGCAACATATCTACGACGCTCTGTTGCTGCGGCGTGTCGATCCGCAGAATGAGATCGCGGTCATGGAAAACGATACCGAGTTGGTGACCGAGGCCAAGAGTCGCAAGGTATCGCGGGCGGACTACGTCATTGATGTGATCCGCAAAGGAGAGCATGGATGGGCACTATCGCGGAAGATCATTTTCAGCCGTACCGACCTGCTACCTCATCGCCAACTCATCTACGACGCCCGCGGAAATGTGATGACGAACGCACTCTATGGCAACTACAAGGATGACAACGGTATGAAATTTCCCTGGCAAATTGAAATCGCGCGGCCGCAGGAGGAGTACGACATTACCCTGAATATCGTGAAACTGGAGCTGAACCAGCTGCTTGCGGATGACAAGTTTGCATTGGAACTACCGGAGGGGGCCGAAGTGATCGACTTGGACAAGCCAAAGGTCCACTCGTCTTCTGGGCCTGAAAGCGACAGGTAAAATCAGCATTCGGCATTTGGCACTCAGCATTTGGCTCCGTAGGCTTTGTGCCAACTCTCGAAGGTCTAAGTGCTAGCTTATTGCTAAGTGCTCATTATTTATGATGAACAGGATGATCGTCGCCAACCTGATACACCGGCCGCTCCGTTCCCTGATCAGCATCGTCGCGATTGCGCTGGAAGTAACGCTAATTCTGCTGATCGTGGGATTGTCGCTGGGCATTCTGAACGATTCCCGAGCTCGCCAAGCGGGCATGGGAGCGGACGTGGTTGTAATGCCTCCGGGATCTACTGTCGTTGTCGGTGTCTCGGGGGCGCCTCTATCGCTGAAGGTTGGAGATATATTGGTCAAGCTGCCGCATACGGTGAGTGTGGCGCCAGTCGTCATGCAGTTCTCCACCGCGGGAACGTTGGAGATCATTTATGGCATTGATCTCAAGAGCTTCGAACAGCTGGGAGGACCGTTTCACTACCTGTCGGGAGGACCGTTTCAGAGACCGAATGATGTGCTGGTCGATGACGTTTTTGCCAAGTCGAAGCACGCCAGGGTGGGAGACACGATTGAGCTTCTGAACAATGCCTTCCGCATTGCGGGGGTAGTCGAGCACGGAAGAGGCGCGCGGAAGTTCCTCCCAATGAGCACGCTCCAGAATCTGATTGGGGCGCAAGGCAAAGTCTCCGCGTTCTATCTCAAGCTGGACGATCCCAATAATGCCCCGGCAGTAGTGGATGAAATCAAGAATGTCCCAGGCATGCAGAGCTACAATGTCCGCTCCATGCGCGAGTACCTGTCGCTGATGACGCCGACCAGCTATCCCTACCTGGGTAGCTTCATCGATGTGGTTATCGGGGTGTCCGTAACCATCGGGTTGATCGTTATTTTTCAGGCCATGTACACCGCAGTAATGGAACGTACGCGCGAGATTGGAATCTTGAAGTCGATGGGCGCGTCGAAGTTCTACATCGTGAACGTGATCCTGCGAGAAACTGCTCTTCTGGCCATTGCTGGGATCATTTTGGGAATAGCGCTCAGCCTGCTTGCCGAGAAGGGAATTGGCTACAAGATGCCGCTGGTTAGAGTGGAAGTGACGGCAGGCTGGATTCTGCGCGCGACCGTCATCGCTCTGGTCGGAGCGCTTGCGGGCGCTGTATATCCCGCGCTGAAGGCGGCGCAGAAGGATCCAATTGACGCGCTGGCGTATGAGTAGAGCTCGTTCGTTGACAATATCCTCCGCGCTACGTTATCTTTAAGACTTTGCAAGTCCTGCGGTTGCCCGCCTGATAGCCCTGCGCCTTCGGCGCTCACTGGGTGCTCAGCGGTCTTCTTTGCGTTTTTATATTTCTGGGAGATTTTGCATGTCAACCTATTTCCCCAAAGCGGGGGAAATTGTGCGCAAGTGGTACGTCGTGGATGCCTCCGGGCAGACGCTCGGTCGGCTTGCGTCACAAGTCGCCCGCATTTTGATGGGTAAGGAAAATCCGCAGTACACGACCTTTCTCGACACCGGCGACCATGTGATCGTGATCAACGCCGAGAAGGTGAAGACGACGGGTATGAAGTCCGAGCAGAAGGTCTATCAGCATTACACGGGATACCCGGGTGGATTGCGTACCGAGGAGTTCCGCAAGCGATTCGCGCGCAAGCCCGAGTCGGTGATCGAAGCTGCGGTTCTGCGTATGCTCCCCAAGTCGAAGCTGGGGCGGCAGATGATCAGCAAGCTGAATGTGTATCGCGGCGAGAAGCATCCGCACGAAGCGCAGAAGCCGCAGGCGAAGGCGCTCGAAGTAAGGGCGTAAAGTTTTGGTAGTACCAGCAAGATCCCTCACCGGCTCAAACCGGTTCGGGATGACGTAGTTAGGTTTTAAAGAATTTGCGAAAGGGTCGAAGCACTTGGGGTTAGCTGAATGCTGAGTGCTGAATGCTAATCAATGGCAGAGCTAGTGCAATACTACGGTACAGGACGCCGCAAGTCGGCGATCGCGCGCGTCTATCTGCGTCCGGGCAGCGGCGAATTTAAGATTAACGGGCGCCCTTTCGAGGAGTATTTCGTGACCCCGGCGCAGCGCGCGAGCGCGAAGCAGCCACTGCTTTCGACCGAGACCGCGAGCACGTTCAATGTGGTCGCCAGGGTTTCTGGCGGCGGCGTGAATGGCCAGGCTGACGCGGTGAAGCTGGGCATCGCCCGCGCTCTCATGCTGTTCAATGTTGAACTGCGCAAGAAGCTCAAGGCCGAAGGCATGGTCACGCGCGATTCACGCGGCAAAGAGCGCAAGAAGTACGGTCAGAAGGGCGCGAGGAAGCGGTTCCAGTACTCGAAGCGCTAGGAATTTGGGATTGTAGAGACGCAGCTTGCTGCGTCTGCTTCACAACAACGGAAACGTAGCAAGCTGCGTTTCTACGGAATGTGGTTTTGTTTTAGGTGTTCAATTCTTCTCGTGCCTCGCGGCGCGGGGACGGGAATGGCAATCCGGGGCAGCCTCAGGGTGAGCGCCGGATGCAGACCAAATGAGGAGGTTGATTGGCTAATATCACCATGAAGGAGTTGCTCGAAGCGGGCGTCCACTTCGGGCATCAGACCAAGCGCTGGAATCCCAAGATGAAGGAATTCATCTTCGGAGAGCGCAACGGGATTTATATCATCGACCTGCAGAAGACGCTGAAAATGTTCAAAGAGGCGTCGAAGTTCGTGCAGGAACTGGCCAGCGAAGGGAAGATTATTCTCTTCGTCGGAACCAAGCGCCAGGCCCAGGACGCGATTGCCGAGGAGGCGACGCGCTGTGGCGGGTTCTATGTGAACCAGCGCTGGCTGGGCGGCCTGCTCACCAATTGGGTGACAGTGCAGAAGTCGGTAAAGCGGCTGAAAGAACTCGACGAGATGGCCACGGATGGCCGCTACGAGTTGCTGCCCAAAAAAGAAGTGATCAAGCTGGAGCGCGAGCGCAAGCACCTGCAGGCGAACCTGGCAGGCATCAAGAATATGAGCCGCCTGCCGGACGCGATCTTCATCATCGACTCGAACAAAGAGCAGATCGCTGTGCGCGAGGCACGCAAGCTCGGCATTCCGGTAGTCGCGGTGGTGGACACGAATTGCGACCCCAGCGAAGTGGATTATGTGATTCCGGGCAACGACGATGCGCTGCGGGCGATTCGGCTTTTCGCTTCGAAGATCGCAGACTCTGTGGCCGAAGGCGCGCAACTCATGACCGACAAGCAAGTCGCCGACCTGGCGGCTGCTGCCGGGGCGGCGCAACAGGCCGAATTGGCCGCGGCCGCGCGCGCGGAGGTCGGAATCGACATTAACGCCGCGGAAGACGCCGGAGCCGAAGACATCAGCATGGAAGATGTGCTGAGAGCGGGTACACGCAAGCAGCCGGCTGCCGCGAAGGACGCTGTCGCCGAAGACATTCCGCAAGTAGAGACGCAGACATATTAGGGCAAGTCCGGTGGTCGTTAGCGAAAGACTGCGGCTTGCGGTTGTCGTGGACGCGGCGAAGGGGATTGTGGGAGGGCATGGCTTCAGCCGTGCCGTAAAGCGAGATTAGATTCCGGGCTTTAGCCCCTGAGGGATTCAGACCCGCGCGGGTCGTCCGGCGCGGGTCGAAGTTTGTAGAAGCAAAATATCCGTAGAGACGTTGTTTGCAACGTCTCCACCGCGGGAAGCGATTAGCAAGCTGAGACGTAGCAAGCTACGTTTCTACAGTAAGGATTTCATAGCAATGAGCACATCTACGATGAATATTTCAGCAACACAAGTGAAAGAGCTCCGGGAAAAGACCGGGGCGCCAATGATGGATTGCAAGCAGGCCCTCACGGAAGCCAAGGGCGACATGGAGCAGGCGGTTGTAGTGCTGCGCAAGAAGGGTGTTTCCGTGGCGGCAAAGAAGGCAGCGCGCGTGACCAGCGAAGGCTCGGTGGCCAGCTACATCCACGCCGGGGGCAAGATTGGCGTGCTCGTGGAAATTAACTGCGAGAGCGATTTTGTAGCCCGAACCGAGGACTTCAAGGAGTTGGTGCACGACATCGCCATGCACATTGCGGCCAGCGATCCCAAGTTTGTCCGCAAGGAGGACGTCACGCCCGAGGCCTACGAGCGGGAGAAGGATATCTATCGCTCGCAAGCCGCAGCGACCGGCAAGCCGCCGCAGGTGGTGGAGAAGATCGTCGAAGGTAAGATGGGCAAGTTTTACGAGGAGGTTTGCCTGCTGGAGCAGCCCTTTATCAAGGATCAGACGGTCAGCATCGCGCAGCTCATTGCCACCAAGATCGGAAAGCTGGGCGAAAACATCGCGGTGCGCCGCTTCGCCCGCTTCAAGGTGGGTGAGGCAGGCGAGACCATCGCTATCACCAAGCCGGAGCAAAAGGCTGAGTAACTCAGGGCGCTTATGGCGCCTTTTTTATGCCCTCGTGCGGGTGTGAGGTACGCACGACAGCCGGCGAGAACGCCGACGCTACAAAATCATGACAGCTCCTGTCTTTAAACGCATCTTGCTCAAGCTCTCCGGCGAGGCCCTGGCCGCGACCCAGGGTTTCGGCGTCGACCCTTTTCGTATCCACGAAATCGCCGCTGAACTGGCGGACGTGAGATCCCTGGGGATCGAGATCGCGATCGTGGTGGGCGGAGGGAATTTCTTCCGGGGCGTGGCGGAGCAAGCGAAAGAGATGGACCGGGTTTCTGCCGATCATATGGGCATGCTTGCGACCGTGATCAATGCACTGGCGTTGCAGGATGCGCTGGAAAAGCAGGGCGTCTACACGCGAGTGCAGTCGGCGATTGAGATGAACCAGGTTGCCGAACCATTTATCCGCCGGCGCGCCATCCGTCATCTGGAAAAAGGCCGGGTGGTGATTTTTGCCGGGGGCACCGGTAATCCATATTTTTCTACGGATACGGCAGCATCGCTGCGCGCCATGGAAATCAAGGCAGACGTCATCATGAAAGCTACGAAGGTTGATGGTATCTACGATGCCGACCCGGTGCTGGTAAAAGATGCCAAGAAATTCACCGAGATCAGCTACATGGATGTGCTGAAAAAGGGCTTGAAGGTGATGGACTCGACCGCTATTTCGCTTTGCAAAGACAACAACCTGCCGATCATCATCTTCAATCTCAATCAGCGGGGAAATATCCGGAAAGTTGTAACCGGCGAGAAGATCGGATCGCTGGTCAGCGCGTAAAGGCTGGCCACGGATTGCTCCTCCTGAGCCAATCATTAGTTTTCAAATAGTTTCAAAGGTTTATAATTCACAGTTTTGGTAACTCATCTTCAGGGGAGCTGACCATGGCTCAAGCTGGTATGGCCGCAATTCCTGGCCTTAAAGACACCTACATTCAACTCAAGACCCGCATGGACAAAGCGGTGGAGGACTTCCGCAAGGCGATGGCTGCCACGCGCACAGGGCGGGCTTCGGTTCATATGCTGGATTCCGTCAACGTGGAGTACTACGGGTCGCACATGCCGCTGAATCAGCTTGCGCAAGTGCATGCGCCGGAGCCGCAGCTCATCACGGTGCAGCCTTTTGATCCGACCGCGCTGCCGGCAATCGAAAAAGCAATTCGCGCCGCGGACATCGGCTTGAACCCGATGAACGATGGCAAGATCATCCGCGTGCCTGTGCCTCCGCTGACCGAAGAGCGGCGCAAGGATATGGTGAAGCACCTCCACAAGGTGCTTGAGGAGCATCGGACCGCGGTGCGCAACATCCGGCGCGATGGTAACGACGCCATCAAGAAAGCGATGAAAGACAAGAAGATCACCGAGGACGACGAGAAGCGGGCCATGGATGAGATCCAAAAGCTCACCGATGACGAAATCAAGAAGATGGAAGACATGAGCAAGGGGAAAGAAAAAGAAGTGATGGAAATCAAGTAAGACGACGCCTTGCTCTTAAGTTCCTTGCGTAGCTCACATGGAAACATCAGGTCAGAAGGCGCTGCTTGGCGGCAAGCGTGCCTACAAAACTGATTTCGAGGTCTACGATCAACGGGCGCGTAATCCGCAGGATTCACAGATCGACATCTACGTAGGCGTGAAATAGAATTTCGTCTGATGTGTCCTTCCGACATGAACTAACCCTATAATCAAGAGACTATGAAGAGCGTGGTTCACGCCGCCTGTCCGCACGATTGCCCTGATGCCTGCGGAGTTTTGATTACCGTGGAGGACGGCCGCGCGACCAAAATCAAGGGTGATCCTGCGCATCCCGTGACCCGTGGTTTCCTGTGCGCGAAGGTGGCGAAGTACTTGGATCGGGTGTATTCGCCGGACCGGGTTTTGTATCCGATGAGGCGTGTGGGGCCGAAGGGGGTGGGGGTCGCGGGCGAGGGCGCCCGCGCCACACACGAGTGGCAGCGCATCACTTGGGACGAGGCTCTCGAGGAAATCACCTCCCGCTTCAAAAAGATCGCGGCCGAATTCGGCAGTGAGGCCATCCTGCCTTACTCCTTTGGAGGCACGCTGGGAATGTTGAATAGCGCCTCCATGGACCGCCGATTCTTCCATCGGCTGGGTGCATCTCAGTTGGCGCGCAACATCTGCTCCGCGGCTGGCGAAGCGGGATTGGAATCTGTGCTTGGGGTGAAACTGGGTACGGAGCCGGAACAGTTCCGCCATTCGCGCTACATCATTGCCTGGGCCGCGAACATCCACGGCAACAATGTGCACCTGTGGCCATTCATCGAGGAGGCGCGTCGTCAAGGCGCAAAGCTGGTGGTGATCGATCCTTATCGCACTCGCACGGCGGCGTGCGCGGACTGGTATCTGCCGATCAATCCCGGCACCGACGCTGCCCTGGCGCTGGGATTGATGCATGTGATCATCGGCGAGAAGCTCCATGATGCGGATTACGTCGAGCGCTACACGATAGGATTCGAACCGCTTCGCAACAAAGTGCAGGACTACACGCCGGAGCGCGTGGCGAAGTGGACGGGAATCGCGGCATCTGACATTGTGAAGCTGGCCCGGGAGTACGCGACTACGCATCCGGCAGTTATTCGATTGAATTACGGGGTGCAGCGTTCAGAAGGCGGTGGCATGGCGACACGCGCCGTCGCTATGCTGCCTTGCATCACCGGATCGTGGAAAGAAGTAGGCGGCGGGCTGCAGCTTTCTACCAGCGGAGCCTTTGCCCCGATTGGCAGTGGGTTGAAGCGAAAAGACCTGATGCTCAAGTCGTTGGGGCGTCCCGCGCGCACCGTTAACATGGTGGAATTGGGCAAGGCTCTGAACCCGCTGGATGATCCGCCAATTCAGGCGCTGTTCGTTTACGGCTCTAATCCGGCGGCGACGTGTCCCAATCACAACGAAGTGATACGAGGATTGCAGCGTTCCGATTTATTTACCGTCGTGCACGAACAATTCTTTACCGACACTACCGACTATGCCGACATGGTTCTGCCTGCGACTACTTTCTTTGAGCACAAGGAACTGCAGACCGCTTACGGGCACTACTTTTTGCAGATATCGGATCAGGCCATCGAGCCACTGGGTGAATGTCGTTCGAATGTGGAAGTCTTCCGGGCACTCGCTGAGGGGATGGGCTTCGAGGAAGAGTGCTTTCGCGAATCCGTCGACCAGATGATCGACGCGGCGTTGGACTCAGACCATCCTTGGCTGCAGGGGATCGACCGCGAGCAGCTTCAACGGGAGGGGCATGTGAGGCTTAATTTCAAAAGACAGGTCTCAGTTCATAGTTCGCAGTTCTCAGATTTCTTTCTGCCCTTCGCTCAAGGGAATTTCGCCACTCCCAGCGGCAAGGCTGAGTTGTACAGTGAAGCTCTCAAGGCTCAAGGTTTAGATCCTGTGGCGCACTTTGAACCGCCCAGCGAATCGCGGCACAGTGAGCAAGCTAAAGCCTTTCCGCTGGAATTGTTGGCACGTAAGGCCGACAACTTCCTCAATTCAACGTTTTCGAATTTGCCCACGATCCAGGAGATGGAGGAAGTAGGCCTGCTCGAAATGAACGCCAGCGATGCCCGGGCGCGGAGAATTGCGGATGGCGACAGGGTACGAGTCTTCAACCGCCGTGGCGATATACTCCTAAGAGCGAGAGTAGACGGCGCGGTGCAGCCTGGTGTAGTTTGTGCACGGCTCCAATGGGCGAAGCTAAGTCCCGAGGGGCGGAACATTAACGTGCTGACTTCAGAAAAACTTACGGACCTGGGCAACTCCGCCACGTTTTATTCCGTCTTGGTTGAAGTGGAGCTTTTCCAAACGGCATCCTGAGGGCGATTTTAGGCGTAAGTGCTTGGACGGTGTCCACTGCTCTACCGTATAATTGCGGTTTTCCACACTCCCATAAGCTGAGGTAGTGGCGATTCATCGCACTCATCAGGATAGCCCTGCGGTAATCCAGGGCAGGCATGGCCGCGCATGGCGACCCCCGGTTGTCTCTGCGGGGCCATCTCCTTCATTTATAAAGTGTTGCGAAGCCAACAGACGCGCACTCCTTGGTCTCGTGCTGACTTTTTTCTTACTCTGCTCCTGGGCGGTGGGGCAGCAGGATGTGATTGCCGGGGTCGAGGTTCACGGTAACCGCCGTATTCCCGCCGAAACGATTAAGGCCCGAATCTTCACCCACGCCGGAGATGTCTACGACCAGGCCGCGATCGAGCGTGACTTCAACTCGCTATGGAATACCGGCTACTTTGAAGACATCCGCTTTGAACGAGAGCAGACAGCCAAGGGATGGATCATTCATGTCTATGTGAAAGAACGGGCAACCATCCGGGAGATCGACTATGTGGGGCTGAACTCGGTCTCGAAAAGCGACGTGCTTGACCGCTTCAAGGAACGCAAAGTCGGATTGGCAGTCGAGAGCCAGTACGATCCGACGAAAGTGAAGAAGGCGGAGGTCACGATCAAGGAGCTGCTGGCCGAGCACGGAAGACAATTTTCCACCATTCGCACCGAGATTCACCCCATTCCGCCAAACGCGGTGAGCCTCACGTTCGTGGTCAAGGAAGGACCGAAAGTCAAGGTGGGCAAGATTCGCTTCGAAGGGAATAAGCACGTCAGTAGCCGCATCCTGCGCGGCGCGATGAAGAACCTGAAGCCCATCGGGGTCCCTCATTCTATCTTCCTGGAGAATCTGCTCGCCAAGACCTACGATGCCACCAAGCTCGATGAGGACACCGAGCGGGTTCGCGCCGAGTTCCAAAACCGCGGCTACTTCAAAGTGCTGGTTCAGGAGCCTAAGACCAAGATCCACGATACCGGACATCCGGGATTTCACATCCCGCTGCTCCAGGGCGGCCCGGGGAAGGCAGTGGACATCACCATGCCCATCGAGGAAGGTGAGAAATATAGCTTGGGCGAAATCACCTTCAAGAATAACAAGGCAGTGACTAACACCAAGGCATTGCGCAGCCTGTTTCCAATAAAAGACGGCGATACCTTTGACCGAAGCAAGATCGCGAAAGGCTTGGAAAACCTGGGGAAAGCCTATGGCCAACTGGGATACATCAACTTCACGTCCATTCCCAACACCACCTTCGACGAGGAAAAGAAACGCGTCTTCCTCGACATTGACGTGGACGAGGGCAAGCAGTTTTACGTGCGGCGAATCGAGTTTCAGGGCAATACCACGACTCGCGACAAGGTAATACGCCGCGAGATCGTTCTGGAAGAAGGTCAGGTTTACAATCAGCAACTTTGGGAGCTCAGCATCCAGCGGCTGAACCAGTTGGGCTTTTTCGACAATTTGAAGGCCGATGATCCCAATGTCACCGAACGTCATTTGAACGAAAAGGAAGGTACGGTAGATCTCACCCTCAAAGTCAAGGAGAAGGGGAAGAACAGCATCGGATTGAGCGGCGGTGTCAGTGGTCTGTCGGGATCGTTCATCGGACTCAGCTACAGCACCAACAACTTTCTCGGGCTGGGCGAGACCCTCAGCGTGCAGGCCAACATTGGCAATCTCCAGCGTAACGTTTCATTTAGCTTCAGCGAACCTTATTTATTCGATCGTCCACTGCAGTTCGGCTTCACCGTGTACTTCACGAAGTTCACCTACGATCAGGCTCGGCAAGCGGCAATTCTCAGCGGTCAGCAGATCAATCTGCCATCGGCTTTACAGCAGAATCTTCAGAACTACACGCAATCAAGCAGGGGCTTCTCGACCAGCCTGACGTATCCGTTGCACCGCTCGTTCAAACGCGTGGGCATCAGTTACTCATACGACGACTCTTCGATCGTAGCGCTCACGACAGCGTCGCAGACGCTTTTCAATTCCCTGGCGTTCAGCGGAATCAGCGGCCCCAACGCGCTGAACGGGATCATCACCAGCAAGATTGTCCCCAGCTACTCGGTAAACTCCGTGGACAGGGCCCTCTATCCCCACAAGGGCAGCAGCTTGTACGCGGGTGCTGAAATTGCCGGCTTGGGCGGGACTGTCAGAACAATTCGTCCGATCGTGCAGTACACGCACTGGACGCCGGTGCAGAAGGGGCGCAACACGGTTGGCTTCAGGGTCCAGGGTTCTTTTCTGACAGGGTACGGAGGGCTGGTGCCTCCTCCGTTCCAGCGCTTCTATAATGGCGGGGAAAACGATTTGCGTGGGTTCGATATACGCTCCATTTCACCCGTCGCTTTTCTCCCGAACACGACCGCCATCCAGTTGCGCAACCCGGATGGCTCGCTTGTTCCCAAAAATCCCGCCAATCCGCTGCAGGGGGCTTATACCATCCCGGTTCCGCTCGACCAGATCGTTTTTCCTGGGGGCGACTTGAGCCTGGTCGCCAACCTGGAGTACCGGATCACCATCGCCGGCCCGGTGTCTTTGGCGCCATTCGTCGATGCCGGCGTCGAGCCCATCCTCAGAGATTCACAGCTGAAAATCAACAATGGACAATTCGACCTGATCAATAACACATTTTTTGGCTGCCCTGCGCTGGACGTTGGTCTGAACTGCGTTGGAGGAACCAAGCAGAAGTTCTCGCAGTTCCTGAGCCCGCTAAGCGGCACGAACTGGACTCCCAGAATGTCCACGGGACTGGAGTTGCAGGTGTTCCTGCCAGTGGTCAATGCACCGTTCCGTATCTACTGGGCGTATAACCCGGTCCGGTTGGATACGATCGTGAACGCGCCGGTGCCGATCACCCGCAGCATGTTCCCGCTAGGCGCCGCGGGAGACTATACCTTTCAGCTCGCCCGAAACTCTTTTTCTCCTCCGTATCAGCTGAGGGAGCCGCGTAAGACATTTCGCTTCACGGTGGCGACAACATTCTAGAGAGGAAGGCTTTGGTCGCCGGGCTTCAGCGTTGCGGTTTGAGGCGAGAGTCGACTTGGACCCACGCCCCCGGTTTGACGCTGGGGCGGCAGTGTTCCTATAATGAAGCTTACAACACCCTGAAAATCGAATGGTACGGGGTGGTCATCACGCTCCAAGATTTAGCGTGAGACGCTGGGTGTTAGGGTCTGCCTTCCCCGTGGAGAGCACGGTCGCGTTGGCTTCGGGGCGGGACCCAGCATGGTCGGTGAAAAAGATCTGAAGCAAGATTCCCAGGACAATTTCCAAGGAGTTCAAGCAACCCTATGACAAGAAAGCTTGCGCGATTTCTTCTGGCCACTGTGTTTATCTTTTCGGTCGCAGCCCTGGCTCAAACCGCCAGCGCCGACCCCGCGTTGCCCGCAGCTCCCAGCGCCACGCCCGCTGCGACCACACCCGATCCAACTCTCGCTGGCACGGGAAACAAAATAGGTACGATCAACATCGAGCAGGCAATCTTCGCCAGCAACGAAGGCCAGCGCGACTTCGAGGTACTCAGCAAGAAGCTCGAGCCTAAACAGACCGAGTTGAAGAACATGAACGACGAAGTGGAGAGCCTGAAGAAGCAGCTGAGTACACAAGGAGATAAGCTCAACGAGGATTCCCGCGGCACCTTGGTCAAGCAAGTCGAGGAGAAGCAGAAGAAGCTTGAGCGTTCCGTCCAGGATGCTCGGGACGACGCCCAGTCCCAACAGAACGAGATCGCGCAGCGCATCCTGCAAAAGATGGCTCCCATCATCGTGAAGTATGCGGGCGATAAGGGATTCGGCCTGATCATGGACACTTCCAATCCATGGCCGCAAGGACCCGTGCTCTGGGCTGGGCCTTCCGTGGATATCACCAAGGCGATCGTCGAGACTTACAACGCGCAGTCCGGTGTTCCCGCACCTACCAGACCGGTAACGACCAAACCGGCGGGCACGGGCGCAAAGCCCGCAGCGCCAGCCGGAACCAAACCGGCAACGACCACTCCACCTCCTAAGTAAATTCGAGGACACCTTAGGTTCGACGAAAGTTCCCAGAAGGCCGCCCCCAAAGCGGCCTTTTATTTTTGCAGAACAGCAATTGCTTCGCGCCCGCGAGACTGCATGCCGGTGTCCTTAGAAGAAGGACCGAAACTCGGGAGGACACCATGTTTGCTGATTCGCTGCTCGATACTCCTTGGGCTGACCGTTCGCGCCGGGGTTGGACAACCCTGGTTTCGTTTGCCTTGCAGGCTGCGGCCGCAGGTGGTTTGCTCTTGCTGCCTCTGTTCTACACCCAAGGTCTACCGCAGTTTCAATTGATGGCCGCGCTGGTGGCGCCAGCTCCGCCGCCAGCACCACCCGCTCCGGGACCTCTACGAAATGAGCACCAGACAACCAGCAACGTGTCATCGGAAGGTAAGATGATCGCGCCACGTTCCGTGCCGAGAGAAATTTTGCAGGTTGACGAACCGAACGCTCCGCCGCCGGTTGATATAGGTGGACTGAGTGTGCCCGGCAGCACGGGCAATTCGATGGCTCGTAGTGGGGTACTTGACTCGATTGGCAGGGGGGTTAACGTTATTGTGCCGCCACCTCCACCGGCCCCATCCACGCGTCCCCCTCGTGTTTCCCGCATGATGGAGGGGAATCTCATCTATCGCGTACAGCCGCAATACCCACCCTTGGCGCGGCAGGCACGGGTCCAGGGAATCGTAGTGCTGCGCGCAATGATTACTCGGGAGGGCAAGATTGAAAATCTGCAGGTGGTCAGTGGTCACCCGCTGCTGGTGAAATCCGCCATGGATGCGGTTCTGCAGTGGCGCTATCGTCCATATTACTTGAACGGCGAGCCGGTGGAAGTGGGAACCCAGGTGACGGTGAACTTCACGCTCTCGGGCGGATAGCTGAAGTGGTTTTGGAGACGGCCACAGAATCAGACACAGGGAGTAGTACGGCAGTAACCTGGGGCAACCGCCGAGGCCGCTATAATCTAAAGAAAGTGGCGACCATCGAAATTGCCAAGCGAACCGCGACTCGGCCGACCTGGGCCGAGGTATCGCTGGGAACCTTGCGGCAGAACTTTCGCGCGGTGCAGCAGCACATAGGTACTGCGGTGAAGGTTTGCGCCATCGTGAAAGCCGACGCCTACGGGCACGGCGCGGTCGAGTGTGCACGAGCGCTTGAGCAGGAGGGAGCGCGCTGGTTCGGCGTGACCTCGCTGGATGAGGCGATTCCCCTCCGCGAAGCTGGTATCCGGGGACGCATCCTGCTGATGACCGGTTTCTGGCGCGGCGAAGAGGAAGACATCGTCCGCCTGGGATTGACTCCGACGGTCTGGGAGACCGGGCAAATTGAATTGTTCGAAAGGGCCGCGACCTCCCTCGGTGTTCCAAAACATCCTATCCATTTGAAAGTGGATACCGGCATGGGGCGGCTGGGAGTCGCGCCCGAAGATTTGCCGCGAATTTGTTCCGCGTTGAAGTCTTCGCCACACCTGGTGCTCGAGGGATTGTCCACTCACTTGGCTTCGTCTGAGGTGCTGGACGCGCCATCGGTTGCGGCGCAGTTGAAGTCGTTCGATGAAGTGCGCCACTTTCTCCGGAACGAAGGATTCAATCCGCCGCTGATTCATGCAGCGAATACGGGGGCCGTTATCTCGCGCCCGGAATCGTGGAACACGATGGTGCGGCCAGGGATTGCGCTGTATGGCTATTACCTGCCTTTCGAGCGTGCTGGTCGTGAGGTCAGTGGCAGCGGGTTGCGTCTCGCGGTGAAGCCTGCTTTGACCTGGAAAACCCGCATTCTCTCCCTGCGTGATATGCGCGCCAACCAAGCGCTGGGGTACGGCGGAATCTATGTCACAAAAGCTCCCGCTCGCATCGCAGTGCTGCCGGTGGGATACGCGGATGGCTTAAACCGTAGGCTTTCTTCTCAAGGCCGGGTGATTGTGGGTGAGCACTACGCTCCCATCGTGGGACGGATTTCCATGGATTTGACTCTGGCCGACGTGACCGGGCTGCCTGGAGTTTCGGTTGGAGACGAAGTGGTGCTGCTCGGCGCCACCGACGGCCTGAGTGTCGACGCCCGGGAACACGCTGCGCTTTCGGAGACAGTGCCCTATGAAATTCTCTGCGGAATCTCCAAGCGCGTGCCTCGGAGACACCTCGACTGAGAGATTACGCGCCTGATCGGACCTTCGCCAGTTCGATATACGATTCGCGAATCCCTTCCACGATTTTGTCGTACTCCTCGCATTCTGCCGGCGTCAATCCTACCAACGCCTCCCGTCTCGTCAACTCGATCTGCTGTTGAAACAGACCGGCCAACTCAGCACTGATTTGCTGGACCCTATCACCGCTCGAAGAAGTTGAACCTTGGCGTGTCATTACGAAATCGAGACATTCAAGCAGCCTTAACAGCCATCGTTCACTGTAGAAACGTAGCTTTGCTACGTCTTAGCTTCTTACGTTAATGCTCATCTTGCGAGGCGGAGCAGTTGTCAGAAGGCTGTCAAAAGATTGCTACTTCTTGTTGGCTTTCCCAAAGTTGGACTCGAAAACCGCCCGGCGTGCCTTCTTGGCGCCCGCTTTGAGGGTGCGCAGAGAATTTCGTGGAGAACCGTCGGGGGAGGTAAATACGGCAGTTAGGCTCACCGAAAACCAGATTGTGCGGATCTCAGACCGTGCGTTCTTTTCTCGCTTCCATATACTTGCGCAGAATGGCGTTGATCACGGTCTGATAGCCTCGGCCTTGCTTGCGGAAAAACGTCAGAACATCAGGATCAATCCGCAGGGTTATCTGTTTCTTCGGTCCCGGCCAGATTATCGCATGGGCAAAGAAATTCGCCCCCTGCTTTGGAATGTCGGAAAAATCGATATCTTCATCCCGGAGCGCGTCAACCCGCTTCCAGTCCGTTCTGGATCGCCTTTTCGTATTCTTTCCGCTCTTCATGATCTGCCTTTCTCAGCGAGATGATTCGGATGGTATCGTGCGGGAGTTCAGCGAAGGCCACAAAGGCGCACCGACCCTGAATCGTCCCAATTCCGATCCATCGTTTCTCGCCGTAGTCCTCACGCGTATCGGGACGAACAAGCAGAGCGCCACGGAACATTTCTTCCGCGTCGGCGAAGTGGAACCCGTGTTTTCGGGCGTTGGCCAGGTTCTTGGTCTCGTCCCATTCAAAAGTCATTGTAACTCCAATCGTAGCTACGGACAAATACCCTCGGCGGGCACTAGTCACGCTCGACTTTCCCAAACCTCACGAAACAGCCAAGCCCACCGTGGCTTGACCCGCGGATTCACATCCGTCCAGGAAAGCCATAATCCTGGATGAATCCCAGCTCTTCCCCGCTGCCGTCCAATGCCCGTTCTAGCGATTCGCTGCAGGGAGCTGATTGTCCGCCCCGCGGTTTGTTATCCTCAGAGTACATGCCCTCAAGCTACGCACAGTGGATGTATGATTGGGAGACCCGGCTCACGTCCGTGGACAACAATCGCGTGGTGCGTCCGCTGGAGTGGGGCGTGGAGTGGGCACGGGACTGGCCTTGCCGCAACGGCTATGCTCCGGGGCATATTCCGGAGAACGGTGAAAGCTACCTGCGCGAATACAACCGGCGAATCATCGCGTCGAGCGATGAATTCTTTTCCTACATCAAACCAGCGGATTTTCGCTTGGAGAGGCGAGAGGTCGAGGTTTTCAGCACCCGCGCCGTGCCGGACCTCGCATTAGAGGAAAAAGTCCGGGGCACTCGCGCTGATTTCCTGCGCTTCACCTCGCCCGTGCGCACGCCGTTTTCAGAAAACAACCTGGTGAACGCCCGCTGGTTTCCAGCGCGAGGCAAGCGCGCGATTGTGCTTTTGCCGCATTGGAACTCTGATGCCCTCGCTTATACCAGCTTGTGCCGCGTGTTAAATCTTATCGGGATTTCGGTTTTGCGATTGACCATGCCATACCACGACATTCGGACGCCTCCCGAGATCCTACGCGCCGATTACGCCGTCTCCGCCAACATCGGGCGCACGCTCGACGCCTGCCGCCAAGCGGTGATCGATGTCCGTTGCTGCCTGGATTGGCTGGAATCCCAAGGGTATCGCCGTCTTGGCATCCTGGGCACCAGCCTCGGCTCCTGCTACGCGTTTCTAGCCGCCGCGCATGACTCGCGTATTCAGGTGGCAGCTTTCAATCACGCCGCGACCTACGTTGCAGATGTCGTTTGGCATGGACAATCCACGCGTCACATCCGCGAAGGACTCGAGTCACAGATTGATCTCGAACGTTTGCGGGTTCTCTGGAGCGCTGTGAGCCCGATGTCCTACTTCGAGCAATTCGCGCGCTGGCGGAGGAAGTCGCTGATTATTTATGCCAAGCACGATCTGACGTTCCTGCCAGAGTTTTCCCGCAGCGCTGTGCATGAGTTCGCGCGGCACGGTTTAGATCACAAGGTGGTAGTACTGCCTTGCGGACACTACACAACCGGAGAAACGCCCTACAAATATATCGACGGCTGGCATCTGGCGTCGTTCATGCGAACCGCATTTGAAAACTAGCCATGGGCAGTTTGCATTTGCGGAGAGAAGGAAACCCTATTGCGCCGTCACATCAAAATCCACCGTATTTGAATTCTGCCCTCCAGTGCGGACGTAGATGGGAACCAAGCCCGTGAACATGAGGTCCGTATCTGTAACTGTGGCCAGGAGCTGGTTCGAGGTTACGAAGAACGTCGATTGGACTGTACCGTGCCAGAACACGACCGCGTCAGTACCGAAGTTGCTGCCGTTGATAGTCATGGTGAAGGGCACACTGTTGACCGGCACGCTGTTCGGCGTCAACGTCGTTATCGCAGGTGGAGAGAATGTAGCCACTCGGAGCGGATCATGATTTCCGGGATCATGATTTATTCCGGGAGTTCCGCATCCGAGGGTGAGCGGACTTCCGAGCAGAATAGCGAAGTACCGCATAACTACCTCCTGCAGGTCTAGGAGAGTGCCATCTGGCAGGCAAACGACGACACCAGATTGTCGCTGTAAAGAGCCCGTGTCAAGATGAAAGAGTTTGCACTGACGCAGGATTTTGCAATATTGGCTTTGGCAGGAGTTATTGCTCTTCCTTGGGTCATAGGTATCTGTTCTCACGGACCCTGTAGGCTAATTGCCAAGTGCTTGTTTAGAATGACTGAAGGGGTATGTCTACGCAGACCAGTCAATCCGCGCAGGAGCGAGAGTTCCGCAAAGGTGCATTCACCGTCAGCACCGATCGTGAGCGACTCGACCTGGATGTTGTCCATGGTTTCTTGACCGAGTGCTACTGGGCCAAGGGTATCCCACGCGAGGTTGTCGCCCGTTCCATTGAGAACTCGCTGTGCTTCGGATTGTATGCGGAGAGCAAGCAAGTCGGATTTGCGCGCGTCATTTCCGACTACGCCACCTACGCCTATATTGGAGACGTATTCGTGCTCGAATCGTTCCGTGGGCGCGGTTTGGGCAAGTGGCTGATGGAATGTGTCATGCAGCATCCTCAGTTGCAGGGATTACGGCGTTGGAGCTTGGTCACAAGCGACGCCCACGGGCTATACTCGCAGCTCGGGTTCGAGCCTCTCAGGAAGCCTCAGAATTACATGGAGCTTCATCGGCCGGACGTTTATAGCAAACCGGCCACTACAACGCATGAGCCAGGAATTTTTCCGGAGACTAAGTGAGATGAAAAACAACAACATGTCGCGCCCGCTCTACGAAGCCGACCCCGAGGTGGCCGCCGCCATCGACAATGAGGTCCGCCGCCAGCACGAAGGATTGGAACTGATCGCCTCGGAAAACTTCGTCAGCGAAGCTGTGCTTGAAGCCATGGGCTCGGTGTTCACCAATAAGTACGCTGAAGGCTACCCCGGTAAGCGCTATTACGGAGGCTGCGAGTTCGCCGACATCGTGGAGAACCTGGCGCGCGATCGCGCCAAGCAACTTTTCGGAGCGGAACACGCCAACGTCCAGCCCCACGCCGGATCGCAAGCCAACATGGAGGCCTACTCCGCGGTGCTCCAACCTGGCGACACGATTCTCGGTTTGAACCTGGCGCACGGCGGCCACCTCACGCACGGCTTTCATCTCAACTTTTCCGGAAAGACTTATCGCATCGTCCCCTACGGCGTGACCAAGGAAACCGAGACCATCGATTACGATGACCTTGAAAAGCTTGCCGAGAAAGAACGCCCCAAGATGATCATCGGCGGCGGCAGCGCGTACTCCCGCATCATTGATTTCGTGCGCATGCGGCAAATCGCCGACAAAATCGGCGCGCTCTACTTGGTGGACATGGCGCACTTTGCCGGCCTGGTCGCGGGCGGCGCACATCCTTCGCCAGTTCCGCACGCGCACATTGTGACTTCAACCACGCATAAAACGCTGCGAGGACCACGCGCTGGAATGATCTTGTGCAAGCAAGAGTTCGCAGCCGCAATCGACAAAGTAGTTTTTCCTGGCATGCAGGGCGGACCGCTGGTGCACATCATCGCTGCCAAGGCAGTGTGCTTCCGCGAAGCTATGCAGCCCGATTTCCGCGATTACGCAAGACAGGTCGTGGCCAACGCGAAAGTATTGGCTGACGCGCTGGCGGCAGAAGGCTTCCGCATCATTTCCGGTGGCACGGACACGCACCTCATGCTGGTGGATGTGTTTTCCAAAGGTATGCTGGGCAGCGAGGCGGAGAAAGCCCTGGACCAGGCCGGCATCACCGTCAACAAGAACGCCATTCCTTTCGACACCAACCCGCCTATGAAACCAAGCGGCATCCGCATTGGCACGCCAGCCCTGACCACACGCGGCATGAAAGAAGCCGAAATGCGGCAAGTGGGCCGGTGGATCTCCGAGGCGCTGCATCATCGAACAGATGCCGCCGTACTGGGAAAAATCCGTAAACAGGTGCTGGAACTGGCGGATACTTTCCCGCTATATCCGGAGCGTCGAGCCAAGGCGCAGGCAGAAGCGAGGGCGTGAGGTCGTGGCCGCTCCTGACGCGAAACATATTCCTTCCTGAAATCCGAATTCCTTTGTGTACCTTCGTGTCCTTTGTGGTTAAATCTGTTCCGTGAAGCTCGCCATTGATATCCGGCGGATGACCGAGTTCGGCGTTGGCACTTACACGCGGAATGTGGTGCGGGCGCTGGGCCGGCTCGATCACTCGAATGAGTATTTTCTTATCGGCTCACCGCAGAAGGTAGCGGAGATCGATCCGCTCCCGCCAAACTTTCAGACGATCCCTTTGCTGGACGACGGGACCACGGCGAAAGGGTATCTCGAATGTCGCGCCATTCTCAAGCGTTTGAATTGTGATCTGGTGCACATCCCGCACCTGTTCTGGATGCCGCGTACTTTACCTTGTCCGTACGTGATGACCGTCCATGACGTTCTGGAGCACATGTATCGCGCCCATGATCGCTCCGGCCTGAGACGCTCGCTGCATTTTCACCTTACGCGCCGTGTGCTAAAAGGGGCGGCACGAATTTTGGCGGTCTCCAAGTACACCAAGAGCGACATCGAAAAATTGTTTGGCATCCCGGGGTCCCGCATTGAAGTTGTCTACAACGCCATTGATGCGCGCTTCCTCCACGGTCACGCCTCTGACGCGGACCGGCAAGTCCTCGCCGAACGTTACCTGGTGACTTATCCCTTTCTTCTTTATGCGGGCCGCATCAGTCCGCACAAGAATCTGGTGCGGATTATCGAAGCGTTTTCCGCGTTGAAGGCTGAACTGGAAAAGGAAGGAAAGTTTCCTGATCTCAAGCTGATCATCATCGGCGATGAGCTCTCGAAGCATCCCGACTTGCGCCGCACAGTTATACGCGGCGGCGTGCAGAACGACGTACGCTTCATGGGATTCGTTCCCATTGAAATGCTGCGAGTGTTCTACGATGCGGCCAAGATCTTCGTCTTCCCCTCTCTCTACGAGGGTTTTGGACTGCCGCCGCTGGAAGCCATGGCGCACGGCACTCCGGTCGTCACCTCCAACACTTCGTCCCTGCCCGAGGTGGTGGGCAATGCGGCCGTGCTGGTGAACCCAGAGAATGTGTTCGAGATCATGCGCGCGCTGCTCCGCGTGCTGCTCGACCAGACGGTTCGCGAAAAGTTTAAACAGCGTGGGTACGAACAGGTAAAAAAATTCTCGTGGGACGCCTCAGCCCGGCAGATTCTTGGGGTGTACGAAGAAGTGGCTGGAAAGCGGAAGAAAGACCGTCAATACAGCAAAGCCGTATAGCACTGGCATCCTCGTAAAGTTGCGCGCCTACATCGGATGACCGCTCTAGCCCGCACTAACCAACCCGGTGCTCCTCGGTAATCCGGCTTGCTTTCTACCTGCCCTTGATGTACAAACCACCCGAACACCTTCTTGAGAATGTTTGCTCTGAAGCCTGCCGACGAATTCGGACTGGCTGTGGCCTTCCGCCCGCAAATTGCCGGGCGTCCCCCACGTCAGTCACTCCACCCTCAGTCATGCCCTCGTGAGTCAGCCTTCGTCAATCATGTCCTCGTCACTCATCCCATGGAGAAAACCTTATGACAATGCGTAAGCTCGTCTCGTTAATAGTCCTCATGCTGGCGTTGACTACATTTGGCTTCACCCAGGGCGCGGCTACCGGCGATCTGCATATTACGGTGAAAGACCCCAAGGGCAGCTTAGTAACCAACGCCACGGTTACGGTGCGAGATCAGGCGAGGGGTTTGGAGCGCTCGGGAACGGGGAACGGCCAGGGCGAGTACCGCATCCTGTTGTTGCCGCCGGGAACTTACCAGGTTACGGTCGAAGCTGCGGGCTTCACGAAAGCGACAGTTGAGAATGTGGCCATCACGGTGGGACAAGTCGCTGACTTGCCAATCACGCTCGGGCTTGCGGGTGCTCAGGAAGTGGTCAATGTCAGCGCCGCAGCCGAACTGATCGAGACCAGCCGCACTTCGACCACCGACACGATCGATCAGCGGCGCATCGATAACCTTCCCATCAACGGCCGCAACTACATAAATTTCACGCTGACAGATTCTCAGGTCGTGCGCGACAACGCCCCCAATACCGGGGCCGCCCCGACCTCCGGACTGAACATTAGCGGCCAGCGCGCCCGCTCTAACCTGGTCAATGTGGATGGCGCTGACGCCACTGACAATTCCGTAAACGGGGTGCGCTCCACCGTCTCGCAGGAAGCCGTGCAAGAATTTCAGATTATTGCAAACAGCTATGGGCCGGAATATGGACGCGCGGCCGGAGGCGTGGTCAATATCATCACTCGTTCCGGATCGAACGACTTCCACGGCGATGTTTTTGGCTATCTGCGCAACCGGAACTTCCAGGCGGTGAACCCATTCAGCACGGTTCCCAATCCAGCGTACACGCGAGTGCAGGCGGGCACTGCCTTTGGCGGTCCGATTAAGAAAGATAAGACTTATTTCTATTTTGCTTACGAAATCACCCGGCGGCATGAGACCGGCTTTTCCAGCATCGGCCAGAACAACTTCGGGCTGACGCCTTTCGACACGACCGCGGTCGGCCTGCCTTTCGGGACTCTGCAATTGACTGCGGACCAGATTGGTTTCCTGACGAGTCCGACCACATTGGCGGCCGAGGCCAATCCGCTCGTTGCCCAAGCGGTAGCCCAATACGCGGCGCTGGCTGGGGCTTCGTCCGGCCAGGCGGTCAGCGGCAAATGGCCCACGAATCTCGGCGGCGCATTCGGCCTTGGCGGGTTCCCCACATCCTGCCCGCCCCCCACTCCCGGATGCTTCGTGCCTGCGTCCTTTCAGACGCTGAACTCGCAGCAAGGCAACTTTCCCGTGTTCGAGGGCACGAGCTTGTACTCGTTGCGCCTTGATCACAACGTGAACGATCGTAATCGCTTGATGCTGCGCGTTAACGCCAGCCCCAGTACCATTACCGGCATCGAGGTCGGTGGCCAGGACCAACCCTTCGGACAAAACGCCTACTCACGCACGTCGCAGCAAACATACCGCGACGTTGCAGGTACGGTGCAGGACACGTGGACGATCGGCAATAACAAAGTGAATGAATTTCGATTCCAGTATGCCCGCCGTGGCCTTTCTTATTTCTACAACACGCAAATTCCCGGGGGCTCCGACCCTGCCGTGAACATTCCCGGCTTTGCCTATTTCGGGCGCGAGCCTTACTCCTACATTCAGCGCGTCGAGAAGCGCTACCAGTTCACCGACAATTTTTCCTGGGCCATCGGCCGGCATGACACTAAGTTCGGAGTGGACTTTAATTATCTGCCTATCAACGCGACGTTTACGGTGAACTACGGGGGCGTATACGATTTCGGCTCCTTCAGTGCGGCCGATCTGGGATTTTCGATACCCGGCCTCAGCTTCCCCAGCCTCTCGGCGGTACAGGCTTACGGCGCAGGCCTGCCGCAAGACTTTATTCAGGGCCTCGGCAGTCCGAGCGACTCGTTCTCCAACAAGCCCCTGGGCGTTTTCTGGCAAGACTCCTGGCGAGCCAGCCCCACCTTCACACTCAATTACGGCGTGCGCTACGACGTGGAATTCGCGCCACAGTTCAAGCAGCCTACGCCGCTGGCTCAGGCGGGGTATAAGTTCCTGGGATTGCAGAAGGGCATTCAGACCGACACAAATAACATCCAGCCCCGCATTGGCATGGCATGGGATCCCGCGGGCGACGGTAAAACAGTGGTCCGTGCTTCCTACGGCATATTCTATGACCATCCCCTGCTCGGTCTTTATTTCCTCGGCGACGCTTCCGACGGCTCTACCAGCGGGCAGTTAGCTTTTGCCGGCACCGCAGGATGCGGCAACCCCAATGCCGCCTTCGGCCAGGGCAACCCTGCAAACCTCAACGCCATTCCGATCTTTCAAGGGCTGCCCATCAATGGCACGAGCGTCACAAACCCCTGCGTTGTCTCCACCAATGCTGCGGTAGCCAGCGCGCTTGGATATTTACCCAACCAGCAGCAATTTCAGGCGTTGAATTTCCCGCAATCGATATTTCTAAACCAGAACTACTTGAGTCCCACGACGCCGCTTCCCCTAGCATTCCAGCCCTTTGGCTATCCGCAATCGAAGAACTTCGTTTACGCCTATGCGCAACAGGCGAACTTCAGCGTCGAGCGTGACCTGGGCGGCGGCTTCGCTCTGGATTTGGCATACAACTTCAACGGCGGACGTCATTTGAATCGGCCGATCAATGCCAACACCATTCGCGGTGACTTGATGATGAAGAACTATCTAGCTGCTGCTGCAGCAGCGATTGCGGCAGGCAAAGCCCCGCCAAGCAGTCCGTTCACCGTCAGTGGCTGCGGAGTCAGCCCAACCGGAACGCCCTACGTCGACTCTTCTCTGATGAACTTCTTCCGGCCATCCGGGCTGAATCCGTCGATTGCCGGGGCCTATCTGGCGAGCGGCGGCGGCGCCTGCGTTGGCTTGGCGCAAACCATCCTTCAGGGTCTGGCAAGCCAGGGGTTTAATGCCAACTGCAATCCCGCGAGCGGGTTAACGAACTGCATTCCGTTCGGGGATATGGATGCGAACTACTCTAACGGCAGTTCCATCTACCACGGCTTCAGCGCCAACCTGCGTAAGCGCTTCGGTAACCACTACGAATTCCTGGCTTCCTACACGTGGTCCCACGCGATTGACGATTCGACTGATTTGCAGGCCACGACCACTCCTCAGGACAGCTACTATCCCGGTCTGGATCGTTCCAATTCGTTGTTCGATCAGCGCCACCGATTCGTATTCAGTGGCGTCTACCAGACCGGTAAATTAGGTGGAGACGGTTTCGCCAGCAAGGTTTTCAGCGATTGGACGTTCGCGCCTATCGTCGAAGTCGCTTCCGGGCGGCCCTTCAATATCATCACCGGCTCGGGCGACAATCTGCAGTTGTCTTCGCTCACCGGCCGTCCTAATACATTCGTGAACCCTCTCTGCGGAGCCGGAACTCCCTCGAAGTACTCGCCCACTGGAGTCTTCCAGGAGCCTTGCCTGGCGGGCTTCGATGGGACATTGCTCTCGCTCGATGGCAACCTTTCACGCAACGCCGGCGTCGCGCCCTGGACGGTCTTCGACGATTTGCGAGTTGCCAAGCGTATCAATTTCGGCGAGCGCTTCAACATGGATTTAATCGCCGATATATTCAACATCGCTAACCGGTACAATGTGTCCGCCGTCAGCCCGCTTTTCACCAACGCCGGTCAAGCTACAGCTGCCTACGATCCGCGGCAATTTCAGTTTGGATTGAAATTGAATTGGTAGGAAGAGGTCAGCACTCAGCAGTCAGCAGTCAGCGTTTGGCAGTTAGTACTGGTCCCTTGGTTTGACTAAGTGCTGAATGCTGACTGCCGATCTGTGATTTGTTGCCGCTCCTGCTACACTCTTTTCATCCTTTCATCCTTCGCGATTGCCGGGAGCCTTTTCTGAATGTCAAACCCCCACACTCCAAGTGCGCGGACGCGCCTCGTCCGCGAAGCTGATCGTGCGGTGTACGATCGCGCCGCCGCTTACAAGATTCTGGACGAAGGTTTCATCTGCCACGTTGGATTCGTGGCGGATGGCCAACCCTTTGTGATTCCAACCGGCTACGGCCGGGTAGGCGACAACCTATACATTCACGGCTCGGCTGCGAGCCGCATGCTGCGCCGCGTCGATGAGGGGGTCGCGGTCTGCGTCACGGTTACGCTCTTGGATGGGCTGGTGCTGGCGCGCTCGATTTTCAATCACTCGATGAACTACCGCTCGGTGGTCATCCTGGGAACAGCGGTCGCGGTGAGCGATGCGAAAGAAAAGCTCGAGGCTTTGCGTCTCTTGTCCGAGCACATCCTGCCGGGCCGCTGGGTGGAATCCCGCCAGCCCAATGAGAAGGAACTCAAAGCGACTCTAGTAATGCGGCTGCCGATTGAGGAGTTCTCGGCGAAGGTGCGGCAGGGTCCTCCGGTGGATGATGAAGAAGACTACGCGTTTCCCACCTGGGCGGGCGTGATTCCTTTGGGAATGGTCGCAGGGAAACCGGTGAATGATCCGAGACTCGACCCGGCGCGTGATGTGCCGGCATACGCCAGACAGTATTCGCGGAAGAGATGAATTGAGCGGGGCGCAATGCGTGGGCGAGACCGTGCGTCTGCCCGTTGAAAACGGAATCCCCGCCCCACGCGTCTTAGTGAGTGAAGGAAATATTGAGCCCAGTAGTCAGGATAATGTCATTCTTCTTGAGCGGAGGCGTGGCCGGAGGCGGATTGGTCACATAGATATAGCCAAACGCATTCTGCCACCCCAGCCACTTGCTCAGTTTGGTCACGCTGCCGAAATTGAAGGTCCCACGATATTCGCCGGTGTCACTGAGGTCGGGGAAGAAGTACAGCTTCTGAGTGACAAGAGTCGATGCGCCCAGCTTATGACTGAGCTCCTCTCCAAGTGTCAGGGCCGCGAAATTGCGGCTCAGAGTCGTGTAGTTCTCTTTCGTGTAGTTCAGACCGCCAAGGAAATCCAGTGTGGTGCGGTCGCCTTTTATAGCGTGAAACCCGAGACCGCCGCCCAGCACGGATCGAAGATTCAGGTCTTGCAGGGCATTCGTTTGGAAGTCCGCGCTCCCGTAGGCAAACAGCAGGGGACCGATATTCCTGGAATAACGAGCGCCGCCCTGATCCGCACTTGCGGTCGTGTGAGGTACCGCTCCCGGCGCGTCATTGGCGGCGTACACCGTGTTGGCATAAAGCGCGATGTCGTCAGTCAATGTCTTGCGATCGGCAGTGAAGGCCACGGCCAGGCTCTTGGTCTCACTATTTCCGCCAGTGAGGGCAAATCCCACGTTCGCTCCTCCCGCCCAACCCTGCAAAAGTCTGGGATGGAGCGAGTTCTCATACGTTATTTGCTCCGCGTCGCTGCGCAACGCAGTCACATCGCCCTTCGACACGTTTACGGTTCCGTTCGCCGCGGTCGTTACCGCCAGATTGCCGTCTGCCGTGGTAACCGAACCAACCATAGTTTTTCCGTTCGACAACACTACATGGAGCGGCTGTGTGGAACTGATTTCCTGGACAGCCAGCCACTGAACGGTAATCTCGCCCGCAAACTCCGTTTTAATCAGCAAGTCCTTATCGTCTGATTTTGTGATGATGCCAGTCAGCCGATCACCATTCTTCAGCACGACTTGATCGGCGAAAAGCGAGGAACAGAACGCGAACACTGACAACGCTGCCCAGAGATGCACGTTACGCATAACATTTCTCCATCACGACTTTGGACGTTCGCTCGCGATGCCCGGTGAAGCCAACAACGGCGAAGAGGTCAACGTACCGCAGATCCAGCAATCCCGCCATAGGGGAAATGCTGGAGAAGAAGGTCATTGTCTAATGTAGAGACAAACTCTTGGGGGACGGGATCCTGCCCGTTGTGCTCTCTTATTTCGTGAAGAAATACGGATGGCGTCGGATGAAGGGAGCGTGGGGCAACTCAGCGAAGTTAACTCTTTACGTCGGGACTCTTCACTTCGGTGTTCGGGGTCTTTGCTTGCTCCGAGGTTGCGTCCTTCATGCCCTCTTTCAAAGCGCGAATACCCTCCCCAATCCCTTTGCCAAGTTCTGGCAGTTTCTTGGGTCCAAACACTAGCAGGGCAATAAAAAAAATCACCAGAAGGTGCATCGGTTGAAAAAGACCTTCAAACATACAAAACCCTCCTGCAAACACAACTACTCTCCTTAACCTTACTGAAGCCAGATTATTCCGTCAACCTCGGCCAGTTCATCTTCACTGCCGCCGGAGTCCCGAAAAAAAACGTGCCCCCCTGAAAGAGTCGTTTGAAGTTGGGACACGAGCGCTGCCTATGTCTCAGTTTGAAAGGTCGCCGAGATGGGTGTCGCGAAAAAAGACGCGGTTTCTTCCCGTAAGTTGCTCATTCCATGTGTTCATGTTTGGTCGGCCAACTGCATGGAAAGATCGGGTAGCCATTCAGACATGAACTTCCGTGCCGTCGAAAGACGGCGCGGACGCTCCTAGAATGGCGGAGTCACAAGTTCTGAGCACGGTCCTTCGGCCACAGGGGTTTTCACTATGAATTCGACGCCAACAGCGCCGGTCGGAATCAAGAAACCAGTCTCTCCAGCGGTCCTCCCATCCACCAGTGACACCCAAACCACCGAGCGAGTGGCGAAGCCAAATCTACCCGTCGCACCGCAGATCGTTCCCAAGCAAGCCGGCTACGGAATGCCCTGTGCAAATTGTAAGACCTACTACGCGGCTGATTTGAAAGCGTGCCCGGTGTGTAAAGGAGGGGAGCGTGTTTCACCGACCGCAGTCCCCGTGCGCTCCACCGTCTCTGCCAGCGAACTATGTCCTGATCCCGTCGCTCTGGAAGAAGAACGCGAACGTTTCTTGCGCGACTTCAAGGCACAAGTTTTCGCCTCCCAGTTGCCGATCAGCGCGAACCCAAGCTTACGTTGCCTCCACGAGGAAAACCATCCCAGCGGGCCCGAACCTGCGACCGTATGTCAGGGCTGTTACGATCACCTGCAAGAACGCGTGGACGTGCTGGAAGCTGCGATGCATATGGACTTGAAGGAAGCGGCGCAGATCGTTTACGACGCAGTATGGGCAGATCCGTCCGATCCAACCAAGACTTACGAGAACGCGGCTCACGCGCTACTCGCTGAGCTACGGAGACGCTCGGGAGTCACCCAAGTATTCGGACTGTTGCAGCCTTTGTCGGATTGAGCCGTTACCCTCCGGCGAACCGCAACTTGCCGAACGCGCTGGGAACGTGGAAATTCGGCTGTGGCGTGTGCGTGGGCTGCCAGGCCAGATAAGCTCTCGGTTCCTTCTTGCCTTCCACACGGTAAAAGTTAGCCCGCCAAATCGCTGAGGGATAAAAATTCGCCGTCAGGGACTTCATGGGGATTGCCATCTCGGCGCTCCACCTATGTGACTTCTCATCCAGAACCACCGAGCGCTGCAAACCGCTTTTCAGATCTGCAAGTCCGCCGGGGAAAATGTCGAGATCCACCCACAGCCCATTCGGACTAACTTCAAATTCCCGGTAGAAGTGTTGTCGCGAAGGATCGGGTTGCAGAAACGCCTCTGCCACATCGCGGTCCCACAGATGGTCGCGGCGTCCACCAGGATCGGAATCCTCGAACATAAACAGCTCGCGATAGCAGCATTCAAATCTCAAATACACGTTCTGCCGCGACCACAAGACCCTCACCTGGGTTTCCCGTCCGGGATCAGCATTCTTTCCCTGCCAGTCAGCGCAGAAAGAGACCGGGGTCGCGCTCCGCCATTCATGCGCCGTACGCGCGGCATCGAGGCTGAACTCGTGATCAATATAGGTCGCAACGATGTGGGAGGATGGCGCCAGCGGTAAATTGCTTTGGCTCACGACCATAATTGAGAACTGCGAACTGGGAACCGGGAACCGGGAACCGCCCTGAGTTCTGATCCTCGAACGCACAAGCATAGCGCAGAAACTTCGCTTTGACCGCAAGATCCGGATGGCCCACCTGCGAATGCCGTCTTATGCTTTCAACATCATGACAACCAATGCGATACTCAACCTGACGGAAGCGACGGAAATGGCCCACAGCAACCAGAACCGCGACGAAAACAATCAAAGCCTGTCCTGGCAGGCCGTTCTGGCCCGTGACGCCAGCCAAGATGGGAGCTTCGTTTTTGCGGTGTCTTCGACCGGCGTGTATTGCCGGCCTTCCTGCCCTGCCCGGCGTCCCCGCCGCGAGAATGTGACCTTTTTTCGCAGGCCTGACCAGGCGGAAAAGGCCGGCTACCGTGCCTGCTTGCGCTGCCGGCCCAAAGCGGCAGGCGGCAACAGCGCGACCGAAACGGTGAAGGCGACGTGCCGCTATATTGAGCACCACCTGGACGAACCTCTCACGCTAGCTCGGCTGGGATCAGAATTTCACCAGAGTCCGTTCCATTTGCAGAGGACCTTCAAGAGCGTCCTGGGCATCACGCCGCGAGCCTATGCCGACTCCTGCCGCATGAACCAACTCAAAGACAATCTTCGCGCCGGACACTCGGTGACCCGATCCATGTACGACGCCGGTTACAGCTCCAGCAGCCGTTTGTACGAACGAACCGCCTCGCAACTTGGGATGACGCCGGATAAATACCGTCGCGGCGCGATCGCCGCGGCCATCCGTTACACCTGCGCTGACTCTCCATTGGGACGCATGTTAATCGCGGCCACCGACAAGGGCATTTGCGCCATCCAGTTCGCCAACTCCGATGGCGAACTCGAGCAAGGGCTGAGACATGAGTTTCCCTTCGCCATCCGGAGGCGCGACGACGATGCCATGCAAGCATGGAAAAAAGATTTGCTTCGCCAGATGCGTGGTCAGCGGTTGAACGCCGCTCTTCCTTTGGATATTCAGGCGACCGCGTTTCAGCGCCGGGTGTGGTCGCATTTGCAATCCATTCCCTTCGGGGCAACGCGTTCCTACGCGGCGGTGGCGAAAGGGATCGGTCAGCCCACAGCCACACGAGCCGTGGCCCGAGCCTGCGCGACCAACCCGGTGGCAGTCGCCATTCCGTGCCATCGCGTAGTCAGGAAGAGTGGAGACATGGGAGGCTACCGCTGGGGCGTCGAGAGAAAGAAGGCGCTACTTGAACTGGAATCTCGGCGAACCACCGTGTAGAGCGGACACTCCTGTCCGCTGCTGTTGATCTTGATTCTGGAAATCTAGAATTAAGGCCAACTCCAAAACCAAGATCAAAGGCGGCGGACAGGAGTGTCCGCCCTACACAGTCACTTTTCCAAGCCAACGTAAATCCCGCCGGCGCGGTTCAGCAGATCGAGCACGGAAGTTTGTTCCGCCTGCGTGTTCCAATCGCGACTTGAACCCGCATCTTTAATCATGCGATCAATCCAGGCGATGAAGTACGCAGCATCGCCAGCCGGCTTCGTGGCGGAGCCCGCGATCGCGATGTAGATGGGGCTGGTCGTCGCGTAAGGATACGCGTCCAGCACGGGATCCTCGGGCTTGTCGCTCCATGCACGCAGCAGGCACCATCCGCTCTGCGAGACCGGGATCGCATCTTCAACGTCGGCGGTTTCGCGATCGTTGCTTAACTTCAGATCGCGCACCACGCGGCCATTGCAAATCACTTCCAGATGATCGATGGGAACAATCGAACGAAGCCAGGCTGTGAACGTCACCTTGTTCTCTCCCGCGGGAAGCCGCAGTTCGTCGCCCAGCGCGCGGCCACCGAGGGCGAAGCCAAGAAGCGGGCCGTTTGTAGCAAACGTGTGGCCCTGCTTCAATGAACTCAGCCAGGACTCGATGTTGAGAGGACCCTGCGGAACGTTGGCATACACTCGATTGAGACCGACAGGTCCGCGCAGAGAAGCGAAGTTAGCCATGGCATCCGTGCCCGCCGCGGCCGGTAAGCGAAAGCCACAGTTCAGCAGCCGATACCACACTGCGGCCGTGGATTTGTGGTTGCTGAAGCCGAGCACCTCGATGTAATCCACTTTGCCAAGCGCAACATCAACCGGCAGTTCATGCGTGAGCATGGCATCTTTAGCGGGATCGGGAAACGCGTCGTAGGGATGAACGTAGCCCACCAGCGCATGCTGATGGTGCGCTATATCAGCCACGGCTGCGTTTGTGGGGAAAAGGCTGGCCGCGGCAGTGTTGGGATAAGCCGCGTAGCCAGGGATGAGGAAGTGTTCAGTCAGGTTGAGCAGGCCAAGATGACCCCAATAACTGGTGTGGAATTCCTGCCCATGAAGCAAAAGGGTAGACGCAGTCGATGCCGGATCCGGCTTGATGCTGAAGTAGGCAATGTCGGGGATCCGTTGTTCTTTGTTGACGACCAGGTCTTCGACGATGGAAAGATTCTCCGCCGCGGCCTGCGCCACCAGATTCTTAGGCGTGTCGCGATAGGCGCCTCCATAATTCATGTGCACGTGAACGTCGCCGCTGACCCAGTTGGAATGCGCCTGCCGAGGCAGGTTAAGCAGTCGTAGCTGAACGGTGAGTTTCATGGTTTGATCGGCTGCAACCTGGACGGTCTTCTTTTCGACGCGGTATTCAAAACCCTTCATTACTTCCACGTCGACGCGCCCTGCCGGAACGGTTAACTCGGCTTTGCCAGAAGTATGGAAGTAATGCGCCTCGAAGGGACGCTCGGAGCGGACGAAGTTGTCGTCGGCGCGCATCCATGCGTCATCGGGCGCGTATGCCCGTCCATCCTCACCGGTGACGAAGATGCGTGCCGACGTAGGCTGTCCCAATGAATCGAGTATTTGTATCGTAAGACGACCCATTGGCCGCAGGTAATGCTTGTCCCTGGGAATGATCTGGCTCTGAGCGCCACCCGGAATTTCCTGCGTCCAGAGGGAAGTGTTCCCATCGCGGTTCGAGATGAAGGCGATTCTCGTCCCATCCGGCGACCAGCGGGGATCGACGTTGTCAAAGTCTCCATAAGAGAGCGGGAACGCATCGCCGCCAGCCGCAGGCATCACCCAGAGCTGATGCCATTGCTGACCCAAATACGATGCGTACACAATTCGCTTGCCGTCGGGAGAAAAGTCCGGACGAGCCTTCCAGGCAGTTTCTTCGTAGTGAATCTCGCGCGCCTCCGCGCCGGGCTCGGCTTTCATCCGCCAGAAACCGCCGGTGCCGTAGATGTGGCCGCGATTGGAAACGAAGATCAGCTCCGCTCCATCGGGTGACCATGCGGGGCTGATCTCGTGATCGAACTCGCTGTAGTAATAGCGCGGCAGGTCGCTGTGGGTTTCCCCAGTCAGCCGCTTTATGTCGGTCAGCTCACCGTTGGCAAACTGAGCGATGAAGATGTGAAAGTGTTTCCGGTACGACGTGGACACGAAGGCGATGCGCTTGCCATCGGGCGAGAATCGCGCCTCTACATTCACGGCGCCGCCCGAGGTGAGCTGGCGCGATTGCTGCGTATCAAGATTCAAAACCCAGAGCTCGATAGCATCATGGGCATAAGAGGAGTACACGACCCAGCGGCCGTCCGGCGAGCAATCGGGCTGGTAGTCGTATCCGGGGCCAACGGTAAGTTGCTCGGCGACTGGAGAATCCAATTGCTGCTTCCACAGTGAGCCTGCCATGGAATACACCAGGGCCCGCGAATCAGGCGACCAAGCGACAGAACCCGGCCCAGTGGTGAGCTGGGGCAGATACATCTCACGGTAGTAATAGGAATGCGGCAAGTCGATCTGCTTGAGGACGGGCTCGCGCTGCGCCAGCAACGGCAGGGACGCGAGACACAGAACCAACGGCAGATTGATTCGATATCGGCTAGACAAAGACCACCCCCGGGACTGAAGGCGGATTATATCGAAGCTCGCGGGCAAGAGTGCCCACGCCACACAACTTTCGTGACCGAATAAGGAATAAGGACTAGCGCAATCGAAGCACTAGCAGCACCACGGTGAGAACGACGATCAGCACGGTTCCTATGGTGTAGATGTGAGACCCGAGCCAACTCTGTTCTCTCGGAGTCCCGAATTGCGAAAGAAAGGCCGGAGCCTGGCCGCTGGCCAGAGGCGCAGGGCTGTCGCCAGAAATTCTGGCGGCCTCGCAATCCAGGCACAGAGTGCGGCCTTCTGAAACTGGGAATCCGCAGGCCTGGCAGTTTCCGATCTTGTCGAACTCTCGTGGCCGAACCGGTTCAGACGGATCGGGTTTGAGCGCTGTCGTGTCTGGAGGTTCGGAGGTGGGCACGCCGGCAACCGCCGCGGAAGTGCCTTTCTCTATCTCCGGCGGTGCGGGTGCAGGTTCGGATTGCTTCTGTTCCTTCTCGGCCTGATCGTTCTTCGCGGCAATCTCCTGAAGCGCCCGCTTAGCCGCATCCGCATGCTCCAGCCCAGTCTGCACCATCTCGGCCAGCCGCTCTAACGCCGTGACGTCGCGCTCCTCGAAAGCGTTGGCTCTGTCCGCGAACAGTTCGAACACGCCGATCACTTCCTGCTCGCGAAGCAGCGGCACCACCATTACCGACTTGATGCCGAGAGCGCGGCAACTCTCGCGATTGACCCGCGAATCGGTTTCCGCGTCGTCGCAGCGCAGAACTTGCCGGGTGCGAACACTTTCGCCGGTCAGGCCCGACTTCACCTGGACTTCCGCTCCCACTTCCGGCGCCGAAGGGCCCGTGCTAGCCCGGCAAATCATTTCGTCCTCATCGAGCAGCGCGATCGCCGCGCCCGATGCGCCCGTAATGTATTGCGCGCGCTCCGCCAACAACTGCAGCGCAGCTTCGAGGTCACGTTGTGCCATCTCGGTCAGGGACTTGCCGCTGTCATCTGAAGGAAAACGCGGAGCCGAGGCCGACACCGATTCTTCCTTTGCAGCCGAAGCCGGTGGAGGAACTCCCCGCGCACTGCTGGAGGGAGTTTGATCGAGGGTGGGGTAGCGGTCCACGGGCTTTAGCTATTATCGCTGGAGTTTGGTCCCGTGCATAGAGTTTTGAAAAAAGGTTGCCGATGAATGACTCATCCCGGAGGCGCTGGGCAAGTTGGGGAACAACGTTTTTGTCTACCTCAGGGGCAACGAGGTTGTGTCGAAGCATGCGTATCCCCCATCTTCGTTGCGGGAATAGGAATTCCTTGCTTCGCGAGGAATGACAAGTTCCGGAATTTGGATTGTGCCTATTTCTTTTTCGGTGGCAAAAACTTCTTTTCGATCGACGCCACGACCACGTAATTCGGGTCGACCATTTCATTCAGATGGATCTTTGCGACCTTGGACAGCAACTCATAGGCATCCAATTCCGACAAGCCATAATCCTGATGGATCCAGCCGACCAGTTCGGTGAAAGCGATGCGCACGCAATCATCCAACGGGCGATACGCCCCTACCGTCATAATCGCGTCTTCATTCTCGAAGCGCGGCCAATTGATCTTCTGGCCTTTGATCAGGCTAAGCTGCACCCGCGCCCGCAGGGGGACTTCAATCGCCGTACCCGCCACTTCACCATCCCCCATGGCGGCGTGCCCGTCGCCCATATACAGCAAGCCTCCAGGCACATTCACCGGGAAATAAACCGTGTTGCCAACGCTAGCTTCGGGAGAATCCATGTTGCCGCCAAACTCCGCGGGCACGATCGAGCTGCGAGCCTCGCCTCCGGAGGGCGCAACCCCAATGCACCCGAAGAAAGGATGCAGCGGGATCTTCACCGAGAACTTCGAATCCAGCGCCTTGAATGTAGCGGTGTTGGAGGCGTGGTCGATCGGATAAAACCAGATCTTCTCCGGCAACGGCGGATGCAGCATAGGCGTGTAGTTAGTCTCATTCAGCGCTCCAAAGCCCGGCGCAAATGCTCCCACGCCCTGGTCACCATCTACTTCGAGATCGAGAATCTTAACCGCCAAGGTATCGCCCGGCTCCGCGCCCTCAATATAGAAAGGACCGGTAAGCGGATTGTCGCCCTTGGTCATGCTGAGCGTGTCCCCCGGCTTCTTGATGGCATTACCGAAGCAGTCGAGCGTATTGGTGTCGAGAATGTCTCCCGGTTTCAGCCGGGCAACCGGCTCCGCCGAGGCGTAAACATACTTCACATCCTTGATCGTGGCGTGATACTTCACAACATTGCTGGACGCGACCTGTGCCAAAGCATTCGCCGCGCTAAGCATCAGCAACATGGGTATCAGAATGTGGGTTTTCAAGAGCACCTCCTTCAGTGAATCTAGAATCATCGCATAAAATGCGGTGTTCAGTGGTTGTTGGTGAAATGGGGATTTATCAACAGCTACCTGTATTGTCGAACCCGGTGGTCGTATAATCACGCTACCTGGCGCTGCGCTCCGCGTTAGTCGTGGTGATAGTTGTGTTGATGCTTTCAGCCCCGTACCGGGTACGTCTGCGCCTGGCACAAGCGAGAAGCGCCGCCTATCCCGGGGAAACATGGCATCGGAAGAACTGCAAGAGTTACATGAACACGCCGAGCATGCGACGCATGACCGCAGGCTGGCCCCGGTATCGCTAACCATGGCGATTCTAGCCGTTGGCGTAGCGGTAGTTTCGCTGGTTGGGCACCGGGCTCATACCGACGAAGTGCTGTCGCAAGCTAAGGCATCAGACCAGTGGGCTTATTACCAGGCCAAGAACATCCGGCGGCAAAACGACCAAATCGTTGTTGACCTCGTGACCATCATCCCGACGCAAGATAGTCGAGCTGTAGCCAAACTGCGGGAGAAGTACGCCAGCGAAGCGGAACGCTACCAATCTGAGCAAAAGGTCATCCAATCAGAAGCTCAACAATTGGAGCAGGAAGTCGGTGTCGAGAGAAGACGTGCCGACCGCTTCGACCTGGGCGAGGTCTTTTTGGAGGTTGCGCTGGTCATCACTTCCATCACTCTGCTGTCGGGAAAACGGATTTTCTGGCATGTAGGGATCGTGCTCGCAATCGTGGGACTTGCCACCACAGCGACCGGCGTATTCACTCACTGATAGCGGGTTAGTGTCCGCTGCACAAAGCATATTCCGTCAGGCCTGAATCATCGGAGAAAACAAGGCAGGTTGGCTCACCAACATGCTTGCGTTTGTCTCGCACATTGCCAGCCGGGGACCTTGGGGACGGAGTTTACTGTTTAGTCCCGGGTACCCCCCTCCCCCTGTGCGGTGCAAAATCTAGAAAACAAAGGATCTAATTTATGACTATGTGCTAGATCTTTGAGTTTACAGGAGTTACACGCAAAATCTAGATAACATGGGAGTTACGGCTGCTCGCCGAGGCTCGCGGTTCCGTTTTGGAACTGCCCGTTGGGACTGGACAACCAGCAAATCGGGGGCTTCCGCCATAGGGATGCCTTGGCACGCCCGGCATTGGAGCGGGGGGGCCGAGAAGTCGCGCGAGGGTCAGATTGTCAAAGACCTATCATTATCTTGTGGATAATGTACTTTACAACAGGTTATCTGATTTGAAGCATGCCGTCAAGGAGAAAGGGGAGTGGGTTGCGGGATTGAGTTCTGCGCTGGGAGTCGCGCACCCGCCCCCTGCTTTCTCGCCTCCCACCCTCCGCAAAGAACGCGGAAGGATGGGGCACCCTAACTTCATTTCATACGACGGAAGGCCGGGCCAGCCCCCAACTGGTTGGCGTTTCGGCGGCCACAGGTTAGGCCCAATGGTTCGTTTACTTTAGAGAATATTAGGGACGACAAACCTAAGCATTGACGCACGTCCCTAGCCCACTCTTCCGACATCTTCGATTCATTTGGATTAGGAAAGCGCAAGGGCTTGCTGTCCAGATCTGAGACATTCGGATGTTCTGGCCACTTTGCCGTTGACATTCATTCCTGATGGGGCAACAATTCCCACACGGTTGTAAGGGCTCTTCCATATTTCTGTGGTGTTGCGCCATTGGGCCGAACCCATTCGGAGGTAAGAATCATGAAACGCGTAGTGATCGGAATCTGTTTAGTGCTTGTGATGGTCGCGGGTGCGAGCTTAATTCCCGGACGGGCGCAGGAAGCCAGCACGCCGGGACGGCAGGTACCTGCCAACGGCGCGCCGCCCGCGAATCCGCTGAAAGTGGCGCTGCTGAAATGGTACAGGGCGAACACGACGACCGGCTTCAGCGTTGGCAGCCAGCCTTACGGCGTGGCCTTTGATGGGGCCAACATTTGGACGGCGAACTTTGGCGATGGCACGGTGACCAAGCTGCGGGCCAACGATGGCGAAGTGCTGGGCACTTTCAAGGTGGGCGGAGTGCCCTATGGGGTGACCTTCGACGGGGCCAATATGTGGGTGTCG
>DATNNO010000143.1:0-69275 GCA_035601775.1 Terriglobales bacterium | reverse complement strand
AGGGTCCGCTCCCGCCGCACAGAACGCGCCCTTGACCGCTCCGGGCCGCTCTGAAAACCCTCCGCTAGGAAGGAAGGTGGATTTTAGGAAGGGCAAATCAAAATCTACTTGACATAGACCGGCCTTCTCATGGAAGGCCATAACGCTCAAAACCGGTCGTGAATGTAGTGGCGATTTTTGGCCAATAACGGCATAGCTTCCGAGTTGCCTACCCGATTGCAGTCCGTACAGGGGAAAAGGCCAACCCCCCATTCTCGCTAGGCATCTGATCTCCGCTGGTCCGTTCCTACTTGGGTCAGTAGCGCTCAGGAGTGAAAAGAGGAAATATGACACGTTACACCAAGCTCGTCGTTTGTGTAATCGCCACGCTATGCACAGAAGTGGCATTCGCTCAGGTCGCATCCACACAAATTGGCGCCAGCATTCAGGCCCCAGCCAGCCGCTCGCGCGTCGCGTTTGTCTATGTATCCAGCAGTCCCAGTGAGATTAACGCTTTCGCCGCAGCTTCCAACGGCAAGCTCACCCCCGTGTCCGGTTCGCCTTTTTCAGCGGATGTGCAGGACATGGCGGTGAACGGAAAATATCTTTTTGGCACCAACGGGATTTACATCTACTCATTTTCCATCGCTTCCGATGGCGCCCTCAAACAGGTCGCCTCGATCAACGCCCAACAGTTCAATGGATACAATTGCGGTGGCCCAATTGCCCTGTTCCTGGACCATGCCGGCGCAACATTGTATGACTTAGACTACGACGGCAACGTGTGCGCTAACAACGCATACCAATTTCTTGACATTGATCGTTCCACAGGCGGACTGAGTTATCTCGGGGTTACTGGTGATTCAAGCGTGCAGTTCGAAGCACCGCTGAGCTTCACTGGGAACAATGTGTACGCATATGGATCAGGTTGTTATCACATGGAGGCGTTGATCTTTGGGTTTAAGCGCAACAGCGATCAAACACTGACTGATTTGAACATCAATCCGGCGATGCCGGTTGCAAAGAAAGGGGATTTCTACTGCCCTTCCCTACCAACCGCCGATCCAACGAATCACCTGGCCATCTCCTTCCAGGCATACAACGGACAATCATGGCAACCGGACGGCCCGCCACAGCTTGCGACCTATACCGCTGACAGCTCCGGAAACCTGACCACGAAAAGCACCTTTTGGAAAATGCCTAAGACCGCGCTCAAGTACGCTACCGATATTTCGATGTCGCCATCGGGCAGGCTGCTTGCCGTCGCCGGAATGCCGGGGCTTCAGGTGTTCCATTTCAATGGGAGCCATCCGATTACGTACTATACCGGACTGCTCACGAAGGACCAGGTGGATCAGTCGTTCTGGGACAATGACAATCACCTGTATGCCATCAGCCGGTCCGCCGGCAAGCTGTTCGTATTTACGATTACTCCGACGAGCGTCAGACAAGCCCCTGGGTCGCCGTACACGATAACCAACCCCCAGAACATAATCGTTCTGCCCAAGACGTAGCTTTTGGCGAGGGGGGCGAGGGGGCCCGTGCGGGGCCTGAATCGAAGCAAAAGCATTGGCGGCACAGACTGAACACGCTGCGGAAAAAGTCGCCTCGGGTTGAAAATCCTCGCCTCGGGGGCTAGCCCAGGGTGTTTTCAGCACTTTACGGCACGAGTGAACTCGTGTCCCGCACTTTTTGCGGGTGCGGTGGGAAGGTCAGTGAGCGAGGAGTTGTAGGGTGATCGTATCCATTGCTTGCAGTGTGTGGTCAGCGTATCGGGCGAAAGTCCCTGTCCGGAAGTATCGGAGCATTCTTGCAGGCGCAGTCGCAGGCCTACTCGAAGGGACAGGTTATGTAGCTGGGGAAAAGGTGTGACGAGAGAGAGAGAAAAACTGCCTAAGCGTTGAATTGTGAGCGGTTTCCAAGACGAGTCAGTCAACCAACCGAAAATCGCCGACATGCCATCTAAAGTCGGTATATCCTTATGCCAGTATCCATGCTCGTACGTTGTGAAAAGTGCGGCTATGAAAACTTCCCGCAACACCGCTTTTGCGGGATGTGCGCCGCCGAATTGCGTCTTCCGGGACCTGGTGGGGCTCAGCCGGTGCCTCCGCCAAAGCGGGTTCCCTCCTCCGCCGTCCCCCCGCCTGCGGTCCTCCCGCCCGCGGTCCCACCGCCGAAAGAGATTGTTCCGCAGCAAGTCAGCGGGCCTTCGTTTCTCGGCTTAGGGAATGAACCATCTGACGCTAGAAGTTTCAGCTACTTGCTGGAAGATGAATCGCCCAGCCACCGCGGCCGGAATCTGATTCTGATTCTGCTGATTGCAGCGGTTGCTGCGGCGGCCTGGCACTGGCGACAAGACTTGCGGGTGGTAGCCTCCAGGTTTCTAAATAGTCCGCCGCCGGCTGCTAATGCCAGTCGCGCCAATGATAATCAGGATCCGAATTCTTCTTCGCCAGCCGGGCCGGACTCAACTTCGGAGGCAGTTCCGGCGAACGGCGCGAATGCGGGCACTCAGGTCGAGAAGCCGAGCACGGGAGCCGGCGATCAAGGGCCGGCGGCGCAGGCGCAAACTCCACCGTCTGCCGCTCCAGCCGCGGCTGCGGGGTCAAGCTCGGCCGATTCAGCTCAGTCTCCGCAGGCGGATCAATTACAGCCATCCAGTCAGGCGCAGCCAAATAGTTCTGCGGCTACAGCGGTCGTTGCGAAGCCCCATGACTCCGAAGAGGGTGCAAGTCAGCCTGGGCCTGCACGAAAATCGCCCCAGGTGCGAGCTCGGCCAGCGACGGCATCGGCGTCCAAGGTAGATACTCTGGAAACGGAGGGCGAAAGATATCTCTACGGAAACGGAGTGCCTGAAAACTGCGCTCGGGCGAGAAAAAACTTGCTGGCAGCGGCTCAGCACTCCAACGCCAACGCTGAGAATGTGCTGGGTACCATGTATGCAACGGGTCACTGCGCCACTCGTGACCTGCCCACCGCCTATCGCTGGTTCGGGCGATCGCTGCACCAGGACCCAGGCAATACCCGCATCGAACAAGACCTGAAAGTCCTGTGGAACCAGATGACGCCGGAGGAGAGGAAACTCGCGCTGCGCAGCGAGCGGTGAGATCGAGTCAGAAAATTGAGCGGGCTGCCCGGGACTCGCTTGTCCAATCTAGGTTGTTTGATCCCACGTGTTGCGGTGGGAAATCCGTCTTAGAACTGGCATTCTCTCTTCCGTTCCCGCTTCCCTTTGGGCGTCTTTCGCGCAGCCATTTGGCCGCAGCTAGGGAGACGTAGCAAGCTACGTCTCTACAGTGGCCGCCTATTCCCGTCCGGTGAACGAAGGAGTTGCGGTATACTGGCCCGCCCGTTTCAACTGAACTGCTGGCACCGGAGGCAATCGAGTGGCAGTGGCTCCACGTACGTCAGGCGCGCTCGCGCCCGCGGCGGAGGTCAAGCTTGCGGACCATACGCGCCGCCAGGTCGCCATACGGCTGCTTCCATTTCTCTTCGTCCTTTACATCACCAATTATCTTGACCGCACCAGCGTGGCCTATGCCGCGATCGGGATGTCTCGGACGCTGGGGTTCAGCGACCGGGTGTTTGGATTGGGCGCGGGCATTTTTTTCGTCAGCTATGTCGCGTTGCAGATTCCGGGCGCGCTCATGGTTGAACGCTGGAGCGCGCGTCGTTGCATCACTGTAATCATGATCGCGTGGGGATCGTTGACGGTGCTGACCGGGCTGGTACACACTCCGGACCAGCTCTATGGCGCGCGCCTTCTCCTGGGTGCGGCGGAGGCCGGTTTTTTCCCTGGTGTCATTGTTTACCTGAGTCACTGGTTCATTCGCGAGGACCGCGCCAAGGCGGGAAGCAACTTCATGGCGGCCATTCCGCTGTCATTCATCGTGGGGTCGCCGCTCGCAGGATGGATTCTCGGCCATCCCTGGCTGGGCGTGGACGGTTGGCGTTGGCTGTTCGTCCTGGAAGGCATGCCGGCAGTTCTGTTGGGCACGGTTGCATTCTTCTACCTGACGGACTGGCCGAGGGAAGCCGCGTGGCTGGCTCCGGGGCAGCGGCAGTGGATTGAACAAACGTTGGAAGAAGAAAAGCCTGCCAGCAAACAGAAGATAACGACGTGGCAGGCGCTGCGTTATCGTCCAGTCTTGTTGCTGTCCTCAGTAGCGTTTCTCGAATACTTCGTGTTCTACACGGTTGCTTTCTGGTTGCCCACCATGCTGAAACGGCAATCGGGATTTTCGGATGTGCGGGTCGGCCTGCTCGGCACCGTGCCGTACGTGGCGTCGCTCATTGCAATGCTGATCAACGGATGGCATTCGGACAAGACGCGGGAACGGCGCTGGCACTCAGCGGTTCCGCAGTTCATCGCAGCAACAGCGTTGTTCGGGCTCATCACCCTGCCTGCCTCAACCCCAACTTCGGTCACACTTTTTGCCATGCTATGCATCACCCATGCGTTTCTTCCGCCCTTCTGGGCGATACCAACCGAAATCCTTAGTGAATCAGCAGCGGCAGCGGGAGTGGGAATGGTGAATGCCGTGGGGAGCGTGGCGGGTTTTGCCGGCCCTTTTGCGTTCGGTTACCTGAACAGTCGCACGGGATCGTTTTCATCTGGATTGGCGCTGATGATGTTGTGCGCAATTGCAGGCGGGTTGCTGGTGCTGCGGGTTCCGGCATCACGGGTTTCAGGGGAACTTTCCCGCTCGTGAACCCGCGACCAGGTTGCCCAACCAGCAGATTTCTCAACGGCTGTTGCTAAAGGCAAGGGGCGTCAGGGCTGGCGCGCCAAACTCTGCGGGCTCAGCCCTCGTGGATGCCGGCTCGGGGAGAAACCTAGTTATGCTTGTCCCGATGGATACTCCGGCTGATGCGATTCTCTTGCCGGTTAAGCCCGCGTTGTTCCGCCTTGGTCAGGTGGCCGTTGTGCGCGGCCATGTCTTTCTGTTCCCGCGTTTGCAGACGGGCTTCGCGGTTCTCCAGGTGGCTGGCTTCTTTCGGACTCAGGGAACCGTTCTTGACGCCGTTGGCGATGCGATTCTGCTGCCGGGTTTCGCGACGGTTTACCTGATTCACCCGGGGATGACCAGGGTCGACAACGCCCGGTCCGGCGCCTGAGGTGGACGTGGTTGTGGTTTGGGCAATGGCCGAACCGGTAAATATCAGGCCTCCGATTGCCAGGATCAAAAGCGAGTTCGAAATTTTGTTGATCATGTCCGTCAAAAACTCCCGCAGAAGAGAGTAGTTCCTCGGTTTCGCATTCGGCGAGTTACGAAAGTGAAACGCGGTTGGTTTACCAGCGACATCAGACCTTGTCCGGTTGGACCCGTTTCGGTGACCTCCCAAGACCTGCTGCATTGCAGAATTTTGTGATTGGATTGTCAGTCGATTTTCACAATAAATTGACACAAATGTGTCACTTCTCTCGCTTCTGTAGATGAGACTCTCAAGTAGTTGGCTGGAAGGAGGAGGCATTCTATGGATGCGAATTATCTGGTCCTATGCGGGATGGTCTGGGCACAATTCGGGCAGGAAGATGCTGGGCTGGAATTGATCCGGGCGCTGGCTTCATCCGACGACGGGGTACGTGTGCTGGCGCGCACCATGCTGGAACACGTGGGTGGAGGCTCGAAGGAGTTGATCGGACAGGCGCTGGCGGAAGACGAGATATCCGCGAGCATGGCCAGTCTCTGCGGCTTTGAGCAGGGTCAGGGGTCGAAGCTCAAGAGTTGGGATGGGGGAGTGTGGTACCCGGCAGCCTCGGCGTAGAAGGCACGCGGTCCACGCTCATCGCTAGCTATGCGTCTTCGCTTTCTTTGAGCCGGGCGATCACGTTGAAATCTTCGAGCGTGGTCATGTCGCCCTTGACTTCCCCGCTGGTGGCCAGCTCGCGCAGCAGGCGGCGCATGATTTTGCCGCTGCGTGTCTTGGGCAGCATGTCGGTGAAGCGGATGTCGTCGGGCTTGGCCATGGCGCCGATTTCCTTGGCTACCCAGCGCCGTAGTTCCTCTTTCAACTCCGGAGTGGGCTCCCGGCCTTGCTGAAGCGTGACAAACGCCGAAATGGCTTGGCCTTTGAGGGCATCCGGACGGCCCACCACCGCGGCTTCCGCCACCGCTTCATGCGCCACCAGCGCTGACTCTACTTCCATCGTGCTCAAGCGATGTCCGGAGACGTTGATGACGTCGTCCACCCGGCCCATGATCCAGAAATAGCCGTCTTTGTCTTTGCGCGCGCCGTCTCCGGTGAAGTACGCACCGGGAATTTGCGACCAGTAGTGCTTTACGTAGCGGTCGGGATCGCCGTAGATGGTGCGCAGCATGCCCGGCCAGGGCTGCCGGATAATCAGAAATCCTCCCGAACCGGCGGGCACCGGCTTGCCCTCGATGTCGACGATATCAGGCACAATTCCGGGGAACGGGCGTGCGGCCGAACCCGGTTTTGCGGCCACCGCGCCGGGTAAGGGCGTGATCATGATTTGACCGGTTTCGGTTTGCCACCAGGTGTCGACGATAGGACACTTCTCGTGACCGATCACTTCGCGATACCACATCCAGGCCTCGGGATTGATCGGCTCTCCGACCGTGCCTAGCAGCCGCAGACTGTCGAGCCGGTGCTTTCGTGGCCACTGTTCTCCCCACTTGATAAAGGTTCGGATCGCGGTCGGCGCAGTATAGAGGATATTCACCTGGTGCCGGTCGATGATGCTCCAGAAGCGATCGGGCTCCGGGCAGTTGGGCGCACCTTCGTACATCACGCTGGTAGCGCCGTTCTGTAGCGGCCCGTAGACGATGTAGCTGTGGCCGGTGACCCATCCGATGTCGGCAGTGCACCAGTAAGTGTCCTCTTCCTTAAGATCGAACACCCACTTCGTCGTGATGTAAGTAGCGACGGAATAGCCGCCCGTTGTGTGTACGACGCCCTTGGGCTTTCCCGTGGTCCCGGAGGTATAAAGAATGTAGAGCGGATGCTCGGCGTCAAGCGGTTCGGCTGGGCACTCGTCCGAGACGGAAGCCATCAGCTCATGCCACCAGTGATCGCGACCGGGCTGCAGTTGGATTGGCGAACCAGTGCGCTGGTAGACGATGACGTGTTTTACCGAAGGACAGGACTTCAGCGCCTCTTCGACTGCTGGAAATAGTTTGACTTCGGAGCCTCGGCGATAGGAACCGTCCTGCGTGATCACGGCCACCGCCTGCGAATCATGGATGCGGTCGACCAGTGCGTTCGCGGCAAATCCGCCGAACACCACCGTATGCGGCGCTCCTATGCGGGCGCAGGCCAGCATGGCAATCGGGAGTTCCGGAGTCATGCCCATGTAGATGGCGACCCGATCGCCCTTCCTGACCCCGAGCGACTTCAACACATTGGCGAACTTCTGCACTTCGCGATGCAGTTGTTGGTAGGTGAGGGTGCGAACTTCACCGGGCTCGCTTTCCCAGATCAGTGCTGCCTTATTCCTGCGCCAGGTTTGCACATGGCGATCCAGGCAGTTGTACGAGAGATTGATCCGGCCGCCTACGAACCATTTGGCCCAAGGGTTGTTCCATTCCAAAACCTTGTCCCACTTCTTGAACCAGTGCAATTCTTCCGCGATGCCTCCCCAGAACTTTTCGGGATGTTCCACCGATTCGCGATAGATTCGCTCATACTCTTCCAAACTCTTGATGTGAGCTTGTTGGCGGAAGTGCTCCGGACATTCAAACCTGCGTTGTTCCCGCAGGACGGAGTCAATGTTGGTATCGGAAGTGGGAATGGAAGCCTTCTCTGCCATGCTTGTTCCTCGCGAGGGTCTGGACCGCACAAAGCGTGAACCGCACAGCATTTTACTCCGGAGAGGGAGTTCTTGTCTGCCACCCTGAGGGCAATAAAGAAGTACACCCCGACTCTCTTTGCGCGGTCTACTGCAGGTCTAGAAATTTGCGGCGGTCTTTTTCATTGGGAATAGGGCAAGAATCGTGCTTGCCGAAAATGTGGTGACGGTTTCGCGCTACGAGATTGTAGCCCCAATTCCGCAACCATCCAGGCAACACTCGCAGCGCCAGACCCAGAGCGCCCCACCCTCCGCCGAGTTCATTCAAGATAACAATAGCGGCTTCAGATCGCGACGCCAGGCGCTCTGCCGGGAGGGCGTGATCCAGCACGACGTACATGGTGTCGAGATTCTCGGGAGCGGCGCCGTGCCGTCGCAGTACTGGGTCGGCAAAGTTACTCTGTAACGAGGCAAACCGGAAACGATCCTGCGAATCATGTTTCAGAACGAACTGGACGAGGCGGTTACAGAGGCCGCAGACGCCGTCATAAAGAATGATCGGATTGGGGCGGGAAGGAGGCATGTCGCGGTTTCCTCCATGCTACCCCATCACTCCGGCGGCCTGAGAGAGCCGCAAAGGGAGAACACCTCGGATCATCGTAGGGGGGCTTGCCGTGCCGGGATCCTTCGACTCCGCTCTCAAGATGACAATGGGGGAGCGAATCAGCGTGAATTGCCCGGTTTGCGCCTCATCTCTGGCACGTACTCCCCAACTTTCGCTTTCTCCAGCAGGTAGACTCCCGGGCCCTGTTGGCCTCGGACGGTGCGGCAGAATTCCGCCACAAAGAATTCTTCTTTCAGCGCTTCGGTGAAAGCCCAACGCGTTTGCAGTCGCCATTCTCGGGCCAGGGCCGGGTCTTTTCGTTCCACGCAGCTAATGTCGCTGGGAATCTCAATCGCAATTCTTTGCCGACTCAAGGCGGCTGCGAGGTCGGTGCAAACCGGCTTGCCATCGCCATTGAACTGGACTAAAGGAGTCAAGGTTGAAAGCGCGTCCAGGATTTCGGCGCGGCTGTCTTTTCCCTGCAGCCGCTCCTGGACCCGGCGGCTCGCCAGCGGCCAGGTCACCCACAGGCGATCGGTGCCATTGCGGTGCAGAATGCTGGAAGTTTCTGGTCCATAAAAATCGACTTTGTAGCTTTCCGACACTACCCCCAGCTTCGCGAAATTCAGATGTGCGTTTCTGCTCTGCAAGGGGTCGAAGGTCCAAGTCATTTCGTGGATGCGAACGTCGTTGGTGCGAACGTCATTAGCGCGAACATCATTGATTCGACCATCGTTTATTCGACCATCATCGATGCGCAGCGCCAATGCCCGCTCGCGCTGTGCCAGTTTGAGCTTGTAGCCTAGGCGCGAATTACGATAGGGCTCGCGCACCGCCAACATATGGGAGTGCACAATCAACTGACCGTGCTCCATGCCCGGAAAACCGAAGGCAAAGCCGACCAGTCTGGCGCCGTCGAAGGCGCCCACCCAGATGCTCCCCGCCTCCTTGGTTGCGATGGCCAGAGTGAGAGGCGTGGTGTCGAGGTCGGAGAGTCCCCAGACTTCCCTCTCGACCTCTTCGACCTGCTTCAGGTCTTCAAAACTCTGCAGGTCGCGAATTGTGACCGCCGGTTTGGATTTCGTTTCAGCCATGTGGAACACTTGCGGGTAGAGTCGGAACAATATACGCGAGAAGGTGGGCTCGCGTCAGCCCGAGCGACTGAGCCTAAATAATGGACGTTGCGAGCGGCGACGTTGCCAGCAACGTCGCTGGCGTAAAGAATGGGTCAACGAAGGTAATTTTTTGTAAAGATCGCAAGTGCTTCTTTTGTTTGAGGATAAAATTGATTCTGGACGATAATCATCGGCAACGGTCCCTTTCCGTCAGCGGCTTAATAATCCGCAACCTGAGTTGGGATTCAAGCGTCCAACCCTTGGGTGCTGAACTAGCACGATTACAACTATGTTGAATTCATCATGCTTTCCTGCAGAAAGAGGTCGGCGAATGACAACGGCTTCCGGCAAGCCGGAGGCGGCACAAGAAGGGCAAAGTTCTACCTTCCTGCAACCGCTGGCTATGCAAGTCCGGCGACTCCCCACGCTAGCGAACTCCGTGCTAGGACTCATTCTGCTGCTGAGCGTGTGCTTGTCAGCCTGCGGAGGCAGCGACCCTAGACCCGCTTCCGCGCGGGCGAATGTAGCGCCCGTGGTTCCGGTGTCAGTGGCGACAGCCGAGCGCCGTGACATACCCTACTTCCTCACCGGTCTGGGATCGGTAACTGCATACTACACCGTCAGCGTGAAAAGCCGAGTCGACGGCGAGCTGATGCAGGTGAATTTCAAAGAAGGGCAGAATGTACACAAAGGCGACGTTCTAGCCCTTATTGATCCGCGTCCCTATCAGGTTGCGCTGGACCAGGCCCAAGCGACTCAGTTCAAGGATCAAGCAGCACTGCGCGATGCCAAGTTGAATTACGATCGGTATAAACAGCTGCTGCAGGAATCCGGGGCCATGTCCCAGCAGCAAGTGGATACCCAGAAGGCGACGGCGAACCAATTTGAAGGCGCGGTTCGCAATGATCAAGCAGCCATTGACAGTGCCAAGCTGAATCTCGTCTATTGCCACATCACGGCGCCGGTAAGCGGACGGATTGGCCTGAGGCAAGTCGATCCGGGAAACATCGTTCACGCCAATGACACGAACGCCATGTTCGTGATCACTCAGCTTCAGCCCATCGCGGTCCTCTTCACCCTGCCGGAAGACAACCTTCAGACCGTGTCGCGGCAAATGGCCAAGAACACGCTCACGGTGGACGCCTACGGACGCGACAATCAAACCAAGCTTGCCACCGGCAAATTGTTGACGATCGACAACGAAATCGACCCGACCACCGGCACCGGCAAGCTCAAAGCCGTATTTGACAACAAAGACAACGCGCTTTGGCCAAATCAATTCGTGAATATCCGCTTGCTGCTGGAGGTTCGGAAGAACAGTACCGCGGTCCCGGCGGCGGCGATCCAGCGGGGCCCGCAGGGAACCTATGTGTTCGTGACGAGGTCGGACAACACGGTGAATGTGCGCCCGGTGACCATTGCCTTCACGCAAGACAACGTTTCGGTAATCGCCAGCGGAATCTCCCCGAGCGAAGTTGTGGTGACCGACGGCCAGGATAAGTTGCAGGAGGGCAGCAAGATCGAAATCCGCCCGGCGACTCCATCCGGAAATCCGCCGCAAGCCTCCGGGAGCAATGGTTCGGGCGGTCCTTCTCCGAATGCTCAGCATTCAGGAACTCCATGAATCCGTCGCGTCTGTTCATTCTCCGCCCCGTGGCCACGGCTTTGCTGATGGTGGCCATTATGTTGGTGGGCATCGTAGCTTATCGTCAGCTTCCGGTGTCAGCGCTGCCGGAGGTGGACTACCCGACCATTCAGGTGATGACCTTCTATCCGGGCGCCGACCCCGACGTGATGGCATCGTCGGTGACGGCGCCGCTGGAACGACAGTTTGGTCAGGTCCCCGGCCTGAGCCAGATGACCTCGACCAGTTCCTTTGGCAGCTCGGTCATCACGCTGCAGTTTAACCTCGATCAGAATATCGACATCGGGGAGCAAGAGGTGCAGGCCGCGATCAATGCGGCTCAGACCTACCTGCCGCAGGACCTCCCGAATCCGCCGGTCTACAGCAAAGTAAATCCCGCGGACTCACCGATTCTTACCTTGGCGCTTACTTCCAAGACACTGCCGCTTTCGCAGATTGAGGATCTTGCGGATACGGCAATGGCTCAGAAGATTTCCCAGGTTACGGGCGTGGGACTGGTTTCGATTAGCGGCGGGCAGAAGCCGGCGGTCCGAATTCAGGCAAATCCCACCGCTCTGGCCTCTTATGGATTGAGCCTGGAAGATGTGAGAACCGCGCTGGCTGCTGCCAACGTCGACCAAGCCAAGGGAACGCTCAACGGTCCGCGCCAGTCCTTTACCATCAGCGCCAATGACCAACTCGTGTCGGGCGACCAGTACCGCCCCATTGTCGTGGCTTATAGAAACGGCTCTCCGGTGCGCCTCTCCGATGTGGCCACGGTGACTGACGGAATCGAGAACGTAATGCAGGCCGCATGGATGAATCTGGACCCTGCGGTCATCGTCAATATTCAGCGCCAGCCCGGCGCCAACATTATTGGCGTTGTGGACCGGATCAAGAAATTGCTGCCGCAACTCCAGGCCGGGTTGCCGGCTGCGGTCAACGTCTCGATTTTGACCGACCGCACTGTCACCATCAGGGCCTCGGTGAAGGATGTTCAATTCGAGCTGATGCTCACCATTGCCCTGGTCGTGATGGTGATATTCCTGTTTCTCCGCAATCTTTCCGCGACCGTGATTCCCAGCGTGGCCGTGCCGCTCTCCATCGTGGGAACTTTCGGCGTGATGTATTTGCTCGGCTACAGTCTCAACAACCTCACCCTCATGGCTCTGACCATTTCCACTGGCTTCGTGGTGGACGATGCCATTGTCATGATTGAGAACATCGACCGCTATTTGGAGGAGGGTGATTCTCCGCTGGACGCCGCGCTGAAAGGCGCCGGGCAGATCGGATTCACGATTGTCTCGCTGACGGTTTCGCTGATCGCTGTGCTGATTCCGCTCTTGTTCATGGGCGATATCGTCGGCCGCCTGTTCCGCGAATTCGCGGTCACTTTGGCCGTGACCATTCTGGTCTCGGCTGCGGTCTCGCTAAGCTTAACGCCGATGATGTGCGCCAAGTTGCTGAAGCGGAGAGATCCAGCGAAACGGAGCCGCTTCTATAACCTTTCCGAGAATTTCTACAACCGGGTGATTGCCTTCTACGGCCGCACTCTGAAAGTTGTGCTCCGGCATCAGACCATCACCTTGATGGTCACCGCCGGAACCCTCGTCCTCACATTGTTTTTGTATGTGGTCGTGCCCAAAGGCTTCTTCCCGGTCCAGGATACGGGCGTGATCCTGGCTATTGCCGACGCCCCGCAGAACATCTCGTTCACGGCGCTGGCACAGCGTCAGCAGGCACTCGCCCGCGTCATTCTTAAAGATCCGGACGTCGAGAGTTTGTCTTCCTTCATCGGTGTGGACGGCACCAACCTTACGCCCAACAGCGGCCGCATCCAGATCAACCTCAAGCCGCGCGATCAGCGCAAAACAACCGCATCGGACATTATTCGCAGGCTGCAGCCGCAAGTGGCGGAGGTCGAAGGAATCACGCTTTTCATGCAGCCGATACAAGACCTGACGGTGGAAGACCGTGTCAGCCGCACCCAATTCCAATACACGATTGAAGATGCTGACGCTCGCGAGCTGGCGAGTTTGTCTTCGCGGTTGGTGGACAAGCTCCGTACTTTGCCCCAACTGCGCGATGTGGCGAGCGACCAGCAGGCCGGGGGCCTTCAGGCGGACCTGGTGATCGATCGCGATACCGCTTCCCGGCTCGGTATTTTTCCGCAACAGATCGACAATACGCTGTACGACGCATTTGGGCAGCGGCAAGTCTCCACCATCTTTACCCAGTTGAACCAGTACCACGTCATTCTGGAAGTAGACCCGCAATTTCAGCAGAACCCGGGATCGTTCAAGGATCTGTACGTCAAGTCAAGCAGCGGAACACAAGTGCCGCTTTCTGCTTTTACTCAGATCCACACTTCCAATACTTCCTTGGCAGTCAATCACCAGGGTCAGTTTCCTGTGGTGACTCTCTCATTCAATCTTGCCCCGGGAGTGTCGCTGGGCGACGCGACCAAGGCCATTGAGCAAGCGGAATTGGAAATCGGGATACCGCCCAGCGTTCATACCGCCTTTCAGGGTACGGCAGCTGCGTTTCGCAATTCTCTTTCTACCGAGCCTTGGCTGATCGTGGCCGCCATTGTGACCGTGTACATCGTGCTGGGAGTTCTCTATGAAAGCTACATTCACCCCATCACAATTCTTTCCACGCTGCCGTCGGCAGGCGTAGGCGCAATTCTGGCGCTGCTGCTGACTGGGAACGATCTCGGCGTGGTGGGACTGATTGGAATCATCCTGCTGATTGGAATCGTGAAGAAGAACGCAATTATGATGATCGACTTCGCGCTCGAGGCTGAGCGGGTGGAGCACAAGCCGCCCGAGGAAGCTATCTTCCAGGCCTGCCTGCTGCGCTTCCGCCCCATCATGATGACCACTATGGCCGCGCTCCTTGGTGGTTTGCCCTTGGCGCTCGGCGGCGGGACGGGATCGGAACTTCGCCATCCGCTTGGCATCACGATCGTGGGCGGCTTGTTGGTGAGCCAGGCACTCACGCTGTACACAACTCCGGTGGTTTATTTGTGGTTCGACCGGCTGGCCAAACGATTTGAAGGGTTGGGCGTCGTACATCCAGTAGAAGAACCGGCGGTCGGAGACTAAGTCATGAATATCTCCGCTCCCTTCATTAAGCGGCCGATTGGAACGTCGCTGCTGACATTGGCACTGTTGATGTCGGGAGTGCTTGCTTTCACCAGGCTTCCGGTCGCGCCGCTTCCCCAGGTCGAATTTCCGGTGATCCAGGTGGCGGCGAGTCTGCCGGGCGCAAGTCCAGAGACCATGGCCTCCGCGGTCGCAACTCCTCTGGAGCGGCAATTTGGCCGGATTGCTGGCATCAATCAAATGACTTCCGTCAGCCAGCTGGGTTCGACTGGCATCGTGTTGCAGTTCGATCTTAGCCGCAATATTGATGCGGCCGCCCGCGACGTACAGGCTGCCATCAATGCGGCGCGCAGCCAGTTGCCATCGTACCTTCCAGGCAATCCCTGGTATCGCAAGGTGAATCCGGCGGATGCGCCGATTTTGATCATGTCGCTGACCTCCGACAGCGTCACATTGCCCAACATTTACGATCAAGCTAACTCCATCTTGTCGCAGAAGCTGGCGCAAGTGAGTGGTGTGGGGCAGGTTTATGTAGGTGGAGGCGCCAATCCCGCGGTGCGCGCGGAGCTGGATCCAAATCTGCTCAACAAGTCTGGGATTGGCCTGGATGCAGTCCGCACGGCTCTAGGGGCGGCAAATGCAAATCGCCCCAAGGGTGAAGTGGCCAACGCGGTAAACGCCTGGACGGTTAACGACAACGATCAAATTATGCGCGCGGACGACTATCGCCCGCTGATCGTGGCTTACAACAAGGGCAATGGAGCCGCAGTGCGCCTGGGAGATGTGGGCGACGTGCAGGATTCGGTCGAGGACGCTCACATCTACGGTCTCTCCAACGGCAAGCGTGCGGTGATTCTCATCGTTTTCCGCCAGCCCGGCGCGAACATCATTCAGACCGTCGACAACGTTCTTGGCTTACTGCCTCAGCTTCAGGCTTCCATTTCTCCTGCCATCAAGCTGAATGTGGTCTCGGATCGCACCACTACAGTGCGGGCTTCCCTGCGAGACATTGAAATCACTCTTTTGATTTCTGTCGTTCTCGTCATTCTGGTGGTATTCGTTTTTCTAAGAACGGTCCGCGCCACCATCATTCCCAGCATCGCGGTACCGCTGTCGCTGATTGGCACATTCGGCGTCATGTACCTTCTGGGATACACCCTCGACAATCTGTCGCTGATGGCGTTGGCGATTTCCACGGGCTTCGTAGTGGACGACGCCATCGTCGTGCTGGAGAACATTACCCGCTACCTCGAGCAGGGGATGCCGCCAATCCAAGCTGCGTTTCGTGGCGCTCGTGAGATTGGATTTACCGTGCTTTCGATGAGCACGTCTCTGATCGCGGTATTTATCCCGATTCTCATGATGGGGGGAATTGTCGGCCGCCTGTTTCGCGAATTCGCGGTCACGTTGAGCATCGCGATTGCTGTCTCCCTGGCAGTCTCACTTACTACCACGCCGACTATGTGCGCGCAATTGCTGAAGCCGCTTAAAGAGGAAAAGCATGGACGGATGTTTGGCTTCAGTCAAAAGATATTCGACGGTGTTTTGCGGATCTATGGCGGCGCGCTGCGATGGGTCCTGCGCCACCAGTTCGCAGTGCTGCTGATCACAATCGCCACGGCTTGCCTGAGCGTCTACCTCTTCAAAGACGCCCCCAAGGGTTTCTTTCCGCAGCAGGATACCGGGCGGATTCAGGGATCGGTGCAGGCGGCACAGGACATTTCTTTCGACGCAATGAGCCAAAAAATGCGCCGCTATGTCGACATCGGGATGAAAGACCCGAATGTTTCAAACATGATTGGCTTTTGCGGCGGAACCACAGCCATGAACCAGGGACGCATGTTCATCACATTGAAGCCGCCAGGCGAGCGGAAGATAAGCGTCGATCTAGTGATTAGTGAGCTCAGCCAAAAGTTCGCCGAGGTCCCGGGCGCGACGCTCTACATGCAGGCCCAGCAGGATCTGCAAATTGGCGGCCGTTTGAGCCAGGCTCAGTATCAGTTCACTCTTCAGGGTGAGGATCTGGATGAGCTGAACACATGGGCGCCCCAGTTGCTGCAAAAACTGCGCGCGCTTCCCGAACTCAGGCAGGTGAACACGGACCAGCAGGACAAGGGCTTGGAAGCCAATGTGGTCATTGATCGTGACACTGCTTCGCGGCTGGGCGTTGCCGCGCAAGACATCGATACCGTGCTCTACGACGCTTTCGGACAACGGCAGGTTTCGACCATCTACCAGCCTCTGAATCAGTATCACGTGGTCATGGAAGTAGCTCCGCAGTTTCAACAGAGCCCAGATACACTCCAGAGTGTTTATGTTCATTCTTCCAATGGCAACACGGTGCCGCTCTCGACCTTCGCGCACTTCGGACCCGCCAACACCTCACTGGCTGTAAGCCATCAAGGGCAGTGGCCGGCGGTGACGATTTCCTTCAATCTCGCTCCCAACATCTCGCTCGGTCAGGCGACCACGGCCATTGAGAAAGCCGAACGCTCCATTAGTTTTCCCGCAACCATTCACGCCAGCTTCCAGGGAACGGCGGCAGCGTTCCAGGATTCGCTGGCCAACCAACCGGTCCTGATCATCACGGCGCTGCTGGCGGTTTACATCGTTTTAGGAATTCTTTACGAGAGCTACATCCATCCGGTAACCATTCTCTCCACGATTCCTTCCGCCGGTGTAGGCGCCCTGCTGGCGCTGAAACTGACCCACAACGAACTCAACGTGATCGGATTGATTGGCATTATCCTGCTGATTGGCCTGGTCAAGAAGAACGCAATAATGATGATCGACTTCGCTCTGGATGCTGAGCGGCGAGAAGGCAAAGCGCCGATCGACGCAATTTACGAAGCCTGCGTACTGCGCTTCCGTCCCATCATGATGACGACGGCGGCGGCGTTACTTGGAGGGCTGCCACTGGCTCTGGGCACCGGAACTGGTTCAGAACTTCGTCGGCCCCTTGGCCTCACCATCGTGGGGGGCCTGATCGTCAGTCAGGCACTGACCCTGTTTACCACTCCTGTCGTGTACCTTTACATGGACCGGCTGCGTCTGCGGTCGAGCCGCAAGAAAGGCCAGTTGCCGGGGCAGGTGTCGCCGGCCACGAGCCACGCGGACTAGAGCGGGGACAGGGAACTCCAACACTCGAGGCAGTCACTACGAAGTACTGGCGCAAACCCCATCAGCGACCGATTACTTTCGTTACTTGCCCCTTCCTAAAGAATCGCAATACGATTTACCCCAAAGTTGGTAAGGATGTTTAAAGCAGCCGTAATCGCGATTTCAGTTGGGATGCTTTTGACTGGGGCAGACAACGCCGCGGGCCAGAGCAGCGAATACCGGGTTGTATCCGTCGCCAACGGAGGAATAATCAAAGGGACGGTCAAGTGGTCGGGACCCGAGCCCCACCTTAGCAGCTTTCCCATCACCAAAGATCCGCAAATTTGCGATCCCGATTCGCACAAGACTCGCGATCTGGAACGGCTGATTATCGGTCCCCAGGGCGGCGTTGCAAATACCGTAGTGTTCATTAAAAGCATTTCCAGTGGGAAAGCGTTTGACTTGCCTCCCAGCCGTCGTTCCCTGGACCAGCATTTCTGCCGCTACGAACCTCATATTTTGTTGGTTCCTGAACGTGCTACCCTCCAGATGAAGAGCTCGGACGCCACACTTCACACCATTCACATGGACGGTGCGGCCACCTATAACCTTCCATTTCCCTTCCAGAATCAGACCATTTCTCGCGACATGAATACTCCCGGACTAGTCAATTTGAAATGTAACGGCGGACACGTTTGGATGAATGCCGAGATGTTCGTGGCGCCGCATCCCTACTACGCCGTGACCGATGAGAGCGGTGCCTTCCAGTTAACGGATGTTCCGCCCGGAGAGTACGAGATCGTTGCCTGGCACGAGGGCTGGCAAGTCCTGGGGCGGCAGGCGGCGTTTGATGTTCTGACCGAAAAGAGAGTTGAGCGACCCATCTTCTCCGAACCGCGGACTTGGGAGAAACAGGTCAGCGTGGGCGGGAACGCAACCGTAGTTGCAAACTTCGTGATCTCCGCAAAATAGCTGCCCAAAACTACTTTTTCTTTGAGATAAGTCCCAGAATTTTGCTCGCCAGATCGTCGGAAAATCCGAACCGTGCCTTAGCCCTCGAATAGAGACGGGGATACTGCGCTCAGCATGACAATCTCATTGATGAAACAGGCTGTACGTTCGATCCTGTTGGCTAGGCGAAACTAATTCTGCCAAGTAAATAGATGTGATTTAGATTTGCACCTGAAACGGATCTCCACCCGCCTGGGCCAGCCGCCACGTCCGGTCAGATAGGCGGGCCAGCCCCACCCTCAGAATCAAGTTTGGCGATTGTGCTGTTCACGGAAAGGCCGGGCCAGCCCTCGGTAGAGATCGAAGCACCCATTCGTCAGCTCTCGACTAGTGGAAACCTGGACAGCCGGGTGTATGATTTCAACTCCACACAGGTTCAATGGCTCTCCCCACCATCAAACCCAAAAGGAGACGGGTTCATGCGAGTTAGAGCGGCAACGATTCTCACCGTGGTTCTGCTCCTGGCAGGTGGTGCATGGGCCGGCACCGAGAAGGTTCTATATAGCTTCGCTGGCGGCAGCGATGGCGCCAGCCCATATGATACGGGGCTTCTGGTGCGCGATAGCTCGGGCAATTTTTATGGCACGACGTACCAGGGCGGCAGTTGCGGAGCTGGTACTGTGTTCGAGCTGTCGAGCGGGGGCAAGGAAACAGTGCTGCATAACTTCTGCCTCGGCGGCGACGGTGGCTTTCCCTTTGGCGGCGTCATCCTCGATTCGTCCGGCAATGTTTACGGGACGACCGAGGTTGGCGGCACCCGCAATGGCGGCACGGTTTTCGAGCTGAAGCGCAAGTCGAACGGTGAATGGAGCGAAAGCGTGCTGCACTTCTTCAGCGGCCCCGACGGGAAGGGCCCATTTGACGGGCTGATCATGGATGCGGCTGGCAATCTCTATGGCACGGCGTCGGAGGGCGGCAGTGGAGCCCCTTTCGGTGGTGTCGCGTACGAGATTTCAAGCTCAGGGATGTACAGCGTGATTTACAACTTTTGCTCCGTCTCCGGTTGCACCGACGGTCAGTTGCCCTTTGGTGGCTTGACCATGGACGGAAAGGGCAATCTCTACGGGACGACGAGCGAGGGCGGAGCAAGTGGCCTCGGCACGGTGTTCGAACTTTCGAAGTCCGGTAGCAGCTGGACCGAAACCGTGCTCCATAACTTCGCTGGCGGGAGCAGCGACGGCGCCTATCCTTTGTACGGTAGTCCGACCCTCAGCGCGCGGGAGGTCGGAAGGAAAACGGAAACCGTCATTTTCGGCGTGACCACCCACGGCGGCGCCAGTAACGAAGGCACGGCCTTCGAGATAATAAAATCGACGATGGGCTGGACGTTCGCCGTACTACACAACTTTGGTACGCGCAGCGGCGGGGCATCGCCGTATGGCACGTTGGTCAACGTAAAGAGCAAGCTTTTCGGCACCACGGGATTCCGCGGCAGTTCATGCTGCGGCACGGTCTTTGAGTTGACACAGAGGAAGAAAACATGGATCGAGACTGTTCTTTATAACTTCACGGGTCGCGGTGACGGCGGATATCCGTACAGCGGCGTGGTGGCGGACTCCAGCGGCAATCTCTATGGCGTGGCGTACACAGGCGGCAGCAGCACTTCCGGTGTCGTGTTTAAAGTGAAACCGTAATGTAGGTCTCGCTGGGGCCGTGCTGGCATTTTCCATCGCGAGTAAGATGAGAAGGAAAGGCTTGCCCCCCCCTCAAACGCGACCGTCGATCTACACCTCGGCGGGAAGTAGCGGGCGTGCCAGCCATTAGCCGGCAGACAACAGGTGCAGTTCCTCCACTCCGAGCGGAGCGTCGTCGTGCTGAGCGGAATCACCGGGATTTCGAATTACGGCGTGTGGTGGAGACACGCACCCCCGCTCTTGACCTCCGTCCAGCGTAAGCGCACAATCTTTCTCGAAACGACGTGTCGTTTGGCCCACGGCGATTGCCCCACGGCCAACAAAGGAGCGAACTATGCCGGTCAAGGTCAAGCAGGGAGATCTCGGACTCCTGCAGCATCCCGCGTCCCAGGAACTCTTAGTGTCGAAAACTCCCGCCCGTCTGGCATATGTCTGGACCGACGGGACGCCGAGAGTCATCCCCATCTGGTTCCACTGGAACGGACGCGAGCTCATCTTGGCCACCCCACCCAAAGCGCCGAAGCTGAAAGCCCTCGCCAAGAACCCGAAAGTGGCGCTCACCATCGACGACAATGTCTTTCCCCACAAAGTGCTTTTGATCCGCGGCAGCGCCGGCCTGCAAACCCTGGACGGAATCGTACCGGAGTACGCCACCGCCGCCGAGCGCTACTTCGGACGCGAACAGGGCCAGGCCTGGGTAGAAAAGCTTCGCACTTTGATCCCCAACATGGTACGCATCACAGTGACGCCAGAATGGGTCGGTCTGCTCGATTTCCAGACACGTTTTCCGAGTGCCCTGTCGTCTTGATCGCCGGCACCCTCGCGCTGCCAACGAGGGGAGCAAATCCGGCCAGCGGGTTTGTGTTGGTTCGCATCCCCGAAGTGGTCCGTGATCCTTTTCCACTTCGCCTGCGCCTCAATTACAATCACCATCTTGTCTTGCGGACACTCAAATGAAACTTGCACAGATTGCTTCTGCGCTGGGCGCGCGCCTGGAAAACGGCTCGCCCGATACCGAGATCACAGGCGTCGCCGGAATTGAAGAAGCCGGCCCAGGCCAGCTCACGTTCGTAGCCAACCCAAAGTACGCGGCTGCGGCCAGGAAGACGAAAGCATCGGCGATCATCGTCGCCGAAGACTTCCCTGCCCTCGCGACGGGGATGGTGCGCAGTAAGAACCCGTATCTGACTTTCGCCCGCGCCATCGCTCTCTTCCATCCCGCTCTCAAGTACGCGCCCGGAATTCATCCGACGGCAGTGATTCATGCTTCTGCCAGGATCGGCGAAGGCGCTCACGTCGGACCGTATGTTGTGATCAACGAAGACGTCGAGATTGGGAAGAACGCCGTGCTGCTGGCGCACGTGGTCGTTTATCGGGGCGTGAAAATCGGCGACAACTTCCTGGCTCACGCACACGCTGTCGTCCGCGAGCACTGCCGTCTGGGGAATAACGTGCTGCTGCAGAATGGCGTGGTCATTGGTGCGGACGGCTTCGGATTCGCAAAGGATGATCTCCGCCACTGGCACAAAATCCCGCAGCCAATGCCGGTCGTGATCGAAGACGACGTGGAAATCCAAGCCAATTCCTGCATCGATCGCGCCAGTGTCGGCGAAACCCACATTGCCCGAGGCACGAAGATCGACAATCTGGTGCAGGTCGGCCATGGCTCACACATCGGCGAGCATTCGCTGCTGGCTGCGCAGGTCGGCCTCGCCGGCTCAACCGATGTCGGCAACAATGTGATTCTGACGGGGCAAGTCGGCGTCGTTGGTCACTGCAAGATCGGCGATGGCGCCATCGTCACCCCACAAAGCGGCGTCGCTGGTGACATTGCTGCGGGAGCGATTGTCAGCGGCGCTCCCGCCATCGATCACAAGTTGTGGCTGAAGGTCTCAGCGCTGCTGAGCCGTTTGCCAGAGATCGCGAAAGCGGTGCGGGCAAAACCGACCAAAGGCTAAACCACAAACGTATCCTTCGTGGTTACAGGGGTTGCCTCTTGAAACTCGGCTGGCAATCTGCTGTCGATTGCGTTTCGAACTTTCGCCATCAGGCACTCACGGCTGCCGAAATCTTTGGGCTCGATGGGATCGTGAAAGATTACGGTGACAGTCCCGCGCTTGATCGCGAATCTCTTCTTGGGCATCACGTAATGTGAGCCTACGATGGTGATTGGGACGACCGGCACGCCGCACTCCTCGGCCAAGTAAAACGGTCCCTTCTTGAACGGGAGTAGCTTGCCATCGAAGGAACGGTGTCCTTCGATGTAGATAGTCATGTTCACGCCTTGACGAATTACGTCTGCGGCGGCCCGGACCGCGGCGATTCCCGACTCCCGGTTTCCGCGATCCACTGGGACGAGCGAACCGAATCGCATGACCTTCCCCAATATCGGATAACTGAACAACTCCTTCTTCACCATCACCGACGTCCGGCGAGGAATCAGCGGCAACAGTATCGGGGGATCAACATTGGAGACGTGATTGGACATGAAGAGGTACGTGCGCGCGCGGTCGAGTTTGTCCAAGCCAACGGTCTGGACGCAAATTCCCGCGAGGCGAACCCCAGTCCACGCGCCCCACATTCCCATGCGATACAGAAAGCTGACGTCGCCAGTGAGCAGCGTCCAAGGAAAGCCGAGCAAGGCCGCGAACGGAAGCAGCGCCGCCCAGAAGCCGAGCATCGCGAGGGTGCGAATCATGGGCGCGCGTCTCCGAACGGCTGCAATTCGCCTTTGGACGAACCTACACGGCTTTGCTGTGGCGCGATGTTCTCCACGTCGTTCAGCTCAAAATCAACTTGTTCTCGGTGCCCGAATTTTGCGGCACACTTCCGCCGAGCAATTTCAGACGCTCCGGAAGCTTCTCGTAAATGCCGCCGAAACCTCCATTGGAGAGGATGGCGACAACATCGCCCGAGCGCAACTCCGGAGCAACCAGTTGCACGATTCCATCGACTGTGGGAACAATGCGCGCCCGCCGGCCGTGCTTCTGGATCTGCGCCGCCACTGCTGCCAAGTCCAAGCGCTCAGCTTCCGGGATCGCTTCCGATTTGAAGACGTTTGCCACGATGACTTCATCGGCCAACGCCAGGCCGTTCGCCAATTCATTCTGCAGCACGTTGCGCCGCAGAGTATTCGAGCGCGGCTCCAGAATCGCCCACAGACGCGCTTCCGGATAGTTTGAGCGCAGCGCGGTGAGTGTACCCGCAATTGCCGTCGGGTGATGCGCAAAGTCGTCGATGATGGTAATGCCATTCACTTTGGCGCGGACTTCAAGGCGACGCTTCACGCTCTTGAAGGTCTTCAACGCGGCTGATATCTCTTCGCTGGAAATGCCGCATCCGGCAGCCATTGCGGCGGCGGCGGTTGCGTTCCACACGTTGTACTCACCCGCCAGAGCATACTCGAACTCCGCCCACGTCTTTCCGTCCCGCATGACTGACCATGCGGTGCGCCCGGGCTCTAAATGTAGGTTGGCGATTCGCCAGGTTGCATTCGCGCCGGAACCATATCGCTCCACCGGACAGAACGCGCGGTCGAGACAACGCTTGAGGCTTTCTCCAAAATCGAAGGCGATGATGCGTCCTCGGCGAGGCACCAGATTCACCAAGCGCTTGAAGGCGGTTTCCACGGCCTCCAGGTCTTTGTAGATATCCGCGTGATCAAACTCTACCGAGGTCAGGATGACGGAGTCCGGAAAATAGTGCAGGAATTTGGGGCCCTTGTCGAAAAAAGCCGTATCGTACTCATCGCCCTCAAGGATGAAGTGCTTGCCCTGGCCCAGTTGAAAGCTGCTGCCGAAGTTTTCCGCGATCCCGCCAATCAGGAACGAAGGCTGCAGTCCGGCCGTGTGAAAAATCCACGCGAGCATCGATGTCGTAGTCGTCTTGCCGTGGGTGCCTGCGACTACCAGCACCTCTTTGCCGCGCAGAAACTCATCGTGCAAAATCTGCGGCAGCGAACAGAACCGGATGCGCTGATCGAGCACGTGCTCCAGTTCCACGTTGCCGCGCGAGATGGCATTCCCCACGACCACGAGGTCCGGCTGCGGTTGAAGGTTCTCCACGGCGAATGGCTGGGACACGGGAATGTCGAGTGATGCCAGAAAGTCCGACATAGGTGGATACGCGGCCGCGTCGGAGCCGGTTACACGAAAGCCGCGTCGCTGCAGCATGCCGGCGAGGGATGCCATCGCCGCGCCGCAGATCCCAATCAGGTGGATGTGTTTGTTCTCGGTCATGATTAGCCCATGTTAGACACAGATGCACCGATTCGGATTGACCAATTGTATGCGCTGTCACGATTCCGACGAGTGTGGAGCGGCCACGCTTCCCCGCTTTTCACTAAGAACCAAAATCCAAAGTCAAAGGCGGCGGACAGGAGTGTCCGCCCCACTCGGCGTCGTGGCGGATTCCAGAATCCGAAGGCTTCCTTCTTTTCTGCCCACATTGAGTGCCGCACGCACGCCGAAAGGAAGCGTGATGTTTCCACGCGAAACATGGCCAGATCGCAATCCATAAGCCACTGGTACTCCCAAGTCTCCGATCACTCGTAACACAATTTCTTCCAAGGTGTAGTCCTGGTCTTTGTTCCGGTTCTGCGAGCAGTCCAACATCTCGCCGAATACAATGCCACGCACGCCTGAGAGCTTGCCCGCCAATTTCAACTGCATCAGCATGCGATCGATCTGATAAGGCTTCGCGGCCACGTCTTCGATAAACAATATGGTCCTCGCTGTGTGGATTTCATAAGGTGTACCCAGAGAGGCTACAAGCATAGAAAGACAGCCGCCATAGAGAACTCCTTCAGCGGAACCGGCGACCAAAGGTTTCACGCCCGATTCCGGTCCCAGATCCAAGGCCCATTCAGAAACCCCGGTGAGCGCGGCTTCCCAGGAGCGGAGATCGACTCCGTCTGAATGAGCGAGATCCTTTGTGACCATGGGACCGTGGAAAGTCACGAGGCCTACTGAGTCCAAGACGTAGGTCAGCAGTGTGGTGATATCGCTGTAGCCAACGAAAATCTTGGGGTGCGCTTTGATCTTCTCCAGATTGAGGGTAGCGAGAAGATAATTGGCGCCGTATCCGCCGCGAGCGCAAACGATCGCACGGACGTCATCCCGCGAGAACATCTCGTCCAGTTCGCGGGCCCTGCGTTCGACCGAGCCGGCAAAATACAGATTCTTCTCGAGAATGGAATCGAGATAGAAAGGTTTGTATCCGAGCCGCCGCAGCGCGTCGCATCCAGCTTCCAGCAGCTCGCGGTTAATGTTGCTGGCGGGAGCAATGATTCCGACAGTGTCGCCGGGCTGAAGCGCGGACGGCTTGATGCGCGGGATGGGTGGGGTCGACAGCATCGGGATCAAGGTGGAACAGTCATATTCGAACTGTCAATCTTATCTGAATCTTGACAACGGTTGGTCTCCAAGAGGAGTTTTAGCCAAATCGCAGGTATCGCACCGCAAACCGGGAGGAAGCGCGGGATCATGCGAACCACAACATTTTACAAACCTTTTACAAACGTAGAACGAAGACTGGCTTAAATTGTCTACGGTAATTGAAGCCGTCGTGCAAGCATCTTACGGAGCCTGGCTGTTTTCTGTTGATTCTGTACCGGCTTGGAACAAAATTCGATCGGTTTGAGAGGGACGATATGAAGCCACCATCGCGTCGATCTAGAACGACTGCCAAACTGTCCGGGGTACTCGATCATCGGCTGAACCTATATTCATTGGCCGCGAGTGCCGCTGGTGTGGGCGTGTTGGCTCTGGTATCTCCGGCCCAGGCCAGGATTGTCTTCACTCCCGCACACATTAAGATAACTCCGAATCACAAATTGGCTCTCGATCTGAATCACGACGGCATCAAGGATTTTGAGCTGGTTGACACCGCGGCAGGCTCTTCTGATTTCCTGGAGATGAATCCCCTGCAGACCGGAAACGCATTGGCCCAGGCAAACACGGATTGCAACCCTTCCGTAGGAGTTGCTGCGTTAAAGGCCGGCGTGCTGATTGGAAAAGGGCAAACATTCTCCAACAATGTCTATTGCATGGCCCAATATATTGGTGCCGACGGCGGATCGCTGGGCTCATGGGCGGGCGGCGTTAAGAATCGTTTTCTCGGCTTGCAGTTCATGATCAAGGGTAAGAAGCACTTCGGGTGGGCGCGGCTCACTGTAAGTACAGCTCCTTATCAAGTCCTGTTGACGGGCTACGCTTACGAGACGAAACCGAACAAGCCCATTATCGCCGGGAAGACCCATGGCCCAGAGGAGGTATCAGCGATTCCTGCTACGTCGGATGGGCCGCCCGCCAGTCTGGGCGTGCTGGCAATGGGATCTTTCGGGCTCTCGATCTGGCGGCGAAATCCCTCCTAAACGAAAAATTCGCCGCGACAGATGAGTTGGGCGGTGCCTCGAAGAAACACTTGTTTCTCCCAACGCACCGTCTGCACTCCACCGGGCGCATGAACTCGCAGTGGCGACTCGGCCTTTTCAGCGACGATGGCGGCGACCGCCGCGGCGCACGATCCGGTCCCGGAGGACCGGGTTTCGCCGACTCCGCGCTCGAAGAATCTGGCATCGATATTCTTTTTATCCACAGCATTCACCAGCTCAACGTTAATCCCATACTTGAAGTCGTGATGGCGGCCGATCTCGGCTGCCTCGGCTTGCCAGTCCGGCGCAAACTCGTTCACAAAGACCACGTAATGCGGGTTGCCCATCGAGATCGGGATGCCCCGCACTTCACGAGAAGCCAGCTTGATGGGAAACTCATCCCCGACTTGGGGCTCACCCATGGCGATGTCGAACTCGTACTGAGTATCGCTGCGGGAGGTGAAAGTGCAGATCTTCAGGCCAGCGCCGGTGCCAATCACAACTTTTTCCTTGGCCTGCTGGGAGCAGAGATAGGCAGCTACGCAACGGGTGCCATTGCCGGAAATCTCCGCCTCAGATCCGTCGGCATTGAAAAGGCGAGCGCGTACGTCGGCATCCTGCGCGGGGAACAACCACTCCACCCCGTCAGCGCCTACACCCTGATGCCGTTCGCAGATACGCCGACTGAAGGCCGCCAAGTCGGCTGGGGCGTACAAGGCATCAATGATCAGAAAATCATTTCCGCAGGCGCTCGCCTTGACGAAAGGAATGGCGGTGACGGGCGAATTCATTCAACATGCACCGGACCCAGCGGAGTCGCACTCTCAAAAACCGGAGACTGCTTCAGGCCGTGCAGAACCTGGTTCTGATCCTTGCGCGTTCCCTCCAACTGAAACTGAACTCGCACGTGCTGCTGGGTCACGGCAACTTGCACGTTCAGCATCATGGCGTGGATGCTTTCGAGAATGCGGTTTATCTCGGCGGTGATTTCGTCGGCGCTGCGCCCGGCAACTTCGTAACCGCGGATGGCTGCCTTCAAACCAAACTGCTCCTCCGCGCGTCCCAACAAAAAAAGGCAAAGCAAGATGAGTGCCGTGGCGAAGATTGATGTGAGATAGAGTCCTCCACCCACTGCCATGCCGACCGAGGCCACCACGAAGATGGTTGCAGCCGTGGTTAGTCCGGTAACAAGTTTGTCGCGAGCATGAAGGATGGAGCCGGCTCCGATAAAGCCGATCCCTGGAATGATCTGCGCCGCAATACGGGTGTGATCTCCAAGGTGCTCTACGGCGAGTTCATCCGAGAGGAGAGTAAACATCGCCGCGCCCAGACAGATGAAAAGATTAGTGCGCAGTCCGGCTGGCCGATGCTTCAGCTGTCGCTCCAGCCCAATCAGACCACCCAGGACGGCTGCGAGCACCAGGCGCGTGATGGAGACCCCGACAACGGAGCCCATCTCATTTTGGAGGAGGTCGTAAATGTGTTGCGCTGTAGGCATGAGACGTAAGTTGGCTGGATTTTATCACCGGAAAGCGCCGTCCCAACGCGTTCCCGACCTGCACCGTTAACGGGCGTGATTACCGGGCAGAGCCGTGGGAAGAACCAGCATGCGTCCAATAGATTGTGGCCGCGGGCTGCCCGGTGGCGCTGATCACCACGAGGGAAGACAGGCCCTGCTTTTGTGCACCGACGGCGACTGGATCACCATCTAGCGCAACTACGAAGTCGACGTATTGCGGAGGGTTCGCCAGCGCCCGTTCCCACAGGCCTTCCTGATCAATGGGCGCTTTCCAGGGGCGATGATTGCCTTCATTAATCGTACGGCGCAGGGGGATTCCGGCCAGCTGTAGAGCGCCCACGTGGTCGCCCAGATACATCAGCAAGGCGGAGTCATGGGGCAGCTTTTTCAGATTGGACGCCAGTTCAGTTTCCAGAGCAATGCGGGTTCGGGAGTTCACCCAAGGCTCGCGAAAGCAAACCGGCTGCGGCCGCCAGACGGACGCATAGCTCCCGGTGAGCACGATTAGGGCGGCGGAGACAACTGCTGTCTTCGCGAGTTTGTTTCGGGCAAGACGCAGCAGGAAATAAGTGGGCACCGCAGATGCCACGGAGAATAGGGGAAGAAGCTGCAGCCCATAGCGTACGTTGTAAAAAGAGGACGGCCACCAGACGGGCAGATAAATAGGGACGCCGCTATACGCGATCGAGAGCATGTAGAACGGTAGCGGCACCCATAGCAATAGAAGTGGCCAGAGCCGGCGGTCAAGAATCAGAATCGCGACGGTGCCTATCAGAAGCAACGTAACCCACAGTTTCTGCCAGTTCCCTTCTGCCATATTCAGTTCGGCCGATTTCAGGAAGTAAGTGAAGGCGACCGGCAAATCATGGGAGCCAGGATGTGCCGGAGAGCCAGGAGATGCGCCCTTCTGCTCGATGGCACGGGCAGAGTATGGTCCGTTGGCAAACTCCAGCGGGTTTCGATAGATGATCGCGTTATAGGCAAGCCAAAGCGCTGGAGCCGCTGCCGCGAGCAAAACGAATTTCGCAAAACTGCGACGCAGAATTTGATTGTTCACTTTCGACTTCAATACAACGGCAAGCGCGGCAACACACATTGCGGCCGCGAGGAACCAGCCGTCGTAGCGCGCGAGGCAAGCGGCCGCAAGACACAGCCCGCATTTCATCAACGATGACGATGCTGCGCCCGATGGACCTTCGTCCGCCCGAGATGCTTCCTGCACGAACTCGCTGAAGTACACCGCCGCCCACACGAAGAGGGCGAGGTATAGCGACTCGGTCATGGCCGTGGTCTGCAGGTAAATCAGATTGGGATTCGCGGCATAGATGATTGCGCTCAGCCATGCGGCAATTCTTGCCGCGGACTCGGGCTGCGAATCAAAACTCAATGCCTCCCGCACTAAGCGGAAGATGCCCGCCGCGCCCAGGGCATAAGCGACCATCGAAGGAATGGAACCACCAATGCCCGATTGCCACGCCGAGTCGGAAAGCAGAAATGGAATCATCAGGAGATGCGGCAACGGCAGCCACACGGTGCCGAGCTGCAGCAGCCCGGGAGTGCGGGAGTCGAATACCCGGCGGGCGATGTTGAGGTGCGCCACGGCATCGCCGTAGAGGAGCAAACCGCCATGCTGGAGGTAAAAGGCGAACGATATAAACGAGACGCAAGCGGCGAACTGGGCTACGAGCGCGGTTTCACGATCCCAGCGCCGAATGGGCTGGAGGTTCATCCGCTGGGCTTTCATCGATTGAGCTTTCATCGGTTGGGCTTTCATCGGTTGAACCTGGTTCGCCGGAGGCTCATTCCAAATGGGTCAGTTCGCGAAAGATTTGGAAGCGAGCGTCGATTTCTTCGCGTGTAAGGGATTGCAGGCGTTCGGTGCCAAAACGCTCCACGGCAAAGGATCCCATGACGCCTCCGTAGAAGAGCCCGCGCTTCAGCACCTCGCGGTTCAGCTCCTCTTGCGAGGCGATGTATCCCATGAATCCACCCGCGAACGAGTCGCCCGCCCCGGTTGGGTCTTTGACTTCCTCAATCGGCAAAGCGGGTGCGCGAAACGGATGGCGGCCGATGCCGAATGCGCCTTCACGAAAGAAAATCGTCGCGCCGTATTCCCCATGCTTGATGACCAGTGCCTGTGGTCCCAAGGCAAGTACTTTGTGGGCGGCCCGAAGCAGGTTGGGTTCGCCGGCGAGCATTTTGGCTTCGGCATCATTGATCAGCAGCACGTTGACGAGCTTCAATGTCTCGATCAAGTCCGGGCGAGAACCTCGAATCCAGTAATTCATAGTGTCGCCGCCCGTGAGACGGACTCCGTCCATCTTCTGCCGAACCGCGGTTTGCAAACTGGGGTGAATATTGCCGAGGAACAGGAATTTTGAATCCGCATACTCGGGCGGAATACGTGGCTGGAAGCGTTCGAACACGTTCAATTCAGTGAAATCGGTTTTGGCTTCATTCAGGTTGTCGAGATACTGCCCGCCCCAGCGGAAGGTTTTGCCTTTGGCGTGTTCGATGCCTCGAGTATCGATCTTTCGTTTCTTGAGAACATTTTCATGCTCGGCGGTGAAGTCTTCGCCCACTACGGCGACAATGCGAACATCCGTGAAGTAGCTGGCTGCGAGGGAAAAGAATGTACAGGAGCCGCCTAGTACATTTTCCACATGTCCCGAAGGCGTGGCAATGGAGTCAAAGGCAATCGAACCTACGGCGAGGATGCTCATTATGCGGTCTTGGTCTCCAAGTATTTTTCCAGGATGAGTTTGAGTTTCTCACGAGTGGCGGCGGGGATCTTGTCGCGGTCGGTGAGGATCGCATGCGCCAAGGCCGCGCCACACTTGCAGTTTCGTTTGCTCGGCATCGAGGCCACGGTCTGACGCACGACCTGGCAGGCGTTCTCGGCATTTTTCAGCAGCACGGCGACGATCTGATCGATCGTGACTGAATCGTGATGAGGGTGCCAGCAATCGTAATCGGTCACCATGGCCACGGTGACGTAACAAATCTCGGCTTCGCGCGCCAGCTTGGCTTCTTGCAAGTTAGTCATGCCGATCACGTCCATGCCCCAACTGCGGTACACATTGGATTCCGCTTTGGTGGAGAACTGCGGGCCTTCCATGCATAGATAGGTTCCGCCACGCTTGCTGGGCACTCCTGACTTCTTGCAAGCGGCTTCAACAGCCTGAGCAAGTTCAGGGCAGACAGGATCGGCAAAGGCGATGTGGGCGACAATGCCTTCGCCGAAGAAAGTATCCACACGATGACGAGTGCGGTCGAAAAACTGATCGGGGATCACGAAATCAAGTGGCTGGTGCTCCTCCTTCAACGACCCGACCGCGGACACGGAGACGATCCGTTCGACGCCGAGTTGTTTGAAGCCGTAAATATTGGCGCGGAAATTCAATTCGGTGGGAAGAATGCGGTGCCCACGTCCATGCCGCGCCAGAAATGCAACCTTGCGGCCTTCGAGCATGCCCAAGACATAGGGGTCGGAAGGGTCGCCGAATGGAGTTTGCTGCCGCAGTTCCCGGACGTCGGTGAGGCCAGGCATGGAATAGAGCCCGCTGCCGCCGATGATGCCAATTTCAGCTTGTGACAAAAATCCCCCAGCGCTACACAGCCCAATCAGTGGAATCCGGATTATACAAAAAAACTCCTGCGGCCATTGAATTGCGGCAAGGATGGTGTAAAGTACTTGCCACGGCAGCCTTCCCCCGAGGGCGTCCGCTACCGGCACCCTCCGCCGCGAGTTTATTTCTCGCACTGTGGAGGCATTATGAAAATTCCATTTCTTCTCCGGCTCCCGGTTTTGTGGGCGGCTGGGGATACCCCTGCTGGTCCATCGCTCAACCCGAACCCAAAACCCGACGTGATCGAGAGATTACGCAAATATTACCCACTGCTGTTGATTGTCGCTGCCGTAATGGTTTATCGGGTCGTCAAGGCAGAGGAACATGGGAACTGGCACGTAGCACAGGCTTGCCTCTTAACCGCCTTATTGCTAACGGCGATAACCGTCTGGTGCTGGTGGCAGGAAAGACACAAAACTCCAGACCTCTCAGTCAAGGCCGAGATATATCGTCGAGCCCTTGAGAAGCTGTTGTGGTGCGTCGCCGTCGGAATGTTTGCCATGCTTTCCGCTGCCACCCGGCAGGTGTATTGGCAGCATCTCAATGTGGCTCGGGCCATCGGCTACGGGATTCTAATAGCGGGATCCGCTTTTATCTCGGGGGTGCTGGCGGGTTATCTGTTCGGACTTCGCCCAACCGACAACTCCAAGAATTCAGCGAATCAGCCGTCGAGCCCACCACCTCAGACCAATCTTGTCGAGATTGCGGATTGGCTCACGAAGATCATTCTGGGAGCGGGTCTCGTCCAACTGACCCGCCTGCCCACTCCAATTTGGAAGTTTGCGGAGGCGATGGCCAAGGGCGTAGTGGCGGGAACGAATGAAGAACCCAACCCAGCGATGGCGTTAGCCATCATGGGATTTTTTTCCACCTGCGGCCTCCTCTACGGCTATCTCTGGACACGCTATGAAGATGCTGTGACCTCCTATGGTGCAGGCGATGCTTCGGCTGCGGCCCTGGTAAATCTCTGGCTGAACGGGCACCCCGCGCCGGATGACCAGACGCGTCTGAACATGATCGGTGCCGTCAAGAACGCCTCTTCTACTGCCAGAATGCGCATCTACCTCCAGGCAGAGCAATATCGCAAGTCAGCCACAGAAGATATTAACGAGCGGTCCCTTCCCGTCTTCCAGGCGCTGGTCGACGCGGACTTTGAAGGAGTGTTTCACCGGAACCGAGGCCAGTATGCACTTGCTCTGATAGGGAGAAAGAAAGACCCCAATAAGACCAGTGAGGATTGGAGTAACGCCCTCAGTCTATTGAACGATGCCATTCGGATTCGGGATCTATCGAAGGAACCAGGATGGCGCCAGTATGAGTTTGCACGCGCGGTTTGCCGGATCAAACTTGATCCGAATTTTAATAAAGCGCCGATGTCGGACGCGCAACCGGCCCAGTCTATTCACGATGATTTGGATCTAGCCACAGACACGGAGGTTCCGAAAGCAACCAAGGACCTTATCGATAAAGATAAGGTTGTTAGTGCGTGGGTGAACTTAAACCCGAAGCAAGCGACGTAGACGTGCCAGGCGAGAGCCTCCTGTTTCATCGAACCGGAGGTGTCTCCGGCTCAAACAGCTCGTGCTCCAGCTGCTCCGTGGTCGGCTGGTCCAGACTCTCCGTAATCAGCACGCCATCACGTTCCACGGCGATGACCACTGGCCCTTCCTCGGTCAGCCAGGTGTTCGTGCCGGTCAGCGATTCGAGTTTCTGCAGATTGTCAGGGGGATCCTTCCCGTCCTGAGTAACCCCATGAACATGCTTATAGCGTTTGGCCAGCGATTGGGCGTAGATGGCGGCAAATGCGGACGCCTTCTCGGGACTCGACCAGCGTGAGACGTACAGCAGCGCCAGAGGCGCCGAGGGATCTCCTTTCGGCCGAGCCGCGTAGTAGTAGCCGCCGCGCCAGTGGGAGTACAAATTGTGCGCCGCCTCCGTGCCGGCGTATTGGTCGACGAGGATGGCTACGTCGAATTCTCCGATCGCTCCAACATCGAAGCGTTCATAATTCTTGAAGTTCCGCTGGAAGTCGGGCAGGCGCATCGGTTCCAGACGCTCGCCCGAAAGATAGGTTTTCGGCTCCATAATCTGACGCGTAGTTCGCGGCGGATTGCTGAGAGCTGCGGCAAAGGCTTTCTCTTTCCCGCGGGTGCGGAGCAGTTCAGTCTCAAAATCCAGACCGTAGCGATAGGGGAACGTCAATTCTTCCTTCAGGAAGATGGGAGCATTCTTGAATTCCACCGAGTCCGCGGTTCCCACGAGCATGCCCTCTTTCAGGGCGTCCGCGATCTGTGGCGAAGCCAAGAGCGATTGCCCAGTGGGCGCAAGCATGTAGTCAACCAGCACGACCATAGCCTGACCTTCGACCACGGCCTGGCGGGCTTCGCTGATTTCATCGTTCTCAATGTCGGCGGCAGTTGGCTGTGTCTTGTCATCCAGATCGGTGTCGCCCGCTTTCATCCATTTTTCCAGGCCAAAAGACTGGTCCTGAAGGGCGTGCGTGAGTTCGTGCGCCAGCACCGGACGCTGCTGCTCAATGTCGATCCAGTCCAGCAGGTTCACGGTTGCGGTCTTGGGATCGTAATAGCCCGCCACTTGCTCGCGCAGTAGGGCCACCAGGAAAGTCTGCAGATCGAAATCCCGCGGCAGAAGCCCGAATTTCTTTAGCACTAGTTCGGAGCGGCGCAAGCGCTGCGCGTCCTTGTCCTCAGCCATGCTTTTTTCGAGATAGGCCACAACTTCATCGCGGCTGGTGAGGCGTCGTTTGACTTCTTTCTTGATGGGCAAGCCGGTGTCTTTGCTGGCGAACTGCAGAATCTGATCAACGTCGTGGAAAAGTTCTTCTGCTTCCTTGGGCGAGATTTTCTGTTCCTGGGTGGCCGCGTCAGCGCTGGCTGTCTTCTGATCCTGCCCGGGCCCCGGAGCACGAGGAGCGGGCGTGGTGGCTGCGCCTGTGTGCGGCGGTTGTGCGGGCGCCTGTGCCCACGCCAAGGAGGCCGAGAGCAATGCAATCCCTGCAACTAAGAACAGGGACGGTGATTTTCGATACAATTTCTTCAATTCAGTCATTGGGTCCATTATGTCCGACGACGAGCCTCGCCAAACCGCCGCTGAATACTTTCAAAAAGCTTACGAGCTGCAGATGCAGGGCGAGTACCAGCAAGCCATCGAGCTCTACAGCCGTTCCATCGAGGCCTTCGCGACCACCGAGGCCTACACCTTCCGCGGGTGGACGTACTCGTTCCTCGGCGACTACGACCGCGCCATCGCCGAATGCCTGCAGGCGATCAAACTGGATCCGGAGTTTGGCAACCCTTACAACGATATCGGGGCTTACCTGATTGAACAAGAGAAATGGGACGAGGCCATTCCCTGGTTTCAGAAAGCCACGATCGCGCCACGCTACGAGGCGCGCTGCTATCCGCATTTCAATCTAGGCCGCGTGTACGAGCGCAAAGGAAACTGGGAGAAGGCGAAACAGTGCTATGCCATGGCTTATTCCCTGGATAAAGAGTACGTGGCGGCACGGGCGGGACTGCAAAGATTGCGGGCGGCGTTTAATTGAGAACTTCTTCGCCGCGGATTTGCATGGATCAGCGCGGATAGACCTTGAACGGCAGGGACTGCGGAGACAGATCAGAACCAATCCGCGTTCATCCGCGGCTAACTTGCACTGCCACCCACTCGCCCGCTTCTCTGGTTCCCAGCGCGCCGCCCACGTCTTGCGTAGTCCGGTTCTGCTGCACCGCTTCGAGCACTGCGGCTTCGATCTTGTTTGCTTCTTCTGTCAGGCCCAAGTGCCCCAGCATCATCGCCGCGGTCAAGATTGCGCCAAACGGGTTGGCCACATTCTTCCCTGCAATCGTCGGGGCTGAGCCATGCACCGGTTCGAACATCGAAGTCTTTCCTGGATGAATGTTTCCGCTGGCGGCCATGCCCAGCCCGCCCTGCAGGCCGGCGGCGAGATCGGTGATGATGTCGCCGAACATGTTATTCGTGACCACGATGTCGAACTGCCGCGGATCGCGCACCATCTGCATGCAGAGCGCGTCCACGTACATGTGCTCGGTCTTGATCTGGGGATACTCGCCGCTCACTTCCTTGAACACCCGCTGCCAAAGCCCTCCAGAATGGGTCATGGCGTTGGACTTGTCACACATGAGCACGCGCTGGCGCGGGCTGCCATCGAGCTTCGGGTGGCGTTCGGAGTATTCGAAGGCATAGCGGATTATGCGTTCCACGCCCTTGCGAGTATTGATGTCCTCCTGCACCGCGATCTCATCCGGTGTGCCCTGTTTGAATACTCCTCCCGCATCGGTGTAAACGCCCTCGGTATTTTCGCGAATCACCACGAAGTCGATGTGCTTGGGCTGGATGCCTTTGAGGGGGCACAGTGCGGCATCGAGCAGGCGCACTGGACGCACGTTAGCGTAGAGATCCATTTTGAAGCGCATGCCCAGCAGGATCTCTTTGGCGTGAATATTCGAGGCGACGCGCGGATCGCCAAAGGCGCCCACCAGGACAGCATCGAAGTCGCGCTCCAGCATGGCGAAGCCGTCGGGGGGGACGGTGACGCCGTCTGCCAGATAGCGGTCAGCGCCCCAATCAAACTGGGATGTTTCGACATCCGCGCCGGAGGCAGCAATGACCTTGACCGCTTCCGGGATGACTTCTTTCCCGATGCCGTCTCCGGGAATAATGGCGATACGTTTCTTGAGACTCACGGGAAGAAAAGGTAACACAGTCGATGGGAGACTTGCTTAAGAGCGTTTGATCGCGGGGTTCGCGGAGAAAGGCCGCGGAGTACATCAAGCTCTGCGTAGTCTTCCGTCGCGACTGAGCGCGGCCCTGGCGGGACTCACTTCTTGCGCTGCATTTCGAAATACATTTTGGTGTCTTTTCCCTCTTGCTTCCAGGTCCACTCTTCGCTGTAGTGGCCGGGGTCGGAGAACAGAAAGACCGCCCGGTGCATGTGCCCCGCCTGGGGACCCGGCAAGTTGGTGGCATCCAGAAAATCAAAGGACACGGTGTTGAGATCGGGTGAGATTATTGCCTTCATGCGAGGCTGGTTGTTGGTAGGGCAGAAGTGGGTCATGAGCAACTGATCGCCATCGACGTAATACATGCTGACCATGTCGTCGCCAGCCATGTGCATATCGGCCATCACGGCGGTCCCGCCGGCGGCCAGATGGTAGGTCACTTCTGAGGTCCCGCCCGACGGAGATTTCCCCTGCCACGTCCCGGCCATGGATTTGAACCTGTCCAGCGTTTTCTGGGCGCTTGACTGCGCTAGAAGCGCCGGGGAAGCAACCAGCAAAATGAGGATCGAAAGTCCGCGAAGAAAACATTGTTTGCGTGCCATTCCGCTGCTCCTATAGACGTTCTGCAGATAAGGATACGCACGGTCCCATAGAATGTCAACAGGAAGCGGGCAGGTGGAGCTAGGATGGCATGGCAGTTTCGATTGGGTTGTTTAGGATCGCCGAGCCCAACAAGGTGCCTGATTGGCACCTCCTAGCTCGACTTTAACCTAACTGACAAGCAGGAGTTTGGAAAGCAGCGACACGAATTACTTCTTATCGCCGTCGAGGTGCTTGTCGGCGGAAGGTGTCGGCTTGGCCTTGGCCTGCGCTTGGGCCTTGGCGTGGGCCTGCGCCTGGGGACTAATCGTTACTTTATCCTGTGGGCGCGACGCCTGCTGTGGTGCCGCATTCGGGCGGGGCGCCGCTTTCGCCGCTGCTTCATGCTGTGCTACTTGCGAACGCTGAACTGGATTCGTGACCATCGTTACCTCCCCTTCATCACACTTATCGGCTGGCCAGGGAGAAACTTTAGGCCATACCTGCTCTCCCAGCCCATCAGAATCCGGGGCCTAATTTGGAAAGCGTACTAAGAGTAAGAATGTAAAGAGAGTTAGGTGCTACCTCCAAATCCGGTCATCTTCCGGCCTTGTATAATCAAAGGTTATCGTATGACTTCCACGGCCATTCATGGCAACCCGGTTTCTCCTGCTGCGGACCTTGGGGACGTGCGCGGCGAATTTGAGGCGCTTCTCTCGAGTTGCGGCATTTATGATCTGAGTTCAAGAGCTAAGATCGCGCTCACGGGCGGCGACCGGGTGCGCTGGCTCAATGGCATGGTCACGAACAATATCCGCGACCTTGCCCAAGGGCATGGCGTCTATGCTTTTCTGCTGAATCCGCAGGGACACATTCTGGGTGACCTGTACGCCTACAACCGTGGCGATTCTCTGATACTCGACAGTGACCAGTCGCAGTCGCAAAAGCTTCTGGCGACCTTCGATCACTACATCATCATGGACGATGTGGAAGTCGCGAACGTCAGCGAGAAGCTAACGGCAATCGGGATTGCTGGGCCGAAGGTACGAGAAGTGCTGGGCGCGGCGGGACTTGAGATATCGGAACTGGAGCCACTGCAATTTGTGGATGTGACTTGGCGGAACGTGGCCGTGACGGTTGTGCGGGCAGACAACGCGAGCGTCGAATCTTATGAGCTATGCCTATCGCCCAATCAGGTGACGCTCCTCCGGGATGCGCTCACAAAAGCTGGGGCAACAGCGTCGGGCACAACTGCATTGGAACTGCTGCGCATCGCGGCAGGGATTCCGCGTTATGGACAGGACATCCGTGAGCGTGATTTGCCGCAGGAAACCGAGCAGCAGCGCGCTGTGCATTTCAGCAAGGGATGTTATATCGGGCAGGAGATCGTGGAGCGCATTCGCTCCCGTGGCGCTGTGCATCGCAAGTTCACCGGGTTCGAGGTTCAAGGCGCGTTGCCTGCTTTGGGCGCGAAGATCCAAGCCGATGGCCGGGATATAGGCGAGATCACCAGTGCCGCTTCCCTGCCCCTTGCCGGCGGCGAGCGCCGTATGGCGCTGGGTTATATCCGGCGCGAAATCGCGACTCCGGGCAAGCAATTTCAAGTGGGCAGCACTCAGCTTTCAGTCGCGACTCTGCCGTTTTCGGAAATATTCGGGCGCGCCAACCTGTAAGCATTGAAGGGACAATCTATGTCTGAAAAGAAGCAGGAAAGTTTTACGGTAACCGACCGGCGCTTGTTCACGCCGGAGGGCGAGATCCGCCAAGAGGTTTCTCAAGAGGAAGTTTCCAGTGCAGCACCCACTCCGCAGCCGGCGCCGGCTGCCCAACCAGACCTTGCTCCGACTCAACTGGAACCGGACGCGCCGCCCCCTCCCACTGCTGCCGAACAGCGGGAACAGGCAGATGCATATCGCAAGTCGGCGAAGGATCTGGACGCACGAGTGGAACTCAGCGGACATTCTTCCAAAGAACTGGAGATGACGTTTGAGCGTTTCATGGCCTCGCTCTACATGTCCGCAATGCTCCAACTCGGCCTGATGCATGAGCCGGGCGGCCAGCCGCGGGTTGACCTCATCGGCGCACGCCAGACTATCGACACGCTCAGTCTTCTGTCTGAGAAGACCAAAGGCAACCTTACCAGCGCCGAGGAGAACTTCCTGCAGAATTGCCTCTACGAACTCCGCATGGCTTACGTTGAAGTGACGAACGCGCTGGCCCGTCCACCGCAAACTTCGGCATCGAGCGCCGCAACGACGAAACGATGAAGGCCACGCTCACGGTGCTGGGCAGCGGCACCTCGATGGGAGTGCCCACCATCGGATGCGACTGCGCCGTGTGCCACTCGTCCGATCCGCACGACCGCCGCACCCGGCCGTCCGTTCTGGTGGAGTATGGCGGCAAGACCGTGCTCATCGATTCCACTCCCGACTTCCGCGAACAGGCCATCCGCGAGCATATCCGCAAACTTGACGCTGTGCTCTACACCCACAGTCACGCCGATCACATCCTGGGCATTGATGATTTGCGCCCGCTCAGCTATCGCCACAAGCCTAACAAGCTTCCACTCTATGCGCGGCCGGAAGCGGCTGATTTTATCCGCAACACCTTCCGCTACATTTTCGACGCCGACTACAAATTCGGTGGACTGGCTCAGGTCGAACTCAAATCGTTCGAGGGTCCGGTCGAGTTGTTCGGGGCGCGCTTTGAGCCGATCCGGGTGATCCACGGCGAGACCGAGATTGACGGTTTCCGCTTTGGCAGCGCTGCTTATCTGACGGATCACAGCAGCGTCCCCGAGGCTTCGTTGGCAAAACTACAGAATCTCGACATCCTGTTTTTGGATGCGCTACGACACATCCCGCATCCCACGCATTCAACCGTCGAGAATTCTTTGCGCATCGTGGAACGACTCCAACCGAAGCGTGCTTTTTTTACCCATATTTGCCACGACTTGCCTCATGAGGCCACCAATGCCTCGCTGCCGCCAAACGTGCGGCTTTCCTACGATGGGATGAGACTGGAGTTTGAGATTTAGATTACGTGGCGCGGGCGCCCTCGCCCGCGGGTTTGACACTGGAGACTTGAAAAGACCTGCGAAATCCGCAGGGGTGGAACATTCGCATAGGTCCGACAGAAACGGAGTAGAACGGATGCGGGCGAGGGCGCCCGCACCACACAGGCGATGCAAGTCTGGCACAAACTCGAAGAGGTTCCCTCCGGCTTTGGCCCTACGCTGTTGAGCGTGGGCAACTTTGACGGCGTGCATTGCGCTCATACCCGAGTGCTGGCCAACATCGTGTCGCGAGCAAGCGACCAAAGATGCAAGGCAGTGGCGGTCACTTTCGAGCCGCATCCCATGCGGATCTTGAGGCCTGACTCCGGACTGAAACTGCTCACGCCGACTTCCGAGAAACTTCGCCTGCTTGAAACCGCTGGCCTTGACGCCGTTCTTCTGCTCCCCTTCACGCGCGACCTGTCTCTCATGACTCCGCAGCTCTTCGCTCATGACATCCTGAAAAAGGGTTTACAAGCCCGCGAGGTACACGAAGGCTACAACTTTCATTTCGGCAATAAGGCGGCAGGTGATGTGAACCTGCTCGCGGAGCTCGGCCGTGAGATGGGTTTTGAAGTGAAGGTTTATCCCGAACTACGACTGCGGGGAGAACTGGTTTCGAGCACTCAAATCCGCAAGCTGGTCGCCCAGGGCCAAGTCAGCCGTGCACGCCCTCTCCTGGCGCGCCCGTTCAGTATTCTGTCGACTCCAGGCCGCGGGCGGGGATACGGCTCCAAGTACACCGTCCCAACCATCAACCTAAGTGGGTATCAAGAGCTTGTCCCCAAGGACGGCGTTTACGTTACCCGTACCCGCGTGGGCGAGGAGTGCTTCGATTCAGTGACCAACGTCGGGAACCGTCCCACGTTCGGGGCTGAGTCATTTGCCATCGAAAGCCATCTGCTCAACTTCCATCCCATCGAACTGAGTGCGGAGACGGAAGTTGAGATTCATTTTCTGCAGAGGCTTCGGGACGAAATCAAGTTCCCCTCAGTCGAGGCTTTGCGCGAACAGATTGGTAAGGATGTGAGGAAAGCGCAACGCTATTTTCAATTGCTGAAATTGCGGGAGCCCGAGGCCCGAAGCCTCATTCAATGGGCTCCACGAGCGTAATCTCTTCGCGCAATCTCCGATCGGGCAATTGCACCACGACAATCGCCACCAGCACGAGCACGATCCCTACTGTCTGCAGCGGCCGCATTACCTCACCCAGGGCGACAGTCGCAATCACAATCGAGAATACTGGCTCCAAACAGCTAACCACGATCGCGCGTGTCGGCTCCAGATGCTGCAACCCGGCAAAATAGAACGAGAACGGTGCGAGCACGGAAATCACCGAAAACACGAGCAAGAATAACCATTGGCCTCCAGAGTAGTGCGCGGCGACGATCTTCCACGGCGGATTCACGACGATCCAAAATAGGGACGCGCTGAAGATGACGAACAGAAGCACCGTCCAGCGATCATAGCGGGCAAGAATGCTGTGGCCACCGACGTTGTAGAAAGCGAAAGAGAATGCCGCGGCTAGAGCCGCCATCACTCCAATGGCATCGAGACGAAATCCCCCAGAGCCGAATATTCCGATCACCAAGGCAATTCCCGTCACCGCCAGTCCCACCGCCGCAACTCGCTGCAACGTTGGCTTCTGCAGCCCGCGCGCGACGGTGTAGAGCAAAACCCATACCGGCGCTGTGTATTGCAGGATGATGGCGGTGGCCACGTTCGTTCTCTGAATCGCGAGGTAGTAGAAATAATTGGAGGCCGCTACGCCTAGAATGCCCAGCACAAACATGCGTCCAAGATCGGCTGCGGGGAGCCGCAATCGCTTCCAGCCACGAAGCAGCACCAGTGCGAACAGAAGAACAACGAAAGAAAACGTCGTGCGGCTTTGAGACAGGATCAGCGGATCGATGGGCCGAAGTGTTTGTCCCTTGGGCAGTAGTCGTCCGGTAAACGCAGCTCGCCCGAGAGTGGCCGCCACGCCCCACAAAAACGTGGCGCTGGCGATGTACAGATATCCGCGAACGGGATGCGCTCGACTGGGCAAGGAATAGTGAGGCAGCTTTCTTATTTTTCGGTGTACTCGATCACGTAGCTGATCTTAGCCGTCTTGTGCAACATCGCCGCAACCGAGCAGTACTTCTCTTCGGAGAGCCGGACCGCGTCTTCAACAGCTTTATGCGAAACGTTTCCTCCGACACGATAGACCAGGCGAACTTCCGTATAGACCGTCGGAGGAGTGGCGGCCCGTTCCGCTTCGGCCCGTACCTCAAGGCTGGTGAAGGGCTCGCGCTTCTTACCCAGGATGCTGGCAACATCGTAGCCGGTACATCCGCATAAGCCTATCAACACTAGCTCCATTGGACTATTGCCGGTTTTCCTTTCGCCGTCGACGACAATGCCATGGCCGCTGCTGGCCAGTCCTAAGAAACGCTGGTTGTCCGTCCAGATCGCTTTCGCTTCAACCATACCCTTCTCTCCTCTACCGCCGATTGTCGGTCTGCGGCTCCGGGTGAATCAACACGCGAAACAACTCCGGCGCCTCCTGCTTGAAGTGGATCTCCAGTTCGGTCGAAATATCATGCACCCGGGAGAGCGGCAACTCGTCTGAAAACGTACAGTGACAGGAGACATAGAGGCGCCCGCGTACGTGTTTGACCTTGACCTCATGCACATCCAAGACCTCCGGAAAATGCGCTACCACTGCCTTCAGTTTCTTCTCCAACAGAGCATCCCGCACAACCTCATCGCCAGTTTCGATGGTCGCTGGTTCGCTTTCGATGTGAGTCAGGATGGTGGAGATTTCCGGTACGTCGTGGCGGATATCCGATTCGAGCCGGGTCACCTGATCGTGGGCCTCCTTCAAACTCAGCTGCTCATCCAGTTCAAGATGCTGTTCGACGTGCAAACGCCCCCTCAGATCCTGGACACTTATGTCATGCACATTGAAATTGTTGCGTGTGGCCACGGCCCGAACGCGATCGAAAATGTTTTCTCTCCGCGCCGGCCGCGCCACCGAACGAACCACCACGTCGGCATCCGGTAGGACCCCTTGGACAGCCGAAGTCACCGCATCGGCGACTTGCTCCGAGCGCTGGAAGGTCACATTGCGCGCCAGACCGATGGAAAGGTCGGCGAAGTAGCGGTTGCCCGCCCGCCGGATGCGCACGCGATCCACTTCGAGCAATCCATCCACTTTGTTGACTGCCGCCAGGATCCTGCCCCGAACACCCGCGGGGGCGGCGTCGAGCAGAGCATCAACGGTTCTGCGGGCCAGCCTTGAACTCACGTACACAACGACTCCGGCGACAAAGAGCGCGGCCACGGGGTCGGCGTTGCGCAGTTTGTCCACGCCATACACGCGACCGAGCCACACCAGCGCCAATCCCACCACCACCACCCCGCTTGACCAAATGTCCGTCGAAAAGTGCAAGGCATCGGCTTCCAGGGCCTGGCTATCGTACTTTGCGGCAATTCTTCCCAGAGCCCGCGAGCGCCAAAAATCCACAGCCATGGAAATGAATAGGACGGCGAAAGCGGCGATACTGGGTTCAATCTCCACGTGCCGGAAGAACAGCCGTTTCACAGCTTCATAGATGATCCAAACGCACGTCAGGAGCAGCAGGCCCGTCTCAATAAAAGCGGAGAAATTCTCCACCTTCCCATGCCCGTATTGGTGGTCGGCGTCGGCGGGTTTGTCGGAGACCCGGACGGAAAAGAATGTAACGATCGCAGCAATGAGATCGAGCCCAGAGTGTGCAGCCTCGGATAAAATGCCGAGACTTCCCGTGGTCGCCCCCACGACAATCTTTAGAGTGGTAATGGCGATCGCCGCCAGCACGGAATTTCCCGCCACCGCGCGTTTTTCCGCACGCATGGACGCGGGGCTATGAATTGCTGCCGACGTGGGCATGACAGCATTATCGCCGCTCGTCCCTCCCTCCGCCAATCCATCGTCGTGGGAACATTTCCACACACGTTACCGCCAGGGGCGGAACTCTGTGCTAGGATTTTCAGTGACCTTTCGATCTCTGTTGGAGGAATCACTAAATATGACGCAATACGGGTTAGTCTGTCTGCTGCTTGCAGCCATGTCGTGGGGCCAAGCTGCGAGTTCACCATCCACTCCGGCGGCCCAACAATCGGGCTCGCCGACCAGTGCTGCCGGGAATCCTACCGAGAGCAAGGAAGCAGAGGCCGCGAAAGTTGCGCCCGATGCCCCCGTGATCACGATAAACGGATTGTGCGACAACCCGCCCGCCGATAAAGCGGCGGATCCGAATTGCAAAACCGTGATCACTCGCGCTGAATTCGAGAAGGTACTGGACGCGGTCCAGCCGAATATGCCCGCGCGCGTCCGGCGGCAATTCGCTACGCGCTATTCCTCTGCGCTGGTGATGGCCCAAAAGGCGCACGAAATGGGTTTGGATCAGGGAACAAGGTTCGAAGATCGAATGAAGCTCGCCCGTCTCCAAATCTTGTCCCAGTCCTTCAATCAGGCAGTGCAGGAGAAAGCGGGGCAGATTTCTGACAAGGACATCGAAGATTATTACCACAACAACTCTGCGGCCTATGAAGAAGCGGACCTGCAGCGCATATTTGTTCCGCGTTCCCAGCAACTCCCCGCCTCCAAGGTCAAACTGAGCGCCGCGGCAGAAAAAAAGCGCCAGAAGGACGCGGAAGACGTCATGCAGAAAGAAGCCGATAAACTTCGCGCCCGTGCCGTTGCCGGAGAAGGCTTTACCAAGCTGCAAGATGAAGCCTTCGTTCTTGCCGGACTCAAGAGTAAGGCTCCCAGCACCAAGATGGGCAAAGTGCGCCGTACCGGCCTGCCTCCAGCCCACGCTTCCGTCATGGATTTGAAGACCGGTGAAATCTCGCCCGTGCTCTCCGACCAAAGCGGGTTTTTCATTTACAAGGTCGGTGCAAAAGACGCAGAGCCCCTGGATAAGGTGAAGGACGAAATCCGCGGAACGCTGCGCACCCAGCGCATGCAGGAACAGATGCAGACGGTTCAGCAGGCGGCTACTCCTAAACTGGATGAAAGCTATTTCGGTCCGGAAATGGCTCCAGCGCACGGAATGCCATTGCCGCCACCGACTGCTAGCCCGTCACCCAAGCCCTCTTCTCCTGGCCCGAAGTAATGGGCGGTGAGAAGCCAAGCGTCATCGTAACGGGGATTGCTGGCAACCTGGGACTGCGACTGCTCCCGCTACTAGCGGATTATCAGGTCATCGGCGTAGATCTGAATCCACCCCGGACCAGCCATCCCCTGCGCTTCTTACGCATGGACCTTGCTCTGGAGGAATCCTGCCGCGAGTTGTTTCTTCTGCTGCGGGAGGCCCGCCCGGTCGCGGTAATTCACTTGGCTTTTGTGCTTGATCCCGTCCGCACCGGTGTGCTCGACGTTGACCGCATGTGGCAGATCAACGTGGCCGGTACGGCCCGAGTCATGGAGGCCATCACCGAAGCCAATCGTGATGATTCCATCGTAGGAAGGTTTATTTTCCCCAGCAGTGTTTCCGTATACGGTCCAGACCTGCCGAAACCGGTGAGCGAGGACCGTCCCCTGGGCGCGCACACCCTGCCTTACGCGGTTCACAAAATGGAATCCGATAAGGTAGTGCAGCAAAGGGCGCCTGCGCTGCGAGGCTGCAGTGTCTACATGCTGCGTCCCCATATTTTTGCGGGCGCCAGCGTGGAGAACTATATGCTCGGCGCTTTTCGCGGCACACCCAACGGCCCCAGCCAGCGGGCGGCTAAAATGCGGGACCAGGGCAAGCGCCTTCCCTGCCTGTTGCCCTACGGAAGTCAATATCTTGAACACCGCTTGCAGTTCGTTCATGTGGACGACATGGCTCGACTACTGGCGCACATCGTTCATAGGACGGAGCCGGAGTCCCAGCGGCTCACCGTGTTGAACGTCGCCGGACGGGGCGAACCCCTGACTTTTGCGCGCTGCCTTGAGCTAGCCCAGGCCAAGCTCATTCGAGTCCCAGGCAAGTGGGCATTCCGTGCGGTCCTGCAAGCTCTGTGGAAGCTCGGCATATCGGCGATTCCTTCGGAGGCCATGCCCTACATGACCGGCGAATACATCATGGACACAGGGAGGCTGCAAGCGTTCCTGGGCCCGGAATATGAGCACGTGATCCAATACACCATCGCGGACGCTTTTGCCGATTCATTTGCGCCGCAACTCACCCCAACCGCGGCCCGCGCGGTGCAGCGCTCCACCGCTGACGAATCACGGTCCGCCAGCCGCTAGGTCGTCGACCTGAGGAATTGGCAAAATTGTTCTTGACAGGCGTTACTTACCATTGCACAATACATTGCATTGCACAGTATAGTGCAATAACGACCGGTCTATGCGAATGAACGCCAATGGCGAACGCGGACAGCACTGGGAGGCCCAGTTACGCAAAGGCTGTCTGGAGATGGCGATCCTGTCGACCTTGTGGAACGGGCGGCTCTATGGGCTCGAAATTCTGCGCTGCCTGGCGGACAAATCACAGCTGCAGGTTGCGGAAGGAACGGTCTATCCCATCCTCTCGCGGCTCAAAGCCGAGGGACTGCTGCAGTCGGAGTGGGTTGAAGCGGAGGCTGGACACCCGCGGAAATACTACTGGCTGACCCTCTCCGGCCGCCGCCGTGCCCGGGAGATGGCGGAAGCCTGGAACGATTTCTCCGCGAGTTTGGCAGTTCTTGTACAGCCGGTCTTGAAAAGGGAAATAGACGATGACCAACTTGACGCCGACTAGAAACGAGCAGATCGAGGCCTACCTGGCAGGTCTGAATGAAGCCCTACAGGGTATGCGCCGCGAGCAGCGGGAGGAGATTCTGAGAGAAATCCGCACTCACATTCTGGATTCTCTTCCCGACAATCCTCAGGCCGTGATCGAGCCAGTGCTGCGCGCTTTGGGAGCGCCTGAACGGCTCGCCGAGCACTATCGAACAGAATTTCTTCTCGCCCAGGCAAGCCACAGCTTTTCGCCTTGGCTGTTGTTGAGTACCGCCTGGCGCTGGGCGCACATCGGTATCCGCGGTTTCGTCGTGTTCCTGGTGGCCGTGTTCGGCTACGGCGCGGCAGTGACGTTCCTGATTAGTGTGTTGCTGAAGCCTTTCCTGCCAAACCAGGTCGGGCTATGGGTGGGACGAGGAACCCTCGAGTTTGGGACTCCGGGCCACAGGGCAGGCGTGCATGAGGTTTTAGGGAACTCGTACATACCCGTTACTATGCTGCTTGCCTTCGGCGCCGCCGTGGGCACAACTCACGCATTGCGCTGGCTGATCCGAACGCGCCGACGGCCTGCACACTAAGGCCGCGGGGAAGGCTCGACCGGCTGGCCACCGTACACTGCGGGTTCTCCCAAGCTTCCCTTCGGGGGGAGATGGCGCAGGCAGATCACAATCTCCCAGGTCTCGTCGTCACTCAGAAAGCCTTTGGACGCCAGGCATGCCGGAAGAAAAGATGCCGTTGTCAATCATGTCCCCGCTATCTTCATAAAAGACCTGCGATTCACGTCCTTCATTCCGTTCTCCTTAGTGTTTGGCTTGCACGATAGATAAGCGGGAATTTGGGGTTTGTTCCCCTCAGCGGCCACAAAAAAACTCCGAAAACCTAGTAGCTCCCGCGAAATGCGGGGAAGTTTTCGGAAACATGCGCAATTGTCAATTTCTGGTCATGGAATAAATTCCCTGGTTCTTGGTTTACCTTATAGAGGTGGCGGAAGAGCGTTTCACGACGGCGACATTCGAAGAGCTGGCCATGCCCCTCTTTGACCAGCTGTACAATTTCGCGCACTGGCTCGCCCAAGACCGGACGGAAGCGGAAGACTTGGTGCAGGAGACCTACGCCAAGGCGCTAAAGGGGTTTTCCTCGTTCCAGCCAGGCACGAACTTCCGCGCATGGATGTATCGAATATTGCGAAATACGTTCCTCACATCGCGCACCGGCCTGAAGGCAAGCGCGACCGTGCCCCTTGATTCCGACGACAGTCCAGAATTGCCGGCGCGGCCGGAGACTCCTGAAACCATCCTCATCGAAAACTCTCAGCACCAACTGCTTCAAACCGTGATCGAAGCTTTGCCGTTACACTTTCGCGAGGTACTGTTGCTCTGCGAGGTGGAAGAGATGTCGTATCAGGAAATTGCCGAAACGCTTTCGATTCCCATGGGGACCGTGATGTCACGCCTTTCGCGGGCCCGGAAAGCGCTTCGTGAAAGCCTGCAGCAGAAGCTGGTGAGGGCCTAAAATGGTCGACCCTTGGACCGCAAAACTCGAGACCTACCTCGACGGAGAACTCTCCGCGAACGAGATGCGGGATCTGGACGCTCACCTGCGAAGTTGCCCGTCCTGTACCGCAGATGTCCTCAGCCGACTCCAGACCAAGCGTGCGGTGCACTCCGCCGGCGGGCGTTACCGCCCCAGCCCTGAGTTCCGCGAGCACGTACGTAAGAGTATCGCGACAAAGCCTCGGCGCTCGCCAATACGCATGTGGCTCGGAGCGACCACCGCTGTCGCACTATTGCTCATCGCTGGACTCGTCACTTTTTCCCTTAGACAGCAGCAACTGCAACGGCGGCAGACCTTCAGCGAGCTTGCCGATCTTCACGTGGCCACACTCGCCAGCGCCAATCCGGTGGACGTGATTTCAACGGATCGACATACGGTGAAGCCATGGTTCCAGGGAAAGATCCCGTTCACCTTCAATCTGCCGGAATTGCGAAACTCGGAATTTACTTTGGTGGGAGGCCGTGTTACCTATTTCGGCCAAGCGCCGGGAGCGGAACTGATCTACCAAATACGCAAGCACCAGATTTCGGTCTTTATTTTCCAGGATCGCGCTGCCGGCCACGAGTTAGGCTCGAGTTCGTGGTCACAGAGGGAATTGTCGTTCAACATCGAAAGCTGGAACCAGGACGGCTTGCGCTACTTCGTGATCGGCGATGCCAGCGGCGACGATATCCGCACTCTCGCGGACATGCTGAAGAAGGCCCTGTAGAAACGCAGCTTGCTGCGTCTCGTCACCGAACTCTGCGGCTTTGCCAAACCGACTTTGCCAAACAACGAGACCCGAACTATTTCCTCCCTCTATACAATCCCGCAATCCCGAACGTATATGGCGTCCACGAAGCTTCCCGAATCCCAGCACAGCGCATTCGCCCAAGCATCTCGGCAGGGGCCGGAAAACGCTCCACGGACGCCGGCAGGTAAGCATAAGGTCCACGAACGCCCGAGATGAGGGTCCCAATTGCCGGAAGCACGCGCTTGAAGTAAACCCGATACAACTTGCCCATCAGGCCGCGAGGCTCGCCAAAATCCAGGATTCCGCACTCCCCTCCCGGCCGCAGCAAGCGCACCATCTCCCGCAGTCCAGCATCGTAGTCCGCCAGATTGCGGAAACCAAACGCCGCCGTGATCAAATCGAATTGCTGGTCCGGAAAGGGCAGACGAAGTGCATCCGCCTCCACCCAACGCAACGCCTTTCCCGCCGACTTGTCATTCGCCCGCTGCAGCATCGCGTGCGAAAAATCCACGCCCAGAATGTTCGCTGCTGACTCTCCGGCCTGTCGACGCAAAGCAAAGGTCATGTCGCCCGTCCCGCAACACAGATCCAGCACGCGTGCGTCTTGCCGCTTCAGAATGGAAGCAAAGCTTCGTGCCGTTCTCCACCACCACAAACGGTCCACGTTGAAAGAAAGCACATGATTCAGCAGATCGTATCGCGGTGCGACCGAAGTAAACATCTCCCGGACCGCGCGCCCGGCAGACTCCGGATCGCTCGCTCCTTCAGGAGCAGCCCCAATCACCGTCGCTTTAGTTGGATCGCTCACAGTTGGTTGCACCATTCCACTCAATCGGCAATTGGAAATTATTCCGCACGACTCGGCGGTCAAGAACCGCTTTGCTCAAGCCCTAGACAGCCGCCGCAATTCGTTCACTGCCTCGATAACTACTTTCTCCGGCACATCGTTCACAATCTCGACTTTACCAATCTCCCGTGGAAGCACAAAGTGTACGACGCCGTCGCGCGTCTTCTTGTCACTCACCAGCAAGCGGACGATGTCCCGGCTGCGAGCCTCGACTGTTGGCAACTTGCCAAGACTGAGCACGGCGTTGGAAATTCGCAGCGCGGCGTTGTTATTGATGCGGCCGGTCATGGCCGCAATATGCGTAGCCGCAATCATCCCCCAAGCCACCGCCTCGCCGTGAAGAAAACGCCGATAACTCGATTCGGCCTCCAGCGCGTGCCCAATGGTGTGACCGAAATTCAGCACACGTCTCAGCCCACTTTCCCGCTCGTCTGAGGAGACCACCTCAGCCTTCAGCCTTACTGATTCCGCGATCACCCATTCCAACGCCGCGGCATCGCGGCGCAACACCTTCACCTGAACTCTTTCGAGGCAACCGAACAGCGCAGGCTTCCCGATCACTCCACACTTCAAGGCCTCATACAGCCCAGCGCGAAATTCACGCTCCGGCAAAGTGGACAGTACCGCGGGATCGATCAGCACCACGCGGGGCTGATAAAATGTTCCGAGCAAGTTCTTGCCGGTGCGCAGGTTGACACCCGTCTTGCCGCCGATGGCAGCGTCCAACTGCGCCTGCACGGTCGTAGGAATCTGCACCACATCGACGCCCCGCATATAAAGCGACGCCAGCAGACCAGCCACATCACCCACCACGCCGCCACCAAACGCCACGATCACTGCATTTCGATCTGCACCCAGCCGCATCAACTTCTCCGCCAACTGTTCGACCGTGGCCAGCTTCTTAGCGCGCTCGCCGTCGCGCATCTCCACGAGTCGTGCTGTGAATCCGGCAGCTGAGAGCGACTTCATCAATTTCTTACCCCACCGTCGGCTCACGGGCGGAACGGTCATGACGAACAGCGGATTGCAATCGCGGGACGCGGGCGTGGGCGCCCGCGCCACACTTAGAATTTCGCGCAATTGCTCTCCCGCCCGCTCCAGCAAGCCGTTTTCAATAACGGCGTCGTAGGGGCGCGGCGGCACCGCGATCGTCACTCGGGTCATGGAATCTCATCATAGCGTAATCGTCAGCGCGGCCACCGGGCGGCCGCGTGATAACATTTTCCGCCTATGCAGTCTGCGCCCTCCCAAACCGATTTCCTGGTGATTGGCGCCGGAGTTGCCGGACTACGCGCCGCAGTTGATCTGGCGCCTGCCGGCACGGTTCTCGTGTTGGCCAAGCGCGAGGTCACCGAATCGAACACGCAGTGGGCCCAGGGCGGCATTGCGGCCGCGCTCAGCGACGAAGACGAGATCAGTCTCCACCTCCAGGACACGCTGTTAGCCGGCGATGGCTTATGCAATCCCGAGGCCGCCAAGGTGTTGGTAGAAGATGCTCCCGAGCGCATCGACGAGCTGATTCAATGGGGCACGAAATTCGATCGCCAAGGCACCAAGCTCACGTTCGGCCGCGAAGGCGCGCACAGCCGCAACCGCATCCTGCACGCGCACGGTGATTCCACGGGACGCGAGATTCTTCGGGCTCTCTACGCCAAAACAAAAACTCTGAAGAATATTTCCGTCCGTGAGTTCGAGTTCTCCACCGATTTAGTGGTGGAAAACGGCCGCGTCCGCGGCATCCATCTCATCAATGAGAGGGGCGAAAAGCAACACATGACCGCCTCCGCCGTGTTGCTCGCCACCGGCGGCATGGGCCAGCTTTACCTCAACACGACTAACCCCGCGGTCGCCACCGGGGACGGCGTCGCCATGGCCTTTCGCGCCGGCGCCGAAGTCAGCGACATGGAGTTCATCCAGTTCCATCCCACGGCGCTGTACCTGAAGAATGCCCCCCGCTTCTTGCTCTCGGAGGCGTTACGTGGCGAAGGCGCTTACCTGCGCAACATCGAGATGCACCGCTTCATGCCGAAGTATCATTCCATGGGCGAACTGGCGCCGCGCGATGTGGTAGCCCGAGCCATTCTTCATGAACTCGAGGTCAGCCAAGTCAAAGACCCGGTCGTCTATCTCGATCTCACTCACCTCGACGCCGACCACGTGAAAAAGCGTTTCCCCCGCATTTACGCCACCTGCATGCAGTACAACATCGATATCACAACCGACCTGATCCCCATCCGGCCGGCCGCGCATTATGCCATGGGCGGTGTGCGGACTGATCTCGAAGGACGTTGCACGATACCCGGGTTGTACGCTGCAGGGGAAGCGGCCGCCACCGGCGTGCATGGCGCGAATCGGCTGGCCAGCAATTCCCTGCTCGAGGGCTTAGTCTTCGGCGCAAGGGCTGGCAAGACCATGCGGGACGAATTGCGCCGTACGCCGGCCAACTCCATCAAGCCCCACCGCGCCGTGTCCAACGGTCCAGTCGACTCTGCGACCGAAGAAGTTATCGGCGAAGTTCAAGTTCTGATGTGGCGGGACGTGGGTATTGTGCGCACCGGAACAGGATTGAGAGCGGCCATCGAACACCTGAATCGCATGAGTCCCCGCGTGGGCCATCCCCAAACTCGACGGGCGCACGAGGCGCACAATATCCTCGCCGTTGCCTTGCTCGTCGCCCGTTCCGCGCTGGCCCGCGAAGAAAGCCGCGGCGCTCACTATCGCACCGACTTCCCCGCCCACGATGATGCGAAGTTCCTCAAGCATTCCATCGTCAAGGGCGATTCCATCCGATTCGCGTAAAACCATTAACCACAAAGGATTCCCCTTGTGGTTACTGCTCTTGACTTCGCGGGTGCAGCAACGAGGCCACCACCGAAACCAGCAACACTCCCGCAACTATTCCAAGCGCAATGCCGGTTGGAATTTGGTAGTAATCAGAGGCCACCATCTTTGCCCCGATGAAGATCAAAACCACGGCGAGCCCGTAGTGCAGATAGTGGAAGAGATCCATCGCACCCGCCAACACGAAGTACATCGAGCGCAGACCCAGAACTGCAAACACGTTCGAGGTATAAACAATAAAAGGTTTCAGTGTGATGGCCAGCACCGCGGGGATCGAGTCCGTGGCAAAGAGCAGATCGGTAGTCTCGACCACGAGCAGCACCGCCAGCAGGGGCGTCGCGTACAAGCCCGTGCGCCGCACCACAAACTTATCCCCCTCGTAGTCCTCCGTCACCGGTACCCAACGGCGAAACAAACGCAGTACGGGATTGTTTTCCGGCTCGATTCCCGCACCGTGCTGGCGAAACAACTTGATTCCGCTGTACACCAGAAACGCCCCGAAGATGTAGGTGATCCAATGAAACCTGCGAATCAGGCCGATGCCTAGCACAATGAAGATGGCGCGCATCGCCAGGGCGCCCACGATTCCCCAGAAAAGCACCTTGTGCTGCTGATCCGGAGAAACTCGGAAGTATCGGAAAATCAGGAGGAATATAAAAAGATTGTCGACGCTAAGCGAAAGTTCGATCACGTAACCGGTGACGAACTCCACGGCGGTCGCGTGCCCATACCGAAAATAAACCAGCCCGGCGAATGCGCAGGCCAGCCCGATCCAGATGACGCTCCAGGCCAATGCCTGGCGAAACTTCACCGTATGGCCGGGCCGCTGCAAGAACCCGAGGTCAAGCACCAGCATGCCCAGCACGAAAAGATTGAAGAGAACCCAGAACAGTAGCTGGTTCAATAGATCTCCACCACTGGAATCTTCAATTGCCAAATTCCAATTGCCAATTCCGCCGCCTGCAATTCAATTGACAATTGACAATAGACAATCGGAAATCAGCTCTAATCAGCCCTTCCCCATTTGCCTTCTTGCCACGGCTGCCACATGCCGAACGTCTTCATCAGTTCATCGAGGTGCGTCTCGCGCATGGTCTGTTCGATTTGCGCGTGATGGAGGCGGGGACCGAGCCTTTCCGAAGCATTGGCGATGCCAAATGTTACCGCAGCCGCCTCAGCTACGTGTTTCTTCAATTGCGCCAGATCGACTTTGTCGAATGTATCGGACATGGCGTGATAGTTGACCAGGTAATTCGCTTCCTCCTGTTCTGCCACTAGCGTTGGCACGCCTTCCAGCATGAAATCGAAATGGTCCGTGCCCCATTCCGCAGTGGTAGTCAGCGTGGCCGCGTCAAACTGCTTCAGGGGCGCAACCAGATTGTTTGCAGCCTCGACCACATCCTTGCGGCCGCCGAGAGAAAAGCCGGTGACCCGGCCAGTTCCAGAATCGAAGATAACCACGCCCGCAGCCTTGTCCAGTTCGCCGCGATGCGAGATAGCGTAAGCGTGCGATCCCAGCAGGCCCTCCTCTTCGCCGGAAAACAGGATGAAGCGAATACTGCGTCGCGGCCGCAGACCCGCCGTTTTGATCGCGCGCAGCGCATCGATCACCAGAGCCGCATTGCATCCATTGTCGAGCGCCCCCGTGCCCAATTCCCAAGAATCGAGATGCGCGCCAAGGATCATGAACTCGCTAGGTTTCTCGCTGCCGCGTAACTCGGCAACCACGTTCGCCGCTGTGATCGGCCCGCCAATGCGATTGGGAATTGCCAGGTCGGCTCGAAGCTTCTGTCCCGAAGCCAGCAACCGGGCTATGCGAGCGGCGTCCTCTCGCGCCACGAGCACCATGGGAATACCAGCAATTTCACCTTGCGAAGAGTCAGTATGGCGATAGAGCAAGTCCTGCGGACGCGTGGATTGGAAGGCGATGGCCAAAGCCTTGCCTTGCAAGGCGCGAACAATGATACCCGGAGCCCGCAGATACTCGGCGAACAGGTCGTCCCACTTCGCCATTTCCTGGGAGTGCACCAGCAGCAAGGCGCCGGCAACATTGCCGGCTTCGTTGAAATCTTCAACCTTCCCCTCGCCCACGTCGATGATTGGCACGTCTTGATGAGCAGCGAGAGCCGGAGCCCAGGCCATCGAAACAACCCGCACATTGAATTGTTCAAGCGAGGCGATGCTCATTCTTGTATAGCCCTCTGCCCAGGAAGCTTGAATGGTGAAATTCTCCGTGCGGACGCTGTCCGCGCCCGCGGCTTTGAAGGCTGCGACACCCCAATCCACCGCTTGCCGCATTGCCAGCGTCCCCGGTACTCGGCCTCCGATCTCATCGGTAAGGCGCTGCAGGTTCGATTCAAGAGGCGAGGGTTTCAAGGCTTCAGCGATCACTTGGTCGGCAGGATTCTGCGCCAACGCCATAGCAACCAGAAACACGGGTAGGAACAACCACACTTTCACGGTTCGCATAAGGTTGGAATTAGAAATCAAATCGCGGAAAAGCGAAAGAGTAAAAGAAAATCCTGTTACTTAACTCCTCGCCGGGATTTTCAGTAGGCAGTTCTACTTCTTGTCCAGCATCCGCATCGTTTCGAGCGTCACGGTTCCCACGATTTCCAGGCTCTTGGGACTGAGTTTATCGACCGTGTCTTGTGTGGTATGCCAGAAAACGTTGTTGTAGCCGTAGTCGAAATCAATCAGGTCGGCGCTGGGAACGCCGCGCTCCACAAAGGGAATGTGATCGTCGTTCACCTCATTGGTGCGGGCAAAAAAGTGAGACTGGTAGCCCAGCCGCGTAGCCGACTGGTGGATCATATCTTCAAGCCATGGAGTGGAGTTCTGGTCACGGTCAATGTTAAGGTCCGCGTCACCGATCATGTCTTCCAGCAGAAACGCTTTGATCTTCTTGATCGTTCCGTCGTCTTGCCATTTCTGGGCAAGGTGGCGCACTCCGTAAAGGCTCTCCGGATCAAACCATGGCAGCCTCATGGACTCTTCCGCATCGTCCCACAGCAGCCATACGGTGTATCCGTCCCGCTTCCTGCCGCGCAACTGGTTCGCGATCTCCAGCAGCAGCGCACTCGAAGAGCCGCCATCGTTCGCGCCGACGTAAGCCGTGCCTCGCAGAGGATAGTTAGTGTCATAATGACTGGCGATCACGATGATGCCATCGCGCGTGCCCGGATACTTCGCAATAATATTGCGGACGGGAAACTTCCCTTCTGTCGTGTCCACAGTGAAATCGTCATCTTCGACCAAGTCACCTTTCAAGTGGGAGTGAATGTAGTCCTCAACTTTTTTATGATTCGCGCTCCCGATGGGACGAGGGCCGAAGGCCACGATTTCTTTCACGTATCGCATGGCGCGAATTTCGTTGAAAGACACCCCACCGTCGGAATTGTTCGTAATCTTGATTTCGATATGACCACCCGAACCGGCAGAGGGACTCGTCGTCGCGGGCGCGGCAGCCTCGTCCTTCTGCTTGGAGCAGGCAACCAAGCTCACAAAACATACCAAGCCGATAATCTTGAAGACTCTCATTGTCCCTTTCGTTCCGCCCTCGCCTTCCGCTGCTTTGGATGCACCAGCCACGCAATTCCAATGCTCATCAGATACAGCGCGACCATGGGCGCGGCAAAGATGCACATGTTCAAGATGTCAGTCGTAGGCGTAATGATGGCCGCAATGATAAAAATCACCAGAATCGAATAACGCACATTGCGCCACATCCACCCTGCGCTCACCACCCCCATCAGGGCCAGAAAGAAAACCAGAATCGGCAGTTCGAAGACCACGCCCAGCCCAAGAATCACAGTCAGAAATAGGTCCGTGTATTCGTGGATCGTGATCATGGGCTGAAACTGCTTGCCATATCCGATCAGGAAATCCAGGGCCGCCGGATAAACCAGCTTATAGCCGAACGCGCCCCCCGCCAGGAACAGGCCGACCGTCGAAAACATGAAGGGAAAAATGTAGCGCTTCTCGTTGCGGTACAACCCTGGCGAAATGAACAGCCAAACCTGATACAACACAAACGGAGACACCACGAACAGACCGGCGAGCGCCCCAATCTTCAAGTAAAGGTTAAAGGGTTCAGTGGGGCTTAGATACACCAGCTTTTCGGCCAGTCCATTCCGCCGGAGCGCTTCCATGATCGGGCGCTGCATCAGGCCGAAGATTTTGTCCGCATAGTTCCAGCAGGCGAAAAAGCCCACTGCAATCGCGATAATGCAGTAAATGATTCGCCGCCGCAGTTCCTCGAGATGTTCGAGGAAACTCATCGCAGGCATAGTGTCCTGTGGCTTCGGAAGGGATCCTTCAGAGACGCTCTCAGGCATCGGGAGCCTTCGCCAGAGAAGGCTGTTCGGGGCTGGGTTCTATACCGTGTTCCGGACTCGGTTCCAAGGACGTACTGGCGGGTTCCGGCGTCAAGGGCAAGGCGGCTACCGCACCCTTCGGCGGCTCGGATGGAGGCAGAATCTGCCGTTCATTCTCCGTATCCAACTGCGAAATCTCCGACGTGATTTGGGCCTTGAATTCGTTCGAGGCGCGCTTGACCTCATTGAGCACCTTGCCCACTTGGCGCGCGATCTCCGGCAACTTCTTGGGCCCAAAAATGAGCAACGCCAAGAAAAACAAAAATATCGTCTCCGAAAAGCCCATGCAACTCATCATACTGCCCCGGCCCGATGGCGGCAACGCGGGCCCGCCACGTCCCAACCTCCCTTGGCTCCTAACGTCTTTCGGACGAAATATCGCGAGAAAGTTCCGAACCCTCGCGCTCCGACCACGCATCCTAAGAGAGAGTGAGTGAGTAGAGCTTCCCCCTTACCTGGGTGGTTACTTACGGTCACCTCAAACGTGGTTTCGACCCCTTGGCGACGTGTTATACTTCGCTCAGATGCGGTGGCCGGGCCTTCTCTACGCCCGAACCAAAGGAAACTAAAAGATGGCCCGTAGTTCTCGTCGCACACTCTTCTCTGTAGTCTTCGTCCTTGTCACCTGCGGATTCCTTGGCATGGTCTTCGGACAGAAGATCAACCCGGCTGCAGCCCCGGGCGGTGATTCCGATGTTCGGGACAGCCTGCGTCAGTTCACCGACGTTTATAGCGTGGTCGAGCAGAACTACGCCGAGCCCGTGAATCCCGACAAAGCCATTTATAACGGCGCCATTCCCGGCATGCTGCACGTGCTCGATCCGCACTCCAACTTTTTTGATCCCAAGTCTTATGCGCTTCTGCGCGAGGACCAGCGCGGCAAGTATTACGGCGTCGGCATGACCGTCGGCCCGCGAAATAACAAGGTCATCGTCATTGCACCGTTTGCGGGCACGCCCGCCTATCGGGCCGGCATTCGTCCCGGCGACATCATTGTCGCGGTCGATGGAAAGCCCACCGACAACATGAGCACCGGCGACGTGGCCGACCTGCTGAAGGGACCCAAAGGAACCACCGTCCATATCACCATCGTGCGTGAGGGCAATGACAAGCCGCTCGAGTTTGCCGTGGTTCGCGACGAAATCCCGCGCTATAGCGTCGACTTGCACTTCCTGATCAAACCGGGAATCGGCTACCTGCACATCACCGGCTTTAACGAGACCACGGAAAAAGAAGTCGCCGAAGCGCTCGACCAGATGGGCGACTTGAAAGGCCTGATTCTCGACCTGCGCCAGAATCCCGGCGGCCTGCTCAGCGAAGGCGTGGGTGTCGCCGACAAGTTCCTGCGCAAAGGTCAATTGATCGTTTCTCACCACGGCCGCAACTCGCCGGAGAAGCGTTATACGGCAACGCACGGCGACGCTGGCAAGGAATATCCTCTAGTTGTGTTGGTCAATCGGGGCACCGCCTCCGCGGCTGAAATCGTGGCCGGCGCCATTCAGGATCATGACCGCGGCCTGATCGTTGGCGAAACCACCTTCGGCAAGGGTCTGGTGCAGACCGTGTATCCCCTATCCGAGAATACCGGACTTGCCCTCACCACCGCCCACTACTACACACCCAGCGGACGCTTGATTCAGCGCGACTATGCCAACGTCTCGCTCTATGAATACTATTTCGATCGCGACGAAGAGAGCAAGAACCCCACCGCCAACCGCGAGGTCAAACTCACCGACAGCGGCCGCACCGTTTACGGCGGTGGCGGCATCATGCCCGACGTGAAGATCGATCCCATCAAGAGCACCCATTTCCAGGATTCGCTCCTGCAGCATTATGCGTTCTTCAACTTTGCCAAACACTACATGGTGAATCACCACCCGACCAAGACTTTCGAGGTCGACGACGCCGTCCTGCAAGACTTCCGCAAATTCCTCGACTTGGAAAAGGTTCCCTTCACCGAGGCGGAACTGGTCCAGAGCAACGATTGGGTACGCTCCAGCATCAAGAGCGAAATCTTCGTGAATGCTTTCGGCCAGGAGGAAGGCCTGAAGGTCAAGGCGGAAGCTGATCCCGAGGTGCTCAAGGCCCTCGACCTCCTGCCTCAGGCGAAGCAATTGGCCGAGAACGCCCGTCACATCGTCGCCCAGCGCACCAGCGCCGGGCCCCTCAGCCGCTAAACAAGACTGAGACGTTGCAAGCAACGTCTCTACCATCTTTACTTTGTAGAGACGTAGCTTGCTACGTCTCAGGCTGCCGACAAACCCGGCGATCCAGGACGCGGCTTCCAGCCGCTGAGGGATTCGCGCTCTACAGACTAGAGACGCCTCAGCCATCACCAGCACAACCGCATAGCTCCGGTAACATTGACTTGCCCCCAGCCCTGTGTGACAATCCGCCCATAATCGCTAGTTCTGGCTGCTTGCCTTGCGGAGCCGCCTTATCCGGATTTTTGATGCATACTCCAGCGCTGCAGTCCCGGCAAATCACGGCCATAACCGTATGGCCATAGAAAAAGAAGGAGCTTTAATATTGACATTGCCCGCGTTACTTGCCCTCGCTGCCGGATGGACGGACTGGCGCTCCCGCCGGATTCCCAACTGGTTGACCGTGCCCGGTCTGCTGCTGGGAATCGCGGCCAATTCGTGGCTGCGAGGCTGGCCCGGAACCAGAGATTCGCTGTTGGGCGCCGCCTTGGGCTTAGCGCTGCTTCTGCCCTTCGTCCTGATACGCAGCCTCGGTGCCGGCGACTGGAAATTCGTCGGCGCGCTGGGTGCTTTTCTCGGCCCGCAGAATCTGCTCACCGTGTTGGTGCTTGGAGTCCTGGTAAATGGTCTGATGGCTGCCATCATGGTTATCTGGAAAAAGCGCGTGCGCGAAACCGCCCGCAACATGGGACGCATGTTGGCAGCTTTCCTGACCATGCACTTGCCCGGACCCGACCTGACACTGGATAATCCGGACTTAGTGAAAGTACCGTTTGGCGTGGCTGTCGCCATCGCAGTTATTCTGTATACGAGCCGCCAAGCCTGGGGACTAGCGTGAGCGAATGTAGGCGCGCGCGTCACGCGCGTGCGGGAAGTGAATCGGCTGAAAGGGTGCACCACGCAGCCTGAAGCACCTAACGATGAATAGACTGAAAAAAATCGTCGCCGGAACCGGCGGTTCGGAGATCGCGGAAGCCGCCCTGGTGCTGCCCATCCTCTTCATGCTGCTCTTGGGGATCTACTGGTTTGGCCGCGCCTTCAACGTCTACGCCACCATCAATCATGCGGCCCGGGAGGGCGCCCGACTCGGTACTGCGTCGACTTGCGCTACCTGTGGCGCTAACCCCAACACCCAACCGACACCGGATCAGATTGCTGGTCAAGTCAAGCAGGCCCTCCAGGCTTCCCGCCTCGATCCTGCACAAGTCAAGCACTTACTCGGTATTACTCGCGCCAGGTGCGGCGGCGGGCCGCCGGTTTCGTGTTCAGTGCCTGCGGCGGATCCTGACATTTGCGTCTACTACAACGTGCAACTCAATTCTTTACCCCCCAATTCTGGCGCGCCCGCTTGTGGGCTTTCCGTGGAGTTTCAATATCCGTATCAATTCTTCTTTCCGTTCACTTCCCTGAACATGCAGAAAATCATGCTGAACGCCGGCGTGCAGATGACCGGAGAATACTAGGGACCATGTTCCGCCAGAACCAACCCGCCCAGAGTCTCCGCAAATGGCCGAAATACTCGGAGCAGCAGGTTGCTGAAACATTCGCCTTGGGGTGGCGCAGCGCTTTCACCGCCGCGATATATGCTCTTCAATCAGGGACAGCTTATATAGGCGCGCGCGTCCCCGCGCGTGCAGCGGTGAATCGCTTGAAGGTCGCCGCCATGGAGTCTGAAGCGGCCGAAAAACTGACGATTCGTATAAAGGTATGCCTTCAGGCATACCGTAAGCTGAAAATAGGTTCGGCGTTAGCCGCTGAGGTAATAAAAGCGAATTTTTTCGAACTCTCGCAAACCCTGGTTAAGAAGTGGAAAACGAACAGCTTCCCGAAGGACGAGAGAATGGTTTCTTCGAAGCCTCTTGGGCAACATTTCTGCCTGCTTCGCGGCACGGACGCCGCCGCCCTCATCGAATTCGCCGTCGCTCTCCCCCTGCTCGTGGTTCTAATCGTGGGAATCTTCGACTTCGGCGGAGCTTTCAACCTGAAGCAGGAGCTGAACAATGCAGTACGCGAAGGCGCGCGCTTCGGAGCTAGCCAGCCCACCAACGACCTGGCCCTTGCCAAACCGCCATCCGTCGACGCGGTGCGATTCCTGGTTGACTCCTACCTGCAGACGGCCAAAATCAACGACTGTGGTCTAAGCACTGCGACCTGGGCCCTGGGCGGCGGGCAGCTCACTTGGCACTTCGCTGCTACAGGCAACGGTTGTTCGATGACCCTTGACGTCAGCCGCGGTGTGGCGGTGCCGGAGACCATCGGTGGGGACACGGTAAACATACTGTGCTCCACGGTCCAGATCTCTTACCCCTATCGATGGCATTTCAATAGCGTCATCCGGCTGCTAGTCCCCGGCGCCAATTACACACTCGGGAACATTCAAAGCGACGCCACGGCCGTCAACATGGATTGAGGTTGCTCATGCAGAAGAAACTTCTTTCGCGGCAACGCCCCCACGAACAGGGCCAGACCATCATATTGGTCGCTATCTCGCTGGTGAGTTTGCTGGCCATGGCGGCGTTGGCGATTGATATCGTGACGTTGTATGTAGCCCGCAGTGAGATTCAGCGCGCCGCCGACACCGCCGCCCTGGCGGGAGCCAAAGCCATCGCGGATTCGGGAATCACCACTCTTCTCCTTACGGACCCGACCTTCCTCACCGTGAAGCCGTGGGCCCAGAACATGAAGAACAAACAAATCGACGCGATCCTGCCGAATGATCTGGTCGCCGGGCAGAAACCTACCCTGCTTTCAGCGCCCGTGGACTGGACCCAGCAGGGCAATCCGCACGTCACAGTGACGTTGCAGGTCAGTTTACCCACATTTTTTTCCAAGATCTGGGGACGAACCACAGCCAGCGTGACCGCCACCGCCGCCGCCGAAGCCTACAATCCAGCGAACGTGCCGAACTTCACGCCAATCGCGCCAAAGGCAGTGAAGCCTTGGCTGGTCGCCAACATCGATCCCAACCATGGGACTGCGTTCGTTGACGCCAGCGGAGCTATTGAACTCAACGTGATCGGAGAAACACTAAACCTCACTGCTGATTGCCAACCTGGACCCGGTTGTACCCTGCTCCCCCTTGGGAACCCTCCGGGAATCGGCCCGAGTAACTCACTTCCTTCTTCCTATCCGCAGGTCGAGTATGTGCCTGCGCTGGTTACTCCCAACGCCGGATCGAACGTGTGCCCCACCGCCTGCCTGGGAGATACAGACTATGAGCGGAGTATCGAGTGTGCCGATGTAACGACCTCGTATCAGGTACTTTCCTGCGGAGGCGGTGCTAACAACGCAACGTGGGACAACAGCGTCAACCCGGGCGGATTGGGCGGCTTAAGCGACCTCGGAGCTGAATGTCTCATTCACGCGACGGGAAGAGAAAACGGCAAAGGCCAGGACGAGCTCGACCCGTCCCCGTGGCCTGGTAATCCAATGAAGATCACAGCCGAAAGCGGTCCACAGAAAGATAATTTGGTCACAACCAGCAGCTCCATCGTGACCATTCCGATCATTGATCGGACGACTTTTCAGGCTACCAGTCCGTTTCAGGTGACCGTGGTTGGCTTCCTGCAGGCATTCATAGATGAGGTTCACGGTGTACCCCCGAGCCATCAGGGCGATATCCAGATCCACATACTCAATATTGCCGGCTGTAGCACGACACCCAATAGCGCGAATCCCGTAGTCGGCGGCTCCGGCACCTCGCCCGTTCCCGTCCGCCTGATCACGCCTCCGTAACTCACACAAGCCCGCTGTTTTGAAAACACTGCCGATGCTCCTCCCATTCGACGGTATACCAATTCGGCACTCCGCACCCAGCGACTTTCATTGACTCCATGTTTCTAATTAGATAACCTATATACAAATGCATTATCTATCGGATGATGCTCGTTCTTTGACAATCTGACCCAGGCAATTGCGCGGCGTCTCGACCGCGTGTGCGCGAGAACTTGGAATTTCGGCCACACGGTGGACAAACCCTCCACGCTTCTAGCCGCGAAGCGGCGTAAGAATGCAGCCCACAGCGCAAGCTGTGGGGTAGGAGCTGGAAAACCGTACAGCCCCAGCGGGGCGAAAGAGGTTGAGCAGGAGCCCGTGTGGGGCGGACACTCCTGTCCGCCGCCTTTGATTTTGTGTTGGTTCCCATATTTTGCGTTTTGAGAATCAACGTCAGGTAGTGGACAAGAGTGTCCGCTCCACACTAGATGGGGAGCGGTTAGTCCAGTTCCAGCAGTGCCAAAACGGGATTGCGAGCCGGCCGCGTACCGCCGTAACTCCCATGTTGTCTAGATTTTGCGTGTAACTCCTGTAAACTCAAAGATCTAGCACATAGTGAGAAATTAGATCCTTTGTTTTCTAGATTTTGCACACGAAAGGGGGAGGGGGGTACCCGGTACTAAACAGTAAACCCCGTCCCACTACGGGAAAGCAGCGAGGACTAATCACGGCGCTTATTTCGTCAGCGGCTTCAGAATTTCTCCTAGAACATCGGACGCTTCGGTCCGCTCCAGATGAGGGTTCCTTATCCCGTCGTGGTAGGCGATGGAGTAGGTCTTAAAGAACTTCGCATTCTCCACCAGCAACTCAATCGGCTGCTTGCTCTCTTTCGACGCGCACAACGCATCTTGCAGAACATCCTTCGACCAGGCTCGGCCATTGATCGCGACCAGCTTCATTCCCGGACCAATCCCGGCCGCGTAAGCGGGCGATCCGTGAATCACGTCCGAGAACTCGCCGTCTTCTTTGACCAAAAAACCCAGGGAGTAAGAAGCGTCCACGGACTTGCGCAGTTTCTCCCCCGTGTGGATGAATACATTGGGCTGATCGTTGTACATCAAGCGCCATCCGCCGCGTTCGATGCCGCCAAGCGGCGCGCGAGCAACGGTTGAACTCACCCGCTCCTTCAAAAGAGTGGCCCAGTCGTACGGCACAACCTGATTCAGCGTGCGTACCAAGTCGTCGAACGTGTAAGGCACAACTTTGGGCGGACCGCTTTCGCCTCCATGAAAAAGACGGCAAAAATCGTCAAGCGACCTCTGACCGTGACTCTGCTGCCGGATGATCGTGTCCACCTCCAGCCAGATCAGTTCCCCCTCGGGATAGTAGTCCAGGCTGCGCCGCCAGCTCTGCCATTCCGGTCCCTGCAAGCGCAGAATCTGCACCGACCGCGCCGTGTCTTCCAGCGGACGCCAAGTGCGTCCCGCGCGATGGTCGAGCATCGCCGCAGTCTCCGCCAAAGCTTCGCGATATTGTTCCAGCGTCCACAGCCCAGAGCGCGCCGTCAGGACATCTCCAAGATACTCCGTCAGCCCCTCGTACACCCAGAGCAGATCGCCGACCATCGGATCCTGATAGTTGCGCGTCGCCAATCCCGCTGGACGCCGATACTTGCCATTCCACGAATGAGTAAACTCGTGCGGCAGCAGGCCCGCTTCCATCAGGTGGAGATCGGAATCAATGAGCGTGCGTTCTCCGACGCTGTTGTCGCTGGACTGGTGATGCTCCACGCCGTGATGACCAGCCTCGTCGCTGAGCGTCAGAAGAAAGTGATATTCGAGATAATGGCGCGCGCCGAAAAGAGCTACGGTCTCCGCGACCAGCCTGCGATATGCAGCCTCGTCCGCGGTGGTCATCGCCAAACCCGCTTCGCTCTCGCTGACCATGTCGATGACGTACACTGGCGTTTCTCCCGGCTTCGTCAGCTCGATCTTGCGATAATGATCTCCTGCGATCAGGGGAGAATCGACGAGCGTGGTCAATGAGACCGGCTTGAAAACTTCAAGAGAATTGTGGTTGCCGGACTGACCTACATTTTCCCTTGGCAATGCCGTGCCAAACTTCCATCCTGCGGGCAGCTGTATCGACGGAACAACTTCCACCTCATCCGAACTCGCGCCCTGCGGATAAAGCACGACTTGATTCCAGTTCAAATCGAGAACATTCGCGGTCGCCGAGGGTCCGCTCGCGCCGGCGCTGCCGTCGTTGGTGATGGTATCAAGCGACAGCTGCAGCTCGTTCGCTCCCGCGGGCACTTCGACGTGGAAGGCGTACATATCCACGGGGTCGCGTTGCCACGCCAACGTCTGGCCACCGGCTTCCATCTTTACGCCCGTGACATTGGCAATGGGTCCGGCGGGACGATGATTGCCGGGGATCCATTTCGGATAGACCAGCGCGAGCGGACCTGGCTTAACCGGAATCGTCAGGCGCGAGTGATAGATATTGCGAGGCGCGTCGCTCAGATCAACGAACAACTGCATGGACTGAGCGCTAGCGACATTGGCCAGAAATGAAAGACCGAAAATTATAAAGCATGTGGCAAACAGGAAACGGCGCACGTGTAACTCCTCCAGTAAAACTCAGGCGGAGGTGAGCTTAATGGAGGCGATGGCGCGAACGCAACTCGGATGAACTTGGAGACTACTTTTTCGCCGCAGCTTTTCGGCGGCGCCAGTAGATTCCCGCGATACCCGAAGAAACCAGCAGCATGGTCGTGGGCTCAGGAACCGGAGGAGGTGGCGGCTTGTGATGATGGCAAGTATTATTTCCTCCTAGTATCTCTCCGGGCGGGCAACCCTTGGTCGGAATTGGCGGCGGAAAAACCGGCGGGAGCCCGCCTCCGGGGAACGGAGGAGAATTTACGCTCTGCAATCCGGGAGGGCCCGCGGGGCCCAAGCCCGAAAACTCGCGCGCCGGCCCCAAAGCATTGAAGTCTCCTGGGAATGGAATCTGCCCGGCTGTGCCAAGGAAGGGCTCCTCGAATTTTTCCGCGGGCGGCTCCCACGGTGAGACTGCGGGCTGCGCGGTTTCTGAAATCCGGTTGGCACAGCGGGTACGGGCGGTCATTCTTCCATCCGTAATCAGCTTTTCCCCTTTGTGCAGGCTGATTCTCTTCCCTGTCCAGAAAAGCTTGCCACCCATCCGGTACGAGAGATAAACCAGCTTGGGTTGGTCAAGCTCCACGATTCTGGCGTTGCGAAAATCGAAGCCTGCGTAATGGCTGCCGACCATGCGATCATGCTCACTCACCTGGCGCAGATCGTCTGGAGTTTGGACTCCTCCCGGAATTACGGAATAGGGATAAACCACACGACTTGGGAGACTGAGCGGCGCTGAAACAGATTCGGTTGCCAGAAGAGCGAGGTTGTGGCTCAGGTTTCCCTGCGCCCACTTGAGATCCGCTTGATCTGGGTTAGTACGGGAAGACCAGGAAGAGCGAACGGAAAAAGCCCACCAGGCGCCAACGTAGATAAACCCCAGGGTTGCGAACACCAGGACCGCCCGGCGAATCCGCCGACGGCGGCTGGACCGGCTCCTCCGCACCCGCACAGACCGCGCTGGATCACTCACACAAAGCTCCTGCCACAGTCCCCGTTGCCTGGGAACGATAAACGCCAAGGGACGACGAACGTTCCTGGCGCACCTATCATTCCACACTCCTAGCCGCGAAGCTAGTGGTATTACTGGAGCTCCAGTTTTGCATGTGGGGTCGTGGTAGCAGAGTTAGGAATTTGTTGGCGCAAAACCTAATGTGGACCGGGCTGATTCTTTCCGGTGCGGCATTGGGCAGGCTGTTCCGAGACCTGTCGTTAAGTCATAGCTCCGCGTTGCTTGGAACTCACCCTCGATTCAGGCAGCACAGCCCTCTTTGACAGAATCGGTTGTCGGGGAAATACGCGCTGAGGGGATTTTGCTACACCTCCCTGCGGAAGTGCTCTGCCCTGGAAAACGACGATCTACGTGCGGGCGCGCGGAGGGAGGGGTGAACCGGTAATTCTCATTCTGCGTAACCACATACGCGACACGGCCATACCGAGTGCCGCCAATTGTCACGCCCGTGACGACCAGCGGCTGGGCGTAAACCTGCCCATCCAAACTCGCCGCGCAGAGCTGGCCAAAGTTGTTGGGGGTAATTTTGTCGTAAGTGATGGTGCTTTCGTTCAAGTTATCCCCGGTGCGGTTGGTGTCGTTCTGCCACGTCAACACACATACTCCGGCCCCGGTATCGCATGGAATCTGAGCGCTGGACGGGGCGGTTGCAACGGCCAGGAAAACAACCACCAGAACAGCCGGAATGAAAAACTGCAATGGCCCAAAATACTTCCTCATAGCTCCTCCTCCTCCGATTGTGAGTGACTTCGCGAAAAAGACCTGTCCCTCTTCTCCTGTTGTTTTCACAGCTTGCCTACGACATTGTCGTTGAATTCCCCCACCCAGATGTTGGCACCGTCGAAGGCTATGCCAGCGCTGCCGTCCGTGTAGACTTGTGTTACCATCGCGCCGTCGCTGGCCCGCAACTCCACCGCCGTCGTGAACCCTGACACCCAGATATTCATCCCGTCAAAAGCCACGCCGTACGGTTCCGTCGGCACCGTGAACGTACCCAGAACCTTGCCGTCACTGGCTCGCAGCTTGCTCACCGTCCCCTCGCCCCGGGTGGCTACCCACATGTTCACGCCGTCAAACGCTATACCGATGGGGGAGCTTCCCACAGTAAACGTACCCAAGGTCTTGCCGTCGCTGGCCCGCAGCTTGCTCACACTTCCGCTGGAGCCGATGCCGCCGTTCACCACCCAAACGTTGGCCCCGTCAAAGGCGACTGCTACGGGTGCATTACCTACGGTAAAGGTTCCCAGAATCTTGCCGTCGCTGGCCCGCAGCTTGCTTACGCTGCCATTCCCTTGGCTTGGAGAGGTCGTTACCCAGATGTGGGCGCCATCAAATGCCATCCAGCCTGGGGAAGGGCCGACCGTGAACGTGCCGAGAACCTTGCCGTCACTGGCCCGAAGCTTGGCTACGCCGTCGCCGATGTCCGACACCCAGATGTTGGCCCCGTCAAAGGTTACTCCATAGGGCGCGCCACCCACCTTAAAGTTACCCAACACCTCGCCATCGTTGGCCCGCAGCTTGGTCACGGTGCCATCGCCAAAGTTCGCCGTCCAGATGTTGGCCCCATCAAACGCCACGCCGTAGGGCTGGCTGCCAACGCTGAAGCTGGTCGTCGTGTTGGCCCTGTACCAGCGCAGCAATGCCACCCGGAGCGGGTTTGCCGGCAGCGCGCCGTTGCTCGGCGGTTGTTGCTGCACCGTACCCGCTTCTTGCGCTCGTCCGGGAATTAAGCTGGGACCCGCGACCATCACAAGCACTAAACAGATTCCGATCAATACGCGTTTCATGTTGTTACTCCTGGGTTCGGCCCGGTGATGCGAAATGACGACGTAAACCAAGAACTGCCCCTCTGTTCCTGATCTTCCTTATAGCTTACCCACGACATTGTCGTTAGACTCCCCCACCCAGATGTTTGCGCCGTCGAAGGCCACGCCAGCGCCGCCGTCGTCCCTGGTAGAGAACAGCACTTTACCGTCGCTTGGCCTCAGCTCCACGACGAATGGAAACCCCGTGATCCATATGTTCGCCCCATCGAAGGCTATTCCGTACGGCAGATCGGTGGCCCTAAACGTACCCAGAACCTTGCCGTCGCTGGCCCGCAGCTTGCTTACTGTCGCGTCATAGTCGTTGGCTACCCACATGTTCGAGCCATCGAAGGCTATGCCGAACGGTCGGGAGCCCACAGTGAACGTGCCCAAAACTTTGCCATCGCTGGCGCGCAGCTTAGTCACGGTGCCATCGCCGGTGTTCGTCGTCCAGACGTTGGCCCCGTCAAAGGCAGCCATCATCGGCGAATTGCCCACGGTGAAGTTTCCCAAAATCTTGCCGTCGCTGGCTCGCAACTTGGTCACGGTGTTGTTGCCGTGCGGCACCCAGATGTGTTCGCCGTCAAAGGCCATCCACCCCGGGTAAGGGCCGACCGTGAATGTGCCGAGAACCTTGCCGTCGCTGGCCCGCAGCTTGCTTACGCCGTCGCCGATGTCCGAAACCCAGATATTGGCCCCGTCAAAGGTCACCCCATAAGGTGCCCCACCCACCTTAAAGTTACCCAACACCTCGCCATCGTTCGCACGCAGCTTGGTCACGGTGCCATCGCCGAAGTTCGCCGTCCAAATGTTGGCCCCATCAAACGCCACGCCGTAGGGCTGGCTGCCAACGCTGAAGCTGGTCGTCCTGTTGGCCCTGTACCAGCGCAGCAATGCCACCCGGAGCGGGTTTGCCGGCAGCGCGCCATTGGCAGGCGGCTGTTGTCCC
>DATNNO010000142.1:0-6776 GCA_035601775.1 Terriglobales bacterium | reverse complement strand
AGGTGGCACAAATTATTTGGACACAGTTTCCGCTTTCGTAAAAGTGTTCTTGCATCTCCTAGCAGGAGAAGGGGTCTGGGGAAGGGGACGGCACTTGAGTCCCCTTCCCCAGCAGTCCTGTATTAATCTTTTTGCTGTTCTCTTTGTTCTCAAAGAACACCATCGTTGCGCTTCGAGATTCGGCCGAGCCTGACGCCTCGATCTGTTGCTCGAACTCTTCGGGAGATCGATAGCCCAGCGCCGAGTGCAAGCGCAGCCGATTGTAATACTGCTCGATGAACTCTTCGATGTTCGTTCGTAGATTTTCTAGATGATCGTACTTGTTGGCGTAGATTTCTTCCCGCTTTAGCGTCTTCATGAAGCTTTCACAGCTTGCGTTGTCATACGGGTTCGCTGGACGGCTCATGCTCGGAATCACGCGGTTGTTCTCGAGGACTTTTATGTATTCTTCGGAAGCGTATTGCAATCCTCGATCGGAGTGATGCACCAGGCCAGGTTCTGGTTGTCGACTCTCGATGGCTTGCTGCAGCGCCCCGATCGTGAGTCGAATTGCCAAAGTCCGATCCAGTGCCCAGCCCACCACTTTGCGAGAGAAGCCATCGAGGATCACCGCTAAATAGACAAACTCAGCTTTCAGCCGGATGTAGGTGATGTCGGCCACCCAGAGCTGATTGATGCCCGTTAGCTTCATACGGCCGGCTAAGTTGAGATATATCTCCAACTTGTGATTCGAATTGGTTGTGACCACGAATTGCTTCGGCTGCATCCCCAGCAGATTATCTTCTCGCATGATCCGCGCCACCCTCTTGTGATTCACTGGCATGCCCCGGCGGTGTAGCTCTGCCGTGATCCGTCGATAGCCGTAACGGCGGCGATGCTCTAAAGCAATTTGTTGGATCGCAGATCGCACTTCCATCTCTTCCTCAGCAGGTTGCTGTTCCTTCAGCGACCGGTAAAAGCCCCGGCGGCTGACCGGCACCATCTGACACATGCGCTCGATACTTAGGCTGCCTTGCAATGACATCACTTCTCGGATCTGGTCGTAGATGCCATCTCGCCAGAGTCGCTGCTGCGCTGGCGTCGAGCCTCGATTTTTTGCAAGGCACCTCTGAAAAAATCCACCTCCAGGGTCTTCTCTGCCAAAAGCTGCTTCAAGCGATGGATTTCCTTGCGGTGAGCAGATGCGTGCGTGCTGGGCCGCGATGCTTCTTGTCCTGACTCAACCATCTCCAGCTTTCTGCGCCACTTGTAGAGGCACCTCGGTCGTACCCCAAGTTCTCGCGCTAACTCACCGACGTCTTCACAAGTCTCCATGCGTTCGACAGCCCTTCGTTGAAACTTCCGGGAGTACCGCTTTCTCTTCACTGTGTTCCTTTCCCGGAAACTGTGCCCTATTTTTGTGTGTCAGTTCAAGGGTTCACTCCAAACGAACCCAGGAACGGAGGGGGCTTCGCGCTCAAATGCGCGGCCACCAATGTTCCTAGCCCCTGTGCTGTCGACATAGTTAAGGTTGTTCATTTTCAGAACGATTTTTTTCTTTCCTTTGGCGAACCTTGGCCTGGGCGCGGTACCAGGGCCGCGCCCGCCGCCTTCGCTTTACTCGCTGCGAACGCTTCCGTGATAGAAACGCCTATCTATCCCGCATTAGCGGGGGCGTGGCACTCACGGTGCCGGAATTCCAACCACATTGGAGTCCAGCGTCACCGCAGCCGTCCGGGCTAACAGTCGCCCTTCCACGGTTGCACCGGTCGTCACGGTTATCGAGGCCAATGCCAGGATGTTTCCCTTGAACACAGAGCCCGTGTCCGTTCGTCGTCACCACACCCGAAATTGGGCTGAACACCCAATTGAGGGGCGGCGGAAGTGGCCCCAAAACATAGTCACCCGAAAGCGACGCGTTGCTGAAAATGCTGCAGCTTGCGGCTCGAACATTCCGGCTTCGGCCGAGCCACTTGTATCGATGACGAACGCTTTTCCAGGGCTTACGAGGTAGAAGGGCTTGGGCTGCGGGTCGCCGGCGAGAGTAATGACGCCGCGGCCAAGGCCGTCGGTGTCCACGGAATAGGTTCCAGTGAAAACCGAGTTGGAGGTAATCACGCCGCCATTGTTTTCGTCACTTGTGCCGCTCAGATTCCCGCTTCCGTAAAAATTTCGCGGCCCACGGTCACATCGCCAACCGAAACCGACCCCGTACTGCCTCCGCATCCAGCCAAAAACGCAAAGCTCGCGATTCCGAGAACCGCGAACAGTTTTATCAACAGCGTTTTGCTCCTCATCTTGTCCTCCCCTCAACACGCGTTCGCGCGAGTCCTTGTGGATTAGGGCCGGAGTTGTCTCCTGGGTTACGGGATGCCAGTCGAGGGGGCGCAAGCAGGAGCGTCTGCTTCGATGCGACGGGGCAAGTTGTGCTTGATTAGATAGGCGATAGACAGATCAGCGTTCACTGCCCCTTTGTTGATGATGGCATGGACCTCGGTATTCTCGGTGAACACTTGTCCGGCGGTAAAGGAACGCTTTTGGCAGTTTGCGTCGTAAAAGTCGATGTAACCGGAGACTACCGTGCCTATCAGCAAGCCCGGGTGAGTGTGCCAGCCACTGTAACCACCCGGACCCACGACGATGTGCTGGACATAGAAATCCGTTGCTCCATGGGTCCGCAAATGGAGCTGCCAATCTTCGTTCTCTGCGTCTTGGTTTTCCCCGCCTCTATTCGGATTGCTGCCTACGTGGAGGATTTCGCTGATATCAGCTAGCGAGGTGCCCGTTGCAACAATCTGATTAAGGACGATGCCAACGGGCGGAGTAGCCAAGGTCACGGTGGCGATGCCCATCACGACCAGAAGGGATATTTTCTTGAACTTCCAAAACGCGCGATTTTCCATATATCCTCCTTTCAAACTAGAGGCGCAAGTCGGAAGTCGCAGTGACTTCGAGTCAACGAATCGCGGCTCCTCATCTTGCCCTCCGGGCCGAATCTCACGCGGATGAGCTCCACGGTCAATGGCTGGTGGCTTGTTTCTTTATTATTGTGTAGGGCATTGAAAGAAAAGCGTTTACGCCCCAAACTGACTCGTGGTCCCTCTCGCCGTCACATGCGTGTGATAAAGTAATTGAATTCCGGTGGCTCATGGCAACGGCTATCCCTTTCGAGCGGTTCCGCTTCGGCGTATTCGAGGTCGACCTACGTTCCGGTGAGCTACGCAAGCAAGGAATCAAAATCAAGCTCCACGATCAGCCCTTTCAAATCCTGGCCATGCTGGTCGAGCACCCGGGCGAGGTGGTCACTCGCGAACAACTTCAGCAGAGGCTTTGGCCTGCCGATACGTTCGTGGACTTCGATAGAGGTCTAAATTCCGCAGTTAAGAAGTTGCGCGACGCGTTGGGTGACTCTGCAGAAATCCCACGTTACGTGGAGACCCTGCCACGTCGGGGATACCGCTTCATCGGATCGCTTAGTAACGCTTCGACCTCCAAAGCTGAGCCCGCAGCGGGGGTTCCCGGGCGAGTGATCGAGGAAAAGTCCTCTGCTGCGAGCGAGGAAGCTGAGACCAAAGTGCCGGCGGTATCTGGGCCGCGCAGTCGGTGGATGCTTTGGGCTCCCGCTGCCGCCCTGGTCAGTCTCCTAGTGTTGCTGGTCGGGTTCGATGCTGGCAGCTGGCGGGAGAAACTCTTGGCCAGAGCAACTCCCATTCACATTCGTTCCATTGCCGTGCTGCCATTGGAAAACTTGAGTGGCGATCCAGCGCAAGAGTACTTCACTGACGGAATGACGGATGCCCTTATCACTAACCTGGCTCAGATCAGCTCCCTGAAGGTGATCTCGCGCACGTCGGTCATACGCTACAAGGGAACCAAAAAAACTCTTCCCGAAATCGGAAGAGAGCTGAACGTTGATGGCGTCGTAGAAGGTGCGGTGGTTCGCTCAGGCGAACGAGTGCGAGTTGACGCGCAACTGATCGAAGTAAAGACCGACCGGCACCTCTGGGCCAGTTCATACGAACGAAACTTGGGCGACGTAATTGTCCTGCAAAATGACATCGCTCGAGCCGTCGCGAATGAAGTCCAGGTCAAGCTCACCCCGCAGGAGCAGGCCCATCTGCAGCGCGCGGATTCGGTTGATCCGCAGGCATATGAGTCTTATCTCAGAGGGCGTTACTTCTGGAACAAAGGAACAGACGTCGCGGTTCGCAAGAGCATCGATTACTTTCAACAGGCCATTCAAAGGGACCCAAACTACCCGCTTGCTTACGCGGGCATGGCCGAGGCATACATCGTGCGCGGCGACGTTTCGCCTGAAGAGAAGTTTTCAAAGGCGAAGGCCACCGCGAAGATGGCTCTTCAGATGGACGATGGCCTTGCCGAGGCCCACAATGCAATGGCAATGAGTCTCTTCCGTTACGACTGGGACTGGAGGGCTGCGGAGAGCGAATTCCAGCGTGCGCTGGCGCTCAACCCAAACTATGCCCAGGCCCATCAGTGGTATGGTCAATACCTAAGGGCTATGGGACGGCAGAACTCGGCGATGGCCGAAATCAAACGCGCCCAAGAATTGGATCCGCTGGGACTCATGATTGGAGGGGGCAGCGGCCAGTATGGCACGCAATATGACTTAATGATAGAGAGCAACCGCAGGAAGCTGGAACTTGACGCAAATTTCGCGGGTGCATACTTGGGGTTGGGCAGGGCGTATGCACTAAAAGGGATGTACCAGGATGCCATCGCGGCATTTCAAAAAGGACTCGATCTTTCCGGCGGAGCGCCGCATTACCTGAGCTTTCTGGGTTACACCTATGGAGTGTGGGGCAAGCGGAATGAGGCGAGGAAGATTCTGCTGCAGTTGAACCAGCTTTCAAAGCGCAGGTATGTTTCACCCTATGAGATAGGCCTTGTTTATATCGGTCTTGGTGAAAAAGATATGGCCTTCGATTGGCTGCAGAAAGCTGTCGCCGACCGCTCGATACCGCTCGTACCCCTGAAGGCTGGGGAGGAGATGGCCAGCCTGCGCTCCGACCCGCGCTACGCCGAACTGCTAAGCCGGATTGGTCTCCCACAATGAGCAAAATCCAGTTGCTTCAGTCCATCAGAAAAGAAACTTTAGCTGCATGCGCATGCTGCGGATGTCGCCATCGGTGAAGTTGAGGTTGAGAAACTGGCCCGGCGGGGAATACACCACGTTGCTGCTTGGCACTTGTAACCACCACCGTGCCCGCTGTTCGCAAGTGGCTCCGCCGGTATCAGCACCAAGGTCCCAGCGGCCTGATCGAACGCTCCCGCGCCCCTGTCCCTGCCGAAAATGCTATCCGTCGCGAATGCCTTTAAAATCTAACGACCACCAGTGCAACCCGCGCTAACCCGGCGACAGGATGTAACAATGTTATATGCCCTGTGGCTGGAGAAATAACAATTCGCCAGCCACTTGGTCAGTGTTTCTGCAACTCGGTTGGAAGCTTCCTCAATGGCCGCATCTCCGAAAACCTTCTTTGCTAGCCCGACGCTGTCAAATTCGCCGAAGCGTCTAGGATCATGGATTCGTCGCAGCAAAATGCCGAGAGCCATCAGATGAGGTCGACTATGGGTAGGAACTCCCTGCACGCGACAGTAATTCGTCATTGATATGCTCAGCAGGCCATCCCAGTGATGTTCTCCCCATTTCCAAATCGAGCAGTCGTACCGCAACATCGCTCGGAGCAAAATGCCAGCGGCTGTCCCGCGCACTAGTTCCTCTGCTCCCGTGATGTCCAAGGCATTCCATATCGACTCTAACAAGCGATGCGCCGAGTTCGCCACGGCTCACGAGTGAAATGCTTTCGTCTGGGCCCTTGCAGCAGGGCGCGTATGGCCTTTCGTTCGCCCTCACTCAACGCACCTCGGCGGTCGTACCGTGTTAGGTCTAGCTGCCATATCCATTGCCGCACTCTCTGTTTCCGTTCCCCCTTCGTTACTGCTGAAACGGTCATGGCAAGGTACCTGTAAGAACGCTGGGTCTGGCCCTATCTACCTCAGCGAGCGTCCGTTCCTACTTCGTCGCCAATTCACGACCGCTCAGGTGGATATACCAAAACTGGCAACTCGAACAACGGTGCCAAATCTTGATGGCCCCACCGAAAAAAAGTCGTGTAGGCATGAAAGAATTTTCTTTGAAAGATGCTGCCGGATTTTTGCCCATTAGTAAGAATAGAAGGCAACTCTCGCTGGATTCTTCGCCTGCGAACGGTGAAGGTGATGACAGCACATCCACCCCTGATCGGAATCGCTGCCAATACCGGGCGAAAACTCTCCCATCTCGACAAACAGCTTCACACCGGGGGGGGGATCGAGGTGCCGGCGCCTTGGTTGGAAGAGGAGTCGGATTGAAATGCCCCGCGGCTACGAACCCCAGGAGTTCATCGGCCCGCGCGAGGTCTCCGAGGAGCGCGAAGGCAAAGCCCAACAGCCATCCCGCAATGACGAGCCGCGTGACAAAGTGAGGGAAGAGCGTGCCCAGGGGGGGCAGGTTCCCATACCGATCCCGGCGCAGCTCGCTCGCCTGGGCCGCGCCACGTCTGCGAAATCCGGGGCCGGACCTATCGTCTCCGGACCTCGGAAATCGCGACGATGGTTGAAGTCGGCAAGTTTCGCGCGATTGCTCAGGAGGACCTGACGGAGTTCGCCTATGGCACCGACAAAGGCCGAATGAGGCCCGATGTCGAAAACCTCATCCGGCAAGGCCTGGTCCAGATGAAGTCCATTCCTCATGAAGAAAAGGGCTCACGACAATTGCTCACGCTTACCAAGTC
>DATNNO010000141.1:0-7831 GCA_035601775.1 Terriglobales bacterium | reverse complement strand
TCATGGATTCTTTACCTCCCAAGGGTTCGGCCCGGTGATGCGAAATGAAGACGTAAACAAAACATCGGAGACAGGCTTTCAAAATCCCAAGCCCAAAAGCCAAAACTGCGGGGTCCGAAACCAGCGCCCGGGACCGGGCCGGCTGGCTTCCAATCATTTGGCGCACAGCGTACTCCACCCCTCCGGAAAAAGCAAGAGACAAATTGTGGGGGCTGGGGGGCTGGCCCAGCCTTCCCTATGCACAAAAAGCGGGTGCCCTGCCCTTCTCGCGTTCTTTGCGAGAGGGCGGGGATTTCCTCGGCTGAACGCATCCCTTCGGAGGCTGGCCCACACATCTCCGCTCCGCCCAGAAAGAGGTTGCCCCATCCTCGCGTTTTTTGCGAGGGTGGGTGCGAAACTCTCGACTCCCAGCCCGATTCGCGCTTTTCTTGTTGACTGAATGCCCTACGGAAGATAATCTTAATCAAGATACATTATCTGGTGGATAATGTGCGATCTTTGACAACCTAATCCACGCAATCGCGGAGCAGCGCCGCGAAATGCCGAACCTGCCCAAATCTTTGAGCGAAAACCGCCGATCCGCCCGCTGTCCAGGGCTGGGGTCCAGCCACAAGCTCAGTTCCGAAACGGAACCGCCCGCTCGACCGATCCGCCGTAACCCCCATGTTCTCTAGATTTTGCGTGTAACTCCTGTAAACTCAAAGATCTAGCACATAGTCGCAAAATTGATTCATTGTTTTCTAGATTTTGCAGACGAAAGGGGGAGGGGGGTACCCGGTACTAAACAGTAAACTCCGTCCCAAAGTGGAAAAGCGCAACTGCCGGTTCTCCCCAGAAGCACGAGACAGCCAACGACGGAATCCTAGCTCACCGCTCCGCGCAGCTTCCGAATCTGTTTCAGATGATGCTGGCCATGCACCCAATGAAACTTTCTCCATTGACGGGCTGTCAGAGGTCCGAGCACAGGATGATCGAGCACTCGGGTTCGCTTGCCAAAGCGGGCCTCGCATTGCGCAATCACTTCGTCCATGGCCGAGATCCGCAGCCCGATTTCGCTCGTGACTTCGTCCGCCAGCATGCCGCGAGGCTGAGTACGTTCCGGCGCTTTTCGTCCCTCGGGCAAGTGTCCAAGTCCGGTGACCACAAACGCTCGCATGCGATCCTTCAGCATCGGCGTCCGCGCCAGCGGTTTGCCTTCGTGCAGACAGCGTTCGAATCCTTTCACGGTTCCGGTGTAGGTGAGGTAGAGGTGCTCCAGCACTTCCGCCGTGCTCCACTTGCCCTCCGGATGACGCCGCAAGTCTTCGACGGTCATACCGAGCGTGGCCGACGTGATTGCTGCCTGTAACCTTTGTAGATACGCATCCATGGGCGAACTCCTCCGGTGCTTCTAGTAGAATCAATTTCGGCATTGACGGTTGCAAAATTTCACGCCCCCACGGATGGTGCTATGAAAAAGCTGCTGATGGCGATGCTGGCGCTGGCATTCTTGACGATGGCAGGCTGTTCATCGGAACCCTCCAAGCCGGCGCAAATCGAGAAACCACAGCCCAAAGGCGCGGATTTGCAGACCGGCCGCTATGCCTTCCAAAAGCTTTACATCGCGGCGCGCGGCTGGGCCCACGATGCCCAACCTTTCCGGCTGGAATCGCAGCTCATGGCTGACTCCAGGGGCAAGGACGGCAAGTCGGACGTATGGCGCGCCTCCTTCGCATCCCCCGCTGGACGCAGCGCCAAGCCCTACGTGTGGTCGGGCACGGATGTGCCGGATGCTCCTTCGCGCGGGATCTCTCCCGGCAACGAGGACAGCTACAGTCCCACCAACGCGTCCACTCAGATTTTCGACATGGGCTTTTTGAAAGTGGACTCGGACAAGGCTCTTGAAGTGGCACAGAAGCACGGTGGCGACAAAGTGCTGGAGAAGGATCCGGGAACTCCCATCCTTTACGTGCTCGACTGGAATCACGCCACCAACGAACTCACCTGGCACGTGATTTACGGAAACAGCCGTGGCGATGCCAAACTGACGGTGGCGGTGAACGCCACCACCGGCGAGTTCATCAGGGTGGAAAAATAAATTTAGTGGTCGTCTCGATCGCGGTGGACTTCGCGCGCGACGGCAGCAAAATCAGGGTTTGGACTGGGTCTTCTCCGAAGTTTCATTCCTCGCTTCCGCCTTTAATTTCTGCAGGGCCTTCTGTGCTTCCTTGGCGAACGGACCTTCGGGCAGAATCTTCAGATACTCCTGATAATGCGTGATTGCCTGGCCCGGCTGATCCAACTTCTCGTAGCACTGCGCCATGCGGAAATTGGCGACTGCATCTTTCTCCTTCCAAACCAGGGCATCCTGGTAGCGGGCGAGCGCGGCCCGGTAGCTTTTCCGCTTGAAGTAGTAGTCGCCGACCTCATCATCCTTCAGCGCCCGGTAAGGGTTCCAGGGATGCATCTCCTGTACGTCACCTGAAGGCTCGGCCTCCGGGTCGGAAGCAACCACCCCGCTGTTGGGATGATTCTTGGCGTCATCTTTGGGCGGGCTCAAGTCAACCCTGGTGTCGCGGCTGGAACTCTCCCCCGCTTCGGCTTCCTTGTCCCGGTCCGACCTGGGCGGGGGCTGGTTCCGCCCCGGTTGCTCCGGATCACTCTGTGATTGCTGTTGGGCGACAGCCCACCCTCCGAAGCAGAGGGAGAAGACGGCAATAAAAACAAACCTGCGCATACATGGATTCTAGCGCGTTGTGAAGGCAAAAGCTGAGGGGTTTTGTTTCCCCAAAAAAGGCAGGCCGCTCCGGGGGAATGGAGCGGCCTGTATTGGCGAAGTCCTCCGGGGAGGAGGGTAAACTGGTTTATAAGGACGGCCCAGACGGCTGGTTCGCCGCCGATGCCGCGGGCGCGGTTGCTGTCGTATTAGTCATCAGCCGCACGTCCACGCGGCGATTCTTGGCGCGGCCTTCCCGGGTCTTGTTCGAGTCAACCGGCTTGTCCTTGCCCAGCCCGATCACATAAATCTTGTGCGCCGGTATGTTGCGCTCCGAGGCCAGATACTGAATCACGGCATCAGCACGACGCTGGCTTAGTCCGTAGTTGTATTCGGAATCGCCCACTGCATCCGTCGCACCTTCCACGGTAAGGATGTAGCCCTTGGTGTTAGGCACATCGCTGGCGATTTGATCCAGCGTGGCCTTGGCGTCCTGGGTCAAGTTGTCCTTGTTAAAGCCAAAATGCACCGAGGTTTCGGTCACAACCCGGTAGTTGTCCAGGTTGGCGACGGTGCCCTGCAAGGTATCCACACGATGGACAGCGTTGGTAGCGAGGGTCTGAGCCTGGTCGGCCTGCTGACCGGCTGCCTGAGCCTTCTGGTCCACGTCGGCGGCTTTGGCCTGCACCTGCTGGATTCCGGCCTGGGCGCGCGCGTCTACGTCCTTGATGTCCTTCGAATTCTTCGCGGTCAGGTCGTCCAGTTCATTGGTCTTATTGATCAGCGGCGTGGTCTGTTGACGCACATAATTTTTGCTGGCGCATCCGACCGAGGCCGCCATGCTCACTGCCAGTAGAACGGTTAACGAAGTACGGGTCATGTTAGGGAAGCTCCTTTTTCTCTGCTTAAACCGGGAATCTAGAATCTGCCTGATCCCTACTCGTTTGATGCTGGCTTACTTGATCCCGGGTACGAACCTGGTCTTTCAAATCTGGTTTTCAAAATCTGGGCGCGATTATCGTCAAATCCTGGGCTCATCCGCCGTGCATCCGCCTTGTACTTGAGCACGAGCGCTGCCAACCGCGACGCGAAAGGCGTTGGGCTCTAAGTTGTTGCTGCGGCTATGATTATACTTTCTTTACCAGGACGAACAGGCAAAATAATGGAACAATGGCAACATTAACGGCCGTGAACTGAGGAAATTTTATACGGTCAGCTGGTTTCGGTGAGGGCAAGGACCAGAGTATTGTTACAATTCCATTTCTTCCACTCTGAGAACTTAGAAATCTCCAGCGTGCGGGTTGACAGTCGTCGACGTTGTATCCTTAAAAGGAGATATCAATGCTAACGCGGTTACAGGTCTCCGGTTTCAAGAATCTTGTAGCCGTAGACGTTCGTTTTGGCCCTTTCACCTGCATCGCGGGAGCGAACGGTGTGGGCAAATCGAATCTACTGGATGCAATAGCGTTCCTTAGCGCGCTTGCGGATAGGCCATTGATGGATGCTGCTTTGAGCGTGAGAGACGAGGAAGGACGAACCGGCGACGTAAGAAACATATTCCATCGCGTCGGGCGGGAGCAGGCTGAAAGCATGAGCTTCGAAGTCGAAATGATCGTGCCACGCGAAGGCATCGATGATCTCGGGCAAACCGCGAAGGCCAGCATTACGTTTCTGAAATACAAGCTTGCCCTAGGCCAAAGGAAGGATGAAGGACCCAGATCTTTAGGAAATATCGAAATCCTTCGCGAGGAACTCTCCCACGTAAAGATTAGCGACGCGAGGAAGCAACTGCGGTTTCCTCATGACTATGCATGGCTCAAATCAGCGGTGACTGGCCAGCGGAGGACGCCTTGGTTTATCTCGACTGACACGGAGGACTCAGCGCGGGTAATACGAATTCACCAAGATGGCGGAAGCAGCGGGAAGCCGCGCCCCCTGTTAGCGTCGACCCTTCCGCGAACGGCGTTATCTGCGGCTAATGCCGCCGAAAGTCCGACGGCCATGCTCGCCCGCCGGGAATTGCAGTCCTGGCGCAGGCTGCAATTGGAGCCCTCAGCCCTGCGCAGACCGGATCCATTTACGGCCCCGGCTAAGATGGGCTCCGATGGCTCGCACCTTCCTGCCGCACTGTACGATTTGGCCAAGAGTCCCTCCTTCTCCAAATTCGCCGGGAAGACAGCAAATCCAGCAGAACTCGTGTATACACAAGTGGCAAATCGGCTTTCGGAGCTTATAGAGGATGTTAGATCAATCAGTGTAGACCGGGACGAAAAGCGTGAGTTACTCACAATTCAAGTCGTTGACCGTGATGGTACCACTCATCCAGCTAGGGCGTTATCCGACGGAACGCTTAGGTTTCTAGCTTTGGCCGTCATCGAAATGAATCCGGAGTCGCAAGGGTTGCTTTGCCTGGAAGAACCTGAGAATGGAATCCATCCAGCGAGAATTCCCGCGATGTTACGCCTGCTACAAGACATTGCGACCGACGTCTCAGACAGGGTTGGCCCGGAGAATCCCTTACGGCAGGTCATAATTAACACCCACTCGCCTTCAGTCGTTGCCCAGGTCCCCGAAGACTCACTGCTGATGGCTGACCTGAAAACCGCCAATCGGAATGGAAGATGGTTCAAGAAGCTTTCGTTCAGTTGCCTTCCGAATACCTGGCGCGCATCCACAGGCGAAACAGAGGTGATTCCAAAGGGTCAGCTGCTCTCATATCTTATCCCCGTTGCGAGCGGCGAACCATCCCTAATTGAGCAGCGCTTCCAACCGGTACCGTCAGACAAGCTTTCTCGCAGAGTCATAGATCGTCCAGAGGTCCAACTTGCATTCGGCTTTGCTGGCAATCGACAATGACGTTGCGCTATACGCTGCTTTCAGACGGCAGTTCCGACCGTGTATTAATGCCGATCATTTCATGGCTATTGCAGGCGCATGGTGTTGGATTCGAACTGCGGGGAGTCTGGGCCGATCTACGGTCTCTTCGACAGCCCCCAACCACTCTCTCGGGCAAGGTTTTGCGAGCTCTGGAGTTCTATCCGTGCGAGCTCCTTTTCGTGCACCGAGACGCGGAAGGAGCCACATCGGCACAAAGAAGACGGGAAATCGGGCAGGCTCTGAACGAAATCGGACACGGCGAAGAGGTCCCGGTCGTGTCCGTTATTCCGGTGCGAATGCAGGAAGCATGGCTGCTGCTGGACGAGAGCGCCATTAGAAAAGCAGCTGGAAATCCGCGAGGGAGAGTCCTGCTGAATTTACCAGCACCCAATCGAATCGAGGACGTGCCGGGCCCAAAAGAAATGCTTTACCGCGCATTGCGTATGGCCTCCGAGCAGACGGGTCGACGACTAAGGAAGCTGCATGTGTCGTACCTGCGGTACCGCGTCGTCGAATTGATCGAAGACTTCTCTCCCCTGAGAACATTGCCGGCCTTCGTCGAGTTTGAGAACGAGCTAGCGGCGATAGTGCAACGACTCCGCCCTCCACAGTGACGACGATGTGGTCCGCCCAGAAATAAAATTGTAGAAAACGTTGCCTTAACACATGGACCTTGCCGCGAAAATCCGTAGCCTGCCTGCCTCGGCCGGCGTGTACCTCTACAAGAACGCGGAGGGCGAGGTCATCTATGTTGGCAAAGCCAACAACCTGCGCAGCCGGGTCAGCTCTTACTTCCGCGAAGGCCGAATCGAGGACGCGAAAACCGACACCCTGGTGCGCGAGGCGGTGGACGTTGATTACATCGTCGTCGCCAACAATAAGGAGGCGCTGGCACTCGAGAATCACCTCATCAAGCAGAAGCAACCGCGCTTCAACATTCTGCTGCGCGACGACAAGACCTATCCGTATGTGAAGCTGACGCTGGGCGAGCGTTTCCCGCGAGTCTATGTCACGCGGCGTCTGAAGAAAGACGGCAGCGCGTACTACGGCCCGTATTTTCCAGCAAACCTTGCCTATCGCATCGTGGACCTGATTCACCGCCATTTTCTGATCCCATCGTGCAAGGTGGATCTTGGGCACTTTCATCCTCGGCCATGCTTGCAGTACTACATCGGACGCTGCCTGGGGCCTTGTGTGGAGGGACTCACCACGCCCGAGGCTTATCAGGAAGCGGTGCGCGATGTGAAACTGTTTCTCGAAGGCCGGCCCACCGACCTATCGCATTCTTTGCGCGAGCGTATGGCAAAAGCAGCCCAGGCTGAGGAGTACGAGCGGGCTGCGAAATATCGCGATTTGATTTCGACGGTCGAGCAGTTGCAGGAGAAGCAGCGGATTGCCGCGGTCGAGGGCGACGACGCCGACGTTTTCGGTTATCACTATGAAAATGACATGCTGGCCGTCAACCTGTTTCACATGCGCGGCGGCCGCGTTCTGGACCGGCGTGAATTCTTCTGGGAAGAACTTCCTGAGTTCACGGAAACCGTGTGGACCCGGGTCTCCGACCCGGGTGGGCCGGGTCAAAGACCCGGCCCCACACAGTCATCGCCATTTCATCCGGGCGAATTCTTCTCAGCGCTGCTGAAGCAGCTTTACATCGGACAGCCTTACGTTCCGCGGAACATCTATGTCCCGGTGGAGTTCGAGGATCGCGAGACGCTGGAGGAAGTGTTATCAGAGCAAATCGCGGGCGAGGGCGGCCGCGCCACACGGGTCCACATTGTCGTTCCACAGCGCGGCGAGAAACGCTCGCTTCTGGACTTGGCGGGCAACAACGCCAAACAGTCGTATGACCAGCGCTTCCGGGTAATGAAGCCGAACACGAAGGCGATTCAGGAGGCCCTGCAGGACGCGCTGGGCATGCCTGAACCGCCACGCCGCATCGAGTGCTTCGATATCTCGCATATTCAGGGCGCGGAGACCGTGGCTTCGATGGTGGTCTGGGAAGACGGCCAGATGAAGAAGTCGGACTACCGCAAGTTCATCATCCTGACGGTGATCGGCAACGACGATTTCGCTAGCATGCGCGAAGTGGTCACGCGGCGTTACAGCCGGCTGCAAGCGGAGAACGCGCCGATGCCCGGGCTGATCCTGATCGATGGCGGTATCGGACAGCTTCACGCGGCTGCGGACGCGCTCGAGTCGCTCGGCATTATCAATCAGCCGCTGGCGTCGATTGCCAAGCGTGAGGAGCTGATCTAT
>DATNNO010000140.1:0-50497 GCA_035601775.1 Terriglobales bacterium | reverse complement strand
CAGCTCATCATGAAGCCTGAACCATATCACTGGGATGAAATGAAGATCGGTCCCGGCGCGCCGCCGATCAAGACGGACCAGGGATGGCTTTCCATCTATCACGGAGTTTTCAAAACTATGGATGGATCGGTCTATCGTTTGGGGGCTGCTCTCCATGACCTGCAGAACCCTGCAAAGGTCATCGGTGTGGGCGACTCGTGGATTTTGCAACCGGAGGATCCTTGGGAAATAACTGGATATGTCCACAACGTAGTCTTCACCTGTGGTGCCGTTCTGGAGTCCGATGGAACCGTGAAAATCTATTGGGGGGGAGCAGACACGGTCATGTGCGTGGGCGAAGCGAATGTCTCGGATCTGGTCGCACTATGCCTCCATCACGGCAGACCGGCAAAGTAAGCATGGCATTTCAAGAGCCCTTTAATACCACTGAATGGTATTTAGTCCCCAGGGCAGCGTTCGCCTTGATCGTTTCCGATTGAGCGCGTGAGTTGCGCAGCCCCAGGGGGTCGATCGGGAGAGTGCACATCGCGTGAGCAGGAAACCGCTGAACGTCTTAAGCGCGAGTCTGTTGAGTTTCCCGCGTCTTATTTCATCAAGCCGTAGACATCGAGTTCGGTCTGCGTCCCCACGTACACTTTCCCATTGGCAATTGTCGGGACCTGATACTTGGTTGCGGGCCCGGCTTGATCGCGCGTTCCAGCCTGCTTGCTGTTGTAAAGCTCGGTGGCAACGTTGGTGGCGTCGTAGGCGTGAAGTACTGCAGGGTGACTGCCCGGTTTCTTTGCCAAACCGTCCTGACGTTCAATGGCCCACACAATACCATTGGTGCCGCCGTTGGCGGAAATAGAAGGAGTGCTACCTACCGGAAAAATGTTTGGGCTCTGCGCCACCGACGAGCTGGACAGCATTCCACCCGAGAGTGTGTACATCCTCAGAGTGTCGCCTACTCCCTTGCCCGCATCCTCGAGCACGCCTGCGTAATAGACGTATGCGGCGGTTTGTCCCTTCCAATACGCGGGTGCGCTCCAGTATCCTGCCGTCGCGCCCGCAACGGTCTGCACCACGTTGTCGTGCTGATCGTGAAAGTGGCCCATCTTTTTACGATTCACCACATAGATAGGACTGGCATAGGTGCCTCCGAACAGGTCACAAGGCGTGCCTCCCTTGCCGGAGATGAGCACTTCGTCGGTAAATTGCGCGCTACCGTCGTGCGGCAGAACCATTGGGGCACCTGAACCCAGATCCAAGTCGGCTTGCAGCCGGCATGCCTGATCCATCGGCGTGAAATAATCGATGACGCTCAGCGTCCCGCGGTTCAGTTTCAACTTGAGCAGGCTGTCACCGTAATCGCCACCCCCGGTGTTTGCGTCAAAGGTTCCGTCGCCGCTGGCGGTATAAACATTTCCTCGCGAATCCGAGGCAATCCCTCCGCCGGACCCCCAAACTCCGCCATCGATGCCGTTCGGTGTCGTGTCGAACACCGCCAACTGCTTCAGCGTTTGTGCGTCATAGGCCATTATCCAACCGGGCAAAATAGGAGGTCCGTTGTGCGTGTATCCCGCCCACGCGACGTACACCACATTGTTCCCGCCTTGCGAACCCGGCAACAACAGCAACCCTGGCCGCTGACCAGCGTGCAGCGGGTCGAATGAAGTCCCATTTGCCGATGCCGCGATCTCCACCGGGCCGCCAAACTTTTCCGCGTGAGTCGCGATGTCGAGGGCGTGCAACCGCTGCACGTAGAGCACATTGCTCCCCTGGATTTCTTTGGTTCGCGCAATCACATACAGTGTCTTGCTCGAGGGATCGACGACTGGGGTTCCGGTGATGCCCACAATGGGATACACGTGACATGGCGTGTTAATGTCTTCGCAGGGCACCGCGGTAACGTTAGGCGGGGCAGTGAAGTTAACTTGCCAGAGTGGTTGAGATCCCGGCGTGTCCGCGTCAAGGGCATAGACGCTGTCGTTCTCTGTCGCCACGAACACCACGTTGTGAGTGCCCTTGTGAGGAATTTGCAAGCCTGGCCAATACAAGGGTTGCGCGTAAATCTGTCCATCCACGGTATACGAACCCAGCTTGCCAAAGCTCTTGGCGTTCACGTTGAGCGGGGTGAGAGTTGTCTCCCGCAAGTATTGACCGGTATGAGCGTTGTCATTGTGCCAGGTAGTGACCCTTCGGGAAGAAGCGGGCGGCCTAAGTTCACGTGCAACCATCCCCCACGAGCACAACAGAACCACCAAACCCGCAAAGCAGTAGAGACTGACCTTAAACTGCATCGAGATACTCCCGAACGACGATTGAGAAGGAAGCTTACCAGTGATAGTCAAGGCTCCGCAATCAACGTTTCTCGAGCCTGAACCCGCTTTCCAACGCTTGGTTGTAAGTCTGGTTGTATTGCGCGTTAAGATGCCGCCATCCCGATAGCTTGGCGGCGATCTTAGGGCAGTTCTCTCAGACTCTCGTCCGCAGCCTACTCCGCTTGGTGCCGATCAAGCCTGCAAGAAACATCTGTTTCTGGCGGATGGAAAAGCACTCAACTCGGTGTAGCTTCGGTTCTGAGTGTCTCGGAGAGTTGCCCAACGGTTTCCTGAGAGCGATAGACATATGAGCGAATACTCCATCTCAGAGGGAAGCTTTTCAGATGATTCAGATGGAGGCTTTTCAGGTGAAAATCGCCGCCATGGCGGTTGCGGGCAGCGCAAGGATTGCCATTCGGTTCCCGAAGGCGGCGCAGAAGTAACTTACCTCGTGCTGTCCGGAATCGCGGTATTTGCAGGAATTCTGATATCCGGTAAGCAGCGCCGCGGGACGCGTGTCCAGTCGAACTGACGTACCACCCCACTCCTGGCAGATCCCAAGTGGATTCCTCAAAGTTCGGTTAGAGGTGTGCATGTCTCAAACACCAACCTCATCCTCTAAATCAGGCGGTAGTTGCGTCTGCCTTCAGTTTCGGCTGGTGTTCAGGAGGATCTTCGATCGAAGAAGGTAGAATCTTCCTTGTCTTCCTCATCCACTCCGCTGCTCTTTGTTCAGCTTCGAGCAGCTGCTCCATCGTCATGGTCTTGTTGACGTGATTCTTGGCTCTGGTTATCTGCTCATTGACGATTAGGAACCACATATACGCGTACACCAGGTCTTTTGGCCCAGCTCGCCGAGCCGAGTAAATCTGCGCCAGCGCGAGTTGCGCGGTCGGCAGGCCCTGCTCGGCGGCTTTTTGGCAGATGGCCAATGTCGCTTCATCGTGGCGATTACCATTGGTCGGATTCGCCAACAGGGATGGGAGCAGCGATTGCGCGGGGCTGGCCTGGCTCAGAGTCATGAACAGGAGCTCGACACGGCTCGAGACGCCTAACTTGTCAAACACTCGAAACAGGTAGTTCTTGATGGTGTGTTGACTCAAGCCCAGACGCTCGGCGATCTCACGATTGGTGAGCCCCTCGGACAGACTGCGAACCACCTCCATCTCACGCTTAGAGAGCAGATCCAGACCGTTGGCGTCGACAGCTCGGACCGTTGGTGAAGAAGCGAGCGCTTCCACGGCAAACGACATTTGCAGGCTATTGGCCCAGATCTGGCCCTCGTGAACGCTGCGAACGCACCTGCAAAGCGACTCGACGGATTCGTGTCGGCTGAAGATTCCTCTCGCACCTGCACGAAAGGCGTGCAAAATAACTTCACGCTTCGAGGAATCGAGCAACATCACGGCGCGGATCTGAGGATGCGATGCCCGTAGTTCACGCAGAATTTCAAACGCGCGGTGCGGTTCTTCGTCCAGGTTGGAACTGATCAACAGAACATCGGTTCTATGTGCGATAGCGGTCGCGATCAGACCGTGGGAATCGGAGTCTGCACTGATCACATCCAGTCCCTGATCCCGTTTCAGCGCATCTGCGAGCAGCTGAGTGTGGATCCGCGTGTTGTCCGCAACCAGTACGCGAGTCCTCTCCTCCCTCGCACGTTGGGTCTCCATAAGTTTCTCCAGCGACACCATTCGAGTAGGTCCCCAGACTTGGGACTGAATCAACCAAATGCGACAATCGAAACAAGCTGTCCTGGGTACGGGGGATCTCCCACAGGCGGGGGAAACAAACTTGTTCTATCCGGGGGAGGTCCGAAAAAGCACAAGCTAACAAAAACGTTTCTAAGGATGCCCAAAGACCACTTTACGAGAATACTGCCGTAACCGAGGGAGAGTCTACAGTACGAAAGGTCGCAAGTGTTTGCACCGGTTGCACCAGACTGCTGGGCTTCGAGATGTCATTCGGATGTCCACCAACCTCTTGAGTTTCCCTGTAGAATCAATGGGATCGCATCCTGGGCGGCCATCTATTCTCGAGTCGCTACAGCCATGAGGAGAAGTCAGTTTTTCCTGACCGTGAGGCGTCGACTCTCCACCGACTGAGAAATCCTTCTCTAGGCGTATTGTCCATCCACATCGAGAATCTACACCCTCCTAGACATGAGAAGTCCGTCGCGGAGGGCGTGTACCTCTTGCAGCAACCTGCATACGAACGTAGCCTAGGTTCACCTTTCGGGCAACCAACTCATAGCCGAGTTCTCATCCCCCTTGCCCGGTAAACGGAAATCTTGCATGTTAGCGGGCCGATGGGAAAGTAACCTGCGAGGGCAAACGCTGCATCACGAGCAATACGCAGGGAAGTCACAATTCCTGCAACCGGTGTGCACCGCTCCTTGACAGGAGAAGCGTATTTACAATAATGTAGATAGACTTAGTATAGATAATCCTCCCCTGGATCTCTAAAGTGGGTTCCCGCGGCCGCTGAAGTCTTGAGATCATCCCGTTTTTTTAGGCTATTCGCAGGCGTAGAGGCCACATTTGTGACCCAGAGGGCGAAGCTATGAGTTCCGGCAACCAGTCATGGGAGTTCCCGAATATGGTGCCAATCCTTGGATCCGGTATTGAGAACTGGTATGCCGTGCACACCCGCGCCCGACACGAAAGAGTAGTCGCTCAACGGCTGCGTGAACAAGGCGTAACCACTTTCTTGCCTTTGATCACCGAGGTGCATCGCTGGAGCGACCGGCGGAAATCGGTGGAAGTGCCGCTCTTTGGTTGCTACGTGTTTGTGAAACTACCTCCAACCGGCGAGGATCGATTGCGGGTGCTGCGCATCGACGGTGTGTTCAAGTTCGTTGGCGCTCGCGGAGTGGGAACTCCAATCGCGGACGCGCAAATCGATGCGGTCCGAACCCTGATCGGACAGCAAATACCCTGGAGTACCCATCCATTTCTTCAGATCGGGCATCGTGTGCGAGTACGGGGCGGCGCGCTGGACGGTGTCGAAGGTATTCTGCTCTCTCGAAATGACGACAACACATTAGTGGTCTCCATAGACGCAATTCAGAGATCTCTAGCCGTTCGGATTCAGGGATACGACGTCGAACCGCTTTAGAATTCTCACGCCTCCCTTTCCCTCGGTGTCCCCCAAAAGGAACTTCAAGCCCGTGACAGAAAACGCAATCGAAGCGGCACGCCTGCTAGTTGTCAGCAAGGAGCCCACCGTTGTTCGCTCGCTCCGGTCGATTGGGGAAGTGAATTCCTGGCAACTGGAGACGGTGAGCAGCGGTTGGGAAGCATTGGAGTCCGTCCAGGCAGGCATTACACCGGACCTGCTTCTGCTAGATTTGCCTCGCGGGGATGCAGATAGCCTACACATCTTGCGTTGGCTACGCAGACTTCGTCCTAACTTGCCGATCATCTTGCTTTGTTATCCCGACGATGCCGGGCGGAAAAATGAAGCCATCCGCCTGGGCGCCCAGGATTACCTCGTCAGGCCGGTCGACGACGAGCAACTTGAGAGCATGATTCGAGGCCAACTCAGCTCACGGAGCGACAGCATCGAGATGGACATCGCGAGTGCGGACATCGAACAGGTCAGCGATGACGCATTCTTTGTGGGCGCAAGTCCGATCATGCGGAAGCTTCGTGCACAAGCAGAATTGCTGGCTCAAGCCAACGTTCCGGTGCTCATCCTGGGAGAGAGCGGAAGCGGAAAAGACACTGCGGCTCGTCTAATTCATAAGCTATCTGTTCGTTCCGGATTCAGATTCCTGAAAGTGAATTGCGCGGCCCTGCCCGGCGATCTCCTCGAAACCGAGCTCTTCGGTTACGAGCGGAGTGATTCGACCGGTTCGGTACGATCCAAGCGCGGCAAACTCGAGCTATGCGAAAAAGGAACGGTTTTCCTGGATGAAATTGCCGAGATGCCGACCAGCGTGCAGAGCAAGCTGCTGCAAGTGATGCAGAACAAGCAGTTCTTCAGACCAGGTAGCGGCGCCTCGGTCGATGTCGACGTCCGAGTCCTGGCTGCAACTAGCGCTAACATTGAACGGGCACTTTCTGAAAAGAAACTACGCGAAGATCTCTATTACCGCCTGAGCGCGTTCACGGTTCAGGCACCGCCGTTGCGGCAGCGCAAGGATGAGCTTCCACTCCTTCTGCGTCATTTCATGCACCATCTGGCGAAACACTATGGACTGCCGCCACGCACCTTTTCACCCTCGGTGCTCGATGCCTGCCATGCCTATTCGTGGCCAGGAAATCTCCGCGAGCTCGAGGAATTTGTGAAGCGTTACCTGATGATGGGAGACAAAGAGCTAATCTTTGCCACACCGAAGTCAGAACACGCACCTAAGAACGGCAACCCGGCGGGGACGTCGGAACCAGCCAGCGAAGCATTTATCGCGGGCGAGAATGGGGAGCGATCCTCCAGTCTCAACTCACTCAAGTCACTCGTGCAAAGTGTTAGGTTCGAAGCTGAAAGAAACGCAATCGCCACGGCTCTGGAGAAAACCGGCTGGAACCGAAAAGCTGCAGCGCGGTTGCTTAAGGTCAGCTATCGAACTTTGCTGTATAAGATCGAGCAATACCACATGAGCTCTGCGGAAACCCATCCGTCCGCATTTCCCGGAAACGGAGTTAAGGGCAATGGAAAACCGATTTAGCGTCGGACAGGAATGCGCGCGTTGCAATTGCTAGCTTGGAGTAAACCATGACAATCCCAGTGAGGAACATGTGCTGGCAGCGGGTAGCGATGTTCGTCATCTGCATTCTGATCCCTGGCTGGCTGGCTGCGCAAACTGACGCCTCGAAAAACGCAAGCGGCACGGAGCCGGAAGCGCAGACAATTGCAGGCGACCCCAACACCGGCGGGACCGCAGCCCGAGCTCACGATGACACCTACGTTATCGGCGCCGACGACGTCTTGTCGATCAACGTCTGGAAAGAGCCTGAAGTATCCCGAACGGTTCCAGTTCGCTCGGATGGGAAGATATCGGTGCCTTTAGCCGGTGAGCTGCAGGCAAGCGGGGAGACGCCCCGTCAGTTGGAGAAGGAGTTGGCCACCAAACTGCAAAGTTTCATCTCCGGGCCTGAAGTTACCGTCATCGTTACAGAAATCAAGAGCCAGAAATTCAACATCCTCGGCCAAGTCTCGCGGCCAGGAGAGTATCCACTGACGAACGCCGCTACCGTGTTGGACGCAATTGCCATGGCGGGCGGGTTCCGGGATTTTGCCAAGGAAAAATCAATCTATGTGCTTCGCCAGACCCCTGACGGCGGACAGTCACGCTGGCCCTTTAACTACAAAGACGTCATCAAAGGCAAGAACTCGGCACAGAACATAAAACTCCAGTCGCGTGACACCATCGTCGTCCCTTGAAAGTAGGCATGCCAATCCGAATCTTTGTTGCTAGCATCCTGCTGGCTGCGTCCGCTCTCTGGGCGCAGGTGGCCGCCTCAGGCGTCGCAGCAGCCACAACCGGCCCCGGCGGTGGTGGGGGGGCCATGGTGACGCCCGTTCTGGTCAGCGGAGAAGGATACTCGATGGGATTTGTCTCCGAAACGAGTGCAAATTACCTGCGCGGAGGACTGGTTTTCAGCAGCGCCTACGACAGCTACGCAACGGTGGGGGCCAACGGCCGGCCAGTAAGCGACACGAGTTATTCTATATGGCCTACAATCTCGCTGGACCGGACTCGATCACGGCTCCATTGCTTCGTGTTCTATAGTCCTGGTTATACGTTCTACCAGCGCACCGGCTCGCTTGATGCTGCAAGCCAGAACTTCGCCGTGGATCTCAAGTACTATCTGAGCTCGCATGTGACGCTCAGTTTGCGAGATTCTTTTCAGAAAACATCCAATGTTCTTAATCAGCCAAACTCAGATCTCGCGCGCCCAGTTTCCGGTGCGGTGTTCGTTCCCAATGATTCTTTGATTGCGCCGATCGCCGACGTACTCACAAACAATGCGAACGCCACGATGACGTACCAGTTCAGTGCGAATGGGATGATCGGAGCAAGCGGAACCTTTACGAATCTACACTATCCGAACCAGGCGCAGGTTCCCGGGCTATACGATTCGAGTTCACGAGGAGGATCGGCCTTCTATAACCACCGCCTCTCGAAGATGCACTATATCGGGGCCGCGTATCAATATCAGATGTTCCTGGCCTATCCGAATGTAGGGCAGAGCGAGACTCAAGCCCACAGTGGGTTCCTCTTCTATACACTTTATCTAAAGCCGACGCTTTCCATTTCGCTGTTCGGCGGCCCCCAGTACTCTGACACCCAACAATTCGGGATGCCGTCGTCGAAGTCCTGGTCTCCGGCGACCGGCGCGAGCATGGGCTGGCAGGGGAGGCTGGCCACCTTTGTGGCCAGCTACTCGCGAAGAATCAACGATGGTGGCGGTCTGAGCGGAGCGGTTCACTCGAACGCCGCAGACGCCTCGGTGGGCCGGCAATTCACGCGAACCTTGAGCGCGTCCATCGGAGCGAATTACACAAACAACAGAGTCCTGGATGCCCTGCCTCAGTTTAGTACCAATGGTCACACACTCTCCGGAAACGCGTCGGTGGAGCGCCAGATCGGTGGGCGTCTGAATCTGCAGCTGCAATATACGCGTTTGCACCAGAGCTATAGCGGAATCGCCGCGATCTCCAGCACTCCCAACCGAAATCGTGCGGCGGTTACCATCTCGTATCAGTTTTCACGGCCGCTGGGAAGGTAGTCGGGGAAGGCAATTATGGTCGAAGAGTTAGAAGAGAAACCGGGAGACGCCCCCAACCTGCAGCAGTACGTGGGCGTGATTCGTCGTCGGCACATGTACTTCTTGATACCTTTTTTTCTGGGGTGGCTCGTGGTCTGGAGCGCGAGTTGGATTCTGGCGTCGCGCTACCGGTCAGGCACGCTGATTCTGGTGGAGCAGCCGAGCATGCCAAAAGACTATGTGACGCCCAACGTAAATGATGATCTGCAATCACGGCTGCAGAGCATAACCCAGCAGATTCTCAGTCGTACGCGCCTTTTGCGCATTATCGATCAGCTCAATCTGTATGCCACGAGTCGCGGCCGGCTTAATTCGGACGAACTGGTCGAGCGTATGCGTAAAGATATCGAAATTGAGCTGGTACGTGGGGAACGCAATCAGATTACCTCGTTCAACGTTTACTATTCTTCTCGCGATCCCCGCGTTGCCCAGCAAGTGACAAGCGAGCTGACCAATCTGTTTATCAGCGAGAATCTGGAATTGCGGCAACAGAAATCTGAAGACACCACAAAGTTTCTTGAAAGCCAACTAGAAACAGCCAGGCAGGCTTTGGCCGAACAGGAAGAAAAGGTCCGTGTATACAAAGATCAGCATCCGGGAGAGCTGCCCACACAATTGGGAAGCAATCTGCAAATTCTGGCCGGACTCCAGTCGCAACTGCAGAACGACGAAGAGGGTCTCAACGCCGCCAGGCAGCAGAACGCTTATTTACAATCGATGGTGACGCAATCCCGCGTTTTCCAGAGGGGGACCAAAACTGGGGAAAGTGCTCCAATAGGATTGCCCGCGTTAGGCCATGAGTTGGACAAACTCAAAGCCCAGCTTGCCGATCTCAGCTCCCACTACACAGAGCGTCATCCGGACGTTCGTAAACTGAAAGAGCAGATTGCCAAGACGGAAAAAATGCGGGAGCAAGCCCTCGCTGAGCAGAAAGCCGGTGCGACCACCGCCTCGGGGAGTGGCAACGCGCCCCCGTTCACGCCAGACGATGGGGATAGCAGGGATGGATCGACGATTCAGCTCCAAGGCCAGCTGAAAGCCAATCAGATCGACAGTGCGACCAAGGAACACGAGATCGCCGCCTTGAAAGCGAAGATCAATGATTACCAGGCGCGTCTGAACCAGGAACCCGTGCGTGAACAGCAATTCGCAGACCTCACGCGAGGCTACGAACAGTCCAAGGCAAATTATGACGAGCTCCTGAAGAAGAAGAACTCTTCGCAAATGGCTACGAGCATGGAATTACTGCAGCAGGGCGAACACTTTCAGATGATTGATCCGCCCAGTCTGCCGTTGAAGCCTGATTTTCCAAATCGCCTCAAATTCTGCGGCATCGGTTTGGGCATTGGGATCGCGTTGGGTGGCGCCGTCGCAGGTGGAACTGAGTTCCTGGACGACCGTCTCTACAACGAGAAAGCACTCAAGGAACTGCTGCCGGTGACCGTGATCTCGGAGATCCCGGCGATCACTAGTCCCGAAGAGGAAAGAAGGCAAGAGAAGAAGCTCTGGATAGGCTGGGCAGCGACAGGCCTTGTCTTTGCAACTATTCTGGCAGGATCGGCAATAAGTTACTACCGAGGATAATTTTGGTAGTCAATGTACAAAGCCTTCTACAATCTGAAGCGTAATCCTTTCGAGATCACTCCGGATCCCTTTTTTCTTTTTCCCACCCGGAGACACAATGAGGCGCTGGCGGCGCTGTACTACGGCGTCCGACGCCACAAGGGATTCGTGGTCATGACCGGAGAAGTGGGTACAGGCAAAACGCTGCTCGTCCGCTGCCTGCTGCAATTACTGAATCAGAGCGATGTCGCCTACGCCTACGTATTCAATAGCCGGCTTTCGCCGGTTGAGTTCCTGCAGTATGTTGCCGGCGACTTTGGGCTCAACGTGTCGGGCAAGAACAAGAGCGAGCTTCTGCTGGTGCTGAGCAACTATGTTATTTCGCGCCATCAGAAGAAACTCACCACCGTACTTGTGGTGGACGAAGCGCACCATGTTTCGACAGAAGTGCTCGAGGAGATCCGTCTTCTAACTAACCTCGAGACCACGAACGAGAAGTTACTCCAGATCTTACTGGTGGGGCAGCCCGAGTTGGACGAGAAGCTCGACTCCATCGAGTTGCGACAATTAAAGCAGAGGATCGCCCTGCGCTCGCAACTTCAGCCCTTGGATTTGGACGAAACGAGAGGTTACATCCAGCGTCGCTTGCAGCTGGCTGGAGGAAACTCTAATTCCGCGGTACTTTTCCCGGCCGAAACAATAGCACGAGTTCATCGACATTCGCGGGGGATTCCACGTCTGATCAATACAGTGTGCGAAAACGCGCTGATCACTGCATACGCCAGACAAGCGTGCATTGTGACGCCGGACATCATAGAGGATATCGCCGCAGACTTCCGCCTCGGTGTGGTTCATCAGCCGAGGGCTGAGCCGGCCGCTGACGAGGAAGGCGACGCGCGGCGAGCGGCGAAAACTCTCCTCCTCCTGCATGACTATCTGCAAAAACTGCAATCGAGCCAGGGAGAACCGCGCGCAGCTGCGGCAACCGGAGCCAGTAAACATGAGCCGTATATTTGAAGCATTACAGAGGTCCGAGTCGGAGCGGTCGGGCACACCGTTAGCGCCCCCGGCAGTTGCTACAGAACTTTTGCAGGTGGTCGAGCGCGAAGCAAGCGCTCTTGCCCCCAACGAGTTCGCTCACCAGGACTTCGCTGACAAGGAATTCGCTAAGCACGATCTGAGTCACTTCCAGTCGTTGCCAGTGTCCCTGCCGCAGGACAGCAAGTTGGTATGTCTTACCGCACAGGAAAGTTTCGGCGCGGAGAAATTCCGTTTTCTCGGCGTTCGGTTGAGACAGCTCCAGCAGAGCCGTCCGCTCAAGAAACTGTTGATCACGAGCACGATTCCCGAGGAAGGCAAAAGCACAGTGTCGGCAAATCTAGCGGCCATTTTGGCCAGGAAGCAGCAGCCGAAGATCTTGCTTTTGGAAGGCGATCTGCGGCGTCCGTCGTTGGCCAAGCAATTCGGTCTGGGCAGGATTCCTGGCCTTAGCGAATGGTTGCAGGGCGAACCCCGCCCGATTAAGCACATCTACCGTCTTGAAGGCCCGAACTTGTGGTTTCTGCCGGCTGGCCGGCCACCGGAGAATCCTCTCGAACTGATGCAGTCAGGCAGGCTTTCAGAACTCCTGAATCAACTCTCAGCCTGGTTTGATTGGATCATAATCGATTCTCCCCCGATACTGCCTCTGGCCGATGCCAGCGTTTGGGCGCGATTGGCGGACGGTATTCTTCTAGTGACCAGAGAAGGAACCACCAAGAGGCGAATGTTGCAGCGAGGTCTGCAAGCGCTTGAACAGTCAAAGTTGTTAGGTGCGGTGGTGAACTCCTCTGCTAATACGGATCACGCCAACTATTACCAGCGCTACGGTCCTGGAGCAGCGCGGCGAGCCGATGTTCTCGAAGAATAACCAATCCCCGGTCAGGTCACTGATCCCCAGTTGTTAGTTTGTTTCAATTCCCAGTTCTGTACTCCCCCACGGACAGCACAAAACATAGAGCAGCTTCAGAGTAGGTCATTTGTTCCTGCGCCCGAAAAAAGGGAGCAGGAAGAGGAGGGGGAGTCGTGAATGTACGACGATCAGGCGGTATAGCAACTCTGGATACTCTTTCGGCGGACGTTGTGCCGGTTGAGGAACGCGGCATTCTGAATGAGGGAGCTTTCCACAGGATGATTTCGCTCGAGCGAAAGAGGACAGAGCGCTCGCGAAAACCTTTCCTGCTAATGCTCTTGAACATGGGCCATGGTCTGCAGTCTGATAAGAACGGGAAGGCTCTCGACAAGATTCTCCCGGCGCTTTCGCTGTCGACCAGAGAGACAGACGTTACGGGCTGGTACGAGAACAACTCCGTCGTGGGAGTCATGTTCACCGAATTTGGGGTTGACGATCAGAACACCATCCTGAGCACCATGATGACCAGGGTTAGCGAGACGTTGCGCAACAATTTGAGCTCGCAGCAATTCAATCAGATCAGTATCTCCTTTCACTTATTCCCGGAAGAATGGAATCACGATATTCCCCAAAGGCCCAGCAATCCGACTCTGTATCCGGATCTTACCCGCCGAGATAATGCGAAAAAGTTCTTCTGCGTGATCAAGAGAATCATGGATATCGCTGGCAGCGCCCTCGCCCTGTTCTTTTTCGCACCTATTCTCCTGGCAATTGCTATCGCCATCAAGCTGACATCGAAGGGCCCCGTGTTCTTCCGGCAGAAGAGAGTCGGGCAATATGGTGAACAGTTTGTCTTTCTTAAGTTCAGGTCGATGTACGTCAACAACGACTCCAGCGTTCACAAAGCATACGTCAAGCAATTGATCGCTGGCAGCGCGCAGAGCCATCCAGGGAACGGCGACGGCAAGGGCGTTTACAAACTGACAAGAGACTCCAGAATCACCCGCGTTGGCGCCTTCTTGCGACGGACCAGCCTTGACGAGCTGCCGCAGTTTGTCAATGTCCTCAAAGGTGACATGTCTCTGGTCGGGCCGCGTCCCGCCATCGCATATGAAGTAGAGGCATACGACATTTGGCATCGGCGCCGGGTATTAGAAGCCAAGCCTGGCATTACGGGATTATGGCAGGTAAACGGGCGCAGTCGCATTAGGTTCGACGACATGGTTCGCCTGGATTTGCGATACGCCAAAACGTGGTCGCCTTGGATGGACATGAAGATTCTGCTGCGCACCCCAGTCGCAGTGGTTTTCGGCGACGGCGCGTACTGAAAAGGCTATCCCCTTCTGCATATGTCAACCGTGCTACATCCCGCTAGTCAGCTTTCTGAACCGGCCTCGAATGAATCTCTGCACAAGGGGAGTGGTGACACTGTGGTCAAATTCGGCGTAATCGGATACGGATATTGGGGCCCCAATGTGGTCAGAAACCTTGATCAGTTGGATGGCTCCGAAGTGGTGGCGGTTTGTGACAAGAGTCCGACGGCGCGCAAACGCATTCACAAAACCTACCCGCACGTCAAAGTTGTCTCGGAAACCGCTGAGCTCATGTCATCGACTGAGGTCGATGCGATTGCCATCGTGACTCCGGTACAGACCCACTACGAACTCACCAAGGCCGCACTGCAACACGGGAAACATGTGTTTGTCGAGAAGCCCTTTACCAGTGATTCGGGCCAGGCAGAAGAGCTCATAAATCTTGCCGCAAAAAAGAATCTGAAGATCATGGTGGATCACACCTTCCTGTTTACTGGAGCGGTAAAGAAGATTGGCCAGTTGCTCGAGGAAGGTGCGTTGGGAAAGGTCTACTATTATGATTCCACGCGCGTCAATCTCGGCCTGTTCCAGCACGATGTGAACGTGATTTGGGATCTTGCTCCTCACGATCTTTCGATTATCGATCATCTGATCAAGGAGACTCCTGAAGCTGTGTCTGCAACTGGCCAGACCCATCTCAACGGCCATGAGGACGTAGCATTCATCACCGTCTACTTTCCCAATAAGATTATTGCCCACATCAACGTCAACTGGCTGTCCCCGGTTAAGGTGCGCACCACGCTGATCGGCGGCGAGAAGAAGATGTTGGTATGGAATGATCTGGAAGCCGACGAAAAGATCAAGGTCTACGACAAAGGCGTGCATATTACGAGCCGGGAGGGTCTCTACAACCTGTTGGTAAACTATCGCTCGGGCGACATGTGGGCACCGCAATTGGAACAGATCGAGGCACTGAAACAGGAACTCGCGTACTTTGTGGATTGTATTTCCAACAATCACACGCCTTTTAACGATGGCGCCGCCGGCCTTCGCGTGGTCAAGCTCCTGGAGGCCGCGAATCAATCCGTCAGGAAAAGAGGAGCTTTGGTTTACCTCTGACGCTCCCTCACACGCCTGCCCCTTCGCTTAATCGCCTGTGCGAATTGCCGGGTTGCCGTCGTTAACCAAGGAACAAAACTCAAAAGGACATTATTCAATCATGGATCCTTATGTCTGTGTAGCCCCGGATGTGAAGCTGGGGCGCGATGTGAAGCTTTCCAAATTCATCAATCTGTACGGATGCGAAATCGGCGACGAGACAAAAATCGGAGCATTCGTTGAGATTCAGAAAAACGCAATCGTTGGCAAATGCTGCAAAATCTCAAGCCATACCTTTGTCTGCGAGGGCGTAATCATCGAGGACAACGTCTTCATCGGACATGGCGTCACGTTCATCAACGATTCCTACCCGCGCGCGACAACCGGCGAAGGCAATCTGCAGACCGAGGCAGACTGGAAAGTCGAACGAACGGTGATCAAGAAGGGAGCATCGATCGGTTCCGGAGCCACGATTCTCTCGAATACCAGCATTGGCGAAAATGCCATCGTCGGAGCCGGCAGCGTCGTCACCAAAGACGTTCCCGCGAACAGTATCGTCGCCGGGAATCCTGCAAAAGTGTTGCGTTATATCGAACAGACCTTGGAGGCACATAATGAGCGTTTCTAATGGCCATAGCATTCCTTTTCTTGATCTTGTTACCCCACATATCGACCTCGAGCGCGAACTCACGGATGTTTTTCACCAAACTCTAACCACGGCCGGCTTCATTGGTGGTCCTATGGTGGAGGAATTTGAGAAGGCCTTCGCGACTTTCTGTGACACCAACTGTTCGGTCGCGCTCAGCAGCGGGACCGATGCTTTGCGCTTCGCCATCATGGCCTGTGGCATAAAGCCCGGCGACGTGGTCGTGACCGTGCCGCACACGTTCATCGCAACCACCGAGGCGATTTCGCAGGCAGGAGCGCTTCCTGAGTTCGTCGATATCGACGAGCGAACCTACAACATGGACCCGGAGAAACTTCGGGAGTATTTCGAGGTGCAGTGCACAACAGACAAATCAGGCAAGCTCATTAGCTGTCGAAGCGGCCGGCCAGTCACCGCCGTCGTTCCGGTCCACCTTTACGGACAGACCGCCGATATGGATGCGATTCTAGAAGTCGCCGAGCAGTACGGTCTCATCGTGATTGAGGATGCTTGCCAGGCCCATGGCGCTGAGTATTTTTCACGAAGACTTAACCGCTGGATGAAGGCGGGTTCGATGGGGCGAGCAGCAGCATTTAGCTTCTATCCCGGGAAGAACTTAGGCGCTTGCGGCGAGGCCGGAGCAGTTACGACGAACGACAAAAGCCTTGCCGAAAAGATCAGGATGCTGCGCGATCATGGCCAGGCAAAGAAATATTACCACGATATCGAAGGCTATAACGGAAGGCTGGATGCCTTACAAGCTGGAATCTTGCACGTGAAGTTGGCTCACCTGGCGAGGTGGAACGCGCAGCGCCGCGAACGCGCCGCCGAGTATAAGCGCTTGCTGGCCGCTGCGGAGGGCGCTGTGATCCAACCTCACGAGCCTTCCTGGTCCCGGGCTGTCTACCACCTCTATGTAATCCGCACTGAGGATCGCGAAGGAATGATGAGCCATCTCAAGAAGATGGGGATTGGCTCCGGGATTCACTATCCGATCCCGTTACACCTGCAAAAGGCCTATGCATCGCTGCAATATCGGCGTGGAGACTTCCGCGTGGTCGAGAAGATATCTGCTGGGATCGTATCCTTACCGATGTTTCCGCACCTCACACCGGAGCAGCAAGGGCGAGTTGTGGAAGAGGTAGTGCGCTTCGCGCGGGTCGCGCTGACCCCCAAAAAGCCAGCCCAAGAACTCATGGCGTTGGCAAACGCTGAACGAACTGTCTAGGCCAACCAGCGTCTCGTCCATTGGGCCGAAAACCGTTCACTTATGAGTACTCGAAAACTTAAAATCGGGCTCCTCGGCTGCGGTACTGTTGGGCGCGGCTTGGTTGAACTCATAAGTCGAAGTGACTTGCTCATTCGGCGACGTACCGGCGTACAGCTGCGGATTACGAGAATCTTGGTGCGCGATTTGGAGAAAGAGCGTCACCATGTGGATCGAACGCTTCTGACCACGCAGCCCGAGAAGGTTCTCGATAACGGCTGCGATCTGGTGGTCGAATTAGTGGGCGGGATTGAGCCTGCCCGCAGCTACATCCAGTCTTCTCTCGTGCGCCGAAAACACGTCGTGACCGCCAACAAAGCGCTCCTCGCTCTTGATGACCGCTGAGTTCAAGGTTGCGCTCTGATTCCGGGAATCGTCACATCCGCCTCGAAGGGTCACCGAAGTTAGGAAGCGGGAGGCGGAAGTGCCCGGTAAATGGATCTCCGGACCGACCGTCTAGCGGTACCGAGGATCCTCCACTTGATGGAGAACAAAGTTGTTTCCGGGTTCCGGGGGTCGCCGTCGTTGACCTCTTAGGGTGTACCAACACCGCAAGAAAGTTGAGAGAGATGCCCAATACAGCCAGTATAGCCAACGTCAGCGCGGAAGAGTTGCAATGCCCGCCGACATACAAAAAGATTTGGATAGACTTGGATAACTCCCCACACGTTCCTTTCTTTCGTCCAATTATCGAGGAACTTAGGAAGAGAAACTATGAGGTGCTGGTTACCGCTCGGGATGCGTACCAGGTGCGAGAACTCATCGAGTTTTACGGAGTGTCTGCCAAGATAGTGGGAAAGCACTATGGAAAGCACAAGATCTTGAAAGCACTGGGGACGTGCTGGCGTGCACTTGCATTGACTGTACTTATGCGAAGGCAAAATCCAGATCTTGCCGTTTGCCACGGATCGCGTGGATTGTTAATAGCTTGCACGCTGTTGAAGATCCCCAGCGTCATGTTGATGGACTACGAGTTCACGGCAAAAATGCCATCGATCAAACCGACTTGGCTACTGGTGCCCAGCGTGTCCTCAGAAGAGCAAAGCAAGAACGGTTCCAAAATCATTAAATACCCAGGCATTAAAGAGGATGTTTATCTCTCGAGATTCCACCCCGACAAGACGTTGAGGAAACGTCTCGGTATCCTACCGGACGATTTGCTGGTAACTGTGCGTCCCCCCGCGACTGAAGCCCATTACCACAATCCAGAAAGCGAGAAGTTGTTAACTGAGGCGCTTAACAGGTTTGTTGGCGATCGCAGTAGTAGGATCCTGCTTCTCCCCAGAAATAAGAAGCAGGAAGCCAAATTGCGTTCGGCTTGGGCTGAGGCCGTTGCTTCGGGGAAGATTCTGATTCCGGACCACGTGGAGGATGGTTTAAACCTGATTTGGAACTCCGACCTCGTGATCAGTGGCGGCGGTACGATGAATCGCGAAGCGGCGGCGATGGGAATTCCCGTCTACAGCATTTTCCGCGGAAAGATCGGGGCGGTCGACCGCTGTCTTGCCGATCAAGGGCGGCTGGTTCTGGTGGAAACCGTCGAGGATATCAGGACGAAAATCAGAGTGGTACGCCGGGAACATCTTAAGCAGCCTCTCGACGGAGCAAATAGCCCGGCACTCGAAACAATTGTTCGCAACATTATCTCGATCGTTGAATTCAAAACTGGTGTTTCTCAAGCGGGTCGGAATTGATCATTTCGGATATCACTCCAGAACGGCAATTCGGTCAACGAGAAATGGACGTTCGTCATCGCGCATTCTGGCTCCTGATGTTTGATCCGGGGACCATCCGGAGGCTTGAACAAAGGTGAGACCCATAGTCTTGGTTGCCGCGACCTCTCAGTGGTTCACGACCGCTCGGCTGGCAATGGCTCTGGCAAACGCAGGGTGCACCGTTGACGCTGTCTGCCCCCCTCGCCACCCGCTCAGCAAGGCGAGCGCTGTGCGCCAAACACACACGTACAGCGGCGTAACACCGTTGATGTCGTTCGCGGATGCGATCGCCGCCACAAAACCAGATTTCATCGTTCCAGGCGACGACCCCGCAACACGGCACCTGCACGACCTGTATTATCGAGAACGGCGCCACGGGAAAGCGGGAGCGCTGATTTGCACGCTGATCGAGCGTTCGCTCGGCGCAGCTGAAAGTTTCCCGGTCGTGTATGCGAGAACTACCTTTATAGAAATGGCGCAAGAAGAGGGCATCCGCGTTCCGAAAACCGAGGTTATCAAGAACACCAATGACCTCAGGCGATGGATCGCCCGAATGGGTTTTCCGACAGTCCTGAAAGCGAACGGCACTACAGGCGGCGAGGGCGTAAGGATCGTCCATACACTGGAAGACGGTGAACGTGCCTTTCGGGCGCTGCAAGCTCCTCCACTTTTGGCACGGGCGGCTAAGCGGGCCCTGGTAGACGGGGACAAGACGTTGGTTTGGCCATCGCTACTTCGTCGTCCATCCGTCGTTAATGCACAGGCATTTGTGGCAGGCCGCGAAGCAACTAGCGCGATCGCTTGCTGGGAGGGTACCGTCCTGGCCAGCCTCCATTTTGAGGTGCTGAAAAAGGGATATTCGGCCGGGCCGGCTACCGTCCTGCGCTTGATCGAGGACGTTGAAATGGCGACTGCTGCCGAAAAGATGGTTCGCCGGCTCAATCTTTCGGGGCTGCACGGGTTTGATTTCATGCTGGAGTCCGAAACTGGAAACGTGTACCTCATTGAAATAAATCCCCGAGCGACGCAGGTCGGACACCTGACGCTCGGGTCCGGACGCGATCTTCCCGCGGCTTTGTACGCAGCCGTGTCCGGGGAGGCTCTCAAAGCCGCTCCGAAGGTTACGGAGAACGACACGATCGCGCTTTTCCCGCAGGAATGGGTAAGAGATCCAGCAAGCGCGTTTCTGCGGTCGGGCTATCACGATGTTCCTTGGGAAGAACCTGAGTTGGTTCGTGTTTGCCTCCGCAGCCGTCGTAAACGGAGCGCTTGGTATTCTCAACAAGACTGGATCAAGACTTTGTCAGCGGTTCGCCTCCCTTGACTACTCCCCGCTAATGATCGCACTGTGCGAGTTAAATTGCGAAACAGGGCAAGTCCCGATATCCGTCGGGAACGTGCAACTAGTCAATTTCTCGGAGTCGAGGTTCCGTCCGTGGATGCTTGTGGCTCTTCCGAGTGCAACATCTCATTCGTGGTGGCGCAGAAAGACATGAAAGCAACACTCGTCAGTGCCCATCGTGCATTCGAACTGGGGCATGCTGAATTCGCAAGCGCTGCCCGTACGGAGCTCGTGTAGCTGCGGGCCTGCCTGGCCTAGTGCAGCCGTCGATCGAGCAAAATCCGTGTCGACAATATCGGTATGGTCTTGGAGAGAAGGTCTTAGAAATGCTATCCGCAACTCTCGCAAACAAAGATAATTCCACAACCGCTACGGCGAGCATTGCTGGACTCCGCGACTTAGCCGTGCAAGGATTAGTCCAGATGCTGGATCCGCAGAGTCAGCTGTTCTGCTACAAACTCAGGAAATCTGCGTGCGGGTTGGAGCGAGAGGGTATCTCTCATCGCTATACCATGATGACCCTGCTTGGCCTTCACCGTCTCGAAGCAACAGGACAGCCTACTCATATGGACATCCAGGCCATCCTTGAAGCGCTACTTCGTGACACAAGTTGGGTGACGTGTGCGGGAGATCTGGGCTTGTTGTTGTGGACGTGCGCGCTGGTGGCGCCCGGTCGTTTGACGGAAGTGTGTGGAAGGCTGAAAGTGAAGGGTGCGCTCAATCGATACTCGGATGGCCGCGACGTCTACACGATGGAACTAGCATGGCTCTTGGCGGGAATAGCCCACTGTGTTTTGGCCGGAGGCGACAACGAATCAGAACTGGTGGAACAAGGAATGGCGGTATTTCACTTGCTCAAATTGAACTGCGGAGCTACTGGCATTTGTGGACACCTTGCGAAAGGCCGAACAATCCGTGGCTTCCTGCGGGGTCGGATAGGTAGCTTCGCCGACCAAGTTTATCCAATCTACGCATTTTCCATGTTTGCCCGCGCCTGCAATAACGACGAGGCTAAGCGAATGGCTCTTCAGACCGCGCGGACCATCTGCCAGCTCCAGGGGCCCCAGGGAGAATGGTCGTGGCACTACGACTCTTCTACCGGCCGAATTGTGAGTCGATACCCCGTCTATTCTGTGCATCAACATGCCATGGCGCCCTTGGCGCTTTTTGCAGTGGGCGATGCTACCGGGGAAAACTTTAGCGACTATATCTACAAGGGGTTATCGTGGATCAGTGGAAATAATGAACTGGGGATGGATTTCGTTGAGCACTCCCATGGTGTGATTTGGCGGAGCATCTATCTCGGGCGTTCTGACGCGTACATCGACTCCGCTTTAAGGGCGCTTATGGTAAGAAATGGCTCTGCGCCATCTGGGCAGTTGAGAATAAAGTATGAATGCCGACCATACGAACTCGGGTGGCTCCTGTATGCATTCGCGGGGCGAGGTCGCGAGGGGATACGTCGTTAGCGACGGCGCCCTTGAGACATGAAAACAAGAAGTTCCCAGATTTGGCGACGGGTTGGGTGAAAACGCCTTGTCGACCCTTATGCTGCGGTAGTTGTACCGCGCCTGGCCGAGAAATCACGACTGCAAGTTATAAGCACCTGGCCTGCAAGGGCTTTGGGGGCATGAACCAAGGACATGTTGGCGGCCCTCTACAGTCGGATTACTATTCCAAGCACTATGAATCGCTCGATGAGATTGTTGATTCTTACCGGCACGTTGTTGTGGGTGCCGCTGGTCTCAGCCACCAATTACTACATCTCTTTCAGTTCGGGTTCAAATGCCAATAATGGAACTTCTAAGGCCACCCCCTGGAAGACTCATCCCTACATGCAAACGGCGGCGGGCTGTACAACCAGCGGATCGGCTCCGACCTACGCGCATTCCGCAGGGGATGTATTTACCTTCAAGCAAGGAGATTCATGGCCCAATGCCTGTTTCGACATGGTTCTCGGTGCAGGCGGATCAAATGGCAACCCTGATATCTATACCTTCGACCCGACCTGGGGCACACCACCCACTTCCGTAAACAATAACGCAGGACAGATCACGAACGCCTATCAGTTCACCGCCGGAGGGAGCGTCATCAACGGAGTGAGCGGGATCAATCGGTTCATTTCCACAAACGGCCACTCCAACGTGACGATCAACGGGGCCGAGTTTACCGGGATGCTATGGTCGGGCAATCCGTCCTTCGGCAACGCTTTTATTGTCGACATCAACACAGATCAGAACATCATCGTCTCAAACAGCTATTTTCATGGATGGACGCATACGGGAGCCACTGGCGATGTAATGAAGGCGGTTGCAGGCCGGGTTTCTTCACCGTTTAACGCTGGATCGCAAGTTACCGGCAGCGTGTTTGATGGAACAGGAGCGACCGATAGCGGCGAGGCAGTCTATGCTGTCCAGATGGCGGACAACAACATCGTCAAGAACATGAGCAACGGCATTCTGCCGAATGTGAACGCCATTGTCCATGACAACACCGTTGGTCCAATCAACACGTCCTTTGATGCCACTAACCACGAGAATTGTTTTGAGCCGATTGGGCTACCTGCTGGGGTAACCAGCACGGAATACTTCTACAACAACATCTGGCATGACTGCGCCGCTGTAGGGATTCTGACTCAAGGCGGAGCCGCAAGCACAGGCATTGAGAAGGTATGGTTATGGAACAACGTGGCGTGGATTGGATCGACAAGCTCTCCTCCGATCCCCTTCCAGTTCGATACCGTTAGCGCGTTCAACGGAAGCTGCGAAGTCCACATGTACAACAACACGATCTACGCAGGTTCCGGCCAGCAATGCGCGCGCACGGTAAATCGCGGGAACGGTCCTCTGAGCGTGCTGGATGTACAGAACAATCATTGCATCACTGACCGCTCTCCCACGATGGATTTCACGCTGAACGCTACCACGTACACAAACGCCAATAACACCAACATGGGCACGGCTACGGCTATCGGTCAGGGATATAACGCAAGCGAGACGTATGCGTATTCTCCGACTCTTATTACCAACTCTACGGTAGGCGCGGGAGCGAATCTCAGCACCCTGGTTACGGGCAGCCTATCTTCATTACAAAACGACACGACCTATGGAGGTATACGGTCTACCATTGCTAGACCCGGAGGATCGAGTGCATGGGACACCGGAGCATATCAGTGGGGATCGGAACCGGCGCCTCCCACAAATTTGCAGGGGATAGTAAATTAGAGCACGCGCAGGATACATCGTCGCGCCCTAAAACGAATCACCATGCCGGGTCGAACTTGTCCGCTTCACTTTAGATACCGCGGTTTGCTTTTAGACCCGAAAACTCGCCGATCACATCTGCGTCTCTGAACTCTAGCCTGATCTCATGATACATACTCAAGTGGAAGAATCAACCGCTGCCAAGCGGGTGGCTGCGCATAGCGTCGCTGTGGCTGTAGGCAAGAGCACACTCTTCGGCGTTCTGGCCAATTTCGCGCAGGTTGGAACCAGGATTTTCACAGTCCCTGTGGTTATCACACACATGGGCCTAGAAGGCTATGGTATCTGGTCCATCATCATGACCACCGGTGCATATATGCGCTTCGGCGCCGCCGGCTTGAAATCAGCCTTCCAAAAATACGTAGCGGAGGCTATGGGGAGTGGCAACTTTCTTGGGGTGAACCAGTTGATATCGACTGGGAGCGCCGCCATGCTGGTGGCCTCGTTGATAGGGCTCCTCCCGGTTGCCATCTTTTCAAAAGTCCTGGCAAGACATTCCGGGGTTCCGGAGCGATTTGTGGATTCTACCGCCGGATCTTTCGAACTGCTTGCCATCCTGATGATCATTTCGAACTTTGCCGCGGTGTACGAAGCGATCGTGGCGGGAACCAACCGGATCGAACTGCTCAAGAAGTTCAACATCGTTCAAGCGATTCTGGAAGCTGCAGCAATCGTTACCCTCTTATACTTTGGATACGGCTTGCTTGCCATGACCGCTGTCATGGCCGTCTCCGAGCTCGCACTGATCGCATGCTGCTATCTAGCTTCATCGCGCATCTTGCCGCAGGTTCGGCTGGGCATAAGATATATCTCCCGGAGCGTAGTCAGAGAACTTGTTCGCTTCGCGGGCAGCTACCAGATTCTCAACGTCCTTGAGATTGTCTATATTACTTTCCTGCCCATATGCATTCTCAAACTGTTCGGCGCACACGCGTCGGGAGTTTACGCGCTGTGTGGGCGACTGGTGGCGGCCGCTGTCATGTTTCAGGAGTCATCGCTGCTCCCGCTACTCTCTGGCGGTGCAGCGATGTACGCTTCAGCAACACGGGATCATGTTAAGTTTTTGATAAGTAAGGCTTTCAAGTGGACGTTGGTTCTTAGCGCTCCCTTTTTGGTATTCCTTTCGGTCTTTGGCACCACGGTTATCATGGCTTGGACCGGACAGGCAGATCCTTTGTTCAAGATTACGCTCTGGCTGAGCTGTGCCGCGGCACTTTTTAAGGCTGTCAGCCGAGTTGGGTTCATTATTTACCGCGTTACAGGTGGAAGCTCGCTGGATATCATCAGGCAAGTCATATGTATCGTGCCCGTGGCTGTGGCGGCATTTCTTGGCAGGGAAGTGGGTTATCTCGGAATATTCGTCGCCGTGGCTCTGGGAGAACTGCTGGGCATGCTCTTCATGTTTCTTGCTCTCGGTTGGGTCATTGAGGGTTTCAATGTAAGAATGTTGGTTCCAGACGCGGCGAAACTGCTGGGGGCTGTTGCGGGTGTCGTGGCAATCGGAGCTGGGGCCGCCGCTCTCTCCAGTTTCTGGAGCGGGTCAGGGCGATTGGACGCAGCATTGCGATTGGCGCTCGCGGCTTTGGGCTGCGCCATCGTGATTCGTCCTGCCCTTAGCCTGACCAGATTTCTGTCCACTGGTGAGCAGCGGGCGATCATGGACACTCTCCTACGCCGTAGCCAGAAGCAAGGTATCGTTGAGGTTCAGGCCTAGATCTCGCAGAAAAGCTCAGCCTTGTTTCCGACCTCAGCGGCTCACTTCCGAGTGAACAACAGACCAAAGCTCTGCAAGCTATCAGTCGTGTAGCTGGGTACTAACCAATTGATAACGGGAGATATTGTATGGGGCTGATGAAAACAATCACTGGATCTGTGAAAAATCCTAAACGAACGCTGTACCGCCTAGAAACAGTCCTGCTGGAGCATTTCATAAGTGCAAGAAATGCATTGAGCGACCTGCGGCGGAGACGGCGCGCCCAATTGCAAAGCGGTCTAGGCGTGTTCGATGAAATCCTCGAACGCTCACAAGCCCGAACGGATATCAGCGACCATCTGCAGACGCTGTTCGTCGAGTCGATGCCGGTGCGGCCTTCTCTTATTGTCGAGCTCGGAGTCCGTGGCGGTGAGAGCACCTTCGTGTTGGAGCGAGTGGCCGAGCTGCATCAGGCACAGCTCGTCAGCGTGGACATCCAGGATTGCTCGAGGGTTTCCCGCTATCCGAATTGGTCGTTTGTAAAGAGCGACGACATTGCCTTTGCCGGAGAATTCGCTGCCTGGTGCCGCGAGCACGGCACCGAGCCGCTGATCGACATCCTCTTTATTGACAGTAGCCACGAGTTGGATCATACGGTACAAGAACTCATTCATTGGTTTCCCTTCCTATCCGACCGAGCCAAGGTCTTTTTCCACGACACGAACATGAAACGGGTATTTAAGAGGCGGGACGGGAGCATCGGACTAGGCTGGGCCAACCAGCGAGGAGTGATTGCCGCAATTGAACAATATCTGGGCTGCAGTTTTGACGAGCAGCGAGATTTTACTGCGTTTGTGGAAGGCTGGATGGTTAAGCACCATGCCAACTGCAGCGGCCTGACTATTCTGGAGAAGGCGCAGAACATCGCCGTGTCCAGGCTACATCATGAGTCAGTGGTTCGAGCTTGAATGGGCTGAAGCACTTCGTCTGCCGATAGAGATCATTTGGGAACCGAACATTATTTCGGAGGGGGTGGACAGACGGATCTCCATCCCGCCGCGCTAATCATTCTGATCGCGGCCTGCATCTTGATATCCGTTTTGCCCCGGCGATACGCATATGTCCCCGTCCTGCTCGCAGCTCTTCTCGTCCCCGTCCAGGAGGGGGTTATCCTGGGTGGACTGCACTTCACGCTGTCTCGGATTCTGCTTTTCTTCGGTTGGCTCCGACTGTTGGCGGTCAGGGTTAGAGAGGGTTCTTCGGGCATGCGATGGACGTCTGTGGACAAGATATTTATCGCCTATTGCCTAGCGAATGCAGTGATGTTTTTCCTGCTCTGGGGAGAGATGGACGCCCTGGTCAACCGGTTTGGATTTTTGCTCAACGCGCTTGGTATGTATTTCTTTATGCGTAACTTCGTGCGGAGCGAAACAGATCTGGATCGGGTCGCGAAAACTCTTGCGTGGTTTATGGTAATGCTGGCGGTGTTCATGGTAAATGAGCAAATCACAGGCCGGAACGTATGTTCGGTCTTGGGAGGTGTGCCCGAAATCACATCGGTGCGTGACGGCAAAATACGCTCGCAAGGCCCATTTGCTCACGCGCTGACCGCAGGCACCGTTGGTGCGGTTCTATCGCCCTTGTTTTTCGGTTTGTGGTGGCAGAGGCGTCGAAGCAAGGCTGTGGCCTGGGCCGGCGCCGCGGCATCGGGGGCTGTGGCCGCGTGCAGCATGTCGAGCACGCCTGTGCTCGTACTTGTAGCGGGTTGGTTTGCATTGGCGATGTGGCCGTTACGACGCCATTTGAGATGGTTTCGTTGGGGAACCGTGGTGTTGTTGGTGGGCCTCCACCTAGTAATGAAGGCCCCGGTCTGGGCGCTGATTGGCCGGATTGATCTCACCGGATCTTCGTCTTCCTACCACCGATTTGCTCTGGTGGATCAGTTCATACGTCGCTTTGGAGAATGGTGGCTTGTGGGTACCCGGTACACCTACAACTGGGGTTGGGACATGTGGGACAACATCAATACCTATGTGGCGCAAGGCACTGATGGTGGTCTTCTTACGTTCGTGCTGTTTATTGCTCTTATTGCCGTAGCATTCCATCGCCTCGGAGTAGCTCGAAAGGCCAAGGCCTCGCATCCCGAACACGCGCGTCGCCTCTGGGTTTTGGGTTCCATGTTGTTTGCCCACACAGTCGCATTTTGGGGAATAGGATATTTTGATCAAAGTTCCGTGGTGTGGTATGTGGGATTGGCCATGATTGCCACGGCTGTGTCACTGAAGCCAGTCGGACGGCAGCGGGCGAAAGTGGTAATCGGAAGCTGGGAGGCGCCTAACGTCCCCCAAGTACAACCCGCCCATTCCATGATCTTAGCGAGGACTACTGCGTGTCCGGAATGATCGATAAGAGTTCAGTGTCCGACCGTACTCCGTTGGCTTCCGTGATTATCGTCACATGGAACGCAAAACGGTATGTGGAGGAGTGTTTATGTTCGCTGCGGGAAAACGTAGAAGTTCCAATCGAGATCATCGTCGTGGACAATGCCTCCTTCGATGGCACTGCTGAGTTGGTACGCGACAGATTCCCCGAGGCCTGTCTGATCGAGGCCACAGAAAACCTAGGCTTTGCCAAAGGAAACAATCTCGGGATCGCTCACAGCCGCGGGAAGTATCTTTTCCTGGTTAATTCAGACGTTAAAGTTCCTCCTGGTTGCGTCAGCAAGCTGATCTGCTGTATGGAAGCGAACCCTAGTGTCGGAATGCTGGGGCCACAGATGCTCGGGCCTGACGGAAAGGTTCGGCGCTCGATCATGCGGCGTCCCGTACTGTGGAGCTTGTTCTGCCGGGCGCTGGCGCTGGACTCGATCTTTAGGGGCAGGCGCTGGACCGGCGGCTTCCTGATGTCCGATTTCGGCCATGACCGCACCTGTGATGTGGAAGTGTTGAACGGCTGGTTTTGGGTCGTGAGACGCGAGGCTCTGGAGCAAGTAGGCCTCCTCGACGACCGCTTTTTCATGTACGGCGAGGACATGGATTGGTCGTACCGTTTTCGCAAAGCTGGGTGGAGATTGGTTTTCTATGCCGAGGCAGGTGCGATCCACTACGGCGGCGCTAGTTCTGCAGCGGCACCCGTACGCTTTTACATCGAGATGCAGCGTGCGAACTTTCAATATTGGAGGAAACACCATGGCTGGCTCTCCTTCCTCGCATATTATTGCATTACGATCCTTCATGAAGTAGTGCGCATCGCGGGCCACGCTGGTATTTACCTCCTTAAACCCGGGGCTCGCCGCGACGCGGCTTACAAAGTCCGGCGCAGTAGTGCAACGCTGCGCTGGTTGATTGAGGGAGCGGACTGCACTGCTGAATTCGGCCAACTCAGAGCAGATTCCACAGCCAATACGATCCAACAATCATGAGGGAAGAATCATAAGCTCACTTATGAAGACGTCGATCAACAAGAGCTACGTCCTTGTTACAGCCGCGTATAACGAGGAAAGATTTATTGCCAAAACAATCGAGTCTGTAGTTTCGCAGACGGTCCGACCAAAGAAGTGGATCATTGTTAGCGATGGTTCAACGGATCAAACCGACTCTATCGTCGACAGCCGTTCTAGGGATTACGATTTCATTCGACTCCATCGAATTTGCGATCCTCATCCGCGCAATTTTGCCGCTCAAGTCAATGCGATTAACGCTGGGTATGCACTGCTGAAGGACTTGCAGTTCGACTTTTTTGGAAACGTCGATGCTGACGTGTCGTTCGCACCGAGTTATTACGAGCAGCTACTAGCGAAGTTTGAGGAAGACACGACTCTGGGATTGGGGGGAGGCTGCATTCATGAAGAGATAAACGGCGCCTTCCTCAGCCGCCGTGGGAATAGTACCCGCGCAGTAGCCCATGCAATACAACTGTTCCGTCGGGAGTGTTATGAGATGGTGGGCCCTTACGTCCCGCTTCCGTATGGTGGTCCGGACTGGGTGGCCGAAGTCGTCGCCCGACACAAGGGTTGGAGAGTCAGATCATTTACCGAGTTGCCGGTGCATCATTACAGGCCAACTTGCTCCGCCGGCGGTCTTATACGCGGACGCTACCGCCAGGGGTTGATGGATCACTCGTTGGGCTGCGATCCGGTTTTCGAAGTCTTCAAGTGCCTCTCGCGCCTTTCAGCGTCACCATTTCTGATCGGGGCATTGGCTCGCTTTTCCGGATTTGTTTGGGCCTCGTGCCGACGATTTCCGCCTGCGGTACCGCGGGATATTTCGGAGTTCCTAAAGGCAGAGCAGCGGGCAAGAGTACGGTCGATATTTCGTAGCATCCGTGAGCACGCCTCCTGACAATTGCCACGCATATGACCGTACATCTGACTGATCCTCTCCGGAACGCGCGCCGGACGGCATCGATTGTTTGCAACCCGGGATCTGAGGTACTTTGTAAGCCGGCGCGAGTCAAAGTGCTACGGTGTGAAGCGCCGGTGGTCCCAAACTATCCCTTGAATTGTTGATCTCGCAATTCCTAAGTCCGCTTAACCGCCCGTCGAGAGAGGAAGCCCGAGCCAGTGAACAATTGTGTGATTCAGTATTATCGGTGTCCAGAGCGCTATGTTCGGCTTGCTTTGCGAGGGTTGCTCTCGGAAACTAGCGGGTATTTTCGGTTTGGAGAAGAAGTTTGCTACGGCAAGTATTGCGGGCGCAATCCGTGCGATGTTCCTACCGGTGAACTCTTCGATGCGTTCCGTGACACAACCATCGAAAATGGAACGACGTGCATACCATTTGATTTGAAACAAGTCGTGGACAGTCTTCGCAATGAGTTGTATGTGAGCGTAAACGGCAATGGGGATACTGCTATCGACTCAACGCTGGCGAGGATGTATTACTTCTTCCGTCCACTCTTGCCTAACGCAGTTCGAAAGCATCTGAAAAAGGTTCACCTGCGCGGCTGGCAAGAGTTCCCATTCCCGCATTGGCCGGTCGATCGAACTGTAGATGACGTGTTTGAGCGCGTGTTGTTGTTGTTGCTCAAGTCTCAGGCCGTGGACAGGATTCCTTTCATCTGGTTCTGGCCCGATGGCGCCTCAAGTTGCGCGGTTATGACCCACGACGTCGAAACAGCATCTGGCATGGATTCTTGCGCATCTTTAATGGATCTCAACGATTCCTTTGGAATTAAGGCGTCATTTCAGATCGTTCCCGAATCTCGTTATGATGTAACGTCCGTTTTCTTGGCGTCAATTTGGGAAAGAGGTTTCGAGGTAGCGGTTCACGATCTGAACCATGACGGACTCTTGTTTAGAGACCGGGAACAATTCCTCGAGCGCGTTGTCAAAATCAATTCGTATGGGGAACAATTCGGAGCGTCGGGGTTTCGGGCTGCGGTTTTATATCGAAACCAAATGTGGTACGACGCGCTGAAGTTCTCTTACGACATGTCAGTTCCCAACGTAGCTCATTTGGATCCGCAGCACGGTGGATGTTGCACAATCATGCCCTATTTCATAGGTCAAGTCCTTGAACTTCCCGTTACGACGACTCAAGATTATTTTTTGTTTCACATCTTAAATGACTATTCAATCGATTTATGGAAGCAGCAGACAAATCTCATCATGGAGAAGCATGGCTTGATCAGTTTTATTGTCCATCCCGATTACACCACGGCTCCTCGTGAGAGACAGGTCTATGAAGCTCTGCTTAATCATCTAGCTCTATTGCGAGAGGAGAAAGGAGTGTGGATACCGACTCCTGGTGAAGCTAACCGGTGGTGGAGGCAGCGGGCGGAGATGAAGATCGTCGAAGATGGCAAGAATGTGCGGATCGAAGGCCCAGGCAGGGAGCGAGGCCGCATAGCCTATGCAAGTGAGAAGGATGGTCGGCTCGTATTCACGCTCGATGAAACGCCGTCGGCGAACTGACCACAGAGGCTCTGTCCAGAGTTTAGCCTGGGAAAGACTCACACGGCTGCTGGCGAATCCCCATCATACACGAGAGGGAGCAGGCCAAAAACAGGGGGTAAGACTACCCTTTGGTTGGATTTGGCACCTCGGACTACACATTAGGGATGGCGCCGCCGCTGGCCGGGATCGCTCTCGAAAAATGTTGATTGAAAAGGCCGCCCGGAGTGATAAGTAAGAGAGTGATTGTTAAGCGGGTCGTGGGTGCGACTTGTGTATCGGGTCTGGGTGGTATTTTGGTAGCTGGGCTGTGGCCGTTCATGCTCCCAAGAATGAAGTGAGCTGGCAGGAACGGCAACGGGATTCGTTTTGGTAACTACGTAGTGATACTGAGCTCCGATGCAGTTAACTTGGTGGATGCAAGAAGCGGAACATCGCGAAGATGCGAACCCTTGCTTCACAACAAGAAGCCGCTTCAGCAGAGTCTACAATGTCTGACCGGACCGAATCAATCGCTGGGGGAAGTCTGTCAGGCGTAGCTTTGAAAAAGTAGTGAGGCTTCCGCAGCGAATGGGGAAGAAGATGTGTACAGTGTCATTGAAGTGAGAAGGAATTCATGCAGATTCTTCACATAGTGGGCGCCAGACCAAATTTCATGAAAGCCGCTCCTGTATTGCGCGCATTTCAGAAATGGCCACAAGTGCAGCAGACTTTGGTTCACACCGGCCAGCACTATGATACCAACATGTCGGACGTGTTCTTTTCCCAGCTCGAGATCCCAGCGCCCGATGTGAACCTTGGGGTTGGTTCAGGCACCCATGCTCAACAAACGGCAGAGATCATGAGCCGTCTCGAACCGATTGTACTTGAACGCAGACCAGATGTGGTTCTGGTTTATGGTGATGTCAATTCTACCGTAGCGGCGGCGTTAGTCTGCTCAAAGCTGCTCATCCGTGTAGCCCACGTTGAAGCTGGACTTCGTTCCTTCGATCGAAGCATGCCGGAGGAAATCAACCGTATCGTGACGGATCGCCTTGCAGATTTCTTGTTCACTCCATCAGAAGATGGAGATATGAACCTGCAGCGCGAGGGCGTGCCGGGAGATAAAATCCATAGAGTGGGAAACGTGATGATCGACTCTCTCATACGGCTACTCCCCTCTGCCATGCAGTACCCAAAGGATGGGCTGCCGGATCGCTATGCCCTGGTGACACTTCATCGCCCCTCCAATGTTGATGACAGCGCAGTCTTGAAGAGCATTCTCGATTCTCTAGTTGAAGTAAATAGGCAGTTGGATGTCGTCTTTCCTGTACACCCGAGGACACGGCAACGTATCGCTGAGTTCAGTACGAATATCGAGAAGCTTCACCTGCTGGAACCATTGCCTTATATCGAGTTTCTCGCATTGCAGCGCCGCGCTGCCGTGGTCATCACCGATTCAGGAGGAATTCAGGAAGAGACAACCTATTTAGGAATACCCTGCCTGACGTTGCGGAATAACACAGAGCGTCCCATCACTCTCACCTTGGGAACAAACGTCCTCGTCGGGCAAGACCGAAAGAAGCTGCGTTCCGAGTTGAACAGGATTCTTGAAGGTAAGTCCAAAATAGGTAGGATTCCGCCGCTCTGGGACGGCCATGCCGGTGATCGCATCGCCGAGATACTTTCCCAGGTTTGAGTCTGAAGGCTACCGTGGGGGAACTTCTCGTCCGTAGGAGTTAACAGCCTCCCTTGTAATTGCAGCGAAGACCGCGGCCTCCTTATAAATAATGACTGTGACCCAGACCAGAGGCAAATAAAGATTGTCCGATCTATATAATTTCGATCCCAGTGTGGATGAACGCTGGCCCCGATTTCTCAATTGCCGTGCTGACGCCTCTGTTTTTCACACGGTTGGCTGGCTTGAAGCCCTACGCCGAACCTATGGCTATGAACCGGTTGTGTACACAACCTCACCGCCAGGAGAGGAACTGAAGGAAGGACTGCTCTTCTGCAGAATAAACACGTGGCTTTCTGGGAGGCGGCTGGTCTCTGTTCCTTTTTCTGATCACGCGGCCCTTCTGACTGACGACGGCGATGTTCTGCGGCAAATGTTTTCTTTTTTGCAGGCGCAAGTCGAAGAGAAGGTCTGCAGGTACGTCGAGATCAGACCCATAGCGCACCTGGATTCAGATCCTGCGAAACTTGGCAAGAGCGCCAAATTTTATTGGCATAAGCTCTCCCTCGACCAGGAATTGGGTTCCCTTTATAAGTCCTTTCACAAGAATTCTGTACAGCGAAAAATACGACGCGCCGAGCGGGAAGGCTTAACATACGCGGAGGGAAGATCCGAGGAACTGATCCAGCAATTCTACCGGCTTCTGCTGGTTACTCATCGTCGCCACGGCGTGCCGCCGCAGCCGATCTCATGGTTTCGCAACTTAATCGACTGTTTGGGGAACAGGCTCAAGATCCGGATTGCTTCGAAGAACGGCCTTGCGGTGGCTAGCATCATCACTCTGACTTGCAAGAAATCGATGGTTTACAAGTACGGATGTTCGGACCCCAGATATCACAACTTGGGCGGAATGATGTTTCTGATGTGGCGCGCCATTCAGGATGCTAAGAGTTGCGCACTCTCGGAACTGGATATGGGCCGCTCCGACTGCGATAATTCAGGCCTAATCAGTTTTAAAGAGCACTGGAGCGCAGCGCGAAGAACATTAGTTTATTGGGGGTATCCCGCCGGGTTGCGCCCGAGTCTGAACCGATGGGATTTGAGGGCCGCAAGAAGGGTTGTCGCGCTGCTACCAACAGCTGCACTCCCTTCGATGGGGCAACTGCTGTACAAGCACATGGGGTAGGAGACAACGACAATTGCTGCTTCTAAGAACGGAAGTTGATATCGTTCGTGTCGAATCTGCGCGAAAAAAGTTCTCTTCCTAGGTTATCTGCCTCTGCAAGTTGATAGGCAAGCCGATCATCATCTTGTGACCAAAGCACCGGTACTCGCACGCGAGGTTGGTCGTTGGTAGTACAAGAACTGCCGCAACCCTGGTGCTCGCCAAGTGATTGAAAAGTGGACTCGCTTTGCGAGTCTGGTGTTGCAACTAACATAGTGATCTCGAATTGCAGATGCGACTGCACCTTCTTCTTTACCGCTTGTTCGAGGTTGTGTCGAAGATGAATGAGCCGGATTCCGCTGTTCGCAACATTTCCGATACCGCTCGTTGGGTAGCCTATTTTAGGGCGCGCGAAACGCAACGGCCCGATGCCCTGTTCCACGACCCGTACGCCAAGCGTTTGGCGGGAGAGCGTGGGTTTCAGATCGCCAACACTCTGCCTGAGGGAAATAAGCACGAGTGGGCATGGGTCGCCCGCACGTACCTTTTTGACGAATTTCTGCGTCGCGAGATTCAAGACGGAGCAGACCTGGTGGTGAACCTCGCCGCGGGGCTCGATGCTCGGCCATACCGCATGCGGCTGCCCTCGACACTTTTGTGGGTAGAGGTGGATCTACCGGAGATAGTTGGCTACAAGGAAGAGATTCTTGCGATCGAGAAACCAGGATGCCATCTGGAGCGAATCCGCCTGGATCTATCAGACAGGCCGGCGCGGCGCGCACTCTTTGCTGAACTGGACCGCCGAGCGACCAAGATCGTGGTCCTGACCGAGGGACTTCTAATCTACTTCACTGCCGAGCAGGTCGGCTCCTTCGCCAGAGACCTTGCTGGCGGCGCACACTTCCGGAGTTGGATTATCGATCTTGCCTCTCCGGGCCAACTCAAATTGATGCAGCGGACGACGGGCAAGCAACTCAGCGAGGCCGGTGCGGCATTCAAGTTCGGGCCACTTGAGGGCCCGAATTTCTTCGTGCCGCACGGGTGGGAGCCGAAGGACGTCCAGGGATTGTTAAAGACTGCGGCGCAGTTCAAGCGGCCGCCAGTCGAACTGCTCTCCTTATTACCAGAGCCTAAAGGCCCACCGGGAAATTTTCCTTGGACAGGAGTCTGCCTGCTTAAGAGGCATTGACATCTTCTCAAGCCGGCACCGCGGCCACGGAACGAGTCTCCAGGGCAGGTTGGATCAGTTTTCTTTTTGAGGCGCGAGCACAAACTGGCTATTCGCAGGATTCGGGCTTGAAGGTTCTGATTCGAACGATCGTTTTAGCCTGAGGAATGGCTTCTCGAGTAGATTCCAAGATAGAGTCGCCACAGCGTAGCTCGCGACGATAGCGATCGGCAGCGCCAGGAGGGGATGCCGGTCCAGGTGTAACGCTTGCGCCGCGTCAAACGGGATCTTGTGGAGCAAGTACAGACCGTAACTGATGGTTCCGGTATAAATCAGGAATCGGTTCGTCAGCGCGACACGCAGCCATTTTTGCGCAGAAAACAGCGCGAGATAGACAAATGAGGCCGAAACTACCGCCGTTAAAGAGAAAGTGATCCATCTGGCATGAAGGGCTTCAGTCACAAAAGCGAGTGGCGCCGCGATACAGAGAGCAATCCAGGCGATTCTTATGAACTTGGACGGGACAAAACTGTCCGAACGGACTGTCAGCGCGAGAAGCGCCCCGGCCATCAGGCCGTCCAGGCGGCAGAATAAGTTTGGGTAGGTATCGACGTGGTGCAACGACAAGTAAAAGCGCAGTGCAGGAGAAAGACAAATCACCACGATAGCAATACGACGTACTTGAGCAAAAGAGCAATATCGCACAACCCAGGGCCAAACCAGATAAAACTGTTCCTCGATAGCGAGCGACCAAGTGACGGCAAGCGGTCCTGTTGCCATGGCTGGAATCCGAATCAGGAAGTTCTGAAGGAACAACGGGTAGGCCCACCAGGGCGACGACCTTTCAAAGATGCTGTGAGCCTCCGACGGACGCAGGAAGGGAACAAGCACGAACATGAAAAAGAGCAGGGAGTAATATAAGGGCCATATCCTTAGACATCGCCTGACATAAAAATTCTTAAAATAGCCTTCCGATTGTTTAGAGTCGATAAGCATCCCGGTGATCAAGAACCCGGACAAAACGAAAAAAAGATCAACCCCCATCCATCCATTGGCGAATAAGCGCGGTAATGTCCCGCTGTTGTGAATGATCACTACCAGGATAGCCACGCCGCGAATGGCATCGAGTTGAGGGATTCTCTTTGGCATTCTCTATGTTGGGAATGGATCGGAACAGCTACCGCTCAAACCTCCGAGCTGATCGTCCCCGCCGGCTGCTATATGCCCGGAATCAACCCTGCGCAAGATTTTAAACCCAAGAGGAGACCATCGACTACGGTTCGGGTTTAGTTGCGGGGTGCCTTAGAGTTGACCGGACCATCGGCCAGGAATGCCAGTCAGGCGTTTGAGGGTGAGAGACATCTCTTTGGAACCGGCGCAGTTAGCCAACGCGTTCCCACAACAACGGTTGTCGCAAGGGACAGGTTCTACACCGCTTGCATAGTAGGTGTCATGTTATTCATTCCAGGGTGGTTACGGAGGACGCTGGACCGCCGGGGTGATGGCTTCTGTACTGGAGAGAGAACGCGGCGCGTGGTATCATTTTCTCAACCCCCTTTTAAGTACGGCAGCGTATTTCGCCGCTTACTATCAAGAACAACTCCAGAATGGTCTCTTCATAAAACTATGCTAGAAACTGCGATCATTGGAGCAGGTCCTTACGGACTCTCAATAGCTGCGCATTTCCGACGTCGTGGCCTCCCATTCCGGATTTTCGGTCGTCCGATGGACAGCTGGCTGAGTCATATGCCGAAAGGCATGATGCTGAAGTCTGACGGTTTCGCCTCGAACATCTACGATCCGGATGGAGAATTTACCTTAAGACATTTCTGTGCCGAGCGGGGAATCGAGTACTCCGATATTGGGATCCCGGTGCGACTTGAGACCTTCGCTGACTATGGGCTGGCGTTCAGGGATCGAATGTTACCGGAACTGGAAGACAAGCTGGTTGTCGCCCTCGATCGGTTGCCGGAAGGATTTCTTCTTCGCCTTGATGGTGGCGAAACGGTCAAGGCGCGGCGGGTAGTGCTCGCGGTCGGGATCACCCACTTCGAACACATCCCTGCCAACCTGGCACATTTGCCGCCGGAGTTCCTGTCTCATAGCTTCCGTCATCCGGATCCTGAACTGTTCAGGGGCCGGAGCGTGGTCGTGATAGGTGGCGGTGCTTCGGCGATTGACCTGGCGGCATTGCTGCATGAGGCCGATGCCAAGGTACAGCTAGTTGCCCGTCAATCGTCGTTGAAGTTCCACAGCATGCCCACGGGCAAGCCCCGTTCTCGGTGGCAGCAAATTCGGCATCCGCAATCGGGGCTCGGTCCGGGATTGCGGTCACGCTTCTTTGCCAATGCACCGATGTTGTTTCACTACTTGCCCGAGCGTCTCCGTCTGCAGGCCGTCGGAAGAAGCCTTGGTCCCTCGGCTGGATGGTTCGTCAAAGAGAAGGTGATTGGGCGGGTACCTCTTCTGCTTGGATACACGCCGCAGCGCGCCGAGGTCCGGGACGGCAGGGTTCGTCTGCATCTGCGCGCGGTGGATGGTACCGAGCACGAAGTTCTGACCGAGCACATCATTGCGGCGACCGGTTACAAAGTGGATTTGGAACGATTGACGTTTCTCAGCACAGAAATACGCTCGAAGCTCAAAGCGGTCAATGGCACACCGGTGCTCTCGTCGAGTTTCGAGTCGTCCGTGCCCGGCATTTACTTCGTGGGGGTTGCGGCCGCAAACAGCTTCGGGCCGGTAATGCGCTTTGCTTTCGGGGCTGGCTTCACGGCTCGCCGTCTCACCCAAACCATGATGCATGAACTCTCGCAGAGTCCGGCATCGCTTCGGACTCCCAGGGTTGTGACCATTGCGAAATAGAGGGACTCGATCGATTTGAAAGGCTGATGGACGCATGAAGCTAGAGACCATCGCAATTCACGCAGGCTACGACGGCGACCCCAAAACGAAGGCCGTGGCTGTGCCGATCTATCAGACCGTCGCGTTCGAGTTTGACAGTGCCGAGCATGGAGCGGCGTTATTCAATCTCGAGGTCCAGGGGAACATCTACACTCGGATTGGGAATCCCACCAATACGGTGCTGGAAAAACGCGTTGCCGCTCTGGAGGGTGGCGTCGATGCGCTGAGTGTGAGTTCAGGCATGGCGGCAATCCACTATGCGTTGATCAACATTGCAGAGTTGGGCAACAATATAGTTTCTCTTCCGCAGCTTTACGGCGCTACTTATACCCTGTTGGCGCACATCCTGCCAAAACAGGGAATCACTGGACGATTCGCACAGAGTGATGATCCCGATGCTATTGAAAGATTGATAGACGAAAACACCAGAGCGGTGTTTTGCGAAAGCGTCGGCAATCCGGCTGGAAATGTTGCGGACATCGAGGGGTTAGCCCGGGTCGCGCACAAGCATGGCGTGCCTTTGATCGTCGACAACACAATCGCGACGCCAATCCTATTGAGGCCGATCGACTACGGCGCCGACATCGTGGTGCATTCCATGACGAAGTTCATGGGAGGGCACGGCACAACCTTGGGCGGAATGATCGTGGATAGCGGAAAATTTCCCTGGCGCCAGTACCCTGAGCGCTTTTACATGCTGAACAAGCCAGAAATTGCCTATCACGGTGTGGTCTATGTCGAGCACTATGGCGATGCAGCCTTTGTGGCGCGGTGCCGGACGGTTGCCCAACGAAACACCGGTTCTACGTTGTCGCCCTTCAACGCGTTCTTATTGCTGCAGGGGATTGAGACGCTCGCGCTCCGCATCGAACGCCACGTGGAAAATGCCCGCAAAGTAGCGGAGTATCTGCGGCGCCATCGCATGGTGGAATGGGTGAATTATGCGGGGTTTCCAGACAATCCTTTATACCCAATGGCACAAAGATACTTGGGATCTCGGCGCTGCTCCCTGCTGACGTTTGGAGTGAAAGGCGGCTTCGAGGCGGGGACGAAATGTTTCAATGCCCTGCGCCTATTCAAACGGATGGTCAATATGGGTGATGCTAAGTCGCTGGCATGCCATCCTGCGTCCACGACGCACCGGCAACTGACGCCCGAGGAACAGCAGAAGACGGGTGTGACGCCGGAGATGATTCGGCTTAGCGTGGGCATCGAGCACATCGACGATATTATCGACGATCTCGCTCAGGCGTTGGAGAAGACAACAAAATGAAGTCGCCGGAAATCATCGCGATTCTCGGCTTGGGAGCCATGTCATGCCACTGGTAATGGACGGAGGCCGAATCCCTACTCTTTGGGCGGGGAAGAAGCGTTCACGCCCGGCAAGACCGGCCGGCGGTGACGGCTTGCGGGCGGAATGCGTCGAAATCGCGCTCATTAACAACATGCCGGACGCGGCGCTGGAAGACACCGAGTCGCAATTCTTCGAGCTTCTCGACGCCGCAGTTGGCGATATTGCGGTGCGCGTCAAGCTTTACTCGCTGCCTGGGATTCCTCGAAGCGATCGGGGGCAGCAGCATTTGAGCAGCTTCTACCTGGGGATTGAGGATCTTTTGAACAGCCAGTTTGACGGTGTCATCATGACCGGCACCGAGCCGCGGCAACCCAACTTGCGGAATGAGCCATACTGGCCCGCCTTGGTCAATGTTCTTGACTGGGCCGAACACAATACGGCCTCGACGGTGTTATCCTGTTTGGCGGCACACGCCGGCGTCCTCTTCAGCGAAGGTATTGAGCGCCATGCGCTGCAAGATAAGCAGTTCGGTCTCTTCGACTACAGAAAAGTTTGTGACCATGCACTGACGCGCGGTACGGCAGACCAGGTGCGGTTTCCGCATTCTCGATGGAACGAAGTGCGCGAGAACGCACTGACCTCATGTGGTTACGTTGTTCTCACCAGATCCGCTGAAGCTGGTGTGGACTTGTTTGTGAAGAAGAAAAAGGGCAGCCTGTTCGTCCATTTCCAGGGCCATCCAGAGTATAGTGCGCGGACTCTACTCAAGGAATACCGAAGAGACATAAAAAGATTTCTCAGGCGAGAAAGAGAAACGTATCCGACGATGCCGCACGGGTACTTCGATTTGGCCGCGACTAGACTTCTTAGCGATTTTCGAGAGAATGCTCTATCTCGTCCGCGTGAGGAACTCCTGGCAGCCTTTCCTGAGTCCTGCGTTGCCGACACATTGCAGAACACCTGGCGTTCGTCAGCCATCTTCGTGTATCGCAATTGGTTGCAATATATAGTGTCGAAGAAGGCTGAAACTTCAGCGTTCGCAGCCGTGACTCGGGCCGGACGGGCGCAGTCCAGGCCAGCCAACAGCGAATTGGCATAACTAACACGCATGATCGAAGATCACATATCTGACATCCTCAGGACTCTCCCCGCGCGCATTAGCGACGTTGTGAAGCCATGGGTGGAGCAATCACCTGATCGGCCCGCTCTAGTGGAAGCCGCCGGCACTTGGACCTACCGCCAATTGGCGTCCGCCGTCGAAGAAACCCGGACTTGGTTGCTCGACTCGGGCGTGCGCCCCGGTGATCGGGTCATGATCGTGTGTGAGAACTGCCGCGCATTTGTTGCGATTCTATTGGCCCTGGCCGGTCTCGACGCCTGGCCTGTGTTGGTGAACGCACGTGTCTCGTCGCGCGAGATCGATGAAATCCGGGAGCACTGCGGTGCCCGTCGCGCGATTTACACCACCAGCGTTTCACCACATGCCAGGGAGCACGCCAAACGGCATGGCGCGGCCGTCCAAGAAATGGCAGGTTTGGGTCCGATCGCGATTGGTCCTCTGAACGAAAGCGTCGAGCCAGAACCGCTCGATGCGGACCGCGCGAACAACGTAGGCGCCATGATCTACACATCCGGTACTACGGGCCTTCCGAAGGGCGTCATGTTGACCCACCGGAATCTTCTATTCATGGCGGTAGTGTCGGCAAAGATACGCTTGCTGAATCTTGATGACCGCCTCTACGGAGTTCTGCCGATGTCTCATGCGGTGGGCCTTTCTGTGGTTCTTTTGGGCACATTGGTCAGCGGTGCGACGGTTTATTTGTCGCCGCGGTTCGATCCCGCGGCTGCGCTCGGAGCACTGGACAGGGATCACATCACGATCATGCTGGGTGCACCGGCCATGTTCGCGCTGTTGCTGGACTATGCAAAGCTAAAGGGATTCAAAGCACTGAAGCTCCCTGCGCTTCGGATCATTTCATGTTCCGGTGCTCCGCTCCACTCCGCACTCAAGTCGGAGGTCGAAAGCCTCTTCGGTATCGTGCTGCACCACGGCTATGGTACGACGGAATGCTCTCCCAACATTGCGCAGACCAGGGTCGAAGAGCCTCGGGGCGATCTCTCTGTCGGCCGGGCGTTTCCAGGAGTTGAAATCAAGCTGGTCGGGCTAGATGGGAAACAGGTGGTCGACGGAGAGGTCGGAGAACTATGGTTGCGGGGACCCAACATTATGAAGGGCTACTATCGAGCCCCCGAAGAAACGGCTGCGGCGATCAATGCGGAAGGATGGTTCAACACGCGGGACTTGGCTCGCCGGGAAGACGGAAATCTCTTTATCGTCGGACGTTCCAGGGAACTAATCATCCGTTTTGGGCTCAATGTCTACCCAGCCGAAGTCGAGGCAGTCCTAAATGCTCATCCGGGAGTTGTCCGCTCCGCCGTGATCGGCCGATCAGTGGGAGGAACTGAAGGAGATGAAGAAATCGTTGCTTTCGCGCAACTATCGCCGGGCTCGCCACTCACGGCTACCGAATTGGCGGAACACGCCGCACGGCATCTTGCCCCATACAAACAACCCTCGCAGATTCTGGTTGTCCCTGCAATGCCAGTGACTCTGACCGGAAAAGTCGTGAAGGACGAGCTTGCAAAGATGGCCGAATACAGCGCCCGGGCACGTTGACTTAATGACGACCGACTGGCTTACAGGCCTACCTCGATCAGCATCGGTCCTTCGCTCTCGAACCCTTCCCGGAGCGCTTTCGCGAATATATCCAGCGAAGTAGCACGAATGGCAGATACTCCCATGCTCTTTGCCAACAGTACCCAGTCGAGATCGGGACGTCCGATGTCGAACAAATCTGAGGCGCGGGGTCCCGGATTGCCCACACCGAGACCAGAGAACTCGCGCTTAAGGACGGCGTAGGCGCGGTTCGCGAAGACCACGCTTGTGACCTTGAGACTTTCGCGGGCCATAGTCCACAGCGCTTGTGCGGTGTACATTCCGCTGCCATCGGCAGTTAGGCACAATACTCGGCGGTTTGGGCAGGCCACGGCCGCACCCACCGCCAGCGGCATGGCAATCCCGATAGAGCCGCCAGTGTTGGCCAAAAAGTCATGGGGCGAAGCTCCCCTTGTAGCCGCCATTATCCCTCGACCCGAAGTCATGGATTCGTCAACCACAATGGAATTTTCGGGCAGGAGCGCTCCCACAGCAGCCGCAAGTCCAGCCGGCGTGATCTCGCCGCTCGGCACCGGCGGCCGTTCTACCTTTTCTGCCTGCAACTGTGTTCCGTGCAGCGACAAGGCTGCCGCCAGAGCGTCGAGCGCGCCGACATAATCTTCGCCTGGCCTCGCCAGCGTATGGATCTCACATTCTGGCGATGTGAGTACGCTGTTCTTGCCTGGGTAAGCGAAATATGACACTGGCGGCGATGCGCCGACCAAGATAAGCTGCCGAAATTCTTTTAACTGCTCTACCGCTTGCTCGAGCACGTAGTGAACGCGTTCTACCCTGGCGGTGCCAGCGCCGCGTTCCATACGGGTGAAGGGATAGGGAGCAAGCAGCTTAGCGTTTGTGGCCGCAGCGATGCGACCGGCCGCCACCAACCCTTTGCCGTAAAGTGCATTCCCAGCCAGCAGTAGAGCGGTCTGCAAGCCCGACCGGAGCATGGCTGCCGCGTGCTCAACGGTCTTGATGGCCGGTATGAGTGCTCTCGGTAACGTGGGGAGCTTGGCAGTGGTGCTGCTCTCGCTCCGGACAACATCAGACCAGGCAACATCGCCGGGGACGATCAGGGTGGCGATGCGGCCTGGCGCGGTGCGCGCGGCAATAATCGCGTCAACCGCGTCGTGGCCAATCTCGGATGCGGCGGAAGACGTCCGCAACCATTTGGAATAGGGGCGCGCGATCGCTTCGATGTCGGCAGTGAGCGGCGTGTCGTGGCGCAGATGATAGGTGGCATGCTGGCCGACAATGTTGACGATCGGTACCTGGGCTCGGCCCGCATTGTGCAGATTGGCGAGGCCATTGGCCAGACCGGGGCCTAGATGCAGGAGAGTGCATGCTGGTTTCTCAGCCATGCGCGCATAGCCATCGGCAGCGCCCGTAACCACGCCTTCGAACAAACCGAGCACGCAACGCATTTCCGTCACTCGGTCAAGTGCGGCAACGATGTGCAATTCCGAGGTGCCAGGGTTTGTGAAGCAGGCCTCAATCCCTCCGGCAACCAGCGTGCGAACCAGACTCTCGGCTCCGTTCATCGGTTTACACCCTCAGCAGATCCACGCCGAAACGTCCGCCAAACGAAGTTGTGACATTCCATGGTTGCTCTTCTCGGGCGGATGTCAAGAGAAGCCTGACAAACATGCCTCTGGCTAGCAGGCACCGGTAGGTTGTTGTTCAAGCGCGCCACTGTGAACTCTATTTCTAACAAGATGCTCTCCTCAGATGGCGAGAAAGTACAGAGGCAAGCTTTTCGAAGTGCGTCGTGAGTATTCCAACATGATCGCCAGGCACAGTCTCGACCTCGAACTCCTCCGCTAAGTGAGCCCAAACGGCAGCAGGATCATCGGGGAAGTCAGAGCTGATCTCAGCCCTCACAAAGTTTATTTTGCCACTGTAAAATCGAGGCCGATAGCGCTTCAACGCTATATATGCGTCGTCACGCACGCGTTTCATCGCCGGGACCAATGATGCGCCGATCGGTGGCCGATCAGGAACACTCCCGCTGTCGCGTGTCGACGATCGCGTCAGAGTCGATGCATGCTGTATTGCCCGACGCCCGATGAGGCGTATACACTGTCCCAACGACAGAAAGCGCATATGCGGGTACGCGTCCAGCATGGCCAGCAAAGCGACCTTTTCACCATTTGCCAACAGGCGTTGGGCCATTTCCAGCGTTACTAGACCGCCAAGTGAGTGACCTATGAGGATGTAAGGACCCTGGGGCTGCAACTTCTTGACCGCATCGAGATAGAATTGGGCCATATCTTCGATGCGATCAAATGGCGCGTCCACTCCATCGATGCCCTTCGCCTGCATCCCGTATATTGGATGCGGTATTTGGATATGCTTAACGAGTTGGAAAAACTCCATTACGCTGCCTCCCAGGCCATGCGCGAGGAAAACCGGCTGCTTTTCGATGCCTGCCTTTAGTAGCACGAGTGGCGGGAGCTGTGGGGCGGCCCGCTGCTCCAACAGGGCGGCCAGAGCCGCAATCGTAGGTGCGTGGTAGATCATCACCGGTGGTAATTCTCGATCACACGCCTCCGCGATTTCGGTAAATAGTTTAATAGCTAACGGCGGATCGCCTCCAAGATCAAAGAAATTATCTTCGACATTGACGGATGGTTGTTGCAGAACCCGCTGCCAAATGGGTGTAAGTACCGCGGTCATCGAGGTGGGCTTTTGCCTCATATTGCGCCTGATCGGGTGGAATCGAAGAGAGCCATTTAAGCTCCAGCTAGATCCTTTTGTAAGACGAAGGCCTTCTGCGCCACCGTCCGCCGATCATGAGTGTGCGAACGCCCAATAGAGTTCTCGGGCCTGGGCATAGATAGGACCGAATTGAAGTGGATGATCGCCGATACGGGTTGCGGGGACGACCTTGGAGTAGTTTCCAGTTGCGAAGATCTCATCCGCCGTCTCGAAGTCTTTGTAGGCGAGAGTTTTCTCGACTACTGTTACTCCGCTTTCGCGCAGCAGCCCCATGACGCGTCGGCGGGTGATGCCTGCGAGAAATGTTCCATTCGGAACCGGTGTAAAAACCACACCATCCTTCGCCATAAAGATGTTGGAGGTGGCGAGCTCGGCCACGTTGCCTAGCATGTCGCACACAATCGCATTGTCGAATCCCCGGGCGTGCGCCTCGAAAAGTGCGCGAGCGTTGTTGGGATAGAGACATCCCGCCTTGGCATCGACCGGCATGGTGTCGAGCGTTGGACGCCGAAATGGAGACAGCGTGATCGAGAACCCTTTAGGGGGGCGCAAGGGCGCTTCGTAGATCGCGAGACACCACTGAGTGGATTCGGGGTCATGCGCCTGGACCCACGGTCCTTCTTTCTCCGCCCAATACATAGGCCGGATGTAAAGCGCAACATCCTTGTCGAATCGGGTTATCCCCTCCCGCGCGAGCTGGACCCAAGTTTCGGTCGAGACCCTCGGCTTCAGAAAGAGCTTGGCTGCAGAATCGTTGACACGGGCGCAATGGAGTTCAAGATCGGGTGTAACCCCTTCGAACGCCCGGGCACCGTCGAACACAACGGAGCAAAGCCAAGCGGCATGCGTGCGGGGACCCATGATCGGCACGTTGCCCTCGCGCCATTCTCCCTCGAAAAATGTCCAAGTCTTGGACCAACCTTTTCCGACTGACAATCGACCTCCCTGCTTGCAGGTTTCGACAAACGATTCTCTAGTGTGGCTTTACGCGGATGCAAAAAACGGGGGAGGATTCTAACCCTGCTGCGACGGCCCGAAAGCTGTCCCAAGCTCAGTTGATCGCCACGATTCTCAGGTCATTGTACGTTACGCCACTTGAACTCATAGCGTCCATTACGAGCCATCCCCGTTTAGTGCCGCTCCCTTGGGGCAAGCCCCGTCAGACGATTAACTGGCCCGGAGCTGAGACCGGCAGCGTCAATGCACTTCCTCAGCGCTACAGCCAAGTGCTCGACGAATGGTTCGACAAGCATGCCGGCGGGATAGACGGGCAGAACGACAACTTCTTGCCCCCCTTGCGCCAACCGATCCCATTTCAACCCCGGCTTGCTGAAGACGCGATACTGTTTCACGGGACGGAAGTCTGTGATCTTGCCGGGATAGTTTCTGGGGACATAGTTCCAACAGGCGCGGTCATTCGTTTGCCAGATCCGCCCCAGTACCAACGACTCTGATGTGGCGCTGTCTGGATGCTTGTTGAACTTTGCCAGCAGCATGCCTCGCCACACCGGAATTCTGCTTCGCAATGCCTCCATCTTTTCCCGAAAGAATTCGGCCTTACCCGCAGAATCAAGACTAAGGAAACCAGCCGCATGGAACACCAACCGCTGGGAGGCGTAGGTTGCCTTGCTCCAAATCGTGAGGGGGATCTTGGACCAGTTCATGGTGTCGAACAGAGCGAGCAGGGCGACGGACTCTCCATCGGCTTGGAGCTGTTGAGCCACCTCGAATGCAATGGTTCCACCTCCGCAATAGCCGCCCAGAAAATAAGGCCCGTGCGGTTGCACTCTTCGTATCTCCTTCAAGTACAAGGCCGCCATCTCATCGATTTTCGTTAGGGGCGGACAACTGCCGTCCAGTCCCTGGGACTGCAAGCCGTAGAACGGCTGGTCAGCTCCCAAGTGCCTCGAAAGGTCACGATAGGTCAGGACGTTGCCGCCAGCTCCGTGGAAACAGAAGAAAGGCGGGCGTGAGCCGGCAGGCTGGATTGCGACAAGCGGCGACCAGCCGGACGCCGAGGAGTTACTTCGGAGAATCCGGGCAAGCTCTTCGATTGTGGGCGCATCGTAAAGCGTGGCCAAGGGCAACTTGACTTTGAATATCTTTTCGATTTGGGCGAACATGCGAACCGCCAGGGATGAGTCCCCACCCAGATCGAAGTAATTTTGGTCAACGCCAATGGACTCAACGCCCAGGACCTCTTGCCAGATGGCAGCGAGCTGGTTTGCTGTGTCATCCTCGGTGACGGTGATCTGGGTTGTCGCTGAGTGAGTCATGGGTTCCGTCGCCGCGACCTGTCCTTGGCAATGGTCCGTACTGCTCATCCCCTGGTTCCCGAACCGCGCTACTATGCTACGGCCTGTACGCGGAATTCCTACCGGGCCTTTGAATGCAGACTGCTTGATTATGGCAGTTCAAGAGTCACCTCGAAAAGTTACGTAGGTTTATGAAAGCGGGGTATGTGCGCGGACATGCAGGATCTCACTTCCCATCGGCCGCATAGCCAAAGACGGCCTTCAACTCAAGGAATTCCTCGAGCCCGGCCTCGCCCCATTCCCGGCCGTTGCCCGACTGTTTGTAGCCTCCAAAGCATCCGCCGAAGTCGAGCCGCGCCCCATTGATGTGTACGTTGCCCGATCGAATTCGCTTCGCAACCCGGCGAGCGCGCTCGATGTCTCCCGATGTCACGTAGCCTGAGAGCCCATAGGGGGTGTCGTTCGCAATTCGGACCGCGTCGTTTTCATCCTCGTAAGGAATGAGGCAAAGAACAGGCCCAAAGATCTCCTCGCGTGCGATCGTCATGTCGTTGCGAACACCCGCGAATACCGTGGGCTTCACGAAGTAGCCCTTACTCATACCCGCTGGACGGCCGGGACCACCCGCGATCAACTTCGCGCCCTCTTCAATGCCCTTGTTGATCAGGCGCTGCACCTTTTCGAACTGGGCCTTGCTGGCGAGCGGACCGATGCTAGTGCCTTCTGCGAATGGATCGCCAACTCTGGTGGCTTCGGCGGCCCGTTTTGCCGCCACAGCCGCCTCAGCCATCCGGGACCGCGGAACGAGCATGCGAGTAGGCGCATCACAGGACTGGCCGGTGTTGCGAAAGCATGCTTGCACACCTTCTTTGACTGTATTTTCGAGGTCGGCATCGTCCAGGATGATGTTGGCCGACTTGCCACCGAGTTCCTGCGTAACCCGCTTCACAGTGGGAGCGGCCGCCGATGCGACGGCGACACCAGCTCGCGTTGACCCAGTAAAGGAGACCATAGCCACATCTGGATGCGAAGCAATCGCGGAGCCCACCGTGGGACCATCGCCATTGACCATATTGAACACACCGGGCGGGAGTCCGGCTTCATGGAGAATCTGCGCGAACAGATAAGCCGAGAGCGGCGCAATTTCACTCGGTTTGAGAACCATGGTGCACCCAGCTGCGAGCGCGGGCGCCACCTTGCAGGCAATCTGGTTCATGGGCCAGTTCCAAGGGGTGATGAGCCCGCAAACTCCGATCGGCTCTTTGCGCATGAGAGTCGAACCCTTGAGTTCTTCGAACTTGAAGTATCGCAGCACCTTCACGATCTCTGACAGATGCCGCAGCCCCGCCGGAGCCTGCGCCGCTCGTGATAGCGACAGGGGAGCGCCCATTTCCTGTGAAATGGTCTCGGCTATCTCGTCAATCTTTGACTGATAAACCTCAACGATCCGTTGCAGGAATGCCAAGCGGGTATCAAGAGTTGTCTCTGAGTACGACTCAAAGGCCCTTTTGGCTGCGGCCACGGCCCTGTTAATGTCGGCCGCACCGCCGAGCGAGATGGTCGCGATGGGTTCCTCGCTGGCAGGATTGATGACTTCGAAGTCGTGGGCTTTGGTTGGACCGACCCACTGCCCATCGATGCAGAACTGGCGGCAGTCCCTCATGCTTTCCTTTAGCGAAGGCTTACTTTGAGCCCAGCTTGTCCTGAATGTCAATGTGCGCCCGGTTCGGTAGGGCGGGCGCTCCTGAAGGCAACGGGTCCATCTTTCTCACGAAGAGGATAATCAGACACGGTGTCTGCCGGGTGCTCGCTCAAACCACCCACACCTTCCGATCTGTGCCGTGCGGAAGTCTTCCACATGAACAATAGCATGCTCAAACGCTTCCAACGATTCACTCGGAATCATCCGACCTGCATCAGATGTCACCTAGTCTACGCTGTTGAATTTTGGGCGAAACGTGCTGCGGTTCGTAGATGAGCCACTTGTGAAGGCTCACTTCACCAGTCAAACCAGCAGTTGCGGCGCCTTCCATCTTCCTAACTGTGGGGCTTGCCAAGGTGCATTGCTAGCCATCACGCTCGGGGTGGCAGTCAGTCTTACGATCGAACATTGCGATGGCATCTTCCGAATGCTAGGGAGGACGAAGTGAATTCTGGCACGACGCTGAGTGGTGGTGTTGCGCAGGGGCATAAACCTACGAGGACGAAATCGGACGCCTGTGACATCGCGGTAATCGGTGCGGGCCCATATGGGCTATCCGCGGCCGCGCATTTGAAAGCGAAGGGTCTTCGCGTCAGGGTCTTTGGCGAACCCATGGCGTTCTGGGCCGACAAGATGCCGGCTGGAATGCTTTTGCGGTCACCACGCGAAGCCTCCAGTATTTCGGATCCGGCACAGGCTTTCACCCTGGAAGCTTACGAGAGCGCCTCCGGGATACAACCGCTCGCACCACTTCCCCTCGAAACCTTCGTCGCCTACGGGCTGTGGTTTCGGCGCCAGCTCGATTCCGATCTAGACAGAAGGACAGTTACTCAAGCCGATCGTGACGGCGCGGGCTTCCGACTTACGCTGCAAGACGGAGAAGTAGTTCGTACCAGCAAACTCGTGGTCGCGGCAGGCATTGGACCCTTTCAACGGAAGCCGGCTCAGTTCGCAAACTTGCCCGAGAAGCAAGTCTCCCACTGCTACGAGGGCCGGAAGTTCACGGAATTCTCCGGAAAGAGGATTGCGGTGATCGGGGCAGGACAGAGCGCGCTGGAGTCAGCAGCGCTATTGCGCGAATCAGGAGCCGAAGTTGAGGTCATTGCAAAGATTGATGAGCTGCGTTGGATTGGCGGGCACCGTTGGCTGCACCATCTGGGGCCGATTTCAGCGATGCTTTATTCCAAACACGATGTGGGTCCAGCCGGAATTAGTCGCCTGGTCGCATCCCCCCAACTCATTCATCGCATTCCTCTGAAGCTTAGAGACAAGATTCGCAAACGCGCAGTTCGTCCGGCTGCCTCGCCGTGGCTACCCCCGCGGCTGACTACGGTGAAGATCACGCTTGGCCGTACCGTGCAGCGAGCTTCTTCGCTGGGTGGTGAGGTGCATCTTAGGCTCGATGACGCCAGTGAACGCCGCGTGGACCATGTTCTCTTGGGTACCGGATATGATGTTGATATCTGCCGTTACGGTTTCCTGTCGCCAGACCTTGTGAAGCATGTTCGCCAGCTGGACGGTTACCCCGCTCTGACTGGAGGTTTTTGTTCTTCCGTGCCAGGGTTGCATTTCATAGGGGCTACGGCTGCTCGGAGCTTCGGGCCGCTTTTGTATTTCGTAGCGGGTACCGAGTTCGCGTCGCAAGAACTAGCTTCGCACGTTGTTCGAAATAGCAAGATTCGTCGATAACAGTTCGACGTTAGTTGGAAAAACCCGTCCGTTCACTTTTGAGATGACGATGAATCATCAAAGCGTCGGGGCTCTCGTCATTGGGGGAGATCACCCCGGATTGGGGATCGCTCGCAGTCTGGGCCGAAGAGGTATTCCGGTTTATATACTGGAAGACCAGCACTCGATCTCCTCATTTTCGAGGTACGCAAAGCGAGTGATCCGAGTGAAGAACTTGCGCGACGAGCAGAAGACGGTGGACACTGTGCTTGATGTAGGTCAACGTTTTGGACTGAAAGACTGGGTTCTTTTTCCGACCAGAGATGAGACGGTAGCGGCTTTTTCTCGCCAGCGCGCGCGGCTTGCCGAATTCTTTCGGGTAACCACTCCCGATTGGAACACTGTGCAGTGGGCCTGGGACAAGAAGAACACCCACATTTTAGCCAAGCAACTGGGTATACCAGCTCCGGAGACTTGGAATCCCAGAAGCTTG
>DATNNO010000139.1:0-3098 GCA_035601775.1 Terriglobales bacterium | reverse complement strand
CGCGGGCAGCCCGCAGGGGATAGGCTTCGCAACTGCTCGTTTGCTCGCGCAACAAGGGTCGAAGATCGCAATCACTTCCACGACGGAAAGAATCGAGGAGCGCGCCCACGAACTCGCCGCAGAAGGGGCTGATGTCTTCGCTTTCCCCGCCGATCTGCTGAATCACGCGCGCACGCACGTGCTGGTTGATGAAGTCCTCGCCCGCTATGGCCGCCTCGACATCCTCATCAACAATGCCGGCATGACTCAGGTCGGCAGCCCTGCTGAGACCGCCTCGTTACCTCTGGCTGAGCTTTCCGAAAAGGAGTGGGATTACGGCATCGCCATCAATCTCAAAACCGCTTTCAACGTCACTAAAGCGGTTCTGCCCTTCATGTTGAAATCAAACTACGGGCGTATCGTGAACGTTTCTTCTACCACCGGTCCGGTCGTGAGCAATCCTCGCGAAACCGCCTACAGTGCAGCCAAAGCCGGCATGGTCGGGCTTACTCGCAGTCTTGCCCTCGAACTTGCACGGCAGGGAATCACAGTGAACGCTGTCGCTCCGGGCTGGATCGAAACTGCGTCCTCCAGCGTGCACGAAATCATCGCGGGTAGAAATACTCCCGTGGGCCGCCCCGGCCGCCCCGACGAGGTCGCCGCTGCTATCGCGTTTCTCGCCTCCGAATCCGCCTCTTACATCACCGGCCAACTGATCGTCATTGACGGCGGCAATGCCTTGCAGGAGTACAAAGGGCCACCCGATCAGTACTACTGAACGTGAGCCAGCCGGGTCGACCTTGCGAGGGAAATAAGTGTCAAAGGATGTCCGCGAACATGGTCCTGTAGTGTCGGTACCAGTCGCTTTGAAAACGCTCTTCCGGATCGTACCTCTTCTTCAGCCGGAGGAATTCTGCGAATTGCGGATAGCAGCTTTCAACCTGCTTTCGAGTGGCATAGCGATGGTAGGTTAGATAGTACGAGCCTCCGCGGCGCGCCGCCATGTCGATGAGCCTCCGAAAGGCATTCTCCGAACGTTGAAGCCCTTCGGGACTGTGAACGGTATGCAGATTAAAGATCGTGCACGCGTACGACTGCTTCGCCCAAGGCAGAAAGCTCTCATCATCGCGCTCGATAAGACGCACCGTGCCATAGATAAGCTCGACCCTGTTTTTACGAAAGTCTTCTCGCACCTCATCGAGAAATCCCTTAAGCATCGGTCTTGGAACGTCAATCTCGGTGATCATCTCAGTTGCAGGATAAGGGGCGTGGAGCCTCTGGTCGATTTCGCGATGGTAGTTGTCCGGATAGATACTCAACTGGTGTGTGTCTGACCAGTACACCTGCCCATTGGTCGAGAGATAGTAGTCTGCGTATCGGTGGAATGCCTGTTTCTCATCTGTGTGAGCGAGATAAAGGAGTTGCCTCCAGTTCTCATCCGTTAGTTGCTTCTCTGTGGATGGTATTGGAGTATCCGTTGGCACTGGTCGATAACAGGAGAAAACGCCTTTGTGGAGAAAATCTTCCGAATCATGCTCGATGGAGAATTGGAAATCGCCATATTGGAATCCGTCGGCAATGCGCCTCTCAAACGCGGCCATCAGGCCGTCTACAGTCCGAATTTCAACCGCGCGCTCGATCTTCTTTCTTGGCACGAGGCGCAATTGCACGGACGTAACGATGCCAAAGAGGCCGTATCCGCCGGGGACCAACCGAAACAATTCCGGGTTCTCCTTTCGGCTACACCTGTGCGCAGTTCCTGTCGCATCGACAAGAACGAGGGATTCGACGTCGCCGATAAAAGGCTTCATCTTCAGACCGCGGCCGTGCGCATTTGCGGCAATGGTTCCGGCCATAGTCAGTCGATCAGCGCCGGTCTGTTTCTGCGCGATTCCCCAACTCTGGCGATCGCCATTTTGCAAGGTGAGATAACGATCAATCAGTTCTGGCCACTCGATCCCCGCTTCAACCTCGATAATTCCGCGCTTGCGATCCAGATTGAGTACTTGGCTCAGCTTCCTGATATCCACCAACAAGGTGTCGGTACCGAACTGCTGCCCTCCCATCGCATGTCGCCCACCGGCAACTGAAATTATTTTCCGATCTTTGCGAGCCGAACGAACTATGCTCTGCACATCTTCCAGAGATCGTGGCTGCAAAATTCCCAACACCCGAGTGGAATTGAGTTGGGAATGAATGTCGTTGACCAGGATCGATTCAGGTTCTGGCGCCAGCCTTCCAGGAGCGCTCGAGGCGACTGCAAGAGCAACTGAGCCGGCCATGAACTCGCGTCTGGAAATCATCGTAATTCGCTGGAGGGTGGACACCAACCGCCTACTCTAGAACAAGAATGGCACGAGACGCCACGTCCTTTTCAGATATTGCCGGTAGGTCTCGCCGAGAGCCGACGCGAGTGCAGCTTCCTCGACCGGTATGCGATAGGCATAGGCGAACCCGAGGCACAAAAGACTGGCGGCGAGGCCCGCCCAATTCCCGAGTGCCAAACCGAATCCAAGCAGACTCAGGAGGGCGCCGCTGTAGGAAGGGTGACGGATATAGCGGTACGGTCCCACCTCAACCAAAACCTGGCCGCTGTGAATCGCGACATCGAACGTAAAGTATTTCCCTAAAACCGACACAGAATACCAGCGCAGGGCGACCCCGAGCAGCATTAAGCAAATTCCGGCAATGAAGAGCAAGGTTGGTTGCCACGAGATGGCAGCCTGCGGCAGGAACAGGGAGAGTGAAAAGTCCAGCGCGATTCCGATCCACCAAAGGGCTACGATGAGGCTCAGGGAGCCTTGATCGCGGGCGCTTGAGGAGTCGACCGACCGCTTCGCTTTCCAGGCAAACACTTCCGGCAGTGTCCAGATCACAAACGCGATCCAAAAGATGAGAGTGAAGACCGGTCCCGCAGCGAACGGCAAAGGACGCAATTGCATGATTTGCTGGATAGTCTATACCTTGGGGGTTAGCAGTTCGAACCGGTCGCTTGCCAACCGGACGGTCGGTCGGTTACTATCATGGGAACTGTTTTGGGGCAACCGTGACGAATTTGCGGAGTCTCCGACGACTTGGTTTTAGAATTCCTTGGTACGAGTAGGTGCGTCCGTCTGGGT
>DATNNO010000138.1:0-67576 GCA_035601775.1 Terriglobales bacterium | reverse complement strand
CCGTGACCGAGAATCTGGCGCTGGCCTACAGAAACGTTGGGAAGACTTCCGCTGCGATCGATCTGATCCGCCGGGCCGTGAAAGAACGGCCGTCGGCCGCACTTTACAACTTGCTGGCCGGGCTGGATGAGGAATCGGGCAAGTATGTAGAGGCGGTTCAGAGCTTTCAGCGAGCCGTCGAACTCGATCCCAACAATGAACGCTATTACTTCGACCTTGGCATGGAGTATCTGTCGCACTTCACCTTCGGGCCGGCAGCGGAAGTCTATCGAGTCGGCACCCAGAAGTTTCCCCATTCCTCGCGGGAATTTCTCGGACTGGCCTTCAGTCATTATGCTGTCCGAGAGTACCCGGAAGCGGCGGGTGCCTTCACGACGGCGCTGGAGATTGATTCGGAGTCACCGACGATCTTTCAGGCCTGGAAGACGGTCTTGACCTTCTTGGCGCCCAAGGACTGGGATGCGCTACTGCCCCGTCTGGACCGCCTGGCGGCCGCGCATCCGCAGAATGCTGAACTTGCCTTTAGTTATGGTGCTGCACTGTTTCGTCTTGAGCTTTCCAGGGGACCGGGAGGTGCTTTGGATCGGCCGCAGGATTTGCTCGAGAGGTCCGTACGACTGCAGCCAGATTTCCCGGAGGCGCACCTCGAATTGGGCGGCCTGTACGCGGCGCGAAAAGAGCATGAGAAGGCGGTGGTTGAATACCTCGAAGCCATCCGCCAGGATCCCACGTCAGATATGGCGCACTACCGGCTGGGGCAGGTCTATCGAGACATGAACAAACTGGAGTTGGCCACGCAGGAGCTCGACCGCTACCAGGAGCTATCCCGTCTCCATCAGGAACAACTCAAGGAGAGTCGCAGCGCGGTTAAGCAGTTTGTTCTCTCCCAGGGGGCCAAACCCAGCGAATAGGGTGCCCGCTCACTTACTCGCGCGAGTTCGATTCTGGACTTTCACCGCGCAACCTTCGCGATAGGAACGCTCCGCTGCAGCCGCCACCGCTACCGCCTGGCGGCCATCGAATGCGTCAACCTTAGGCGCGCGGTCGGCAAGGATGGTTTGAACGAAGTCGCGCATTTCGTTGAGGTACCCTTCAGCGAACCGAGCCAGGAAGTGATCGACGATATCGGTCTTGGCTCCCGCCGCTGTGAGCACAAGCTCAGCGGTCTGCTGCAGATATCCCATAATGATGGTTCCCTTCGAGCCCACGATCTCGGTGCGGATGTCATACCCGTAGCCGGACTGCATGTAGTTCTCGACGGCGCCCAGCGTACCGCGTGAAAACTTCATGTTAAGGAGCGCAGTGTCAATATCGTTGAACTGTGCGGCCTCGGGAAAGACGAGAATCGCGCCATAGGCATGAATCTCACTGATCTCGTCGTTCATCAGCCAGCGGCCCAAGTCAAACTCGTGGACGGTTGAATCCTGGAAGAACATGCCATTGACTCCGCTGGCCATGTAGCTGACTGGCGGAGGCGCGGGATCGCGCGCCAGCGACTTGAAAATTACGGGATCGCCGATCTCTCCAGCTTCGATGCGCTTCTTGGCTTTTACGTTCGGAGGATCATAGCGGCGGACGTGGCCCACCTGGACGCGCACACCAGCTTTCGCAGTGAGGTCCAGAATCTGATCGGCTTCCTCGACGGTCAGCGTGAAGGGTTTTTCGCAGAATATATCCTTGCCTGCCTGGGCGCACACTCGCATCGCAGCCCCATGGAACTTCGCCGGGGTCACGACCACGATGGCCTGGATGTCCTTTCGCTCAGCTAGTGCTTCGACGCTGTTGAAGGCATGCTCGATTTCGAGCTCGGAGGCTACCTGTTGAGCGCGCTTCAGGTCGGCGTCGGCAACGGCTATCAGTTGCGCTTCCGGGATCAGGCGGCGAATATTCAGAGCGTGCTGCTTACCCATCGTGCCGACCCCAATTACACCCATGCCCAGCTTCGCCATAACCGTCCTTTTATTCCTGGTAGCGCCGGCATCTTGCCGGCTGTCGCGAGGGCATCTTGCCCTCGCCGGTGGGGGCGGGACGCCCCCACGACAGCCGCCGGGACGGCGGCGCTACATTTGTTAGTATTTGATCTTCACCGTGCCGCCTTTTCTGGCGGCTTGATAGATCGCGTCAATGATGATGATGTCCCGCAAACCCTGCTCGCCGTCAGGCTCCGGTTTGCGGCCTTCCCGAATGCACTCCGAGAAATAGTCGAGTTCCAGAGCGAATTCGTCGATCGGCTTGAATATCTTGGCGAACCAGCGCCCCGCAATCTTTCCGCTAAGCCGCCGCTCTTCCTCGAAAGCGAAGGCTGGAGCCAGCTCGGCCCAGCCTTTCTCCCCGTGAACATGGACGAATGAGGAAAAAGCAGCGCTATAGCCTGCGGTCCCTTGCAGAATGAGGCCGCTGCGAAAATCGAGGCGGAACGCGATACCTTCTTCCACCTCTTTATATCGTCGTCGATCACGTACCCAACTGACGGCACTGCTGGCGGCAATCGGGTCCTCATTGACCAGCCAGCGGCAGGTATTCAAACAGTAGACGCCGAGATCGGTTAATGGCCCCCCGCCGCATAGCTTGCGCGAAAACAACCACGAAGGCGAGTTGTCGCCGAACGGACGAAGTTCAGTGAACAGCGTGTGAATCACATCGATGCGGCCCAATTCTCCTTTCGAAATTATGTTCTTGAGGGTGAGACTACTTGGCTCAAAGTACTTTCGATACGCGGTCATGAATTGAACTTTGTTCCGGCGGCAGGTTTCGACCATGTTTCGAGCCTGCTTGACTGTAGCTGCGAGTGGTTTTTCGCAGAGCACGTGCTTGCCTGCCTTGGCGGCTGCGACCGCATATTTTTCGTGCTCGCCGGGCGGGGTCGCGATGTAAACAGCTTCCACCTCAGGGTTGCTGAGACATTCGCCAAACTCCCCATAGCTGAAGGTCCCGTTGGCTTTAAACTGCTCCGCGAGTTTCTGCGCCTTCCTCTTGTCGCCGCTAACGACTGCGACCAGTTTGGCCTTCTTGCTGTGAGCGAACGCAGGCAGCACTGCGACTTGAGAAATACCTCCCAAGCCCACCACCGCGTATCCGACTCGCTTGACCCTTGGCATAGAAAAGTTCCCTCCGAGTTGAGCGCTGTGTGTTCAGCTTTCGCGGTCGGCGCGGCTCATTCCTTGTGCCTTGATGGTGCGGTGTTCGAGCCCGCGGAGCTCCTCAATGTTCTCGAGAACCTTGAAGATCCCCTCGGCAATGCTGTCGATATTTGCCTTGCCGCCGAGGAACAAGTGATGCGAGAACCAGATTGCCTCGTGGTATGCGGCCCGCTCTGAAACTGGACACCGATACATGGTTCGCAGGTCAAGCGGCGTAGGACGTCCCCAGCTTAGGGCCGGGAAGTCGGCGGAATTAACCGGGAATAGCGAGCTCTTGTAGACGGGTTCGTAGAAAAGACCGTCGCACGGTATTCCTTCCTGCTGAAGAGCTGCGACGAAGCCTGCACGCGGAATATCCTTCACCTGATCCGCAAAATACTTCAGCACGTAACCGTAGGGGGCCAGGCGCGTGATGCGAGGTTCCGGTTTCAACAATCCTATGCCGCGAGTGCCTCGCAGACGGGACTCGAAGTACTTCATGTTCTTCTCCCGCTCCTTGGCTTGACTGGGAAGGCGATCGAGTTGAGCACCCAACACGGCCGCCTGGAATTCACCGAGGCGATAGTTGAATCCGATCATGCGATGTTTGAATTTGTCGGTGACACTGGCCCGCCCGGCGTTGATGTAGCTCTGAACCCGCTCGTGGTATTCCAGGTTGTTGGTGATGACCGCTCCACCTTCGCCCGACGTGATCAGCTTGCTGGATTGAAAGCTGAAAGCGCCCAGATCTCCAATCGAGCCCGCACCTTTGCCACGCCACATGCCGCCATGGGCGTGGGCGCAGTCTTCAATCACCTTGAGGTTGTGCTTCTTGGCGATCGCCATGAGAGCATCCAGGTCGGCAAACCTCATTCCCAGATGGACGGGAAGAATGGCCTTCGTCTTGGGAGTGATTACCTGCTCGATCAGCTTCGCATCCAGGCAATACGTGTCGGGGTCGACGTCAACGAAAACCGGAACGGCGTTTACCAGCAGCACCGGTCCGACGGTTCCTTCCCAGGTGTAGGCCGGGACAATCACTTCGTCCCCAGGACGGATATCGATAGCCTTGAGCGCGGCCTGAATGGCAACCGTACCCGTGTTCACGCACTGGCCGTACTTGGCGGTGTGGAGCTTGGCGAATTTCTTGGCGAACGCTTCGGCGTGCTTGCCGGGGAAGGGCTGTCCACCCCAATTGTGATTTTCCAGAACATCTTTGAGCGCTTTCTTCTCTTTGTCCGTGAATATGGGCCAAGGATCAAAGCGCTTTTTTCGGACAGGCTTTCCGCCCGTGATTGCTAGTTTTCCCATCGGATGTTCTCCTTCGAGTTGCTAATGTAGGCGCGGGCGTCCTCGCCCGTGCGGCTCGCAAATGAAATTCCTAGCCAGAACTTGCAGTCAGGCCCATGGTGCGATGGCGACCTTCATGGAATCCGGCGCGATAGACTTTTGCACAGCAGCTTCAACGTCACGAAGCGGAAAGCGGTGCGAGACAAACTCTCGCAAAGGATAGTTACGCATATAGCGAGCCATCTGCCGCATGCTGGGGCCGTAGCTCGCTGGTTCTTCACCGCCGACGCCGAGAATGCGCACGCTCTTCGAGCAGAGATGTCGGAACGGGTTTATGGGCACTTCACCGAGGTCGGAGAAGTTGCCGGCCTCGAGCAGTAGCCCTCCCAGTCGCAGCATTTCGAGGCCGTCGGGCACTGCCTGCGGTACGCCCGCAGTTTCGATCACCATGTCGGCGCCACGCCCTCCGGTAAGGCTGCGGACAAAATCCAGCCGGTCGGCGAGACTCGTCTTGGAAACGTTCAGCACATGATCGGCCCCGAGTCGCTTGGCAAACTGCAAGCGATAATCGGACAGATCGACGGCAATAATGTTTCCGGCTCCGAGCATGCGGGCTTTCATCAGGAAGCACATCCCCAGTGGGCCGACGCCAAGAACCACGACCGTGTCGTCAAAGAGAAATGCTTCGCTGGGAAAGGCCGACATCTGCTTCGCCCGGTCAAGTCCCACAGTCACCGCCATGACTTCGGTGAGAACCGCAACTTCGGAAGGCAGGTCGTCCGGAACGCGAACCAGAAAGCTTCCGGGAACGATGTACATATACTGAGACCAGCCGCCAAACAGATACGGCGGATCGGCAGCACTCAGGTTGTTGCCGTAGTCCGTCATGTTCTGGCAGAAGTAGTAGGGGAAGTCGTGCCGGCAGTAGTAACAATCGCCGCAGGAAACGTTCGCGCCGACGACTACTCGGTCGCCGACCGCCAGGGGAAGGCCTTCGAAATCGGTGTAACGGCCATCACCGCCGATCGCCGCGACGGTTCCCACATTTTCGTGACCCTGAATGATCGGAAAGCGAATCTTCTTACCGTCTCCGATGCCCGCATATTGGTTGATGTAGCCCTGGTAGGTGTGCTTGTCGGTGCCGCAGATTCCTGACAACTCCATTTTCACCAGAACACAGCCTGGCCCCGGTTCCGGCAGTGGATACTCACGTACTTCGTATTGACCGGGTTGGACCAGCGTGGCGGCGAGAACACGTTCGCTAGACATCGCTCGAAATACCTTCTCAGGGCGGCCCGAAGTGACTTCTAACATGTGGCGGGCACGTTTCAAATAAGCGCTTAGAGACAATATCGGCGGAGGGCGGAATTTGTCAAGGCTGATATCGCTTCTAGCACAAGACGCAGGATGCTTGGGCGTTGGGGGTTAGTCAATGGAATCGAGCCGCATGCGCTTTTGCTCCTGTTCGTTGGCCTTTCGCTTCAGCTCCTGGAAAATCTGCAATTCTTTGCGGGCCTCCGCAGCCTGGCCGCGCTCCTTATACAAGCCGAACAGAAGGTAGTGGGCATCCTGGTCGTCGGGGTCGGAGGCCACGACCGTCTGAAGCATTTTCACTGCGTCGTCAGCCTTGCCCTGGGCATGATAGGTCTTAGCCAGGTCGAGTTTGGCTTCGATCAGTCCCGGCTGGACACTCAACGCTTGCGCCAGATATTTCTGTGCGTCGTCCAGTTCATTGCGCTGCAGGTGGATGTCGCCAATAAGATAATCGGTCATCGCATCACTTGGCGAAATTTTCAGCTCCTCTTGAAACTCGGCCAGGGCCTCATCCAGGCGCCCGCCTTCGCGATACAGAGTTCCCAGAGCATAGTGAAGCCCGGCTGCATCCGGCTTCTGCGCGATCGCCTTCTTGTATTCGTTGATCGCAGCCGGCGCCAGGTTCTGCTGACGCAGCATTTCAGCCCGCAGCTGCAGCATGCGATAAGAATCGGGCGCGGCCTTGGTCAATTGGGAGAACGAATTTGAGGCCACGTACATCGCAGCTTTCCCCTTAAAGTACAGAGCGTCCGCACTGTTGGGTTCAAGTTCCACCCAGTGGCTTAGCACCACCAGGGCTTCGTCGTCCTTCTCCCGCCGCAAATAAGCCAAGCCCAGGTGAGCGGCCACGACCGGATCATCCTTCATAGTCCGGTAGGCCTTTTCGAGTAGTGGAATTGCACGGTCGAACTCGCCGGTATTGAAATAGCTCAGGGCCAGTAGGACCTGGGCGTGATCCAGATGAGGATTGAGTTCGAGTGCCTTGCGCAGTTCAGTGATGGCACGCGGATACGTGGCTAACATATAGAGAGCCAGTCCAAGATCGGAATGGGCTTCGGCCGACCGCGGATCGAGCTTGACGACCTGCTCATAGACCTTTTCTGCATGATCGAATTGCTGGTCCCGGAGCGCGGCCTTTCCTTGCGCGGAAAGCTCAGAGAGATCTTGGGACTGCGAAGCCGTCGGCGTCACAAGTGTCAAGCCGCCAAGAAGCAACAGTCCAACGTGCAACAGAAGTTTCTGTCCGCAATATTGAGATGGATGCCGGTTCATAGCTAACACGTTGACCTCGTCGTTCGTTGAAGACTCCCAGTTGTTCCGAGATTTCTATCTTCCCTTCGCCCAAACCTCGCTTGACACCCTTGTAGCGCCGGCAGGACGGCGGCGCTACGTTGCGCCATTGCGCGCCATCCCGAAATAGCGGGATGTCAACAGAGCCAGTTCACCTCTGGCTACGGAACACTGACATTGACGCGATGAGGAGTGTTGAGCTCGTAGGGATCTTTTCGATCAGGGTCGCGAACTTCAGGCTGGCTCCGGCCGTCCTCGTCGGTTGCGCGAACTTCCAGCGCGTACCGCCCTGAGTTCGGAACCTGCCATGCATAGCTCCACGGACTCCAGATCGTGGCAGCCGGCGAGGCCGAGAGATTCGCCGGTTGCCAGGCTCCGCCGCCCACCCGCACTTCGACGCGGGCGATCTTGCGCTCTCCTGCCCAAGCAACACCCTCCACGCGGTATGTTTTAGCACGAATCTCTTCGCCTTCCGACGGACGCAAGAACTTCGAATTCACCTGTATGAACGTGATCGGACGAGATGCGCCATGCGCCCCCGACGAGACGTACTTCTCATCCTGAAAATATCCTTTGAAAGGATGGTCCAGCACCTCGATGCGCGTCAGCCATTTCACCGAGTCCATGCCGTACCAGCCCGGAACCAGTACGCGGAGCGGGAAACCATGTTCCGCAGGCAACGGCTCGCCATTCATCTCATAGGCCAGCAACGTGGCGGGCTCCATCGCCTCAAGCGGAATGGCACGGGCGAAGTGAGTGCCGGGCGGCACGTTCTCGCCCTCGCCAGAGTCGGCCCCGTGAAACACAATCGTGGTTGCTCCCGGCTTTAGGCCCGCTTGCCGCATTAGCTCTCCTAAAGGGAGTCCCGACCAAACTGCTGTCCCCACACCCGCGCCGCCCGACGCGTTTCCCGCACACTCTAAAGTGGAAGGGCGACGGACCGAGGGCATCAGCAGGAGATCAGAATACGACAGCTTCAACGGCTTGGAAACCAGGCCACCGATCTCGAGTTTCCACGCCTCGTCACTAATCTTCGGGGTTGCAAAATGGTTGCGAATGAAGAAGTCGATATTAGGAGTAACCAGTTCTTTGGTGGTTTGATTCGAAGTGTTACTTTGAGGGGTCTGACCGAAGATGTCTTTTGCGAGAAGCAAGCCTGCCGGGCTCACCAGATATCGCGAGGCTAAGCCACCGGACACGAGCGCTTTGAGCAGGAATTCACGCCTTCCGATTCCCTTTGTCGTCTTGCCGTAATCCGAGCGGTTCATCTCAGTTTGCATGGTCTTGCGGATGAGAATTATATCCCGTTCGCGAATCCATCATCGACCGTTCATGGCCAAGAGCCTACATCGGGGAAGACAATGTCAGCCAAGGGCTAGCTGAGTTCGTAAATGCGTATGCGTTCAAGGACCACCGTATCCCGGACGACAACCTGGTTAAGCGAAACAGTAACGGAGAACTCCCGCACAAAAAACCTGTCTTAAGGATTTTGGTCCGGCGGTTGAAACAGATCCGGTATGCCCGCAATCACGGCGAGCGCGACCGGCTTAAGTTTGAGTCGGTCAATGAGGAAAGCAATGCGGTCGCGGCGGGCTTCAGCATTCAAGGCGTGGGGAGCATCGTAAAGTTTGAAGCTCTTGGGCTCACTCACGATCGCTGCATACGCGCGCGCCCGATCGGGATTCAAGAACTTCTCCTGCGAACCGTACTGCAGAAATACCACAGCGGGGGCCGCGTGGGAGACGAACTTGCCGGGATCGAGCCATCCGTACTTGGCCTGGAATGCGTCGAACTTCTCGGGGCCGATCTTCTGGCGATACTCCTGCACCGCTTTCGACTTGAGATCCGATTCATCCGATAAACCGCCCGCCATCAGAACGAATGCCTTGAAGCGCTTATCAATGCCGCTGAGAAATCCGCCCACATTTGCGTTGTAGCTATGGCCTACATATGCGAGACGCTTGGGATCAACGTCCGGACGGGCCAGCAGCAGGTCAGCGCCGCGGCGCATGTCCACGACCTGCTGCACCAGATCAGTGACCTGCTGCTCATTCAGCGGCGTCCGGTCCTCCACGTGTCCCGGGCGTGCGATGGGGCCGTCGGTGAGCAACGACACCACGCCGGCCGGTGCGAGGGCTACAGCTTCGTCCAGGAACTCCTTGCGGTTGCGCATTGCCGAATTGTTCCAATACCAATGCCCCCAGATCACGGCAGCGAACGGCCCTTTGCCACTGGGCACGACTAGATAGGCGGGGACGCGTCCGCCCTTGGGGCTGGCATAAGAGATGTCGTGAATGGCGACATCGCCGCGGTGTTCGAGGCCCACTTCCTGAGTGTCGAGCGATGCCTTCTGGTCGTAATCAAAGTGTCGTAGCAAATCTGTGTCCTGGGCGAACAAGGGGAAAGCGGCAGTCAGCAAAATGGCGGAAAGAAGCTGTTGCATCAAGAGAATCCTCAGTATGCCACTCATAGACTTCCTGAAAACATCAAAGTTAGCAGACACCCGCGCCAGAAGTGAAACGATCTTGGTCCGTTACGGGTTGGCTTGCGTTCAATCGGCTACAATTAGCCGACTTTGGAGGAATCCAATGCGCTTCAACCGCTTCTTGATTTTGTTCGCGTTCCTGTCTCTTCCTCTATGGGCTAACGCTCAACAGGCCGCTTCTCTGTCCCCGCTGGTGCAGAAGTATGTGCGCGTGAACACGCCGAGAGTAGTGCTCGAACACGTGCGTGTAATCGATGGCACGGGACGGCCGCCAGTCGAAGACCAGAACGTGGTTATCGAACAGGGCAAGATCACAGCGGTGCTGCCGGGTTCGGACGCTCTCGCCGAGGGAACCACCATCCTCGACCTGCGCGGATACACAGTTTTGCCGGGGATCGTCGGCATGCACAACCACCTTTTTTACGTCGCCCGGCCGAACGAGGACAGCCAGTGGAACTCCGAACCGCCAGTGCTGGTGCCGCAGATGACGTTCTCCGCGCCGCGCCTCTATCTGGCTGGCGGCGTGACCACGATGCGCACCACGGGCAGCGTTGAGACCTACGCCGATCTGAACCTGAAGCGCGCGATCGACGATGGCAAGCTGCCCGGTCCGCACATCGATGTGACCGGGCCGTACCTGGAGGGACCCAACAGCTACTTCCTCCAGATGCATCAGCTAAGCGGCCCCGACGAGGCACGGCAGATGGTCGAATATTGGGCCGACCGCGGGGTGACGTCTTTCAAAGCGTACATGAACATCACGCGGGCTGAACTGAAGGCCGCGATTGAAGCCGCGCACAAGCGTGGCATCAAGGTCACGGGACACCTGTGCTCGGTGACATACAAGGAAGCTGCGGAACTGGGCATTGATGGTCTCGAGCACGGTTTTTTTGTGAACACACAACTCGACCCCGACAAGAAACCTGATGTTTGCAGCGAAAGCCAGGGAACCTACACGCTGGAACACATGCAGGCGAATAGTCCGGAAGCGAAGGATCTGATCGACATGCTGGTGAAACACCATGTAGCGATCACCTCGACGCTGCCCGTGTTTGAGAGTGGCGGCATCCCGGGACGTCCTCCGCTGCGACAACCGGTCCTCGACGCAATGACGCCAGAAGCACGCGAAGCTTATCTTTACAACCGCGAGCGGCCTGCGACCATGAAACCGCCAAGAGCTGACTGGCCCATGCTGTTCAAGCGCGACATGGAGTTGGAACATGAATTTGCCGCAGCCGGAGGATTGCTGCTGGCGGGTCCAGATCCCACCGGCAACGGGGGCGTCGTCCCCGGATTCGGCGATCAGCGCGAGATCGAACTGCTGGTCGAAGCCGGATTCCCGCCCGTCGAGGCGATCAAGATTGCCACCCTCAACGGCGCCACATACCTGGGCAAGCAGGATCAGATCGGGACGATCGTCGCAGGGAAAAACGCGGACCTCGTGGTAATCAAGGGCGACCCCGCAAGCCGTATTTCAGACATCGAGAACGTGGAGATAGTCTTCAAAGACGGCGTCGGCTACGACTCGCAAAAGCTCATCGATTCCGTGAAGGGACGCTACGGTCAATACTGATCGAGGCTGCAGAGACGTTGCTCGCAACGTCTCAGGTTGCGCCCAAACTGTGGCTGCCAGCGTTACTTCTTCAGTTCTTCGGCCCAGTTTGTGACTACTGTAATCGATTGGTTCACCTGCTGGGAGATTACATTGAGAAGTATCTTCTTGCCATCCGGCGAGACATCATAGAAAAAGACCGGGGTGGAAGTGTTGGACACCAGTTGCTGTGCAGTACCGAATTGCAGGGTGTCGTTCAGTTGCTTCACTGGTACCGCAAAAATGGTGTAGTTGATATTAGCGTAATAGAGGCTTTTGCCATCCCTGCCCCACAACGGGAAATGGCCTCCATTCGGTGAGACCTGCCATTTCCCTTGTCCGCCGCGGAAGGGTACGACATACACCTCCGGTTGACCGGACTCGTTGGACGTGTAGGCGAGCCAGCGGCCGTCGGGCGAGAGCCTTCCGTGGCTTGCGAAAGCGTTGGCGCCGTGGGGCACGATCAGGAGAGGCTTGCGATTGCCGTCCAATGCCAACGCCCAGCTCTCCTCGCCAACCCCAAGAAAAAGGCCGCGGGAATAAAGCAGGGTTCTGCCATCGCCCGACCAATCGTTGGGAAAGATCACCTGATCATCATCGAGCAGAAGCTCCTCGGCGCCACTGCCATCGGAGGGCTTGCGATAGAGCTGAAATCTGCCGTTGCGATTGGAGCTGTAGGCGATCCACTTGCCATCGGGCGACCAAACCGGATGGTCGTTCGTAACCGGGCCGAAAGTAAACCGGGTGCGAATCCCGCGGACCAGATCGAGAACCCAAATGTCGTTTGCCCCAGTATCGATCTGGAGCGCAACCCGGTCCCCTTGGGGTGACAAACGGGCAAATTGGAGGTTCGAGAGCTTGTCGGCGACGGTGCCGATTCGTTTCCCGGTGCGATCGACCCAGATGAGCTGCCAATCGGGTGTCCCGCCACTGCCCATCACCAGCAGTCCCGGGCCGGAGGCAGAGGCGTCCATGTGCCACGTGCTGAGATCGTTGGCAACCCCGTTGGCCACGACCTGTGGGTCTCCGCTGAGCTTTCCAGCTGCCGGATCGAACTTCTGCGCCATCAACTGGCTGCCACGCGCGAACAACACAAATCCGCTGGCGTAGACCGCGTTCGAGCGAGAGCGGAACAAGAGGCGGTTCTCCGCGCCATCGAGCGAGGCGAAGTACACGGCGTCATTCTCCGATTGGGAGGGATCGTGATTGATAGCGACATAAAGAAAGTGCTTGCCATCGGGAAGAAAGAAGGGCCAGCGATGCGACGTGTGCCGGGTCCGATCAAGTTTTGTAACTGCGACCGGGGTTCCGCCGTTGGCGCTGGCTCGTATGATGGGCGCTTGTGTCTCTGCGGTCAGCAGGATCACGCCGTCCGGTCCCCAGGAGCCTCCGCGGCCCTGCGGGGTGTCGCAAATCACCAGGGGAGAGCCGCCGTTGAGATCGATAGTTTTGAGCTTACTGTCGGCGAAGAATGCGAGCGAGCGGCTGTCCGGCGACCAGAAAGGAAATATCACATTGTCTGTACCTGGCAGAGCGCGTGCTTCAAGCTTGTCCATGGCACGAACCCAAAGCACGACCTTGCCGTCCGACGCAGCGGCAGTAAACGCGACGTAGGCACCATCGGGCGAGAGCACTGGGGGACCGGCCAGGTCGCCGGTCAACCGGAACGAGGTGCCCTCAGGCGGAGCAATGACCGTGCGGACGATGCGAGCGGGCTGACTGGGCCGGGCGAGGAAAATTCCAGCAATTGCGCCGGCGATAATCGCGATGAGAATGGCCGCTGCCCAGGCGATCCGCTCGCCTGGATGGCGAGAGGCTGGCGGCAAAGCTGGCGCGGACCGCGACGATCGGTCTTCGGCAATCCATCTGAGTTCCAGCCTGATATCGTGTGCGGTTTGAAAACGCTCCTCCGGATTCTTTTGCAGGCAGGTTTTCACCACATGCTCGAACGCCGGCGAAATCATGGGATTGGCCGCGCTGATCGGTTCCGGGTCTTTCTCCAGGATCGACGATGCCACCGAGATCTGGCTCTTGCCCTCAAAGGCCCGCTTTCCCGTCGCCATCTCGTACAGCACCGCGCCCAGCGCGAAGATGTCGCTGCGCGCGTCAGCTTCTTTGCCCTCGATCTGTTCCGGCGACATGTACTGGATGGTACCAACGATGCTGCCCGCTGTGGTCAGCGGGCTTGCCGGACTTAGTCCGGTCATGGTCGCCACCGCGGTGAACGCAGGTGCTGCGCCAGATGCTGCAGGACTCATGCCGAAGGGTTTTGCCAAACCAAAGTCCATCAGCTTTGCACCCGACTTCGTCAGCATGATGTTTGCCGGCTTCAAGTCGCGATGGACAATGCCAGCGCGATGGGCGACCTCCAAGGCATCGGCTACCTCCGCGCCGACTTTCAGCACTTCGTTCAGAGGCAGAGAGCCTTTGCGAAGTCTCTCGGCGACCGTCTCCCCTTCGAGCAACTCCATCACCAGGTAGTCGGTTCCGTCCTGCGAACCAATGTCATAGAGATGGCAGATGTGGGGATGATTCAAGGAAGAGATAGCACGTGCCTCCCGCTCCAGCCGCTGCTTTAGTTCTGGGGAAGAAGAAAGATGGGAAGCAAGAACCTTGATGGCGACCTGCCGGTCCAGGCGAGTGTCGCGCGCACGATAGACTTCGCCCATGCCACCCGCACCCAGCGTCGACTGGATTTCATACGGTCCGAGTTTGGCGCCCGCAGTGAGAGTCATCCGGTCGCCATTATATTCCCATCCCACGGAACGACGCCGGGTACCCAGATGATGCTATGCTGTTTGACCAAGGTCTACAGTTCGAGCACGCTGATGCGAAAATTACTGATTCCATTCCTGATTGTGCTGCTGATGGTTTACGCGTCGTTTGCTGCGTTTGTCTGGAGGGCCATGCGCCAGCCTCCCGAAACGTTTGCGCGGGTCATGGCCAAGATGCCCGGTCCCGTGGTTTTCCTGACCCTCCCATTCGAGACCCTTTGGACCCACGCCCGGGCGGGAAATCTGCAGGCTGGAGACGCGGCGCCGGACTTCTCGCTGATGAAATTGGATAAGAGCGAGACCGTTCAATTGTCGTCGCTGACTGCGCGCCAGCCGGTGGTGTTGGTATTCGGAAGCTACACTTGACCTCCTTTCCGGCGGGAGGTTCCTGCCCTCAACCAGCTCTACGACCAATACGGTAATAAGGTGGCATTTCTGGCGGTATACATTCTCGAAGCGCATCCCAGCGACGTGTGGCAAATGGAAAGCAATATAAAAGATAAGGTCGTCTTCACCAGCCCGAAAGATTATGAGGAGCGCTCGCTGGTGGCGGGAGCCTGCGTGCGCAAGTTGGGGATAAAGTTTCCCGCCTTGATCGATGGGTTCGAGAACTCGACCGAGAAAGCGTATACGGGCTGGCCCGACCGGATTTACTTGATCGACGGGAAGGGGCGCATCGCCTACAAGAGCAGGCCTGGCCCGTTTGGCTTCAAGCCGCAGGAGTTGCGGTCCGCGCTGGAACACCTCGCAGAAACGAAAACCGGCAGCCAACCTTTGGCTTCGCTTAGTGCGACGGAGAGTGGGAAGCAGCGATAGTGAAAGCGGCAAGCTTCTTCAACATCGTCGATGCAGAAAAACGCCGCGAGCAATCCGGGAAGCGTTACTCGGAGTTTCTGCGAGTCCCGGCGATGAGTGCTGGAGTTTACGTCTTGCCCGTCGGAGGCGCTGACCCTCAATCACCACACCAAGAAGACGAAATGTATTACGTAGTTCACGGCAGAGGCCGCATGCGAGCCGGTTCCGAAGACCAGGCTGTGAGCGAGGGCAGCGTCATCTTTGTTGCGGCTGGAGTGGAACATCGCTTTCACGACATCACCGAAGAGTTGATGGTACTGGTGTTTTTCGCGCCCGCGGAAAGCGAATAGGAGCCGGAACGTTTCCGGGTTAGCTGCGACCTTGGCTCGTATTCCTGGATCGAATCTGAATATGGTGGACTTTGACATCAGGGCTATGCGCAGCGATGACTGGCTTGCGGTGCGCGATATCTATTCCGAAGGGATAGCCACGCGCAACGCCACATTCGAAACGGGAACTCCAGAGTGGATGAAGTGGGATAGTGCGCATCTTCCAGACTGTCGGCTGGTAGCGCGCGACAGCAGGCGCATTCTCGGGTGGGCAGCATTGAGTCCGGTTTCCAGCCGTCGCGTTTATTCAGGCGTGGCAGAAGTTTCCGTTTACGTAGCTGCTGAGGCGCGAGGTCGCCGGGTCGGGAAGATGCTGCTCCAATCGCTGGTCGAGCAGTCGGAACGCTACGGGATATGGACGCTGCAGGCCGGCATCTTTCCGGAGAATGTTCCCAGCCTCGCTTTGCATGCGTCCTGCGGATTCCGAGAAGTGGGACTGCGCCAGAAACTCGGCCGACGAGACGGTATCTGGAGAGACGTTCTTCTGCTTGAACGCCGGAGTTCCAGTGTGGGTGTTTAGGGCTGCGTCCACAAGCTAAGGTTCTTAGGATGCGACCGCTTCCCTTGATGGCACCCAATAGATCTCTTCTTTCAATCCTTCTTTGGTGAAGCCGATACGCTTCAGGATTCCCTTGCTTCCTTCGACCATCGCCGGATGGCCGCACAAATACGCGACCGCATTCGCCCCGAGACCCCACATGTCGGTGTACTTGCGCAGGACATCATCCACGCGTCCGGTCTCGCCCGTCCATTGTTCATCGTCCCAAGGACGGCTGACAGTTGGTACGTACTGAAACCAAGGCGCCTTCTCCGCGAATTTCTGCAACTCTTCCAGATACCCGAACTCCCACGAGCGGCTTGCGCCGTTCAGCAGAAACAGCTTGTGTTCCCCCGCAAACCTCCCTTCTTTCCAGTCTCGATAGAGAGCGCGGGCATAACTTACGAAGGGAGCAACGCCGGTTACGGTACACACCAAAAGGTGATTGGTGCGGCCGCTTTCGGTATCAAGCATGAACCGCCCCTTAGGAACCTTTCGCAGGAGCAGTTCATCGCCGGGTTGCAGCTTGTACAGCAGGGGAGTGAGATCTCCGGGAGGAACGAGTTCGAAAAAAAACTCGAGTTCGCTCTCGTAAGGCGAAGACACGATGGAGTATGGACGCTCCCTGCGCTTGTCCGGACCTTCGAGGCCCAGAGTTGCATACTGACCGGGAGCGAATTTGAACTCGCCGTCGGGCTGGACGCGAATCATCCACAACTCGGGAGCGATGTCCACACGTTTGGTAATTCTCGCGCGATGGAATTTTTCTGCGTCGCTGGCGCTCATGGAGCCTCGCCCCCGGGGTCTCGTGCCCACCGGGGTTGGCATAGTTTACAGTAAGTGCGCGGCTACGCAACTTCTCTTATCTCTTCGATCAATCTCTTTTATCGATCTCGTTTATCGATCTTGTTTCTCCATTCAACGCCGGTTCGGGGAAGCGGCAATTTATTTGCCGACAACCAGGACCACGAAAGTGTCAGGCAGAATCGAGTGCCGGGGATGCGGCTGCTCTGGAGTCGGCGCCGGGGGCGGCCCGAATTTTGCCGTCACCACGAAAACCTGGTGAGTCTTATCATCGAGGGCGAGAGTGCGGGCGCCTTCCTGAGTCGTAACATTTTCCGCAACGCTGAATTTGCTCTGCGACTCTTCGCGCACCACGGTCAGCACGCCCTCGCCGCAGGATGCGAATGCGAGGCCGGTGCCTTCATCAAAGACGGTGGCATCCACTCCACCGCCGATTGCGGGTGTGGCAATCACCTTTCCGCTGTCGGCATCGACTACGGCCATCATCTTGTTGTCGCAGCCGGAAAACAGGCGGCGGTTCTTGCGGTCCATGGAGAGGCCACTGGGTTCCTGGCACGGAGCCAGCGGCCAGCGCGATTTCACTTCCAGCTTGTTGGGATCGATCGCGTCTAGCTGGCTCTTGTCTTCAATGTTGACGAAAATCTCTCCCTTGCCGTCGCTGACGGCAAATTCGGGCTTGCCCTCCAGCTTGATCGTCCCCAGCACCATGCCTTTGGCAGCGTCGATCGCGGTTGAGTCCTGACTCTTTCCGTTGAAGGTGAAGACGCGTTTGGTGGCGGGATCGTAGAGAATCGCGTCAGGATTGTCGCCGACTTTGACTTTAGTGATCAGCTTCAGCGTCTCGATGTCGAAAATCGTGACCGTGCCTTCACGCCCATTGCTGATAAAGCCGCGTCCCAGTTCCGGAGCCAGCGCGATGCCGTGTACGCCGGGCGTATCCGGAATATCGCCGACGGGCTTGCCTGAATCCGCATCGATCACGATGACGTGAGTGGCGCGGGAGATGTAGAGGCGTCGCGAGGAGCTGTCGAGATTGAGATAATCCCAGCTGCCCTCGCCGCCCAACTTATACGTCTTGATCACGTGATAGCCAGGATCGGCTGCCATGGCAAACGTCGCCAGGAGGAGAACAAAAAGGCCCAACCGCATTGCCGCCGAGTACGATTGCTTCATGTGTGTGCCTCGCTTTCGGAGATTTTCAGTCACTTTAGCCTTCGATCAAATTTCCTTCCAAGGCCAAGATTCAAATCGCAAAGATCATACGCCGGAGGGCATCGCCTTTCCCACAACGGGACGGCATTTACTGTTTAGTACCGGGTACCCCCCTCCCCCTATCGTGTGCAAAATCTAGAAAACAAAGAACCTAATTTACGACTATGTGCTAGATCTTTGAGTTTAGAGGAGTTACACGCAAAATCTAGACAACATGGGAGTTACGGCGGTGGGCGGTGGGCTCGCGGTCCCGTTTTGGGACTGAGCCTACGCGTTGGGCGGCACAAAGATGCTTTCGCGGCCTTCCCATTTCGTCAGATTGTCAAAGATCTAATGTTATCGATAAGATAATATACGCGAACTAAGATTATCTGATGTGAAGGATTGAGTCAACAAAGAAAGCATGATTGTGCTCCGGTCGAGAGTCTCGGCACCCACCCTCGCAAAAAACGCGAGGATGGGGCAACCTCTTTTTAGGCGGAGCGAAGACAGGTCAGCCAGCCCCCCGAAAATGAATTAGAGTTACGTTCAGATTATGCGCAACCCCTCACTGAGACCCCATGCTTTTCTACATCAAGCGATACTTGAGTCTTGAGATTGTCGTGACCTTGCTGCTCGGAGGCCTGGGCTACTGGGGTATTCGGCGAAATGCTCTTCCGTTCGATCTTAGGCCCACGCCGCAAAGAATCGTACTCGGGGTCGCGGGATCGCTTTGGCTGGCGCTATGGACGCTGCTCTGGCTCTGCATAAGTCTCCATTGCCACCGGACCTTTCAGGGTGCGCGAATGTTTCGGTCCGCCGGGTGGACCTGGCGCAGCCCCAATCCCTGCCGCAGGCCTGCGCTGGAATCGACTGCATCGTGCACTTTGTAGGTGTTTTGTTCGCACCATTGCCCGAACGGTTTCTGCCGAAAACCAATGTGGGCTACGTGAAGAATCTAATTGAAGCTGCCGGACAGGCGGGTGTGCGGAAGTTCGTTCTCGTCAGTTTCCCACATGTGGAGGGAGAAACAACTCCGGACCGGCCAGCGACTGGACAGCTCGACGCAATCTCCAACGTGGTCCACTTCCGCACTCGCCTTGAAGCCGAGCGATGTTTGCTTGAAGCGTGCGAAGGCTCTTCGATGGTCCCGGTTGTGTTCCGCGCAGGAATTGTTTATGGCCGGGGAATCAAACTCGTCGAAGGCGCGGGCTGGATGCTTCGTCACCGTCTCATGGCCATTTGGACGAAGCCAACCTGGGCACATTTGATCGCGCTGCCAGATTTTCTGGCTGCACTTCAGTGCGCGATCGAGGGGCAAGATGTACGCGGAATCTATCAGGTCTGCGACGACGCTCCTCTGACCCTGCAGGATTTCCTGGACAAACTGGCCGACCATTACAACTGCCCACGTCCTTGGAGACTTCCCAGGTGGATTTTCCACCTCACCGGGATCTGTTGCGAAACTGCGGCACTGATCTTGGGCACTGCAGCCCCACTCAATCGGGATATCATAAGGGCCGGCATGACGTCCTGTGTCGCCGATAATTCCCGCATGAAACGCGAACTACTGCCAACGCTCGCTTACCCCACGATCGAGGAAGGGATGAAGCTGCTTTGACGTGTTTGCCTTATTAAGACAATGAAAAACCAGTGGTCAGTCGCCGGTTCTCGGTTCTCAGTTGGAGTCGGCCAATTCGAGGCTGCGGGAAACCAGCGGATCGCCAGGAAAACTCCCAGTTCGACATCCTTGTAAAACTTGTGCGCCGAGTGAGTGCCATTTTATTTGTGTGTTCGTCTAACGGACCAGCCGCTTTTGTGAGGAGGATCGAACATGAACAAAATGTTTCTGGCAGTATTGTTTCTTTTGGCAGGTCTGAGGGTTGGGTCCGTCGGTGCATGGGCGCAGAATTCGGATGCTGCGGCGAGCGCCGACCACACTGCTCCCAGTTATGACATGAAGGCCCAGTCCCTGGCGGACCTGCAAGGCGTGCAGAAGAAGTTTGTGGACCTTGCTAACGCGCTCCCGGCCGACAAAATCACGTGGCGTCCGTCGGCGGACTCTCGCTCTTTCGCGGAAGTCTTTCTCCATGTCGCAGGCGAGCGCTACGGGATTCTGGGCCTCATGGGAGTGGCGCCCCCAGCCGGATTCGATGGAAAGACCTTTGAAAAATCTACGACCGATCGAACCCGGATCGTCGAGGAATTGAACAGGTCGTGGGAGTTCACCCAGAAGGCGATCAACGGCATGAGCAACGCCGATTTCGCGAAACTGCTCCCGAAACTCGGCCCGCAGGCGAATGCCGGCGACGTGGTCTACATCCTGGTCGCCGACGCACACGAGCACCTCGGCCAGTCGGTGGCATACGCGCGCGAAAACGGCATCGTCCCACCTTGGACTGTGGACGCGCAAAAGCAGACCGCGGAAAAGAAGGCGGCGCAGAAGTAGGGCCGGATTTGTTGTCGTCGGGTTGCGTCAGCCTCGCGGGCGCGGACGTTTCGCGATCTTGCCGAGCTTTGCTCGGCAGGACAGCCGGGGGCGGCTGTCCCCACGTGAGTGTTCTCAGTCCGCCATTTTCGCTAGGTGGAGATCGAATCCTGTTTTCGGCAGGAGCGACGTTAGTTCAAATGCCTTGAAACCGTCTCCGGTGATTTCGGTGTGACGATATAGGCCGGGTTCGGACTCTACGATTTCCCTGCGGGATTCCAGATTGTCGAGGAACCGTTGCGCGGCTTTCATGTCTGCTTCATGGCTCTTCGCCTGGGTCACGATTGCTTCCGCGGCGTAGGAACGCACCAGCTTGGGCCAATATTTTTCCAGCAGGCTGGTATTGGCGAAAATGTCTGCCCAGATGATTTCTCCGTTCACGGCTACGACGACCCCCACGGCATTTCGATCACGCAGTTGCTTGATCACGCTTTGATAGTCGTGCTGCATGGGCTCAGCTACCGCGTCGACTTTCTTTTTCACTTCGTCGTTCTGCATCACCCTGGCATAGGAACTGGTACCGCCCACGGCCGCAGCCATCGGTGGGGAGAGTTGCGCGGCCACGGAACCTTGCGCTTTTCTCACCTCCGACCAAACCATTTCCTGATTTTTGTCCGCCATGGCTCTGGCGCGCACCGCCGGCTGAGCCATGGTTGTATCGTAGGAACCGAAATTGGCCTTGGTCGCGGTCCAGCGTCCGGGCTCGACGCAAAAAACACTAAGATCGATGGGGTCGCTTTCGGCGGGCACGAGGCGATCCTTGCCAATGACGCGATCCTGTTTGCCTCCGGTCACGATTTCTCCGGCTAGCAGGATCAATGGACGCTTCGAGTTGTTGACCAGCACCAACCGGTTGACCTCAGCACCGTCGCCCGGGTTGTGCTGCGGAGGACGGAAGCCGTGACGCGGCCGCACCAGAGGCGCCACGTTTCCGGACTCGCTCACTACCACATCACCGGAGCGCAGGCCTTCGTCCAAGGTGAGAAATTCTTGGGTGTCGTGCGAGGTGGTTGCCACAACTGGGAACACGGTCAGATTTCCGTGCCCAATCGGCGCCAGCACCTTGTAGTGGGAGGTTAAAGGGATTTCGCCGGCGGGAGCTATGCCTGGCATAACTACGGCTGGACCTGCGATCACTGCAAGCACTAGAATCGGGAGTAACAGCCTGGAGCGCATTTTGCGCCTCCTTTAGTTTTCAAGGACGCGTCGTTTTCAAGAACGTCTCGTTTCAAGGACGCTCGAGGATGCGGGTTATGAGCCCATCCCCGAGGCGTCCTCTTCCTACCTTGACTAATTGGTGAACGGCAAAATTCCAGCGACTTGCGTCTAATAGTTGGTAGCATCGAGAAAGGCTGCGTCCGTTATGCCCAAAGACGGTGTCCAATCCGTAGTGCAAGTTTCCGCGGGGTTGGACTCTGTCGTGACCGAGATTTACGAAAAGAGCAGAGGCGAAGTGTTTGGGCTGACTCGCCAGCAGTTTGACGGTGTGCTCGGGGAAATTGCCCGGAAGTACTTGCCTGCAGGTGCGGCGCAGAACGACGTGCGCGAGTTGTATGCAAGCTTGCGGGCTGAAGATCTGGCGCTGGCTCGCGCCTGTGCCGCCGGGCACGAGCACGCCTGGGAAGTTTTTCTGACGCGTTACCGCGAGAAGCTTTATGACATTGCCGGTTACATCACTAAGGAAAGCTCAACGGCGCGCGAATTGGCTGACTCGATTTATGCGGAGCTCTACGGGACGACGACACGCGACGGGCAGCGCACTTCGAAGCTAGCCTCGTACACGGGGCGCGGCTCGTTGGAAGGTTGGCTGCGCACGGTGATGGCGCAAGAGCACATCAACCGCTATCGCCGCCAGCGTCGGCTGGTCAGCTTGGACGAGGAAACGGAAGAGGGTTTTCAGTTCGCCACTCCTGAGTCTGAACTGGCGATTGCGGTCGATCCCAGAGTTGAGTCGGCCACCGACGAAGTCCTGGCGGCACTGCCGTCGGAAGATCGGTTTGTTCTGGCGTCATATTTTCTGGATGAGCGAACCCTGGCGGAGATTGCGCGCACTCTGGGGGTGCACGAATCGACCATCAGCCGCAAGCTGGACAAATTGGCTAAGTCATTGCGCAAGCAGATCTTGGCGTCGTTGGGAAGGTGCGGGATGAGCCGCCGGCAGGCGCAGGAGGCACTCGATGTCGATGTTCGTGACCTGCGGGTCAATATTCGCAGCCGGTTAGCGCAAGAAACCGGGGGGCCAGCGTTCTCCAAGAAGAAGGCGGAAGCCCCCGCGGACGGGTCGTAAAGGATTCTGTAGAGACGCAGCTTGCTACGTCTCTATGAGACGCAGCCGCGAGGGATGAAACAAAACGGTCAATGGCGGAAATACCCAAAATCGTAGGTCAGCGACTGCAAGCGATTGCGAAGTGTGGGGACCATCCTGATCCGAACTTGCTTACCGCGTTCGTGGAGAGATCGCTGGGGAAGCGCGAGCGAGTTCAAGTGGTGGAGCATTTGTCCCAGTGCACGAGCTGCCGGGAAATCGTGCCGCTGTCGGCGACACAGCCAAGTATCGCAGATGCTGTTTCGGTGGTTCCTGCGAGTGCAGGTTGGCTCTCTTGGCCTGTTTTGCGCTGGGGGGCACTGGTGGCTTGTGTCATGGTCGTTGCCGCAGTCGTCACGCTCCGTCAGAAGCACGAAGCCCGACAAATTGCGGCCACGATCGCGGAAGGAAAGCCTGCGGCGGAAATGCAGCTCCCTGTGCCGAACAGCGTGCCGAACAATGCAATTGAGAAGAAGGTTGCATCTTTGCAGGTACCGACCTTGGAGGGTAAGGCTGCTTTCGTAGCTAAACAGACCGCGAGCCGACAGAAGGCAATCACCTCGAACCCGGCGGATGGGAATCATGCCGCAGCGACTTCGAGTCCGGTCGAAATGGCGGATGCCACAACCGTGCCCGGGAGAGCCAAGGATGCTTTTGCGGAATCGCAAGGCGCTCAAGCTGAGAAGGCGGTCGGCGGCCCGGTGGCGAGAAAAAGAAGTATGGTGCCGGCGGGGGCTGCAAGCGATGCGCTCGTCCCGGCGAACCTCGCACCCCGTTGGACGCTAAGCTCGGACGGCACGCTGCAGCGCTCGCTGGATTCCGGCAGAACCTGGCAGACAATTCCGGTCTCGAGCCAGACCATCTTTCGAGCCCTGGCAGCGAATGGTCTCGACATTTGGGTGGGCGGCTCGGCAGGCGCACTCTTCCACTCTTCCGATGCCGGCCAGCACTGGACACAAGTGCGACCAATTGTGAATGACGAAGCTCTCGAAGATGACATCATAGGGGTCGAATTCACGGACACTCTGCATGGCAAGCTGACCAGTTCCATCGAAGAAACCTGGATCACAGCTGACGCTGGGCAAACTTGGCAAAAACAGTAGTTCGGTCGCCTTGGGCCCAGCAGGGTGGCTGTGCAAAAAAACGGTCCGGTCCAAAGTAACTGGAGGCAGTGGAATTCTCTCCCGAGCCTTCTTCTTTGCTGCCAATGAATTAGTCAGTTGCCGTTCGAGTTGCTCCAATTACTTCCGGGAGCGATATTCATCAATTGTGTATTACCAAAGTGACGTTTACACAACTAGAGGGCCGGGCTACTATCCAATTGTGGTTTGGCAGTTCTGGGGGAGGGCTGCCGAGGCGTCCTGAGCTGAAAAGTTCAGGACGTTTTTATTTGCACCTGCGACAGCAAGAAACCGCTCGACCCCTGAGGTCGCAGATGGGCTGTGCCCGCGATTCGAGGCCTAGAAACCCGCCGCTTGCGACTTCTGCCGCCCCCGTGCATCCAATAGAAGTGTTAAGATTTACTAGGCCCATCGATTGTTTATAGGATGGGCTTTTATACTGTTTCGCTGGGCACGTCCAGAGCGGCGCGCCAGTGGAGGGACTTATGGCAGGCAACGGAATATTTGAAGTGACAGATTCGAATTTCGATCAGGATGTTCTCAAGTCAGAGACTCCGGTGCTGGTGGACTTCTGGGCCACTTGGTGCGGACCGTGCCGGGCCATCGCTCCCATCGTGGAAGAGTTAGCCAAGGACTACCAGGGCAGAGTGAAAGTCGGCAAAATGGACGTGGACCACAACAGTGCTACTCCGATGCGTTATGGAGTGCGCGGCATCCCTACCTTGCTCGTGTTCAAGGGTGGGCAGGTGAAGGAACAGATCGTAGGCTATGTTCCGAAAGAAACCATCCAGAAGGCCATCGACAAGCATTTGGGATGAAGGCTCTTTAGTCGTTGTCCACAAGTTGGACGCCCGGGCTTAAACCGGGCGTTTTGCTTTTGGGAGCCGTCAGTTCTTCAAAGCTGATGGCTGAGAGCTGATAGCCTAGACTTCAGTACTTCCTCAGCACGCCAATCACGCGTCCCTGGACTTCGACTGAAGCGGCGGGCACGATAATCGGCTGCATGTTGGCGTTCGAGGGCTGCAGCCGGATGTTATCGCCCTCACGATGGAAACGCTTCAGCGTGGCATCCGATCCCCCGACCAGTGCGACCACGATGTCTCCGTTGTGCGCCGTCTTCGCCTTTTCGATCAGCACGTAGTCTCCGCTCATGATGTGTTCGTCCTGCATGGAGTCGCCTCGAACTTCGAGCACGAACACTTCCTTGGAGCGGACGAAATCAGCCAGAGAAATCGTTTCCGGGTTTTCCACGGCTTCGATTGGCTGACCCGCTGCGATCCGTCCCAGGAGCGGCAGCACCATCGTGGTATTTACCGACATAGCCTGCTTCAACCGGCCTTTGGGCGGGAGCAGGTCAATGGAGCGGCTGCGGTTGTAATCGCGCGTGAGCAATCCCTTTTTCTCGAGATTGGAGATGTGCTTGTGCACTGTGGCCAACGAACTCAGTCCCAGGCCTTCTCCAATTTCTTCGAACGATGGAGAATAGTTGTGCTTCTGCACGAAGTCGGAAATGAAGTCGTACACTTGCCGTTGTCTGCGCGTGATCGCCATGACTGCCATTGTAAGCGAATGAAAGGCGAAGTCAAGACCCTTGGGTTCCTTTAGTGGCACTCCTTCACCACGGAGACACAGAGTCACAAAGAACGCGAAGTCATGAGGCAATACCGCGAGCGACCCTTGAAAAGCTTCGTTGAAAAGATTTATCTCTGTGTCTCTCTGGTGAAATGGATCTTCTGTTAGCGCTTACTTCGCTTACCAGAGAGCCGTAACTTTTCGGCGTCTGCCATAATCCAATGAGAGAACTCATGAGGAGAATTTCATGCCTGAAAAAGTCACGAAGTCTGAAGAAGATTGGAAAAAGCAGTTATCACCCGAGCAGTATCAGGTAACCCGCAAGGCGGGAACCGAGCCGGCGTTTTCCGGCAAGTACTGGAAGGCCAAGGATGCAGGCACTTACACTTGCGTGTGCTGCGGGGAGCCGCTGTTCAGCTCAGAAACCAAGTTTGAATCGGGAACGGGTTGGCCAAGCTTCTGGAAGCCGATCGATCAGACCGCGATTGCAGAAGATACCGACAGCGCTTACGGCATGGTGCGAACGGAGGCGCGCTGTGCTCGCTGCAACGCGCATCTAGGGCATGTGTTCCCCGATGGCCCTGCTCCGACCGGCCTGCGCTACTGCATGAATTCAGCCGCGCTTGATTTGAAGAAAAACGACCTCAAGCAGGACGAAACCAAAAAGAAATAGCGGGAAGTTACCTGATTGAAGTCAGCCTGAATTGAAGCCAGCCTGAAGTGGAGTGAGAATGACGGGGCATTGTGGAGCTGATCCACAATGCCCTAGGTTTTTACGTGCGTGCGCTCAGTTCGACTCGTTGTACATGACCTTGCTCCCATGGGCCAGGGTCGCCGAGGTCGCTGCGCTAGCCGCGGCTGCTGCTGCCTTGGGGGGCTCGGCGTGCTTCACGGCTTCGATGTGCTTCGGTTGTGCTTGCGGCTTCTCGTTCTGCGCTTGCGCGGCCTGCTGGTGCGCGGCGCGAACCTCAACCGCGCCCTTCACCATTGCTCCGTCTTCAACGCAAACCCGCGGGGTCAAGACATCTCCGGTGAGCGAGCCTTCGCTGCGGATGTCCAAACGATCCGTGCAATGGATATTGCCGGTCACCGCGCCCATGATGACCACTTCCTTGGCACTGATATTGGCGATGACGACGGCGTTGCGCCCAATGGTGACGCGGCTCTCGGCGAAATTGACGGTGCCCTCGATGCGGCCGTCGATATAGAGCGGTTCGGCGCCGCTAACGTCGCCCTTGATGACCACTGAGCGTCCGATCGTTGCCTGCTCCATTGAGGAGGTTATGTTTTTGGGTGGTGTGTAGGGGTTCGGGTTCGGAGAATGTTTTGATTCGCTGGCTGGGTTCTGCGCTGGCTGCAACATCGATTTCTGCCTTCCTTGTTCCGTGCGGCTTACCTGGTTCGATCTTGTTATGGTGCGCAGCCGCATGCGGCGCGTGTGAGATCTTGGCCATGGGCCAAATTGACTATCGCACGCGCTTTAACAATAGAGGAGGTTACGGAAGAACAAGACCCTCGGCCAAGGGTTGTTTTCGAAGGGGCCACTCGTGAGAGATCCTATGAGCGGCCCCTGGCGTACTTGATTTTGATTACGGCGTGACTTGATACACCACGCCGGCATTACCCGTACCGCCACGGAAGGTTGTGCCGTACAACTTGCCTTTGCTGTCTACTACGACGCCAGCATAGGGATACTGCCCGTCGCTGCCCGCAAAGGTGTGAAGCGTGCTCTCCTTCCAGCCGCTCGTTGTGTGCGCTACTTTAAAGACGGTACCGCCGCCATTTGCCCCGTAGGCCGCGGCCCCGAACAGGTTGCCTGCTGTGCTGAACGTCAAGCCAGCAAAGGGCTGGCCTCCATCGCCGCCTCCGGTAAAGCTATAAAGCACGGTCTCCTTCCAGTCGCTCTTGAAGGGCTTAAGCACGAAGACAACGCCCTGGCCTGAAGTTCCGCCGCCTGCCGCTGTGCCGTAGACAGCGCCCGCCGCATTGAGGGTGACACCGCCGTATTCCGGATAAGCACCGTCGTTGCCCCCGGTGAAGCTATAAAGTACCTTTTCCTTCCAGCCCGTCTTCACGTGCTTCAACTGGAACACTGCGCCAGCGTTGGCGGTGCCGCCCCGGACGGTCGCGCCGTACAGATTGCCGGCTGTGTCCCAACTCAGTCCAGCCAGGGGATAGCCCGCATCGCTCCCTCCGGCGAAGGCATAAAGCGTTTTTTCCTTCCAGGCGCCTTTTGAGTGGGTCAGTTTGAAGACCGTTCCAGATCCCTGCCCTCCCATTTCTGCCGTGCCGTACAGGTTGCCCGCTGGGTCGAAGATAAGGCTGCCGAATGCGGGAGCGAATCCATCACTGCCTCCGGTAAAGCTGTAAATGACGCTGAAGGTCCAGCTACCGTTGGAGCCTGGCACTAGCTCGAAAACCGTGCCACAACCGTTTCCACAGGAAGTTGAGCCGCCGGACACGGCGGTGCCGTAGAGATTACCGGCTTTGTCAAAGACCAGCGCGCCCGTAAGGATAAGCTCCGTCGCTACCGTTGGTGAAGCTGTAGAGCACATTTTCCGTCCAGCCGCTTTTTGAATGCGTCAGTTGGAAGACAGTGCCATAGAGATTCGCTCCCCCGCTCTCCGTCGTGCCATAGAGATTGCCCTTGGCGTCGAAGACTAACCCACCCGTCGGATAAGCCCCGTCGCTGCCCAGAGTGAAGTCAAAAAGAACTTTCTCGCTGCTGGCAGCCCGGGCGCCAGCCGCCAAGATCAGAGTTACCGCAAGAATCGCCAGCCTGTTGCGTTGCATGAGCGCGTTCTCCTGATAGAAGCATCTTTGAAGTCGACTGAATTTTGCAGGGCCAACCTTATAGATACGATGCTCTCATGGCAAGGGAAAAAGTGGCGCTTGTAGCCTGAAACATTCGAACTGCTGAAGGACAAGTTGCTAAACATGCAAGAGAATGCACGGCAAAGACTAGAACTCATCTGATAAAGCGGCCGTTCAGCCGTTGTTGGCGAAATGGGGATTTTTCAACAGTTGTCTAAGGTGCAGCTAACTCGCCGAAACATTGCGAAAATGAAGCGATGTGTGTTGGGGTGTACTGCTTCAACGACCAGAACGCTTCACATGGCCACTCCCGGGCGACTATGCTGGATTTTCCACAGACTCGTTCCTTCTTCTCCAACTCTTTGAAACCAAACATAAATAAAAACTTGCGCTCCTCGGTACGCCCGCGCCATAATTGAGTAACAACCTTCCGTACTTTTTGGCTTCATTCTTCATAAGCCTGCGTTCTCAGGGCGAACTCTCATACTAGAGACGGCCATTATATGAGTGTTAAGAAAAAGCGCGATTTTGACCCCAATACATTTCTTGCCACCATCGGCGAGGGCAGGAAAATTGTCCGTTTTCAACCGAAACAAACAATCTTCGCGCAAGGGAATCCGGCTGACGCAGTGTTTTATATTCAGAAAGGTAAAGTGAAATTGACGGTTGTGTCCAACAGCGGCAAGGAAGCAACCATAGGCATAATGAGTGACAGCGACTTTTTTGGTGAAGGTTGCCTCGTAGGTCAGCCGCTCCGCATGGCTGCTGCAACTGCAATGACAGATTGCGACCTTCTGCGTATTGAGAAGAAGGCGATGATGGCGGTTCTCCACAGAGAACACGCCTGGTCCGATATGTTCGTAGCTTATTTACTGGCGCGGAACATTCGATACGAAGAGGATTTAGTTGACCAACTCTTCAATTCCAGCGAAAAGAGGCTAGCTCGGATCCTGCTACTGCTTGCTCATTTCGGCAAGGAAGGTGTGCCCGAGACTGTAGTCCCCAAGATCAGTCAGGAGACCCTCGCAGAGATGATTGGGACAACCCGGTCGCGGGTCAGTTTTTTCATGAACAGGTTCAGGAAGTTAGGCTTCATCGACTATGACGTCGGGAGTGGGTTGCAAGTTCATAGTTCACTTCTAAATGTCGTTCTTCACGACTAGCTTCCGCGCCGAAATCCCAGGAGCGATGAGCAAATCGGGCATTTACTGGATCTGATCCGAGAGAGTGGCGCCACTTTCGTCTCAACCAGCACCTCCAAAGAGTCTCAAAGCGAAGAGCCCGTAAACGCTGCAGACCCTAAAACTGTTCACTTTTGACCAGTTTTCTGCCCTGGATGCCCCTATTATATGTTCCTTACCAACCTTGCCAGCCTTGTGAGGAAGTAATGGAAAACTTCGCCGAGTTGATGCAAAGGCTACTTGAAATCCAAAGTAGCGGAAGACAAAGAAGCCCAGAGCTGATCGCGGAAGATGAGCGATTGATGGATGGTCTACAGAAGAGAAATCTCGCAGGAAAGCCCACACAAACGGTGAAGCTTAGCCTAGATGGCCCAGAGCGGGCGTGACTTCAAAGCCTAACCTTCCCCCCCCACCCCGGTGTACCCTAGCGCATGGGCTCTCGCGTGAACGGTGCTTCTGCGCATTTCAGATTCCTCCCCGATGACGGCGGCGCTACACAGTCTTCACATCCAAACTTCGCCACAAATACCAGCAAGCAATGCTGCGATAGGGCTCCCATGCCTTCGCGATCTTCTCCATCTGCAAAGGCTTGGGCAGCTTGCGCTTTTTGTAGTGCTTCTTAATCGCCATCTGGACGCCGAAATCGCCCGTGGGCAGCACGTTTGGCCGCTTCAGCGTGAACATCAGAAACATGTGTGCGGTCCAAACCCCGACGCCTTTGACCTGCGTTAGGTGTTTTATGACCTCTTCGTCGGTCATCTCCGGCAGGCGAGTGAAGTCAAGTTCGCCACGAATGGCGCGCCCCGCCATGTCGCGCAAATAAGAAGACTTCTGTTTCGAGAGACCGACCGATCGCATCTGCTCATCGGTCAGTTTCACGACCCCTTCTGGACGGAGCGGTTCGCCTGCGAGCGCCGCGAATCGCTTAAAGATGGTTACCGCAGCTTTCCCATTCAACTGCTGATAGACGATGGCCTCGGCCAGACTATGAAACTCCGCCGGACCGTATTCGATATGGCACGCCCCGACGCGCTCAATGATGGCACGTAAAACGGGATCCGATTTTTTCAGGTGATTGATAGCTTTCCGCATGCGAACGTTTGACGAAACGGATACCCAAAAGGTTACCAGACCCGTGTGGCGCGGGCGCCCCCGCCCGCGTTGCTGCCTGTATGGAATCGCCGGTATGGGAACTGTTCTCTGACCCGCCCACCGAGCGCGGGCGTCCGCCCACGCTACGTAAAACTCGCCTCGGTATACGTCCCATACACCTCGCGTAGCGCATCGCAAATCTCGCCGACGGTCGCATACGCGCGCACTGCATCCACAATATAGGGCATCGTGTTCGCCGATGAAACATTCCCGGTGGGCCCAGCCTTCGGTTCCTCGGCAGCCGTTTTCTTCAGCGCTTCCAGGCTGCGCCGGACTTTCTCATTCGAGCGCCGTGCCCGCAGAGCTTTCAACTTTGCGCTCTGATGAACGGCTACGCTCTCGTCGATGTAGAGAATATGTGGCGATTCCTCCTCGATGACGAACTCATTCGCGCCGACAATGATCTTTTCTTTCGCCTCCGCCGCACGCTGAAACTGGTAGGAAGCCTCAGCAACCTCTTTTTGCGGATATCCGCGCTCGATCGCTTCGACCATCCCGCCCATGGCATCGAGCTTGCCGAAATAATCAAACGCTCCTTTTTCCATTTGTAGAGTCAGGCTCTCGAGAAAGTAAGACCCGCCCAGAGGATCAACCGTTTGGACAACCCCAGACTCATAGCCAATGATTTGCTGCGTGCGCAGAGCGATCCTCGCGGCTTCTTCCGTAGGCAGGGCGAGCGCTTCATCGTAACCGTCGACGTGCAGCGACTGCGTTCCACCCAGCACCGCTGCCATGGCCTGAATGGCGGCGCGCGCGATGTTGTTCAACGGTTGCTGTGCGGTTAGCGAAACGCCCGCGGTCTGAGTATGGAACCGCAGCAACCACGTGCGCTGGTTCTTCGCCTCGAAACGGTCTTTCATCACCTGATACCAGATCTTGCGCGCCGCCCGATATTTGGCGATCTCTTCAAAGAAATCGTTGTGCGCGTTGAAGAAAAAGCTGAGCCGCGGGCCGAATTCGTCCACGTCCAGGCCGCGCCGCCGCGCCCATTCCACATATTCCACGCCGTCATAGAGCGTGAACGCCAACTCCTGCAGCGCGGTCGAGCCCGCCTCGCGAATGTGGTATCCACTGATTGAAATGGTGTTGAAACGCGGCGTAAACTTCGAGCCGAACTCAAAAGTGTCCACCACGAGCCGCATCGAGGGCGCTGGCGGATAGATGTATTCCTTCTGCGCAATGTATTCCTTGAGAATGTCGTTTTGAATGGTGCCGGAAATCTTCTTCCAATCCGCGCCCTGTTGCTCCGCCACCACCAGATACATGGCCCACAAAACCGAAGCGGGTGAGTTGATGGTCATCGAGACGGTCGTGTTTTCGAGATTAATCCCGCCAAAGAGAATCTCCATATCCTCAAGCGAATCGATGGCGACGCCGCACTTGCCGACCTCGCCTTCACTGGCAGGATGGTCGGAGTCGTAGCCCATCAGCGTGGGCAGGTCGAAAGCAACCGAAAGCCCCCCGCCTCCATGCTCAAGCAGATACTTGTAGCGCTGATTAGTTTCCTCTGGCGAGGCAAAGCCGGAGAACTGGCGCATGGTGAAAAGCTTGCCGCGGTATCCGGTGGCATGAATCCCACGGGTAAAGGGCGGCTGTCCGGGATAACCGAGATACTGGTCATAATTCCAGTCCTCGGGCAGATCCGCTCGGGTGTAAAGGCGGCGGATGGGAACATTCGAAATCGTGGAGAAGCGGGCGTGCCCGTTCTCGTCGAGGTTCGTGCCCGTGGGCGCACCGATCGGCCGCTCCGGAGCCTTCTCCAAAGTCGGCGCCAGCGTCTTTTCCGCCCACTGCTTCTCTGCCACGGAAGGATGGCGCCCCTCGAACACATCAGCGATTGGATTCTCTGCGACTTGCGGCTTGGAAGGTTTCTTGTCAGCCATGAACACCCCGCCTACCTAGATGATAGGGCGTGTTCAGGCGCGCGGCAAGGCGGGAGACGTAGCGAGCTACGTCTCTACAGGAGATGTCAATCTGTAGAGACGTTGCTGGCAACGTCTGGGCTAATTCTATTTCCGCGCCAACTCCCACGCTTTGGCATATTTCCACGACACGTATACCGAGTGATACAAGTGCAGCAGCAGACCCTCGCGTCCGTCCAGAAAGCCGAGCCGGATGAAATAGTTGTAGATGAAAGTCAACAGAGGCCGGATCACGATATCGGTAAAACTGAAGCGGCGATGGCCTTTGGCCGCGCCAATCTCGGCGCCCATCGAGGAATAGCTGTTCATGTGATCGATGTAGCCGCGCAGCGTAGGGTAGGCGTGATGAAGTAGTGCGTGGGAAAGCCTGCCAGTCGGACCATCCACCTTCATCGTGGGATGCGCCCCGTATTCCTCAAATCGTCCCGCACCGCGCCGCACGAGGCGCAGCTTAGGATCGGGATAAAATCCACCATGCCTGATCCAGCGGCCAAGGAAAAAATTCTTGCGCGGAATCCAGAAGCCATTCATCGCCGAGCTAGCTTTCAGCGCGACCTCCATTTCGGCGGCTAGCTCCGGTTCCAGCGCCTCGTCGGCATCCAGTTGCAGCACCCAATCCATTGAAGCTTTGTCCATGGCAGAGTTCTTTTGCGCTGCGAAGCCTTTCCACGCCTCGACAAAAACCTTGGCACCGTGGGATTGCGCTATCTCGACGGTGCGATCGGTCGAGCCCGAATCCACCACAATGATTTCTCCCTTGCCATCGCGCACCAACGGCATCACACTTTCAAGAGTGCGCGGGAGATTGCGTTCTTCGTTCTGCGTAATCAGAACAACGGAGAGCGTCACGCGTGGAAGGATACATCGGAGGTCAGGGATACTGAAAGTAGGGTGCGTTGCACGGGCCTGGCCTCCAAGCAAAATCCAGCGAGCTGGTACTCGGCGTTGGACGGGTCAAGACCTGTCCAGGCACGAGTTTCCCCACGAGCAAAGCGAATCAGAATACCCCTACTTCTGCGGCGGCGCCTGCTGTTGAGGAGTTTCCTCTATCGACTTCACATCCTGACGCGGCACAACATAAGGCACGGTCGGCATGTGAGTTACCTGGCCGCGCTCGGCATCCGCCATGATGATTCCGGCATGATCCAACAGCAGGCCTGTGGCCCGATCCAATTCGATGCGCGATTTCTGGTAAGCCGCCATCGCCGAAACCATGGTGGACTCGGCTGTGGCCATCGCAGACTGGTTTTGCAAAACCAGCGTGCTGGTGGAAGCGCCCAGGTTCAGTTTCTTTTGCTCGGCGTCCAGCGATTGACGCCCCAGTTCCACGGCAGCTTGAGCAGCCGCCACGCTAGCCCGGTTCTGCTGCACCTGGAACTGCGCATTGCGCACCTCGATGCGCACCTGGTTTTCGATCTGTTGCAGACGCATTTGCGCCTGGCGATATTCCAGCTCAGAACGCACCTGCGCGGCCTGACCTGCGCGGTTGCGTATCGGGACGTTCAGCGTCAGCCCGATCCCCTTGTCGGGAGCGCTGGAGTTGACAAGTTGGTTCAAAGTGGAGCCATAACCTACAGGGGAGGCCGGGGTGATTAGTTTGGGGGGAGTGAGGGGCGGGCCGGCACAACCAGTCAGTGGCGTCTGCTGATTGATGCACAGATTCGCCGGATTCTGTGACCCTCCCAATCCCGAGCCGCCGTAGTAGGCAAATAGGTCGAGCGTGGGCAACAACGCGCTCCGCACTGCCTTATTGCTGATTTCGGTGCTGGTCAGGTTAATGCGAGCTTCCGACAGTTCGGGACGATGACTCAGCGCATCGTTAACCAGATCCTGCGTGGGTACGACCTCTTCCTGTTGGGGGATTTGCATGGTGGAGATGGGAATCACCTCAGCGTCGGCCAGCCGGGGATCGACCAGGGTACGGCTGAGAGCATTCTTCATCAACAACTGCTGCAACTGCAGGTTGTTTTGTGCCTGGATCAAATTCTGCTGGTCCGTGGCCACAGTGCTTTGCGCGCGCACAACTTCAATGGGAGCCAGGCTCCCGATCTGCACCTGCTTCTGAGTGTCGGATAGCGTCTTCTGAACAAACGCCAGAGATTCCTTTTGCACCCTGACGTTCTCGTAAGCAAAGACAAGGTCCCAGTAGATGTTTTCGATCTGATCGACGGTGGTGGTGATTTGCAGGCGGAAGGCGACGTCGGTGATCTCGCGATTGTTCTTGGCGATGCGGATGAAACGGTCGTTGGGCGCGAAACCCAAACCTTGCAGCAAATGCTGCGTGATCTGCGCCCTGAAGCCAGAGTTAAGAAGAGGGCTCAAAGTGGTGAATTGGCTGTTGGTAGTGGCGCGGGTGTTGTCGAATCCTATCAAAAGGTTGGTGCCCGAATGGAAACCCTGCAGGTAGGACACATTGTAAGTGTTCGTGTTCTGGGTAAGCAGGGCTGCGCCGGTGAATGGGTTGCTGGAAAGAGCGTTGCTGTGATCCCACTGCAGGGTGCCAGTGAGCACCGGATCGAAGCTGGTGATAAGCGGACCGAAGCCCAACGTCGAAACCACGAGACCGCTCAGGCCCGCACCCGCGCCTCCTAATCCAGCGCTGGTCCCACCTGCCCCGGAGCCGACGGTTCCGCTCAGGCCCCCAACGCCACCGCCCGGCGTATTCGTCACTATCCCGGCGTTTACGCCCAAGATTGATGCTCCGGACTTGGCCCGCAGGATATCGGTGTCTGCGATGTTCAGATTGTAACGCGCGATTCCGATGTCGAGATTGTTCTCCAGGGCCAGTGCGACCGCATCGTCCATCGAGATCATCAGCTTGCCGTCCTGCAGCAACTGCTCAATGCGCGGCGTGTTGCTGAGAATCGGCGGCGAAACGTGCTGTGACGTGTACGGAGCGATGGGATTGGGAAAATGCGAGCGCGGCTTGGAATAATCCAGCACCTGAAACTGCTGCGGCTGCGGGGTCGGCACCGGCGCGGATTGTGAGGTCGCGGAAGAAGCCGGTGGATTGGACTGTGAGTCTTGAGCCCAACCGCTAACGGCCAGCGCGCCGGCCAGCATCATTGCAGCAACCAGCCGGCAGGCAAAATTTAAACCAGGCAAAGACATTCGCTTATCTCCATGCATAAGAGCTGCTCGTGACAACGACAAAGGCTTTTCTAGATCAAGAGTTATTACGCAAAACACCCGGCCCAGGTTTCAACTTTCGCGCTGTCCGGCGAAGGTTTCGTCGTAAACCGCCACGTGGAATGCAATAGTATAGCTGACGCAACACTCTTCATTCAGGTTCGGACCCAGCAACTGTGTAAAGATTTGCAAACTGCTTCGATGACTAGCATTGTGGAGAAGATTCCAGTCAACCCTCATGCGTAATCTCAAGATCGTTCTGGCGTATGACGGCTCGGAATTTTCCGGATGGCAGGTGCAGCCGGGTGCCGCCACAATCCAAGGCACACTGGCCTCGGCTATTGGACGAGTGACCGGCGAAAAGGTCTTGCCGCAGGGTTCCGGACGCACCGATGCTGGAGTGCATGCTCTCGCCCAAGTCGCCACATTTGCCACTGAATCGTCCATACCGGCGCGGAATCTGGTGAAGGCGCTGAACGATGTTTTGCCGCTCTCCATCCGGATACTTGAAGCCACTGAAGCGCCGCCTGATTTTCACGCCCGCAGGTCGGCGCGCGCGAAAACCTACCGCTACCGCATCTTTCGCGGGGCCATCTGTTCTCCCTTCTTGGCGCGCTATGTGTGGCACTATCCCTATCCGCTCGACGAAGACGCCATGCGACAAGCAGCCGGCTTCGTGATCGGAGAATATGATTTCACTTCCTTCGCAGCAGTAGATTCAGAACGCGGGCGCGAGGATGGAACCATTTCCAATGTGCGGCGGATCTTCGCTTCGACTTGGGAGCGGGCCAAGGAAGACGAAGAACTGGTCTACAGCGTGCGCGGCAGCGGCTTCTTGCACCACATGGTACGAAATCTGGTGGGGACGTTCGTACTGGTGGGCAAAAGCACATTGAAGCCACAGGACATAACCGAGATTTTGGCAGCACGCAACCGCTCGGCCGCTGGAGCTACAGCACCGGCCAGCGGGCTGTATTTGGTAAGCGTCGAATATTGAACGAGTATGAAAGATGACCGACAATGTACTGTAGAAACGTTGCAAGCAACGTTTCGATTGCAATGTGTGCGATAGCCCGGAAACCGGAGACGTAGCAAGCTACTTCTCTACAGAACATGGCTACTGACCTTCAAATCGACGACCTTCAAATCGCCGCTCGGAAAGCAGTTTCGGTGAATCCCGCGACCGGCGAGCCCCTGCGCGAATTTGAGTGTTCTACTGAGGTGCAAGTGCAGGCTGTCGTGGCTCGCGCTCACGCCGCTCAACCCGTATGGAACGAATTCGGGATACGGCGACGCGTTGCTGTCCTGCGCGAGTTTCAGCGTCTGCTTCACGAGAAGAAATCGGAAGTTGCCGCGCTGATTACACGCGAGGCCGGCAAGCCGCTGGTAGAAGCGCTCCTCACGGAAGTTCTCGTGGTGTTGGATGCCGCGCGTTTCTGCGCCGAGAACGCCTTCGCCTTCTTGCGCGAGCAGTCAGTTCCGCACGGAAACCTGGCTATGAAAGCCAAGGCGGGACGCATCCTGCGCGAACCGTATGGTGTGATCGGGATTATCTCGCCGTGGAATTACCCGTTCTCCATTCCCGCGACTGAATCGCTGTCCGCGCTCGTCACCGGAAATGCGGTGGTGCTGAAGCCATCGGAACTCACTTCCCTGACTGCGTTGGAACTGGCGTCATTGCTGCATGAAGCCGGTGTGCCCAAGGATGCTTTTCAGGTCATCGTTGGCAATGGAGCCACAGGCTCGGCGCTGTTGAACGCAGAAATCGACAACCTGATCTTTACCGGAAGCGTTGCTACGGGCAAGCGCATTGCGCAGGCTGCGGCGGCGCGCTTGCTTCCAGTCGTGCTGGAGCTTGGCGGAAAAGATCCCATGCTGGTGCTCGATGATGCGGATGTGGACGTCGCATCCAGCGGCGCAGTCTGGGGTGCGTTCGTGAATTGCGGACAGGCCTGTCTTTCGGTCGAGCGCTGCTACGTGCATCGCAGCTTGTATGACGCGTTCCTCGAGGCTTGCGTGCGAAAAACTAAACAACTGCGGGTCGGCAACGGGATCGAGCCGCAAACCGATGTTGGGCCGATGATCCACGAACGGCAATTGCGCAATGTCGAGTCGCAGGTCGACGATGCGCGGACGCGCGGCGCGCGAGTGCTCACGGGAGGCTCGCGGCTCGCACAGCTCGGCCCGAATTTTTACGCTCCCACCGTGCTGGCCGATGTCACCCATGCCATGCAGATAATGCGAGAGGAGACGTTCGGTCCAGTCCTCCCGGTGATGCCGTTTGACACCGACGACGAGGCCATCCGGCTCGCCAATGATTCTGACTACGGTCTCGCTGCCAGCGTTTGGACGCGCGATCGTGCCCGCGGAGAATCGTTGGCCAGGCGCATCCAGGCGGGAACGGTCATGGTGAACGACGCAATCGCTTGCTTCGGCATCAGCGAAGCTCCACATGGCGGAGTGAAGGCGAGCGGCGTGGGCCGCACCCACGGGCGTTTCGGTTTGGAAGAAATGGTACGAATCAAGTACGTGGACTCCGATCGTCTGCCCGGGATGAAGAAAGTCTGGTGGTACGGATACGGCGAAGCGTTCACGCGGCAGATGGAAGGCTTCGTCGATCTGATGTTCGCCCGGGGACTACGCCGGAGATTGCTCGGCGCACTACGCTCAGCCGGAGCGTATGTGCGAAGAGGGCGGCTCTAGGGTTGCGTCGCATTTGGTTCCTGCCCTTCCCACATTGGGAAGTTTACTGTTTAGTACCGGGTACCCCCCCTGCCCCTATCGCGTGCAAAATCTAGAAAACAAACGATCTAATTTGCGACTATGTGCTAGATCTTTGAGTTTACAGGACTTACAGGCAAAATCTAGACAACATGGGAGTTACCGGCGCGTATACCCCCTGGCTCCCGGCCCGTTTTGGAACTGAGCTTGGCGCTGGACCTTGGTAAATGGACTGAAGGAGCGGATCGGACGCTTTCGCCCAAGGATGCTTAGCCGGGTTCGGCATTTCGGAGCGGCGGGCCGAACCAAACCCGTGATTGCCTAGGTCAGATTGTCAAAGACCACGCGTTATCCAATGGATAATGCATTTAAACATATGTTATCTAACTGGAAACATGGAGTCAATGAGAAAGGGCGCCGGGCATCCGGTCTAGGTGACCTTAGCGGCCTCTTCGACTGCCACCGCGGGCGTTTCCAACTCATCGATTAGCTTTGATATCTCGTCTCTCTGCTCTGCCGTCAGTAGCTTTTTGTTTGGGCCCCACTTTAGGAACTGCCGTATCTCAAGCCATGACCAGCCTCCTTGCTCTTCCGAAACTGATTTCAGCTTCTTGATCTCTTCCCTGCATATTTGTTCGAGATCTGCGGCCCCAAGGAGAAGCGCTCCTATGCATCGCAATGCCCAAAATGCGACCCTGAATCGGTGGCCTTTCATTCTCTCCAAGAGTTGCGATGCCTTCTTCGGTTCTATTAAGAGATAGGCTTCGGCTAGATTTAATTCAGAAGTTAGTGCGCTGCTGGCGAGTTCACTAAGAATTCTGGACGCCTCGTCGGGCTGCCCCAACGCGACGAGCAAATGAGCTTTCAGCAGATTGACCCGGCCATCACCGGGCGAGTCATCGAGAGCCTTCGCGACCTCTTTCGCTGCCTCGTCGTATCGCTCGGCCATGTACAGCGCCCTTGCTCTCCGTCCGGCCAGGCCTACGGCATGCGGCTTCAGTTTGATGGCTTCCGAAAGGTCCCGGATGGCACTTTCGGGGTCCTCTAGCTCCATGTGCAGCTCAGCCCGGCTTCCTAGAACGGCAGCAGCTTGAGAAGACGGCGGGTTAAGGTCAAGAAAGCTGGAAAAATCTCGCAGAGCCTGCGAATATTGTTTCCGCTGCATGAAACTCATCGCACGGAGGCGATAGGGCTCTCTTAGCTGAGGGGCTATTTTGATAGCTTTGCTCAGGTCATCAAACGCAGCATCGGGTGTCTCGGAAGAGCCCTCTTTTATCGCGGCGCGGGCGATCAACGCGAAGGGATTATTTGCGTCACACTGTTGGTTGATGGTGGCGTTAGCTTCCTCCCATACCTGGTCTTTCTGCTGGCGCTTAGGAGCAAGGAGTAACGCGTGCGAAAATTCCTGCCAATATTTTGGTAGCCGAGGCTTATGCTTAACGAGTTTCAGACAGGCCTCAATTGCTTCCGCGAATCGGGCCTCCCCGCGAAGTTCAGCGAGGCTGCGATATATCGTTGCGAAATCCATCGGGTTCAGGCTGCGCAAGTGATGAGTGAGACGCCTGTAGTCGTCGACGACTTTTGAGGTCATCGCATAGGGCTTCCTGTCGCGCGAGATCACTTTTTCCCCGAAGGTCAAGCCTCCCTCGAACGAGATGTCCAAGACCTTCTTTTCGTCAAATGTCCGCTGAGCCTTTTTTATCCACTTATTCGTGTCAGGCGCGGCGAATGGCCATGCTGGGCTAATGACCGGCACCACTTGAATGATCTTGTCTCTTGTATCTCTGGTTTTCTTGATTGACTTGTAGACTTTTGATATTCCACCGATGTTCTGCTCGTTGAGCCGAAATACAAGAACAACGATGTCCGGAATTTGTTTCACGCATATTCCGCCCACGTCGCTGTACCCGGTAAGCGAGTCTACGAGTACATAGTCGTAGCCTGGCGTGAAGTCGGCTATTTGCTTCTTCACCGCTTCTATGAAGTTGAAACCACGTGCTTGCCTATATATTTCACGCCACCTGATTTTTTCCAACTTTGACGCATATGCTCGATCCATAAAACCTGCAGGCAAGATATCCAGCCCCGAAACGCTAGTCTTGTGAATATATTTGTCAATCTCATCCAGCTTTGCATTGTTTAGGTAGGAGAGTACGCAATCAACGAATCCCAGTCTTTCCTTTCCCCAAGAACAGCCCAGAACCTGCTGGAGCCCAGGAGCAGCTAAGTCAAAGTCCCAAGCCAACACCCGACAGGGTTCGTCAGTGTCCTTGGTGAGTAGCGTGGCCACGTTTGCGAGCGCAAGCGTGCGACCGACCCCACCTTTAAACGAATAGAACGTGATAAACGTAGACATGCTGGGCCCCATTCAAGACAAATTACATAGTTAGCGCGGGTACATCAACTGGAGCGGTTACAACCTGGAAGAAAGCGTCGTAATCTTCCGGTGCTCGAAGTCGCACTTCGCCGCGGCGTTGGGCAGAGGCACTGGAACTTTGGCGGTCGTTGTGATCCGCGGTCCTCGCCACTAACGCACCCGCTTGGTTTCGCAAGAATACGAGGACGTCAATCGCACCCTCCGAGACAGATCTATCAACAAGCCGGAGCAGGAGATCAGCCATCCTAAGCTGCGGAGCCTTACGATCAGGTCGCTCCCAGTTGTATACGGTCTGTCGCGTGCATCCCAGCAAGAGGCCAAAATCCCCTCCAGACATATCCAACTTTTGCCTAATGCGGACAATTTCGTCCGCAGCCAGCAGGTTTCCCGACCGCTTGAGTAGTTCGTCGTAGAGTTCGGCCCACCGCCGTACTTCCTTTGGATTGAAAAACTCCTTGTGGCAGTTGTCGCAAACACCTATCAGTGCTTCAGGCACCACAAAGGAATTTCCCCGAACCTTCGTCCTGAAGTCTTTGCGGACTTCGTTGGAGACCTTACCTTTTCCGCATTCCGGGCAAACGTAGCTCGTCATAATCAACTCCTGTGCAATGTGCTGTAATCACGTAGTAGAACTTACTGCCTTCTGCAGTCATTATTTTCCCAACGCTGTAGAAGTCGTACCCTTCCATGTCAAGGCCGATGATCACGTACTTTCTGTTTCCGATGGACTGCTTCAGTTCATCGCGCTCGGTTTTGCGAACATGGCCGGTGCAGATTGAGCTCTCGAGATCCTCAAGCCTGAAGAACCCATCCTCGATGGATCGATAGACCTTCCCATCCATTTCATATCGCTCCGTCGTCACGAGGTAGCGGATGAGACGTAGGCCCCCGCATCGAGGCTCGTCCCCTGGAGCCCCGTCTTTCGAGGGATCCATGTCTAACACTTTACCTCTAGATATATCTTTTCCCATAATTGATGAATATTGTCAAATGATTTACATGAAACCATTGTACATGTCCAGGCAAGCTTTTCAAGGGGGCCCAGACGTTCGCCTTCACTGCCGAGGGTGGCCTGCCCTTGTCTCTCCGTGTCTTTTGGAGAGACGGGCCGGCATGCTGCTCGCGTTGCTTCACACAACATGGCTCCTCTTCTCTGGCGTCCCTGTAGTGGGTGAGTTTGAAATACTTCGCGCCAGATCCCCCTCGGCTTCGCTCGGGGCAGGCTCTCGCTCCGCTGGTGAAAGCGCGGAGCTTCGGGATGACGCGCTTTAAGACCAGAGCCAAACTGATCTAATCAAATCACGGTGCCTCTTCTCTAGCAGGCTGCTGAAAAATGCTGTTTGCTGGAGAAACGTCGAGCCCCAGCGGCTAAAGCCGGACCCATTTTCAGCGACTTACGGTATGCCTGAAGGCATACCCTGATACGAATCCCGAGTTTTTCCGCAGCCTGCTAGGGGAACTCTGATTAAGAATGAATTTCATCTGGGCGCCGCACGGGCGTGGACGCCCGCGCCTACATTGGCTACAGGGTCTCTGGCATCCTGGAAAACGCTTCGAGTAGAATGGAGGGTTCGTAGCCGAATCTGGCGGCGCATGGGCCGCCGCGACGAGGGTAAATTCTTTGGCCACTAGCGGAACCGTAACCTCTGGCACACAGACTCCCGCGCAACTCCCCAACCACAAGGTCAAAATCAAGAAGCCGGGACAGCGGGCCTGCAACGAGAAGAACGAGAAAGGCAAGTTCTGTGGCGGGCATCTCAAGCGCTGGTTCTATGCCACCGATGTGCTGGAGCAGGCTTGCGGTGATGTGGAGAAGGCTTGGGGACGCGATGCCGAAGTCTATCGCTGCGAACATTGTAAGACGCTTTATTTGCCGAATCCTGAGGAGTCAGGTGGTTTGAATGTTGCTGGCCCGGGGCAGATTTCGATTTTCGGGTTGACCGTGCCGCCTAAGACTAAGTAAGGGCTGCCGAGCTGCGCCCGGCTGGACGGGCGAGTCGCCCGTCCCCACACTCGCGAATCGGCTGGCATTCGCGGGCGGGGGCGCCCGCGCTACACGAGGACAGCCGAGGGCGTCTGTCCCCACGTGATTGTTGCGGGAATGGCCCGTCCCTACACGAGCGGAAAGATGAACTCTTCTGAACTTATTTACGACTGGAACCGGATTCATCCCGCGTCGCTGCGGCCGGTGGGGCATGTTTTGCTCAACGATGAAACCTTGCGCGACGGTTTGCAGTCGCCTTCGGTGCGCGATCCTTCCATCAAGGAAAAATTTTCGATACTGCATCTGATGGAAACTTTAGGCATTCACTCGCTCGATCTCGGGTTGCCCGGAGCGGGGCCGCGCGCAGTGGAGCATGCGGAGGCTTTGGCGCGCGAGATCGTCGGCCACAAAATGAAGATTCGCGCCAACTGCGCGTGCCGTACCCACCAGAACGACATTCGTCCGATCGCGGAAATTGTGCAGCGTACCGGGCTGAAGATCGAAGCGGCTGCATTTATTGGATCGAGTCCCATCCGCCGTTACACGGAAAACTGGAGCGACGACTTTCTGCTCGAGACGACTGAGAGCGCGGTGAAGTATGCGGTGTCGCTTGGGCTCGACGTGATGTACGTCACCGAAGACACTACGCGGTGCGATCCGGAAATGGTGAAGCGGCTCTACTCGGCGGCGATCAATTGCGGGGCACGCGCCATCGCCATCTGCGACACTGCCGGACACGCCACGCCCATGGGGACATTTGCGCTGGTGCAGTTCGTCATCAAAGAAGTGGTGAAGCCATCGGGCGAGAAGATTCGCGTGGACTGGCATGGACATTCCGATCGCGGGCTGGCCATCGCCAACTCCATGGCGGCGCTGGTTGCGGGCGCCGAGTGCGTCCACGCGACGGCGCTGGGAATCGGAGAGCGAGTTGGCAACACGCAGATGGATCAGATGCTGGTGAACCTCAAACTCATGGGTATTCCTCCGTGGGCGGACCAGGATCTTACCAAGCTGAAAGAGTATTGCCAGGCGGTGTCGCGGGCTACCGGCGTGCCCATTCCAGCGAATTATCCGGTGGTCGGCGAAGATGCGTTTCGCACTGCCACCGGTGTGCATGCTGCCGCAGTCATCAAGGCATATAAGAAGAACGACATCGAACTGGCGAACACGGTCTATTCGGGAGTGCCGTCGCATGTGTTTGGTCTGGAACAGGTGATTGATATCGGTCCCATGAGCGGAAAGTCGAACGTGTTGTTCTGGCTGGACCGGCGCGGTATTCCGGCCTCTGACGACGTGGTGGAGAGCATCTATCGGCGCGCCAAGGCGTCTGACCATACGCTCAGCGAGGCGGAAATTCTGGAGTGCGTGGAGCGGGCGGAAGCCCACCAACGGCCTGAGACGTAGCAAGCTACGTCTCTACAGAGGGATCACTATAGAGACGTTGCTTGCTACGTCTCGAGCCAGGAAGCAGAACAAAGTCTGTCATGACCGCTTGAAGCCTGCATGATTTACACTGAGCCGTTCCCCACGGAGGCAGGTCATGCGCCGTTTCCTCTGCTTGATTGTGGTCGCGTCATTGGTTGTTCCCGCTTTGGCTCAGGGTAAGCATCCCTTCACGTTCGAAGACATGATGGCGCTCAAGCGCATTGGCGAACCCATTGTTTCTCCCGACGGAAAATGGGTGGTGTTCAGCGCGGTTGACGTCAGCCTGGAAGCAAACACGAAGACGCCGCATGTGTGGGTGGTGCCGACGGCTGGCGGCGAGGCGCGCGAGATCATTTCCAGTCAGCAATCGGACCGTCCGCGCTGGGCGCCCGATGGGAAGCGCTTCTTGTTTCTGTCATCGAAAGAAGGTGGCTCGCAGATCTGGATTGCCGATTTCGATGACACCAAGGGTACCGTCACCGGAACGCACAAGCTGACCTCGATTGCTACCGAAGCGGATGGCCCCATTTGGTCTCCGGATGGCAAGAACATTCTTTTTGTTTCAAATGTCTATTCCGACTGCGCCGACGAAGCCTGCAATGCGAAAAGGTTGGCGGGGGTGGAGAAATCAAAGGTCAAAGCGCTGGTTTTTACTCATCTGCTTTATCGCCACTGGAACGCGTACAAGGATGGGAAGCGCAATCATCTTTTGATGATTCCGGCTGAGGGCGGAGCGAGTCGCGATCTCACGCCCGGGGATCACGATGTTCCGCCGTTTAGCCTGGGTGGGCAGGACGACTACGCGTTTTCGCCCGACGGGCAGGAGATTTGCTACACCTCGAATCACGATGAAGTCGAGGCCATCAGCACCAACAACGACTTGTTTACTGTTTCAGTGAATGGTGGAGCGGCGAAGAAGATCACGGACAATCCCGCGAGCGATTCGTCGCCGCTTTATTCGTCGGATGGGAAGTACATCGCGTATCGCGCCCAGGTTCGCCCGGGATACGAGAGCGACCGCTTCCGCCTGATGCTGTACAACCGGCGTAGCGGACACATCAGAAATCTGACGGAGACTTTCGACCGTTGGGTGGGAACTTACACCTGGGATCCGGATTCGTCCAAGATCTATTTCGTCGCGGAGGACAAGGGTGATTCGCCGGTCTATTCCATCTCCTTGGATACTGCGGTCATCGGCGGTGACGCCGGAAATGATACCACCGTCCATCTTACGAAAAACAATATCAAGACGATTGTGCCAGGCCATAACGATGATCTGGCCGTGACCCATGACGGCAAGTCTCTTCTGTTTACCCGCATGTCTATCAGGTTTCCGAACGATATCTTTCGCGCTACGTTGTCACAACCTGGGGCCGTTGCTGGTGGTGCAACCGTCTTCGAATCGCAAGAGGTTTGTACCGATTCAAGCGGAAAGATCAAGCCTGAGGGATGCAAGAGCGCGAGCGTGGAAAAGAGTGAAGTGCAACTCACCGATCTCAATCATGGTGTTCTCGCTCGAGTCCCAATGGCTCCGCTCGAATCTTTCTGGTTCACGGGGGCGGGCAATGAGAAAGTCGAAGGCTTCCTGGTCAAGCCGCCGAACTTCGATGCCAACAAGAAATATCCTGTGAAATTCATAGTTCATGGCGGGCCCCAGGTTCCGGAGGGAGACGAATGGAGCTACCGCTGGAACCCCGAACTCTTCGCCGCTAACGGCTACGTTGTAATCATGATGAATTTCCACGGTTCGCCCGGCTATGGGCAGAAATTCATCGACGCGATCAACGGCGATTGGGGTGGAGCTCCGTTTGAAGACCTGATGAAGGGCCTGGACGATGCCGAGCGCACTTATCCATTCATCGACAAGGACCGCGAGTGTGCTTTGGGTGCGAGCTACGGCGGCTACATGGTCAACTGGATTCTCGGACATAGCAACCGGTTCAAGTGCATCGTCTCGCACGATGGTGTGTTCAATACCGAATCAGAGTGGGGCACCACGGAGGAGCTTTGGTTCAACGACTGGGAGTTCAAAGGGCCGCTCTATAACAATCGCGAACTCTATCGGAAATGGTCACCGCACTTGGCGGCGATGAATTTTAAGACTCCTACGCTCGTCGTCCACGGCCAGCTCGATTACCGGCTGGATGTGTCAGAAGGATTCCAGCTCTTCACGACTTTGCAGCGGCTGAGAGTGCCTTCAAAGATGCTGTATTTCCCGGATGAGGGTCACTGGGTGCTCAAGCCGCAGAACAGCCAACTCTGGTACAAGACGGTGAACGACTGGGTAGATCAGTGGGTGAAGAAGTGACGCTGGTGGCACGTTCAACTGGCTTTCTTGCGGTGATCCTGAGCGGTCTTGAGAAGCTGTAGTCTTTCGCCCCGCTGGGGCTCGATGGATTCGCACTTCCCACCCACGGCTTGCCCGTGGGCTGCATTCTGCCGCCGCTTCGCGGCTATCGCGGGCGACCAGAAGTTCTCCTGGTGCCGATTTGTCGATTGGTTTCCTTGCGTGCCACCTCCCTACTTCGTCATCGGCCAGAGCGATTGCAACTGAAATGGCAGACTCCCTGGCCCTGCCGTAACCGTACCCAGAATTGCCAAGGCGCCCTGGAATCCCCCGGTGGACGGCTGTATGCTCGCAATGCCGTTTGCATCGGAGGTCACGGAGGCTTGCGACGTCCCGAGAATGATTGGCATCGAATTCCTCGTGAATTTGGTGTCTCCACCCGACACGATCAGCGCATCGTTGTTCGCTCGCCCGAGCAGCGACTGAAACAGCACGCTGACGCCAAGCACGGGGTCCGGGGGCACCGATGTGTCCGTGACCCGAACCGCGACCGGCTGAAAGGCTGGTCCAACAGTAATGAGTTGGAGGTCGCCAGCCACGGCTTGCAATCGTAGCGACGAAGCGGGAACCGCAGTTCCATAAAACGTCTTGCACGGTACGTCGCCGGGTTCAACACAGATGCTTACTTGCACGTCACCGGGCAGGGACGAAAGCTCGAGGGTGCTACTGGCGTATCCGTTGGCGTTGGTCGTGGTGCTCGGCGGATTGAGCGTCGCGGAGCCCTTAATCAGATAGTAGTTTACGGTCCGTCCATTGATGGGAACGCCATTCGATAACACCCGCGCGGTAAGGGTCAGGTTGAGATTAGCGCCTTGTGCGATCCAGATGTACGGCGAAAGCAGAGACAGGTCGAGTGACGAGGAGGTGCCCAACAGTGTGGTCTGCACCTGCTGGGGGCTGGTATACGACGCTGGCGCAAGTTGCACCGTGATGGTGATGACACCAGCCGTGAGTACGCTGACGAGAGTGGAGGCTTGGCCAGATTGATCGGTGAGCACTGTACAACTGCCGCCGCCGGAACAGGCGGCGAAGGCCACGGCGGGAGTCGAAGTAAAGAACACGGTGGCACCGGCTACGGGAGTTATTCCGTCAGGCGCAAGAGCTTGCACGCGGATCGGATTTGGGGCCTGGCCACCCACGGGGGTTGGAGGATTCGCTCCCGCGATGAGGCGAAGAATGTCGTTGGGTCCAGCTCCGTAAGTGACAACGCCGCTGAGGATCGCGCTGGCAACAGTAGGCGGATCGATGAGCGCAATGTCCTGCACCCCGTCGGCTTTAGCGGGTGCGGTTACCAATATCTGGTTCGCGGATGCCGCCAGTGTCCCTGCATTCCCGCTCCCGATAGTGACCGCGGTATTCGCTTGGAACCCGAAACCTGCAATCGCGAGAGCCGTGCCACCGGCCACGCTGGCCCGCGCTGGACTGATGTGGTCACCGTAGAGCACGCGCGCATGATACCGATAGTCCGGACGCCCATCGCCCCGAATGTCGGCGATCCCGACACGGAAGCTCATCGTCTCCAGCAGTTGCGCGTTCAAAACTGTAGTCCCGAACAATGGGGAGTTGAATGCCGATGGTGTGTTCGCTGGCGCCGGGTAGGTTCCTGGATCCGACAGCGCCCACATTCCGATCACCGGCTGAGCTTTGCTTTCTGACGGGGCGCTCGACTCATCCAGCGCGGTCGCTAATACCGAAAGCGTACGGTTTGCCTGGCCGGAAAACCAGAAATAATCGAGACTGCCGTAGGGGCCAAGGGAAGCTGCCCAATCGCCGGCAACCGGCAAAGGCGCGGGAGAGCTGTAGGTTGTAGGTCCAAACCAATCGGGCTTTTGGACGCTACCGCCCTGCACAACAACGTCCTGCTGAGCATCTCCGCCCAGGGTTACGCTCACAATGATGGGTTGTGCCGAGCCAGACGGTCGCACTTGCCAGGGCTGGTAAGGGCCCACTGTAGGCGACCAGGAAGGATCGAGAGGCTCGACTGTCAGTTGGAACTGCGCGCTGCTCCCGCCGTTGGGAATCTGCAATCCGGCCAGATCAAAGAATCCTTCGAGCGTGGTGTCGTTCGAGCCGTAGCGGTTGAAGGGTTGCCCCGTGCTGTCGTTGAAGCCGGTGACTGTGGTTCCCACATTTCCAGCAAACAGGAAGCCGGAAACGGAAGCAGCCGCATAAGCTCCCGAAGGTTGATGGGTATTGGGATCAATCCAACGGGCGACGACATTTACCCCTTGCATGGCCTGACCCGGTTGTCCGCTCGCATTTGCGAAATACACGTTGCCGTGAATGCGAGCCGTGCTTCCGGAAAAGGTCGGCCCGGGATATAAGCGCGATAGCGCCGCCTGATCATCTTGCTTGGGCTGGTAGGGGTTGACCCGACCGCCGTTGGAATAGCACACCGAGATCGGAACACAATTGGGAAGATCGATGGCATGCATGATGGTGAAACCGACGTAGTCGTCGGCAGTCGGAGGGGGGATGCGAGTCTGGACGTTAAGGTTCATCTGCGACCAGCCGAGGCCCAGCACTTGCCCCAGCACGCGCACTAGCCGATACTCCACATCCGGGTCAGGTAGTTGGGCGACACAGTTTCCGTTCAGAACTACCAGCCCGTGAAGAAAGTGGGCATCGCTTCCAAAATTGTCGAGGCCACCGAAAACCGCGTTGCCGAAGCACTGGGATGGATCGCCGGCACCCTGGCCGAGAAGCGCGTCCGTGACCGTACCATCCACGTCGTAAACAATGCCTAAGGGCGTACCCGTGGCTGTGGGGAGGATATCGCCAGGCATCGTGATGCTGCCATCACTGTTGCGGTAGACGTTCGCGCCGCTCACATCTTCCGCGAGCTGTCCGGCGCGGGTGGCGGATACGGCGGCGGTCGGAATGGAAGTCCACTGGCTGAAGGCGTCGGCGACCAACGCGTCCGCTTGCGGTCCGGAAACTGTCGGACTCAGACTGCCCTGGTCGGTGTAGTAGTTGATCGCTCCTTGAGCCCAGGTCAGCGGCACACCGGCCGTCCCCGGATTGAAGTAGCTGATTCCGGCGATGTAGCGCGGACCGCCGGCTCGCGCAAGTTGCATCAGTGTAAGCAGTAGCAGAATTACTGCTGCCCCAGGATAGACAAACCCCAACCGAAGCGTGACTCGCCGTGAACCTTGCGACTTGTGTGGGGAGTTTCCGGCGACGAGGCAAGACTGCCCTCCGTCTGATATTTTGTGCGCGCGTGAAGCAAAAGGACTTATCGACATGGGCTTACTCTTCTTCCGCCAAGCGGGAGAAACGGACAAACTCGCGAGGGCTGATCCGCGTTCTTCCTCGGAACCGGTTGTCGATGCGGGGATGCGGTGACAGGAAACCGATTCGTCCGGGGTCGAAGATGACCTGGCCATCCGGGCCGATTCTGAAACGGCCCATTGGACCTCCGACAGGACTGGTCAATCCTAACTTGCTGGGGGGATAGAGAAAAAGCAGAACGCGTTCGCCTGGGCGATAACGCGCACCGGATTCCCACAAACCGGCCCATTCACGGATCGCCAGTGTCTGCCCAGTTCGGACGCCCCGTATAGCCTGATCCACATGAAAGTTGATGAGCACGGTAGCCACGCCGTTTCCCTTGGGAGCAGCACGTTCAACCGACTTAACGGTACCCGCGAAGATGTAGCCCGAGCTTCGAACCAATGGGTGCGGATGCCGTGGGTATGGTGATCCGACCGGGTCCGTTCCCGCTGTCCATGTCCGCGCCAGTTGCTCAGCGAACACCGGTTGGCAGATTAGGGTCAGGATTAGCGCAACGGCAAAGAATTTCCAAAATGGCGACAACATGAGCAAGCCTCGTTTCTGGATCGAGGCCAGCCGCTTGACGGAGTGGACTCATGCTAGCGCAATCGCAAGAGGATAGCTGTGACGGCGGTCACGAAGGTGCGCCGCATAGGCAGTTTTCCACGGTGGAAAAGTGGCAGTGCTTCCTAGTACCAGCCTAGTCATTGCCGATAGGCATACAAAACAGGATGATGGAGCCGGCAAATAGTCAAACTGGAATGCTGAGAGGTGGAATGTCACGAAAAGAATGGATCTTCGCTGTTCTACTTCTGTCCGTCCAAGCGGCAGGTCAGGCACCCGTTCCGGTGGTGCAGAATCCACTTGCCGGTGCGAACCAAAACATCATTCAGTCCCCTGGTACCGTTTTCAGCGCAAACAACGAGGCTGGAATTGTTTACGCGGTCGGCAGCTATAACTGGCTGCCGCAAATGCCACCCGGCATGCTCACGGGCGGCGTATCGAACACTGTGACTCTGAATCCCTGTCCAGCTGGCTTGCTGGTGCTCTCCGGCCCGGCACCCTTTACCCGCATTTGGGTTGCGGGAGGCGGCAATAAGGAGGCCGTGGTGGTTACCTTCACAGATTGTCCGTTGCAAGGAGGGGGGTCACATACAGTTAGGTTCATACCTGTGCATAACTATGCTAACGGGTATACGTTAAGTTCAGCGTCCCAAGGAATCCAGGAGGCAATTAACGCTGCAAACTCTGCTTCGACTAATTTCTCCGATCAGCTTGGCAAGGTGATCATTCCCCCGGGTGACTACACTGCCTTAGCACGTATCTCGATTTTGGGACATAAGCAGTATATTGACGCGAACGGCGCCGTGCTGACGTGCACAATGGCAGACACATGTGTGTTCGTCGGCGACGTCGGAGGCGGCAACAATGCAAATGCCACCTTTGACGTTACCATCGATGGACTGGCGGTTCGGGCTGGATTAAACGGAGGCCGGTACCCCGCGATAGAGGATGATGGCCAGCACACTACGCTCCGAAGTATCGGAACGCGAGACTCCTCTATGGGCAATCCTACGTTCTCCTCTATTATTCAAATTGACAACGACCAGTCTGCCGTTATTGAAAAACTTGATCCGTCGCTCGGGAGAAACTGGGCGCACTGCGGGACGGACTGGTGCTCGGTGGCAATCTACGGCCCCGGACCGTTTGGCACCAATGCAGGTGTACTCTGGGTGAAGGACTCGGTGATCAGCGCACAGTGCGGATTTAACGGCATCGACAACCAGGACGCGAATGCACTCCGCGTGTCGGATACGATTGTCCAGGGATACCCACAGTTTGGGATCAGGGCAACGGGCAACAACAACAACGTGGTGGCCACGCTGGACAATGTGCATCTGGAAATTGGCAGTTGCAACAACCCGTTGGGAACGGGAATCGCCGGATTCATTTCCGAAGGCTTCACTTCCGTGATGCATGGCACCGCACCCGCCGGACAGCTCCCAAAGTTTGGGACCGGAAACACGGGGCCACAGTTCTATGCGTACTACGTCGTCGTCAAGAGCACCGTGGGAAGTACTACTACCGCCTCGTCTCCGTATCTAGCTGGGTACGCCCCCAATTCAGCCCCGTCGATCCCGGTAAAATGGCAGCAGGTGGGGAATACCGGAACCATCACTTACGACCTGCTGCGGCAGACCGTGACCGACCTGGGGGCTAATGCGGCTGCGCCTTATGGAAACGGAAACTTCGCGGTCCAAAAAGGTATTACTACAGCGAATTGCTCCAACAGCGTCTGCTCCTTCACCGACACCGGGGCTGTTACAACGAATTACACAGTGACGTATCCCGCCACCTACGATCCGGCGCTCACCTTTTGGCCAGGGAGCGTAGTGCTGACCGAGCCCACCGACCAGCCGGTCAATAACGGCGGCGAGCCCCGGCTGTATACCGACATTGTTGGGCAAAACGGCATCACGACTGGGGGATACGTCAATTCCTACGGCGCGAATGTTCCCACAGTTTTTGCGCATCAGTGCAGCGTTCCTGGCGCGTGGTCGTCGATTTGGATGAGTTGTCCGGCCGGAGATTCGGTCTCTGGCAACTATGCTCCGGTTGGGGCGTTGCTACTGCAGGCTGGCCCCACGGGGAACAGCGGATTCGGAGGGTTCAAGGGACGGCTGAATTTCCTCACACCCAGTAACACGTCAGCCGCCACACACCTGATTACCCTGGGAGATTCCAACCCAGCCAAGACGCTGGCCACTTCGGGCCACCGCCCCACGAATGACGTGAACGACACCTGGATCGGCCTCGACAATCCGAATGCGCTCACGTCGGGCTTTCAGCTAGCCTTCGGTGCGCCGCAGTTCATCTCCAGCTACATCGGCAACATCGGTGACAACACAAACTGGCTGGAACGGCTGACGTCGACAACTAAGACGTTCGGCAGCACAATCCAGATTGTATCAACGCTACCGACAAACTTAGGCCCTCCGTTTTCGGTTGTCAGCACAGCGCCGGTTATCAATCTGACCGTAAGCAATCACCCGAAAATGCAAAACTGTGTCACCGGCACGGGCACGTTCAATTGCGCGGGAACAGCAACGCAGCATGGGCAGATCGTATTCGGCACCCTTAACCTCTCCGGCGGAACAGCAACCCTACAGAACCTCAACCCACCGTTTACAGGCAATGCCAACTGCGTAGCGAATGACACAACTACTGTGACGAACGGGGTCAAGGTAGTTCCGCAGTCAAACGGAACGATAATCTTTACAGGTACTGGGTCAGATTCAATTTCCTATCAATGTGTCGGCAGTTGAGGAAGGCGCTCCTCGTCCGCAGCGCGAATTGCCTCATAACTGGATCTAACGTGAGGGACTCGTATGCGAAGGTTCCCTTTGGGGGCAGGCCCTGGCCACCGTCGTGAAGAACTGCGCTCTTGGTCAGAGCGCCCGTGGTCGTGTCAAGTTTGTACACGAATCGCGGTATCGGCGACGGCGTCATTGTTGCGCCTGATCGGACCGATGGCAACGTCGCGGTCACGGGCAATCTGATGATCATAGCTCAGTACCCCAACCAGATCGCGGTGTTTCGCATCCAGAAAAACGGCTCGTTGAAATTACTGACCACCACCACCATCGACGGCAACGGGGAGGGCTTGTTCTCCCTATCCATTTTTCCGAGTACGCGGTAGGCATCCTGATCGACTGCAGATCGAAAGACCCCTGACCGGTTTTTCTCGTCCGATCATTCAATGTTTGTGCCAATATTATCAGAGAGTTGCGGATGTTCCACGGGACTGAACAAAGTTCATTTTGGGGCACACTAGTTCTTCTGTCCTCGCCAAGAAACTGCGGGTCACATTTAATTCTTTCACTTCTTTATCATTCTTCTCTTGCCAGAAAGAAAATTCCTGAATATTATTCCTGCCGTTGCCGAAATGTCGGCAGCGACGTTCGTTAGTTTGGGTTGATGTTTTGTGCATGGCAGTCGAAACTCGCGCCACCACGACAGGCTCCGGAGCTTTGCGCCGTTTTCTCCTCCCACGGCGCAGAACTCAGGAGCCTTTCTTGCTGAACCGAGTTCTCGACCGCATGCCGGGCACGACCGGTTCGTCCACATGCTTTGAGGGGGAAAGAGACGCGCGCGCTTCGCGAAGGATGTGGAATTCTAATCTCGGCAGAGGCGAAAGGAGTTCATTGTGAGAGAGAAGGGTACTGTGAAGTGGTTTAACGGGGCTAAAGGATACGGTTTTATCCAGCGGTCCACTGGAGAGGATGTCTTCGTTCATTTCTCCGCTATCCAAGAGAATGGTTACCGCACGCTGAATGAGGGCGAAACCGTCGAGTTCGATCTGCTGAAGGGCCCCAAGGGGTTCCAGGCGGGTAACGTCGTCCGCGCCTGACAACCTGGAGTCCGAAATTTGGAGTCCGGAATTCGCAAACCCTCTCAGATTCCCCTGAGAGGGTTTGTGGTTTCAGTTTCCTTTGGCGCTCTCTTTTGAATGGGGTTCCATCAATCGTTTCGTCAACAGCACCAGGCCGAAAATCTGCGTCCACTCGGAAACGATATTTCCCACGACCTGGCCCCACTTGGCCTCGGAGTTCAAGGAAGCGTATAGCATGACCCACCCCACGCCTGTAATTACCAGAAATATAGTCAGCGAATGATCTCGCAGCAGCTTGCGAGCGGGGTTCAATCCCTGGTCCGTCGGGCGACGGCTTTCTGCCGATCCTTTCTCGTACATGTACTTGGTTGCCAGCACCGTGACCACGACACCCGACCAATCGGCGATCGCGTTTCCGAAGAATGATCCGAGATGGGTGCTGGGATCGGACACGCTATACAGGACAATCCACAGGATGAGAATCGAGACGGAAGCGACGCCTAGGGAATGACGGCGGATGAAGATTTGTGGGCGGTTCGACGTGTTGGCCATGCGGCTGAGCCTCCGGGACCTTAGAATCTTAATCGTTCCGTCGAGATGCAGAAGCTTGTGAATTGCTACTGCACCTCCACCGAAACTAGATCGCCGTCAGCTTTTCCTCCGGACCTGTAGTTGACGGCCACCGGGCGGCTCTTCCATTCGCAGGAAAATTCGTCTGCCCCGATCAGCGTGAGCGATTTGTAATTCTCTGTCCGGAGCTTGAGCACTCTGGTTCCTGCTGCCACGGTCAAGACCGCCAACGGAGATTGCGAGCAATCGACGGCAATCAATTTTCCTTTCAGATATTGGATCGCGCGTTTGTCGGGCTGAGATTGGGCCGGAGGTTGTTCCGGGTGATCGGCGCTGGCTTCTTCATCTGGTTGAGGACTTTGCTTCTCTGTTCTTGGCTGCGGCTCCGTTGGTTTCCTTGAGGTTGAGGGAGGTGCGGGTGGTGAAGACGTTGAGGAGGAGGGTACCGATGCCGTCTGCTGTGGCTGCGGTTTGGCTTCGCCTTGCGGAAGCACTCCATACTTCTTCAGCATGGGCAAACCGTCCAGTTGCCCGCGTGCGCCCTTCGCAACCTGCGAATCTGGGCTGCTCTTAAGCCGATCGAGCAATGCGGTAGCCGCATCCCAGTTCTTTCCCGCCATGTAGATTTGCGCCATGTTCAGCAGATAGATTTGGTTGCGGGGGTTGAGTTGGATGGCCGCTCGCATTGAATCCATTGCTGCGTGGACGCCCCCTCCCTCCAGTTGAGCCATGGCCAGCATGCTACGAGCCTCGGCGAATTCGGGATACCAGTTCAGGACCAGTTGAAGATCCTGCATCATATTCGGAAGCCCTTCCGCCCCCGGTCGGGCGGTTTGTGCCACGGCCTGCCTTACCAGCGCCAAATAGTAATGTAGCCAGGGATCCTTGGGGACAAGTTCCGCGCCCTTGCCGAGCTCTTCGACTGCGCGGTCGAATTCCTTTTTCTGCATGTGGGCCCAGGCCAGTCCGCGACGCGCGATCACATTGTCCGTCTTCGGCTGGCCTGTGATCGCCTCGAGTTCCTGCATGGCTTGTTCGCGGCGCTCTGGTAGACGGACACTCATTTCCGCCACCAACGCTTGTCCCTCCGCCTCGGGAATCTGCTCAGTGCTGCTGCCGATCTGGTCGGCTGGGGTCACAGCGAGAAACTGATTTCCCCGAGCATTGCCCGCAATAGGCTGCCTGCCCTTCTCCGGCGCCTGCGACGTCTGCGTCAGTGAATGGAAGTAATCCTTCACCGCCCGCCCGAACTGGGCTGAGGTCATGCCGTATGCCTTCTGAATCGCCTCCTCGACCGGAAGCTGTTGGTTCTGGACCAGGTCGAAGTAGGTCCCAGTCTCCGAGAGCTTGTTTTGGTTGAGCAGGTAATGCATCACAATCCACGATTGCGCGGAGAACAAGGTATGGTGCGAGCCTTCCTGACTGGCGGAGATCTCACGGCGCGTCGTGAATAAGTCAGTTATCGCAGGCCACGCCGGAGTGCTCAGCAGTTCGGCGAACGATTCTGGGTCCCTGCCAATCTGCCCCTGCATGTTGTCCAGGCGGAGGCTGGCGAAGTATTGCGCGAAGCCTTCGTCGAACCACGGCTGGGTGGGCGGATAGTTGTAGTTCAGAAACACCTGGGCAAAATCATGAGATATCGCCCGCCAGCTCTCTTCTTTGGACAGGTTCAGGACGAAGTAATTGCGGTCTTCGCCGGGAACGAAAAAGCTGGCGTCTGCGATCGCCTGACCTTGGCGGATGGGCGCAACTTTGGCGTATTCTTCATCGCTTCCCAGGGCGATGATGTCCACCGGTTCCGGCATGTTGATTCGGTTTCTCGCCAACAGTTGTCCGAAGACTGCGCGCATCTGCTCGAATCGCACCACGGCGTTGCGACCGCGTTTCTCGTCCGCGTCCGTGACCACGGAAAAGTGACTGGTACTGATGCGGATCCAGTGAGGCTGGTCAGAGCGCGCAGGCGCAAGCGGAGCACAGCAGAGCACAAGAGTAAGAAGGATGAGCCGTGATGGAAGGGAGTGGATGCGATCCGTCATGAGCCGTCGGGAAGGTGCGAGATAGGGAATGCTACCACGCTGCGGAGGTGCGGAACTCACAAGGCCGATCGAAGCACAGGTCTGTTCGCCCGCTGTTTACTATTAAGTAATATCAGGTATACCCCCCCTCCCCCTGATCTTTTGGAATCATGGGGTTAGGGCCAGACCACCATCAAAATCTTTGAGGAATAAGGACTTATACGCAAAATATTCCGGAATAAGGACTTAGGCGCTCGACATGAGCCATTGCGGTCCCGTTTTGGGTCGGTAAGGGTCTGCCTTCCGTCGGCGGTCAGGTTGTCAAAGAGCGGAGGAGTTGCCAGCCATTTTCAGATAGCTAACATCACTTTGGAATATCTTATCTGGACTGGGCGGATGCGATCAAGGAGAAAATGTATTGGTTCCGTCTATGGAGGCAGGGATTGGTTCCCTGGGATTCTCCCGTCGCAGCAAGGCTCCCGCTTCTCGCGCAAAGAGCGCGAGAGAGAAATGGGGGGTCCGCGCGTCCTCTCAATAACAGAGGTCGCATCGTGGTGTGCAGTGATCGCCAAGGGCACAGCGCAAAGCCAGAGTGACTGTTGCAACATCGCCGTTACACTCACGATTAGGTTCTGAGCGTAATGGCCTGTTCACAGCAGTTGACTTCCGGTTTGCCCGTCATCCGACCAGAATCGGGCTAGATAACGGACGGACGCCACTCCCGGAGACCGACTTTTGGGTTGGAGTCTCCCTTGAAGACTTGCAGGGTCCCCTCCACTCCGACCCCGCTTCCAAGACCTCCCCAGACCCCACAAGTGCGCTGGCCGCCACGGACCTCGAGGCCAGTAGACCGTGACCTGAGTTGTGAATCCGTTGTTTCCGTACGAACATCCGCGGTATAATTTCGGCGCCATGTCGGAGGACGAAACGGCTCGCGCTCTCTCAGTCCAAATCGCTCTTGCTGAATTTGCGGCGCTTCGCGATGAAATCGCGAACCGGTCCAGTGGGCAGAATACGCTGTTGAACCTTAATCTCACGGCCATCGGCGGCATTGGAGGCGTCGTTCTGTCGGGCAAGGCTCACTTGCTACTTTTACTCCTGCTCCCGATCCTTTCTCCGGCATTGGGACTTCTCTATTTTGATCATGCGATAAACATTAAGAACATCGGCAACTACATCCGCGACTGCCTGAAGAAGACACTCGTCACGGCGGCCGGCGACGTTGAGCTAATGAGGTACGAAGAAATTGTTTCCCAATATGAGCGGCGCAGGATCCTGCGTTTCTTACCGTTTGGCCTGCCGCTTTTCCTGACGTTTGCAGCCGTTCCGATCGCGTGCTTAGCAGCCACCTTCTGGGCCGTAGACATACGCGGCGGATGGATTTGGGGGCTCTGGGCTACAGGATTGATCATGACTGTAGCATATCTAGTTTTCTGGCAATTTTTCCTGAGATTGCCGTCCCATGCTTCCGGCTAGGCCCGCCATGCGGATAGGACTGATCCATTGGGCATTTCCTCCTACGACCGGTGGGGTCGAGTCGCACGTGGCCGACTTAGCACGCATGCTCTCACTCGCTGGGTATTCAGTGACTGTGATCACGGGTGAGAGTTCACCCAATCGTGCGCCCGAATACGAGATAGTCACGACTCGGGCTTTGAACTTAGAGTGGTTACGCTCGAATCCGGGCGATGATGATGCCCGATTTCGATACGCCTTTAAGGAGTTGAAACAAATCATATGCTCTCGGAGACTCGGTCTAATTCATGGCCACAATCTGCACCACTTCGCGGATGCTCCAGGGCTCGCTCTTGAGCAACTGCGCAGGGAACTCAGTCTCCGCGTTTACCACACGTTTCATGAGACCTGGCCAGACCTGCTGCATCGCAATCCCGTTTATCGTAACTGGAATGGAAACCTAGCGGTTTCACGTTTCGTTCAGCAACAGTGCCACGAGCAACTGGGCTTCCGCCCTACGTTGCTGCCATTGAGTATTGATCTTGATCGGTTTCACTGCTCGCGGCTACCATTCACTTCCTCTGCCGTGACAACAATCTTTCACCCTGCGCGTCTGCTCCCCTGGAAGGGAGTGCACCTGTCGGTGAAGATGGCCGCTCATCTTCGCCTGCGCGGGTACAACGTAAATCTGCTCCTGACCGACACTCAGCGCATTGTGGACTGGAACTGCGAACTTGGGGCTTACCGCAAGACAATTGAGGAGCTCGTTTCGAGGCTTGACCTCCGGGAGCAGGTTCGTTTTTGCACACCCTGCTATGCAGAAATGGCTGCCCTGTACAACGAAGCTGATTTGGTGGTTTATCCAACGGTTGGCGATGAACCGTACGGACTTGTTCCGTTGGAGGCGATGGCGTGTGGGCGGCCTATCGTTGCCTCACGGAGTGGAGGCATCCCGGAGACGGTAGTGCACTCGAAGACCGGCTACGTCGTTGAGCGCGACGACCTGAATTCACTAACAGACGCAGTGGCCGAGTTGCTCGGAGACCCTCAACGAGCACAACTCATGGGTGCAGCCGGCCGAAAACACGTCGAAAACAATTTTGACGCTGCATGCTATGTCGCGAAACTCATTGGGCGATATAACGAGAACGAATCATCGCAGCTCCCGTCAAACTAGGCCTTCATCGGTTCCTATGTGCACCCATCGTGTGCCATTTGGATCATCCCCTCGATGTCGCGCACACAGAGGCTTGCATGTTCCAGCCGGACAGTCACTGCACACCTCCAATGCGGCCTGAGTCCTCTTAGGCCAACCCGCATAGACTGCCGTACCGCGCGGCCCAAGAATAGCACTCACGCGAGCGAATAACGAGCTACACGTTCGCGCCGGGCACATTCCGGATGTGTGGTCGGCAAACAGGAAGTAATCCAAGCCGCCAACTGCCAGGCAATCGTCTCAACTGGCGATAAATCGCGATTGCACTCATTGACTCTGCGATGGGGTTTTGAGTGCTATCGCCTGATTACATCAATTGTGAAATTCTGTCCGATTCGGCAGCCAGCGCGGTCGTCAACACTTAGTTCCACCTTCCTCCGTGGAAGCGAAATTAGCGCCAACGTTCTATCTCATCGCAGCCCACAAAAGTCCTTCCGACATAACGACAAGCAACATAGCCGCCTCTTTGATACCGAAATTTCGCGTTTGAGAGAATGTCAATTGATAGATCGTTGCCATCATCCACGTGGCCGAAGATAGGGTCGTTATCATACAAAGAAGAACAAGCGAAGCGAGCGGATGTCCAAATTCGCGCTGCACTTGAAGCACAAGCACGGATAACGGCAACGCCACTGAATACGGGGCCGACAGCCACCACCAAGCCTCCATCTTAGCCAAGCCGTTGATGTGCACCTCACGCCAAACAGTCGATACAAGGACGACAAGTGAAAGAACCAACAGTGGTCCAGATGCGAGAAAGGCGATCGCCCTAAGTTCTGGAAACGAGTCACCGCTCTTGAGGGCTGCTATCATCAAGAACTGGAACACGATGATCAGGCCCGCGATCCACAGGAGCCGCATCCGTATTCGCTTTGTTAGGGTGTGCATGGCCCGACGAAATGTTTAGGATACCAGCCATGCGCACCTCAAATGAAAGGTTATGCGAAACCGACCGGGCGGGGCCGCTGCGCCCAAAGGGTTGGCCACCAAGAGAAAACATTGTTGGCGAAAAATCGCCATTACACCAGCAACTGCTGGACAGGACGTTACGGGCTAAGATTAGCCTTTCACCGCCGCGAACGCCGAAAGTTTTCTGATTTCCCAGACAAGGCTTTCTGCAGCGTTCTTTGCCTAAACCCCGGGGTCCTCCTCGTTTTAAGATTTTTCGGCGTACGACTCAGAACTAGAAGCCGCGGGCCTAGAAAGCTTTTCTACGGCCCACTTCGCGCTCTGGGCTACAATTGAATCCTCGTCCGCCACCAACTTCTTCAGGACGGGCAAGAACCTCGGATCCCCGCTGTTACCCACTGCGATGGCCGCGTTGCGCCGCAGACCGGTGCGCTTGGTGCGGCGAATGGGAGAGCCGCGAAACTTCTCCAGGAATTCTTCCGCACTCATTTCGGCCAGCCAGTCCAGCGCCGGATTGACCAGTCCTTCCCGCGATTGAAATTCCGCTGCGCTAGTCGCCGGCGCTTTGCGATTCCACGGACAAACATCCTGGCAGATGTCGCATCCGAACACGTGCCGTCCCATGCCTTCCCGCATGTCTTCTGGAATTGCGCCGCGCTTCTCAATCGTCAAATACGAGATGCACTTATTGGAATCGAGTTGATAGGGCGCGATCAGCGCGTCCGTGGGACAGGCATCGATACAGCGGGTGCAACTGCCGCAGCGATCCGGCGCGGGCAGATCAGGTTCGAGTTCGAGCGAAGTCAGAATCACACCCAGGAACAACCACGACCCCATCTTCTGATTCAGGATGCAGGTATTCTTCCCAATCCATCCAACGCCGGCATACTTGGCGTAGACGCGTTCAACCAGAGGCCCAGTGTCCACGTAGCAATGGGTTTGTAGCGCCGGCGGCTCGGTCGCTGTCGCCATGGCATCCCGAGACTGGGTCGCAATTAGTCTTTCGCCCCGCTGGGGCTCGGCGGTTTCATGCTTATTACCCACGGCTCCCGCCGTGGGCTGCATTCTTGCGCCGCTTCGCGGCTGTTTCTGGAGATCCAATCCAGATTTGCGATCGCAGTTTAGTTGTGACACTGTCTCATTCTGCCCTCGCTCGCCGACCTCGTTTCGAAGTTGGTCTTCCACGACGCGCAGCCGCCGCATCACCGCCTCGTGATAATCCTCGCGGCTCCACGCGTATCGCGAAATCCATCCCCGCTCGGAATCGCCGACCTGGGTGGAGTACGGATTCGCCGTGTTGTAATTAATCGCACACACGATCACGCTCCGCGCCCACGGAGCGGCCGACCGAAGCGAAGCCCGCTTGAGCTGTCCAGCCTTGTCGCGTGCCTCCATGTATTTCATCTCTCCGGCATATCCCGCTTCGATCCAATCCGGAAAGTGATCCAGTTCAGGCAGGTCGCGGACCGGAGCAATCCCAGCCAGTTCAAACCCTGCCTGGTGAGCTGTCTGCTTTACCAGCGCCGCGATTTGGCTGATCTGGTTCAATTGACCCACACCCGATTCCGAAAATCATCCGCCTTCAAATGTAGGCGGCGTGTCCCCGCGTGCAGGAGCGGGATTACAGTCTTCGTGAGATATCCCTTCCAAAGCACTTATGGAGGGGATACCTAGCTATGCCCCTTCCGGCTTGAACACCATTCCCCGACTGGTCTTCCCATTCATCACCACGACCAGCGGCGCGTCAAAATGCAAGTGCCGCACACACCCCTGTTCTTCGACCGCCGCCATCGCGCCAAGCCACTGCCAGTCCACAAAGCCTTCTCCGGCATCCGGATTGACCGTGAAATATCCAACTTGAAATGCTGTGAGGTTCTGGAAGAAATGGCTGCCTTGCGACGGGGTCACGCGGAAGTCGCGGAATCCCGCCTCCACGATCACGCGGGCGCCTGAAATCTCGTCCCACTCCACCGGGATTCCGAGCCAGGGATCATTCGATCCCCAGCGGCCCACTCCGATCAACAGATACGGCGTTCCACTTTCATTCAGCTTCGCATTGAGGTGGGCCACCCCTTCGGCTACCTCCTGACTTCGGGCCCGCTCGAAGCGATGAAAGTCGACCACCACGACGTCGCGCAGATCCCGGATGCGCCCATTGCCCAGCACCTTGGAGCTGTGGCAGACGAGCCGGTCAGGATTCACATCTTCCATCCGCAACTCTTCACCTTCCCGCGAAAGCACCAGCGGACGTATTTGCAGGAAACCAAACTCGGCCGTTTCCTGCGGTGTCTGCGGCAGGCGCACCGCAAACTCTACTTCCACGGGCCGCCCGAACGCCTCGTCGCCGATTCTTATCAGCTGTTCAAGAATCGAGGCCAGCGGAAACACTCCGTGCTTGAGAATTGGAGCGAAGCTCACGATGCGGGTACCGGGCCGGCTCAGCCCGTCAGAGATGACATGGTTGTCGACGGAGTACGTCGATCCCAGGTTGTTCAAGGTTCCATCGCTCTCCGCCACGTCCAGACCGAATCGGGCTTCTCGAAGTTCCAGCAGCGGATCGGACACGGGATCGTCGTCGTTCCGGCGGCGCTCCGTTTGATCAAGCTTCATCGCCCAGAACTCCGTCTGCGAGTTTGCCAAAATATCTTCCACCGACGAAAACTGCACAATGTTTCGAGGATAGCGCGGACAGAACGTCAGGCATTTCCCACCATCCACAACTGCCCGCCCCAGGCCTAACGCCACCGCCGCGATTCCATCGCCATAACTCATCGGCGGAACCGGATAGAAATTGTGCGATCGCACTACCCCGGAGAAATCGGGATAGAACCGCTGCCCGCCATGAGAAGCATGATCTTTAGCAGCATGGATCGTGCCCACGACCTGTTGCAAAATGACCGCCATCTTCTCTTCTTCCAACCGGTAGGGCGTGGCCCGCACATACCCCTTGGCATGCTGACTGAAGGTCGAAGCGTAGACGCGCTTGATCGCCTCCATCAACTGCTCCAGACGTACCGACAGATCGGGATGTTGATTGGCCAGCATGAAAGTTTCGTACACACCGGTAAAGGGCTGGTACTGCGAATCCTCGAGCAAGCTGGAAGAACGCACCGCCAACGGGTAATGGACCTCCGCCAGAAAAGCCAGCAGATCGTCGCGAAGCGAGGCGGGGAGCGATGCCTCCAGGAAGCGCCGCAGAGTTTCGGCATCGTCGTTGCTGTTGATGGCGAAGTCGAGCAGATTGTTCTCGCTGAGGAAGCGGTCGAACACATCCGTCGCCAGCACCACGCTGGGCGGCACCGCGATGCGGACCTCGGCGAAGCGGCGCGCCGTCTGATACTTGTGCAGCAGGTGGCGGATGAAAGCCAGCCCTCGCGCTTTTCCGCCTAACGAACCGCCGCCAATCCGCAGAAAGAAGGCGTCGGTTGATTTGAAAGTGGACGCATTGAAATCGCCGATCAAAACCTGGCTTTGCTCGCTGCGATACTCGGCGATGGAGTCGATCAAATCGCGCCGCAAGTCTTCGAGCGTGGCGAAATCGGAGACTTTCCGAGGCCTGAGTTTCTGCGCCAGCGCGAACTCGGTCCTCGCCCGCAGCCAGCGCGAGAAATGGTTCCTCTCGCTGTGGTACGCGATGCTCTCCGCCGGAACTTCGCCAAGCCGTGCCTCGAGTTCGTTCAAATCAGTCGCCCGCGCCACCTCGTCGCCGTTAGGCAGACGGAACGCGAAGTCTCCGAACCCGAACTGCTCGGTAAGGAAACGCCGCAGATCCCGCAACAAAGTAGGTGAGCGCTTTCGCAGAAACGAGTATCCCTCAGCATGCGCGCGCGCCCTGAATTCGGTTCGGCTCGACTGCAGGACGATGGGAACATCCGGCACCTCTTCGCGAACCATGCGAGCCAGTTCGAAGCCAGCGTCTGCGCTCAACTCGCCAGCGCGGGGAAATTCCACATCCGATACCACCCCCAGCAAATACTCGCGATACTTCATCACCTGCTGCGCCGCATCTTCGTAGTTCGACGCCAGCAGAATCTTGGGCCGCGCCCGCATTCGGACCAGCTTATGCGCGACATTCAATCCTTCGCTGAGCAGGCGGCGGGACTGGGTAATAAGCTCGGTATAGATCGTGGGAAGAAACGACGAATAGTAGCGAATATTGTCTTCCACCACCAGGATCACCGGCACGCCGAGGGCGCGGGTGTCGTGCTCGACGTTGCGCTTATCCTCAATGTACTTGACGATTGAAATCAGAATGCGGACGTTGCCCTGCCACAGGAATATCTGCTGCAAGTCGGTAACGGGGTTGCGAGCGACGAAATTCTTGATCTCGCGGTAGTCATATGCAAGGACGACCACGGGCACGTCTAGCCCCGCCGCTTTGACCTCGCGCGCCAACTGCGCGGCGTCCATGTCTTCGACTTCGAGGTTGGTGACGATCAGATTAAATCGTGGCTGAGATCGCGCCAGCGCCAGCGCTGCAGCGCAGCTTGAAACGTGGGTGATCCCGGGAATCTGCTGCTGCTCGAGTTCGAGGGATTCCCCGATCAGCAACTCATTCAGCCGCCCGTCCTCGCGAAGAATGAAAGAGTCGTAAAGGCTGGACACCAGCAGAATATCCTGCACCCGGAAGGGCATCAGGTTCTCGAAGCCCTCGAAGAGTCGCTCGGCGTCGACGATGGGGTCGGGTTGGTGGGCTACGGGCATTGCTCGGTCACGGTTGTTCCGCTAGTTTCGCGAGCCACGCTGACACATCGTGAGTCAATGCTCGCCGTGCGGTAATCCAGGCTCCAACCACCCGGGATTGATTTCCTTTAGTTTGAGGTGACGTTGCGTCCACTGAGCCATGTGTAATCGTCCCTCCGCCGTTAGCATTCTCTCAGTGTTGCGGAATTCAGCGTTTGAGATTAGTCCGAAGTTGAGCCAAAGGTGGGAGTGGTAGCAAGGCGACTCTCCCTCAAGGCAATAACCACCATTGCTTCCGGACCATGCGCCCGGCCCAGCTTGGGCAAGCCGTTGCCGATCCACACTCACGTTTTCGAGCAGCCAATGGCCTGCACATGCGGTCAGGTGGTAAGCCTGTTTCGAATCGTCATTTGGTCTCTCCCACTCGATGCTTCCGTCAAGAACGATGGACGCTGCACCGGCGAGAGCGAGTCCACGAGCAAACCGCAGCAGGTCGACACGAGTATTCACGCCGTGTATTGCTGAATGGGAGAAAACTATACCAGGGACTGGCGCATCGCTATCGGGCAGAAAGATGTGCGCTTCCCGTTCTCCAGAGGGTTCCAGAAAGCTAACCTTTAACTCGGTAATTCCATCACGTTGCTCAACGGTGGACGGCTTGCTGACCTTGCACGGCGCAAATTGAGCGTCACACGTGGAAGCAACAGCGCAGAAGACGATAGCAAAACTGAGATAGTGCCGCATCACATTCCCTCCCGAGCGACTTTGTAATTATAGAGTGAGATCGATTCTAGGCAGGAGAAAACCGGGGCAGACCTTGTCCACCCCGCATCATAGCCACGCGAGACGTTGCGAGCAACGTCTCTACACTAACGCGGGCGAGGGCGCCCGCGCCACACTCCTACACCAAACCCTGGTCCAGCATGGCATTGGCGACCTTCAGGAAGCCGCCGATGTTGGCGCCGTTCACCAGATTACCCGGCGTGCCGTATTTCTCGGCCGTCTCGAAGCAGTTCTTGTGGATGGCAATCATGATTTTGTGCAGCCGATCGTCCACTTCCTCGCGGGTCCAGGTCAGGCGTGCGCTGTTCTGGGCCATTTCGAGGCCGGACGTTGCTACGCCGCCAGCGTTCGCGGCCTTGGCCGGCCCATACAGGATCTTGGCGTCCAGGAACATCCTGGTGGCTTCGAGCGTGCTTGGCATGTTCGCGCCCTCAGCGACCAGCTTGATGCCGTTCTTCAACAGGTTCGCTGCATCTTTCGCGGTGATTTCATTCTGCGTCGCGCTCGGGAACGCGCAATCAGCCTTGGTGTTCCACAGGGGGTTGTGCTCCAGCTTGATGTCGGTGGGCATGAAGATCGCTTTCTTGAACTTTTCCGAGTACTCGCGGATGCGTCCACGCTTCACGTTCTTCAGTTCGATGACCCAGGCCAACTTGTCGCGATCGATGCCATCGGGATCGTAGACGACGCCGTTCGAATCTGACACGGTGACTGGCTTCGCGCCGAAATCAAGCAGCTTCTCAATGGTGTATTGCGAAACATTGCCGCTGCCGGAGACCAGGCAGAGCTTGCCTTCGAGCGTGTCCTTCCTGCTCTTCAGCATTTCGTTGGCGAAGTACACGCAGCCATAGCCAGTGGCCTCCGGACGAATCAGCGAACCGCCCCAGTTCAGACCCTTGCCGGTCAGAACGCCGGTGAATTCATTCCGCAGCCGCTTGTATTGGCCGAACAGGAAGCCGATCTCGCGTCCGCCCACGCCGATGTCGCCCGCCGGAACGTCGGTATCGGGGCCGATGTGGCGCTGCAGTTCGGTCATGAAGCTCTGGCAGAAGCGCATCACTTCGTTGTCGCTCTTGCCCTTGGGATCGAAATCCGAACCGCCCTTGCCGCCGCCCATGGGCAGCGTGGTGAGCGAGTTCTTGAAGACTTGTTCGAACGCCAGAAATTTGAGAATGCCGAGGTTCACCGAGGGATGGAAGCGCAGTCCGCCCTTGTAAGGTCCGATGGCGCTGTTCATCTCGATGCGGAACCCGCGGTTCACCTGCACATTGCCGAGATCGTCAAACCAGGGCACGCGGAACATGACGACGCGCTCGGGTTCGACAATCCTCTCGAGGATGCGGGCTGATTGATATTCCGGATGCTTCGCCAGCACCAAGCGCAGCGAATCAAACACTTCCCGCACCGCCTGGTGGAACTCGGGCTCGGCGGCGTTCTTCGACTTCACGCTGGACATTACCTCTTCTATATAGTCCGCGGGAGCTTTCACTCCCGGCCCCGTCATAATGTTCGAAACCATAGTCCTACCTCCGTAGGTGCATCAGGTACATGATTCCATAAAGTCAATCGAAATGGCATGCTTCTCACTGGCGGGACCAACGCGGCCGACAGGGATCTCAACATTGAAATAATAATGATCGAATCAACGAGCGGCGATGCTTGCTGATGGGCGTCACGATCTCGCCGATCTGTTTCGCGGGTTGGGACCTTAATTACCAAGAGCGAATTACTAAAAGCGGATCTTCAGAATAGTACCTCCCGTGCCCACCAGCCATCCAGCTTTTGGACTCGCAAAAGCGACCGCCCAATACCCGGTCACACCGGGCAGCGTGAACCAGGAGTGTCCCTCGTCGGGAGTCCAGGCCGCACCTCCCGCATTGGCAGTGATCACCACAGCGTTGCCCTCGTCGTCATCTCCGGCTTGGTCGCGCCCTCGATCGCGGCCGTTGCCGATCGTCCTAACATAACTCAGGCCGTAAATCGCTCCGGTTACCGGAGGCGCGTTCGTCAGCTTCCATGTTTGGCCGCCATCGTTCGACGTGGCAGTTCTAGCGTTGTTAGGATCGCTTGGATCCAGATCGCCACCGCCCACGATGCCATGCCAGGGGTCGCGGAAATCCACCGAGAAGGCGCCTGCGCTGGGCGAACTGACGAGCGGCGT
>DATNNO010000137.1:0-5491 GCA_035601775.1 Terriglobales bacterium | reverse complement strand
GAGAAAGCCGGTTTGCCAGGTTTGCCAATTAAGGGCCCCGTGAAAACAGCTAAGTGATTGTGGCGCCTTGCCTTAGCTTATTTTCCCCACTGTTCGCAACGAGGAAGTCGGGGGTTCGAATCCCCTCTCGTCCACCAGATTCTAAAGTTAACCCACTTGGACGTAAAACCGCCTTAGCGGCGATTAGGGTCCGGACCCGTGATTGCGAAACCGCCCTGACGCAAAGTCGACTTTCTGGACGCTTCCGCAACGATCAACCCGTTGCCAACGGCACGATTCGCGAAGCCCATGTATGCTGTCAAAACAGATCCAGGACAGCAACTTCTAGTTTTATGGCCCAGGGGTGAGATGTGTTTGAACTGAACTTACGAAAACACTATGGAAGCGCGGGAGCAGTGTTGCTTTTGCTGGTGTTCTTGGGGGAACTGACATTCTCGATCCGACAGCAATCATTGTCTTGGGATGAAGGTGACCATATCTTCGCCGGCTATATGTCATGGAAGAAGGTAGACTTTGGCATCAATCCGGAACATCCACCCTTGGTGAAGGCGCTAGCGGCGATCCCACTTCTGCCGATACACCTCAAGGTGCCAGATCCCAAGGGCCTTGCATCATTCAAAGACGAAGCATACTTCGATGGACGGGATTTCATCTTCGGCAATGGTGGAGAGGCCGAAGCGGATCGCATCATTTTTCGCGCCCGGATGGCGGCGGCATCCCTCAGTCTTTTGCTGGGACTGCTCGTCTTTCTGGCAGCGCGAGAGATGTTTGGCGACGGTGCGGCGCTGTTCGCATTGGCGCTGGTGGTTTTTGAGCCAAACATGATCGCGCACGGCGCCTATGTCACAACGGACATGGGTATCTCCTGCTTCATGTTCGCCAGCATCTATGCCTTCTACCGCTACGTGAAGGCGCCTTCGGTCGGGAGGCTGATCGTTCTCGGCCTGGTCAGTGGACTTGCTCTGGCGTCGAAACACTCAGGTGTGCTTCTCCTCCCATTCGGCTTAGCACTCATTATTACTGAGATATTGTGGTCCTCGCCCGAAACGCAGACCAACAAAAGGAGAGTAGCATTGCGCCTGACTGGCGCCTTTCTGGCTGCGTCGACCATCGCCATCGTGGTGCTCTGGGCTTTCTACGGTTTTCGCTATGCCGCACGGCCAGGTGGAATGCAGTTGAGTCCCTCGCTCGCTGAGTACGCGAGGGGATTAAAAGGGCTCGAGCCGCAGGTTTATCTCGCGCTCGCGCGCTTGCACCTCCTGCCCGAGTCTTATCTTTACGGGTTGGTGGACGTGCGCCTGATCTCAGATTCGTTCTCAACCTACATCTTCGGCAAAGTATACGCGCACGGAGTCTGGTTCTACTTTCCTGCGGCCTTCATCATCAAGTCCACGGCGGCATTCATGGGCTTGCTGCTGCTGACCGGCTTCGCGATTGTTACTGGAAAATTGCGCGCTCGGCGCGAGGTCTTCTTTCTCACCATTCCTCCGGTTCTCTATTTGCTGATCGCGACTGGCACTGGCCTGAACATCGGCGCAAGGCACATCCTGCCGATGTATCCGTTTCTCTCCGTGCTGATTGGGGGCGCCACGCTCGCACTGGCGCATAAGGACCGGCGCTGGGCCTACGTCGTGGGATTGTTGCTGGCATGGCACGTGGTTTCTTCGGCGCGGGCTTATCCGAACTACCTTGCCTACTCGAACGAATTCTGGGGCGGTCCCGCGAACACTTATAAGTACCTGACCGACTCCAATACGGACTGGGGTCAACAGTTGAAGGCGGTCAAGAAATATCTCGACAATCGCGGGGTGAAGGACTGCTGGTTTGCATACTTCGCCGAGCCCTCCATCCATTTCAGCGCGTATGGAATCCCATGCAAACCGTTGCCGACAGCTGACAGCGGGTGGACGAATTATCAAATCGATACGCCGCAGACGATCACGGGAACTCTACTGATCAGCGCGGGAACGCTCACGGGCTACGAGTGGGGTTCCAACGTGCTGAATCCTTACCGAGAGTTTCAGAAGCTGAAACCGGTTACTTTCATTCAGGACGGCGTCTTTGTCTACGATGGGACGTTTGACATGCGTTCCGCCTCCGCCCTCGGCCACGTAACGCGGGCCAAAGATCTCACTGCGGCCGGGCAGTTAGCGTCCGCGCTGGCGGAGGCGCAGACGGCCGTTGCCATCGACCCCGATGAGTTGCAGGCACAAATGGTTCTGGGCGATACATTGACTGCGCTCGGCCGGAGTTTGGCCGCAAAGCCCGCATACCAGGCGGCGCTCGCAATCGCGAAGACGATGGAACCCAGCTCCGAAGCGATCTGGGTAAAGATAATTCAAAGGAAGATCGCCCGACTGCAATGATGATACCCATTTCGTGTTTGACCATCCCAGGCAGCCGGACGCGAACGCCCGATTGCACCCGCTCGTCTGCTGCGAGGAACTTTCCTATCTGGCCATCGGATTTTAAGATGTAGTACCTTGGACGACGCAAACCACTTTTACCCTAAGGAGCCCATGTGCATACGCTGCTGCACGATCTGCGCTACTCACTACGGCAACTGGTTAAAATGCCAGGGTTCACTCTCACCGCAGTGATCTCGCTGGCCCTGGGCATTGGTGCTACGGCCGCCGTGTTCAGCGTTGTCTACGCCATTCTGCTGGACCCGTTTCCTTATCAGGCGCCGGACCGCATGATCCATCTGGCTCTGGTCACGCAGAATGGATTCACGGGTTGGTTTGCGAATCTGACCCCCTCCCAATGGCGACAAATCCGCAAGTCTCCGGCGGTGGAAGACTCCTTTCTCTCTGACATCCGGGACATGACGGTGAGCGGAGGAGATTTGCCGGAAAACATCCAGGCGGCGTCCATGAGTTCGAACGCCTTCGAGTTCCTGGGTGTTGCCCCGGCGCTCGGCCGGAACCTGCAACCCTCTGACGCCATCGACGGGCAGGACCCGCAACCAGTGGCCGAACTCGGCCACAAATTCTGGCAGCGGCATTTTAACGCCAGCCCCGCCGTCGTGGGAAAGACGATCCGACTGGATCATAAAAGCTATTTGATCGTGGGAGTGGCGGCGCCGCGGTTTACCTGGCAAGACGGAGACGTGTACCTTCCGTTGAAAACAGATTCCAATCAAGCTCTGTCCTACTTCACAGAGATTCGCCTTAAGCCGGGCGTGACCCACGTCCAGGCTGACGCCGCCCTGCAACCGCTGATTTACCAGTTTGCGAAGGAGACGCCCAAACACTTCCCGCCGAATACATTCCGCCTGCATGTGATGGGGATCAACGAAGAATTCGTACAGCAATTGGGTGGAACGCTGTATCTGCTCTTCGGCGCGGTCACCCTGCTGCTGCTGATCGGATGCGGAAACGTTTCGATTCTCCTGCTGGCGCGTGCAACCGCGCGGCGGCACGAGTTCGCGGTGCGCGCAGCCATTGGAGCCAGCCGCCGCCGGATCGTTCGCCAGTTGCTTACCGAATCGTTGTTGCTCTCGGTTAGCGGAGCTGTCGCCGGAGTAGTTCTAGCCACCCTGTCTCTGAATACCATTGTGGCCAACCTGCCGGAGAGTTCGTTTCCGCATGAGGCTTCCATTCATATCAACCTGGCGGTGCTGTTGTTTTCGATCGCCGCGGCGATGGGCACGGGCGTCCTCTTTGGCCTTTGGCCAGCCCTGCAACTGTCGCGGACAGAGGTGAGTCAGGTGATGCAGGCAAGCGCGCGCAAAATGACAGGCGGGGTGAGCGGGCGGCGCGCGCACGGCGCGTTGATCGCGGGGCAAATCGCGCTCACGCTGATTCTGCTGTCCGGAGCGGGTGCCGCGATCGAGGGATTCTTGCGCCTGGCTCATATTCCCCTGGGCTACGATCCGCACAACGTTATGGCGGTGGGCATTCCCTTGCGCGATGGGGCATACACCACCTGGGCCGGACGCGCCGCTTATTTCGATCAGCTGCGAGAGAATGTGGCAGAGGTTCCTGGGGTGACGATGGCGGCGCTATCCACCAACGCTACGCCGCCATCGAACGGCTTCGAGACCAAATTCGAGATTCTTGGCAAGCCGTCGGGGCACGATCAAGCCGCGCGTTTGAGCATGGTCAGCCAGGAGTACTTCCCTTTGCTCCGCATTCCGCTTCTCGAGGGCCGAATTTGGGACCAGGCGGAGGACTATCGCGGCGCCTCGGTCGCTGTGGTGAATCAAACGCTGGCTCGGCGGTATTTTCCCGGAGAGGATGCCGTGGGTCATTCGATCAAGTGGCCCGGGCTAGCGGTGCAGCCGCCTTACAATATGCTGGCGCCTGGAGCGGATGGTTGGCTGCGGATCGTCGGCGTGGTCGAGGACAAGCTCAATGACGGTCTCTCCAAGCCGGTGCGATCGGAAGTGTTCGTTCCCGACACGCTGATCGAGGTAATGGGAACGCAGTTGCTGGTCCGGTCCCAGATCCCGCCGCTTCGATTGCTCCATGCGGTACAGCTTGCGGTCAACTCGGTGGACCGCGATCAGCAGACCAGTAACGATGTCCGCGACCTGGACGGCTGGATTCAGGAACAGCCCGAGTGGGCGCGAGGCCACCTGATCTCCTGGCTCTTCGGCGCATTTGCCGCCTTGGCTCTGGCATTGGCCGCTGTGGGGCTGTTCAGCGTGGTCTCCTATACGGTCGTCCAGCGCACAAATGAGTTCGGCATTCGCATTGCGCTGGGCGCTCCCCGAAGCCATGTGCTGGGTCTTGTTTTCAACTCAACGATCGTAAGCGTGGGCGCCGGAATTCTCGCCGGTGTCTTACTCACTCTGGCGCTTAATAGGGTGCTGGCGGGCTGGGATGCCGAGAGTTCGCGCAGCCCCCTTCTGCTGCTCGCCGCCACCGGGGTGATGACACTGTTGGCCGCCGTGGCGTGCGCGCTGCCTGCCTGGCGCGCGGCAGCATCGAATCCGATGCGGGCAATCCGATACGACTGATCAAATAGTAATTGACGAATAGAGGGTCCGAGTGGAGCGTCAACCGCTCAAGACTCATAATCTGGGCTAACAAAGAGTAGTATTTGCCGGCCTTTCTTGAGCAAGCGGCTTCCTGGAATGACGCATACAGACCAAAACGCTCATTGATCTATTCAAGGTAAGCGTCCGATTCTTGCCGTTTGGGTTGCGGAGCGATAGCCGTTCACTTAGGCCGTAGACATTGCTCGTGCCACAGCCCCGGCAGTCCAACCAGCTTATAGAGTGGATCACCGCCGCGCTTCCGTGAGGAGTCCCTGCATCTCGGTATGCGCGCGGCGGTGGACCAGGTCCTCTAGCGTTCGGCAACGCGCGGCTCACTGATAGGCGCGCCGGCCGGCGATGGTTGTCTTGCCGGGAGGAGTGCAAGCAGCGTGACTCCAATCACGCCAAAGATCACAATGTCCTGGGGGCTATCCTTCCTGTGCATCCCGTGCGCCACGGCCTGCGCCGACATGATTGTCATCGTGAACCCATGGGCAAGGCTTGACC
>DATNNO010000136.1:0-28273 GCA_035601775.1 Terriglobales bacterium | reverse complement strand
AGAACACTCTCCACGTCCTTGCGGCGATACATGCGCTGGCCGGTGCTGCTCTTGATCGGCTTGAGCTGGGAGAACTCCGTTTCCCAGAAACGCAGAACGTAGGCGGGAAGACGACACAGGCGTGCCACTTCGCCGATGCGGAAGTAGAGCCTTTCCGGGATTACGACATCAGCGGCCTTGGCGATGGTTCGAGGACTCATCGGGTTTGGGGGATCCGCGACGGGCGGCGGAACTGGAATGTGAATTTCCCCACTCGCGTTTCTAGCACGACCCGGCTTCCGGGACAACCCCGATTTTCGATCCAGGGCACTTTTAGGTCGGGAGGGAAGGTCGGGAGCAGGAAAAAGCCCCTCGGGAGGTGCTTCTCTCGAGAGGCAATGTCGAACTGTCAGAAAGAACTTTATGGTCTGTGCGAAGTAACGTCTCGCGGACGGTTAGTGCTTCTTTTTCTTCTTTGCCTTTTTCTTTGCTGGCATGAAGTTTCCTCCGTGAACGATTTTCCCTTGAAGGGGTCCTTAATTGAAATCGTTGCCCAATTGTAGTAGGAACAACGACCCTACCCCAAGATATTGATGTCTATTACTTTCAATGTCAACAGAATTCTTCGAATGCGAGGTCTCCATCTGAGCGCAACGACTTGCCGGCGTGTCGTACACTTGCAGCCGTCGTCTTATTCCGTCATGCGTTCCGCCACCCCGAGACGCGATCCCATCGAACTGGAAATATTCAAGAACATCTATCACTCCATTGCGGAAGAGATGGGCGCGGCCCTCCGCCGGACCGCTTTTTCTCCCAATATCAAAGAACGCCGGGACTACTCCTGCGCCGTGTTCGATGCAGGCGGTGCAGTGATTGCCATGGGCGATCACATGCCAGTCCACTTGGGCTCAATGCCAATGTCGGTTCGTGCGGCGATCGATCAGTTCGATCTCGAACCGGGAGACGTGGCGATGTTGAACGACCCGTTTCGCGGTGGAACCCATCTGCCGGACATCACCCTGGTAGCTCCGGTGTACGTGCGGTCCGGTGGGCGCTCTCGTCGGCGAGCCAAGAGCAGGCAGCCCGATTTTTACGTCGCTTCGCGTGCCCACCACGCCGACGTAGGGGGTACCTATCCGGGTTCGATGGGTCTGTGTCGCGAGATCTACCAGGAAGGACTTCGCATTCCGCCGGTGAAGATCATGCGCGCTGGCAAGATGCAATCGGATGTTCTTGCGCTGCTGCTGAATAATGTCCGCACACCGCAGGAACGCGAGGGTGATCTGGGCGCGCAGATCGCCGCCTGTCACACCGGAGCTGAGCGACTGCGCGAAATCTGCGAACGCTATGGTCTGGAGCGAGCGAGGACGGCGGCGCGCGAGTTACTCGATTACTCCGAGGAGATGATGCGTGCATTCCTCAATCACGTGCCCAGCGGAACCTACCGTGCGGAGGACTTTCTGGACAATGATGGAATCAGTACAAAGCCGGTGAAGATCGCGGTGACGTTGAGATTTGCAGGGCGTGTACGGGGGCGCTCTTCTCTCCCTGCCAAGACGGGTCGAAGACTCGTCCCGACACGAGCTGTGACGGTGGACTTCACCGGCAGCGATCCGCAGGTGGAGGGCAGCGTGAATGCGGTAGAGGCAATCACGTATTCGGCTTGTTTTTACGTCTTCCGCTGTCTGCTGGCCGAAGATGTGCCTGCAACCGCAGGGCTGATGCGCCCAATTAAGGTGGTCGCCCCGGAAGGGACCGTAGTCAACGCCCGCCCGCCGGCTGCCGTGGCCGGTGGAAACGTGGAAACCTCACAGCGCATTGTGGACGTGCTGTTGCGGGCGCTGGCGCAAGCCTTGCCGCGGCGAATTCCCGCGGCAGCATCGGGAACCATGAACAACCTCACCATCGGAGGGATTGATCCCCGAACCAAAGAACCCTTCGCGTATTACGAGACCATCGGAGGCGGCATGGGTGCGCGTCCATCCAAGTCTGGAGTGTCTGGCGTACACACGCACATGACGAATTCGCTGAACACACCGGCTGAGGCTCTCGAGTATGCCTATCCGCTCCGGGTGCGGCGGTATTCGCTGCGGCCGGACAGTGGCGGTAAAGGTATGTACTGCGGAGGAGACGGCATTATCCGGGAAATCGAAGTGCTTACGGATGCAGAAGTCACACTGTTGGCGGACCGGCGCGAGCGCGGACCGTACGGACTGGCGGGCGGAAGAGATGGCGCGCCGGGCAAAGCGACAGCGATTCGGCAAGATGGGTCGTCGCAAGAGTTGCCGGGCAAGTTCAATGTTCGGCTGCGCAAGGGCGAACGGATTCGCGTTGAGACGCCGGGCGGCGGCGGTTGGGGTGAGTGACTCGTTGTTATCCCAGCTCTGAGTGCGGCAAGCGGGAAGAATCTGTGGGCCTCGAAGCGAATCCAACGTAAAGATCGGATTTCACACCCAACTCGCGAGGAAATCATCAAAATGCATGCCGAAATTGCCAACCACTACCTTGATGAAGTCCGGCGCCAGTTTCGCGGGCATAAACGCCTCGCTGAGGGCGCCATCGGTCAACTGAAGGATGAAGAGCTGTTCATCGCCCTCGATTCGGAGTCGAATTCAATCGCAATCCTCATTAAGCACCTGGCCGGCAACATGCGCTCGCGGTTCACCGACTTCCTGACCACCGACGGCGAAAAGCCAGACCGCGATCGCGATCAGGAATTCGAAATGAACTCGGCGACAACCCGCGCTAACGTCATGCGCGGGTGGGAGGAAGGCTGGACGCGCTTGTTCGCGGCCATCGAAGCTCTCAAACCGGAGGACGTCATGCGCACGGTCACTATACGCGGCGAGCCCCATACGGTGCTGCAAGCCATCAATCGGCAATTAGCGCACTATGCCTATCACACAGGACAGATCGTTTTCCTGGCCAAGCATTTCCGGTCGAGCGAGTGGACTACGCTGAGCGTTCCTCGCGGAAAGTCGAAGGAATTCAATGCCACGGCCCAGAAGTATGAGAAAGGCGTGCTTCGAGAGCGCCCGGAGGGCCGTTAGCCCTTGTCGCACACCGCCTTCAGTTCGCCCTGACTACCGGGATGCTAGAATTCAGGGTTTTGGTTTTGAATCCGAACTCATAAGTTAAGGTGGGTCCATGTCTGACACCATGCTGGCGGTCGTGAAAGCAAAAGCCGCACCCGGTGCGGAGATTCGAGAGGTCAACGTCCCCGCGTTTGGACGCAGCGACGTTCTGGTTAAGGTCAAGGTTGCGTCGATCTGCGGCACCGACTTGCACATTTACGAATGGGACCGCTGGGCGCAAAACCGCATTCATCCACCGCTCATCCCCGGCCACGAATTCTGCGGCGAGGTGGCGGCTTTCGGCGATGAGGTCACCAGCGTCAAAGAGGGCGATTTCGTCTCTGCCGAAATGCACGTGGCTTGCGGCAAGTGCCTGCAGTGCCGGACCGGCGAAGCGCACATCTGTCAGAACGTGAAAATCATTGGGGTCGATACCGACGGTGCCTTCGCTGAGTACGTGGTCATTCCAGAATCGAATATCTGGAAGCTCGATCCCGCAATCCCGCAGGAGTATGCCTCCATCCTCGATCCGCTGGGCAACGCCGTTCACACCGTGCTGGCGGGCGAGGTTGCCGCCAAAACCGTGGCCATTACCGGATGCGGTCCGATCGGACTGTTCTCCATCGCAGTGGCGCGAGCCGTGGGCGCAGCACAAGTATTTGCGATCGAGGTAAACGAGCACCGGCGCCGGCTCGCGAAACAGATGCACGCCGATCTAGCGCTCGATCCGTCGAAAGAGGACGTAAAGTCGATCATCATGGAGCGAACCGGAGGCCTGGGTGTCGACGCGGTCCTGGAAATGGCCGGCCATCCCGATGCCATTCGAACCGCTTTCGACATTGTCCGACGCGGCGGGCGTATTTCCCTCCTCGGTCTCACCTCCAAGCCAATCTCCCTCAACTTTTCCGAAGACATTATTTTCAAGGGCATCACCGTCCAGGGCATCAACGGCCGTCGCATGTACCAGACCTGGTATCAGATGACCGCGTTGCTCAAGAACGGCAAGCTTGACCTGCATCCGGTGATCACGGACCGTATCGCGATGAAGGATTTCTCCAAGGCTATGGAGCGCTTGAAGACTGGAGAGGCGAGCAAAATCCTGGTCTATCCGAATGGAACAAAGTAGAGTTGGAAGTTATCAAAGCCCCGTGCCCGCTAAGCCGCGGCCGACATTAGTCACAATTTTTTTCTGGATCGCATAGGTCACCAGCTGAGCTTTGTTGTGGATGTCGAGCTTCCGCATCAGATTGAACCTGTGAGCTTCCACCGTCTTAACGCTCAGGCCCAGCAAACTGGCGATCTTTCCTGCTGAGTTGCCTTCCGCAATCATTTTCACCACTTCACGCTCTCGAGGCGTAAGGGTAGAACGGCGTGAGTTTGCGGGTTGCTCCACAGACACAACTCCCTTTCGGCCAAAGTAAATGAGGAAGCGGCGTTCATGCGGCGCAAGGCGTGCCGGAGGGCCCGAGACGGGGGCCCAAAGCTTAGCTGCATTGTACAAGTCTTCTACTCCATTCGTCACTGCGGAAAGTTCAGGTTGCAAGGACGTAAGCCGGGCGGAAGACCCAACTCTTTGCTTCATCGGATACAATCCAGAGCAATGCTCCGTTATTTCACATCTGGGGAATCCCATGGGGAGGCTCTGGTTGCCTTCCTTTCGGGCATGCCAGCCGGATTGAAGGTCGATCAGGCTTTCCTGGATCGCGAACTCTGGCGTCGTCAGCAGGGCTACGGCCGAGGCGGCCGTATGAAGATCGAGCGCGATACCGCGCACATCCTTTCCGGAGTGCGCCACGGGATGACGATTGGCTCACCCATCGCCGTTCTGCTGGAAAATAAAGATTGGAAGAACTGGCAAGAGTCGCTTCCGGTGGAGGAAGGGGATCCGGCCAAACACAAACGCGTGGCTTCACCGCGTCCGGGACACGCGGATCTCGCCGGCGCTCTGAAGTACAACTTTACGGATGCTCGCTACGTGCTCGAACGTGCCTCCGCCCGCGAATCCGCGGCACGAGTAGCGATTGGAGGTTTGGGGAAACTGCTGGCGCGGGAATTCGGAATCGAAGTGCTGAGCCACGTGACTTCCGTAGGCAATGCGTCGATCGGGAGTGCGGAAATCCCCTGGGAGCGTATCGCTCCCTTGCGGGAACGCGACGAAGTTCTCCTCAATTGCGCTGATGCGGATGCCGAATCGCACATGAAGGAAGAAGTGGACCGGGTGCTCAAGACTGGCGACTCCGTCGGCGGCGTTTTTGAAGTGGTTGCCCACAACGTGCCCCCTGGTCTGGGCACTTACGCCCAATGGGATGAGCGTCTGGACGCTTTATTGGCGGCTGCGGTAATGTCGCTGCAAGCGGTTAAAGCGGTGGAAATCGGCTCAGGCATCACTGCTGCAGCCTCCCTCGGATCCGCCGTGCATGATGAAATAGGGTACAGCGAGTCGACCCAGTTCGCCGGATTCACTCGCAGCCGCAACAATGCAGGTGGAATCGAAGGCGGCGTCTCGAACGGAGAGGACATCCGAGTGCGGGGTTACCTCAAGCCGATTTCTACGCTGCGCCGTCCGCTGCAGTCGGTGGACTTTGCCACCCGCGAGCCAGTGAAAGCTGCCTACGAACGCTCCGATGTGTGCGTAGTGCCTGCGGCGGGCGTAGCCGCCGAAGCTATGGTGGCGTTGACTCTGGCACGCTGCGCGCTCGAAAAATTTGGCGGCGATTCCATGGGGGAAACGTGGCGCAACTTTAAAGGCTATTTGGAGCAGTTAAATCAATACTAGCTACTAACTACCATTAAATGATCTATCCCATCGTAAAGTTTGGCAATCCTGTGCTGGAGAAACCGGCTGAACCGGTTACGGTCTTTGACGATCAATTAAAAAAACTGGTCGAGGACATGTTCGAGTCCATGTATGAGGCCCACGGAGTTGGCCTGGCCGCGCCGCAAATCGGGATCTCGAAACGACTCGCGGTCATCGACGTTACCTTCAAGGAAGATCCCGATGCCCAGCTGGTACTGGCGAATCCGGAGATTCTCCACACCGAGGGCAAACACACTCAGCCGGAAGGCTGCCTCAGTATTCCCGAATTTCGCGAGCCCGTCACCCGGCCATGCAAGGTAACGATTCGCGCCCAGGATGTGAATGGAAAGTGGTACGAGAAAACCGGGGAAGAACTGCTTGCGCGCGCCTTCCTGCACGAAACCGAACACCTGCATGGCAAGCTCTACATCAGTCACATTAGCGCGCTGAAACGTGACTTGATGAAGCGCAAGATCCGTAAGCTGATCAAGGCCGGAGAGTGGTAGAGATTGAGTAATTGGGTAATTTTGCAATCGAGCAATTGGCAGTGCGAAAACCATGCACCAAATTACTCAATTACAAAATTACTCAATTACCCAATGTCTCATCTCGTCTTCTGCGGCACGCCTCGCTTTGCCGTTCCTGCGCTGGAAGCGCTGGTTCACGCGGGATTGCAGGTTCGTCTGGTGGTCACGCAACCGGACAAGCCTCGCGGACGTGGTCTTGTGCTCGCGCCATCTCCGACAAAGCAGTCCGCTCTCGCGCTTGATTTGCCGGTCACGCAGCCGGAGAGCATCCAGAACAACGACGAATTCCGTGCCCAACTTACTGGCCTCAATCCCGACGCAATCATCGTGGTCGGTTATGGGCGCATCATTCCGCAGTGGATGATCGATTTGCCGCGTCTGGGCAATATCAATCTGCACGCATCGTTGCTGCCCAAGTACCGCGGGGCCGCGCCCATCCAGTGGGCGATCGCTCGCGGTGAAACTATGACGGGGGTCACTACCATGCGAATCGACGCGGGACTCGATACCGGCGACATCCTGCTGCAGAAGGAATTTCCAATCAAGCCCACGGATACCGCCGGAACTCTTGCTCCCACGCTGGCCGCAATTGGCGCCGACCTCATGATTGACACCTTGCGCGAATTGCAAGCGGGCACAATCAAGCCGCGCCGGCAGGATCACGAGAAAGCAACACTCGCGCCGATCCTGAAGAAAGAAGATGGCCGGATCGATTTTCGCCGAACTGCACAAGAAATTTGCAATCGTCTGCGTGGGTTCCAGCCCTGGCCCGGAGCCTTCACCACTTTTCGTGGGAAAAACCTGCACATTTGGGACGCAGCAGCGTCGCAGCGTTCACTGCCACCCGGAGAACTTCTGGTCGAGAGTGATCGCCTGTTTGTGGGATGTGGAGGAGGTACGGCCTTGGTACCGCTCGACGTACAGCCGGAAGGCAAGAAGCACATGGCCGTAAGCGACTTCGTTCATGGCTATCGTCCCCACAGCGGCGAAAAACTGGGTTCGTAACTGGCAACTGACCACCAAGAACTGAAAACTGGATGCCTATCTCTCCCGCTCGCGTCGCGGCTTTCGACATTCTGCTTCGAGTTGAGCGCGAGGACTCCTACGCCTCGGAACTGCTGCACTCTTCACGCTATGCGGAGAATTCCTCGGCCGATCACGGCCTCGCCACCGAGTTAGTCATGGGCGTTCTCCGCTGGCGATCCTTGCTGGACAAACACATTGGAGAGCGCTCTTCGCAGAAACTCGCCCGCCTCGACCCAGAGGTGCTTACCGCCCTGCGGCTCGCGGCTTACCAATTGCTATTTCTGGATCGTGTGCCCGAGCGTGCTGCCGTGCACGAGAGCGTGGAGTTGGTGAAGCGTGCCAGGAAGCGATCGGCTGTGCCTTTCGCCAACGCGGTCCTGCGAAAGTTCGCTGGAGTCACAAGCGATGCATCAGCCATCGCCAATGCCAAAACGTCCACGGAATTGGCCGCGTCTTCCGCACATCCGCTTTGGCTGGTCGAACGCTGGATTCAGGAACTCGGGTTTGAGGCCGCTCGGCAAGTCTGTGCCTACGACCAGCGAATTCCGGAAACCGCCGTTAGCGTCTCCGATGCGACGATTGCAGACGAACTCAAGAGTCAGAAAATCCAACTATCTCCAGGCCATTTGCTAACGTCGGCGTATCGCATCGTAGCGGGCGATCTCACGGGCACGCGCCCATTCCGTGATGGCCAGGTTATGATCCAAGATGAAGCGTCACAACTGGTTTCGCTCCTCGTCGGCCAAGGCTCACGCATCCTCGACTGCTGCGCGGCGCCCGGTGGAAAGACACGAACGCTCGCCGAGCGCAATCCCAACGCCAGCATCGTTGCGACGGAGTTGCATCCGCACCGCGCCCGCATGCTGCGCAAACTGGTTGCCGCGAACAACGTTCAGGTGATCGCCGCCGACGCTCGCAAGCTTCCAGTAACTGCACTCTTCGACCGCGTACTGGCCGATGTACCCTGCTCTGGCACCGGCACCCTAGCCCGCAATCCCGAGATCAAATGGCGGCTTAAATCCGAAGACCTGGTGGATCTTCAGGCTCGCCAGTTGGCTATCCTGCAATCGGCAATGCAGCGCCTTTCCCCGGGTGGAAGGCTTGTGTATTCGACCTGCTCACTGGAGAAGGAAGAGAACTCGGCAGTGGTGGAGAACGCAATGTCCGTTGACGATTCGTTCCGCGTGCTCGATTGCCGGGTTGAACTGGAGCGGCTCCGCTCCCAAGGTGAATTGCGGTGGGAAGACAGCGATTCGCTTACCAGCGGACCGTACTTGCGAACGATTCCCGGAGTGCATCCCTGCGATGGCTTCTTCGCCGCAATCCTGCAAAAAAGCTAGTCCCCGCACGGACGAGGACGTCCGCGCCTAGATGGTTTTTCACCGCACCTCGAAGTTGACCGCCGAACCCGTCACGATCTTTGCCCCGGGCGCCGGATTCTGCGAGACGATGACGCTGGCCGGTGCGGGCTGCGGCGGAGGTTCGGGCAGTGTGGGCGGCGACGTAGGTAAGGAAGAATCTACCGGTGACGCGGACGGAGCAATGTTGACGCTCCCTAATCGGAATCCCGCGTCCTGCAAAACCAGGGTCACGCCGCCTAGCGCCTGGCCTGTGAAGTTGGGCATCAGAAACGCTTGCGGTGGTGCGGATTCGGTCGTCAGCAGACTGATCTTGGGCGCCGCGATGCCGCTGGCGTTCGGCGGCGGACTTTGGCCCAGCACATGGTCTGCTGGTGCGTCACGTATTCCAATCTGCGCTACTGCGCCCACGTCCAAACCGCGGCGCCGTATGTTGATCTCCGCGGCACGCTGGCTCTCTCCGAGCACATTAGGAATCTCCACCCGCTGCGGACCCAGACTCTCCGCGACCCGTATCTGCCAGCCCCGGCGCACCTGCGTACCTGAAGCCGGGAGCTGCGAAAGAATCTTCCCTTCGGGAACCGTGGCGCTGTAGTACTGCCGTTCGACATCCATCTGGAAACCGCCCGCGTCGGCAACTCTCCGCGCCTCGGCCGGAGTTTTGCCCACCAGGTTGGGGACAGCCATCTCACGTCCGTGGATCGCAAAACGCATCGCCGTCAACGCCGAGACTAGCGCCACCACCAGCAGCACCAGCGCAAGCAAGACGAATCGGAAGAAGGACTTCATTTCGTGCGTCTGATTATAGCCCTCCGTTTTTGGAACTCTCGCTACAGATCGTAAGAGAGCGCGCCGCCTCAGTTCCGCTCCTCCACTTATACTGTTGCTATGACCCCCGAGACGGATCTACTGGCTCCCTTGCTGCGCTACTGGGGCTACGATTCGTTTCGGCCCTTGCAGGAACAAATTGTACGCAGCCTGCTCGGAGCCCGCGACACCTGCGTGGTCATGCCCACCGGCGGCGGCAAATCACTTTGTTACCAACTACCGGCGCTGGTATTGGGGCAGACCGCGATCGTGATCTCGCCATTGATCGCATTGATGCAGGACCAGGCAGCCCAGCTTGCGCAAATGGGAATCCCAGCCGCCGTCCTCAACAGTTCCCTGACCAGCGACCAGCAATCTTTGGTGATGCGAAAGGCACGCGACGGCGAATACCGGCTGCTGTATCTTTCGCCGGAACGGCTGGCGCGGGCTGACACCATCGGCTGGTTGCAGCGTGTGCCGATCGCATTCTTCGCCATCGACGAGGCCCACTGCATCTCGGAGTGGGGACACGAGTTTCGCCCCGAATATCGGCAGTTGAGCAGCCTGCGCGTGCATTTTCCCGACCGCCCGATCGCGGCCTTTACCGCCAGCGCAACTCGACGGGTTCGTCACGATATTCTCAATCAGCTCCAACTGCGTGACCCGGCAAAGTACATCGCCAGCTTTCACCGATCCAACCTGCGATATGTGGTGAAGGAATGCGAGGGGCGCTCGCAGTCGAACCTGCTTCTCAGTGCCTTGCGAAACCACTCAGGCGATAACATCATCGTTTACGCGCCGACCATCGTTAGGGTCGAAGAGACTGTCGATTTCCTGGAGGAGCAGGGAATTCCCGCGATTGCTTATCACGGCAAGATGGAAACGGACCTTCGCAGGCGCAATCAGGAAAGCTGGATGGCGGACGAAGTGCGCGTGCTGGTCGGGACGATCGCGTTCGGACTTGGCATTAACAAAGCATCGGTGCGCTCCGTGATTCATCTCTCGCTGCCCAAGTCGATCGAGCAGTATTACCAGGAGGCGGGGCGTGCCGGACGCGACGGACTTCCGGCTGATTGCATTTTGCTTTGGCAAAAGCGCGACGCTGGCCTGTTGGCACACTTCATCGGGCAAGTTACCGATCCCGCCGAGAAGGAGCGCGCCTGGCAGCGTTACGACACTATCCGCCGCTTCGTTGAATCGAATAGCTGCCGCCATCGTCGGATTTGTCTGCATTTTGGGGAAACTCCGAAGTGGACGGAGTGTGGCGCGTGCGACGTTTGTAGCGGCGCGCCGGAGTGGCTGTCAGAGTCCAAGGGGACAAAGCGGAAAAAGTCCTCACTGAGTTCGGTGGCTGAGGGCCTCGCGCAGCAGCCCGGCCAGGCACAACCGGTCGTCCCCGATTTCGACCCTGAACTGCGCGAGTATCTTCGCCAGTGGCGCGGTGCAGTGGCGAGCCAGGAAAATGTCCCCGCTTTCGTCATCATGCACGATACTTCGCTCGCAGAGATTTGTCGCAAGCGACCGGCATCGCTGGCGGAGATTCGAGGCGTCTCCGGATTCGGTGAGCGCAAGACTGAACACTACGGCCAGCAGATCCTCGATGCGCTGGAGAGGTTCCGCACCGGCGAGCGAGCCGGGACTGTGCTCGATAAGAAGTCGAAGCCGGCGGAAGATACCATGCGACTGCTAGCGGAAGGCCGTTCCTTCGAGGAGATTGCGAAGATTCGAGGCCGCCAACTCAGGTCAGTCATCGATCTCGTGGTTAATCTGGTGGACAACGGAGAACTGCAATTCCAAAACGGTTGGCTTGATGACAGCAGGCGGGCAAGCATCGAGGAGGCATGCCTGCGTCTGGGCATGGAGCGGCTGAAGCCGATCAAAGAAGCGCTGCCGCCGGAGATTACTTACGAAGAGATCCGGCTCGTCGCGGCACGACTGCGACGAGAGCAACCGAAAACTGCATAGTGCTCACCGATCTGAAACCTGGTTTATGATGGAGTGTCCCTGCTGCAACCGAGACTTCACTTATGAGCGCTCCTACCATTCCCGCCGAGAAAACACGCCTCACCCGCGAAGAAATCAATCGCAAGCAGAAGGAATACATATTTCCTTCGGTCACGACTTACTACTCCGATCCGCTGCCCATGGACCACGGCGTCATGCAGCATGTTTGGGACGTCGAGGGTAAAAAGTATCTCGACTTCTTTGGCGGCATCGTGACCATCAGCGTGGGCCACTGCAATCCGCGCGTCATCTCACGTACGAAAGCTCAGATCGACCGCCTGCAGCACGTCTCCACCTGCTTTCCTAATGAGCCGATGGTTACCTTGGCGGAAAAGCTGGCGCAGATCACACCCGGAACTCTGAAGAAGTCCTACTTCACCAACAGCGGCACCGAGGCCAACGAGACCGCGATCCAGGTGGCACGCATGCACACTGGAAACTTCGAAGTGGTCGCGCTGCGTCACGGTTACAGCGGACGATCTTCACTGACACGCGGGCTCAATGGCATGAACACCTGGCGGCGGGGCACGATCGAGGTCGGCATCGTTCATGCCATGAATCCATACTGCTACCGGTGCCCTCTGGGATTGAAGTATCCGGACTGTGAGGTCGCCTGCGCCAAGGATATTGAGAACACGATTCAATTCTCGACTTCGGGACGCATCGCCGCATTTCTGGCTGAGCCAATCCAGGGCGTCGGCGGCTTCATCACGCCACCAAGAGAATATTTCAAAATGGCCTTCAGCATCGTCAAGCAGTATGGCGGCGACTTCATCTCCGATGAGGTGCAGACCGCCTGGGGACGCACCGGTCACAAATGGTTCGGCATCGAACACTGGGAAGTTGAGCCGGACATGATTACCGCAGCGAAAGGTCTGGGAAACGGCGTGCCGATTGGGCTGACCGTTGCCAAGCCAGAGATCGCTGATTCATTTCAAGGGCTAACCATCTCGACTTTCGGCGGCAATCCGGTCACTTGCGTAACCGCAAAGGCCGTCATCGACGTGATCGAAGAAGACGACCTGCGAACCAACGCCGCTGAAGTTGGCGGCCATTTCCGCAAGAAACTGGAAGAGCTACAGCAGAAGCATCCGCTGATTGGCGACGTTCGCGGAATGGGCTTGATGCAGGCGCTTGAATTGGTCGAAGACCGCACGACCAAGCAGCCATCGCCAGCCGGCACAAACGCCGTGATGGAAGAAGCTCGCAAACGTGGCCTGCTGATCGGCAAAGGCGGCTTCTACGGCAATGTCATCCGCATGTCACCCCCGCTGAACATTTCGAAGGCAGATGTGGACGAGGCAGTGCGGATTTTGGACGAGAGCTTCGCGGCGGTAAAGAAATAGATCCGTCGCCGCTGGTTTGCGCGGATCAGAAACCCATCAGTGCGACTCTTCCGCCGCCGGCGCGGTATCCGCAGTGTCCACTCTTACTGGCCTTGGCGGCAAGTCGGGCATCGGCTGAAACTCTCCCGCATCCTTCCCGCCTAGCGCAACTTTCATGAAGTCCATCCAGATGGGAAGCGCGGCGCGCGCCCCGCTTTCTTTGGCTCCGAGCGATTTCTTCTCGTCATAGCCGATCCACACTCCGGTGGTGATCGCAGGCGAGAATCCGACAAACCAGGCATCGGTGAAATCGTTGGTCGTGCCGGTCTTGCCTGCCAGCGGATACTTCAGACTGGCCGCAGCAATTCCGGTTCCGTGCAACACTACTTCGCGCAGCATGGAGGTCATGGTGCGCGCCGTACGAGCGCTGATCGCGTCTTTCACGTCCGGGAAATCCTCTTCCAGCACGCGGCCTTCGTAGTCCTCTACCTTGGTGATATAGCGCGGCGTGATGCGGACGCCGTCGTTGGGGAAGACGCTGAAAGCAGAAGTCTGCTCGAACAATGTAACTTCGGCTGCACCCAACGCCACGGGCAGGTAGGCCGGGATGTTGGAGGTAATCCCGAAGCGATGCGCGTAATCGATCACCGTCTTTATTCCGATGCGGTCCGCGAGTTTCAGCGCGGGAATGTTGCGCGACTGTGCGAGCGCCCGCCGCAGCGTGATGGTGCCTTCAAACTTCTCATCATAGTTGTGCGGAGTGTAGGGGCCGGACGCGGTCTGGAAAGTGACCGGCGCATCGACAATCGTGTCATCCGGCCTTGCGCCCTGATCGATGGCGGCAGTGTATACGTATGGTTTGAACGACGATCCCACTTGCCGCAGCGCCTGAGTGGCGCGGTTGAACTTGGACAGTTCGAAGTCGCGCCCGCCAACCATAGCCTTGATCTCGCCGGTGGCGTTATCGATCACGATCAATGCGCCCTGTGCACCCGAATCCTGCTCCAGGCTCACTCGCGCCTTGCCATCGCTGCTGAGGGTCACGATTTTCACATAGACGATATCGCCTGGCTTCACAATGTCCGGAAGCTTGTGTTGAGTCCATGCCGCATCGGCTGGCGTGAGGTTCGCGGTATATCGGCCGAATTTGAATACCGCCGATCCGGGCGCAACTGCCGTTACCAAAGCATGGATGTAGCCATTGGCCTCGGGTTCCTCGTCCCAATCGGTGTGCCGATAGCTGGCGACGGTTACGTTCCCAGCCAATACATTGTCCAGATGAGCTTTCCAGCCATGCCGGCGTTCATAGGCGGCCAGACCGTCGAGCACAGCCTGGTTCGCGGTCCGCTGCAGGTCCATGTCGAGCGAGGTGTAAACCCGCAGTCCGCCCTCAAGAACCTGATTGCTGCCATATTTGTTTTCCAGATACCGGCGGATCTCTTCGACAAAATATGGCGCCAGCGAGTTGGGATCGTGCTGCAGTTTTAGCGCGATGGGTTTATTCCGCGCATCGACGGCTTGTGGCGCCGTGATCTTGCCATCCTCTAGCAGGCTGTTGATGACCAGATTGCGGCGCCTAATCGCGCGATCGGGGTGATTGATCGGCGAATAGAATCCCGGGGCCTTCGGTAGTCCCGCCAGCAGCGCAGCCTCGTCGAGCGTGAGCCGCCTTGCAGGCTTGCCGAAGTAATATTCCGACGCGGCTTCGAAACCGTACACTCCGTGCCCGAGAAAAATCTGGTTGGCATAGAGAGTAAAAATCTGTTCCTTGGTAAAGCGTCGCTCGATTTGGATGGCCAGCAAGGCTTCCTCAATCTTGCGATGAAAGGACCGGTCGGGCGAAAGAAAGAGGTTGCGCGCGAGCTGCATGGTGAGGGTCGAGGCGCCCTGGACTCTCCCGCCGGATTCGATATCCCGGTACGCCGCGCCGGCAATTCGCCACTCATTGATGCCCCAGTGACGATAGAAATCCTTGTCCTCGATCGAAATGAGGGCGTCGCGCAGCACCTGTGGATAGTCGTTGTAGGTGGCAACCACTCGCCTCTGAAGGGCGAACGAACCGATGATGCGGCCCTGCCCGTCGTAAAGCTCGGTGATGGAGCTGGGACGGTAATGTTCCAATTGCTCGACCTGGGGAAGATCGGTGGAATAGACCAGCAGCAATCCGGCGGTGGCGCCCACGAGAGCGGCCACCAGCACCAGCAAGCCAAACAGGACGCGGCCCACCAGCTTCCGTCCGCCGACTTCAACCGGTGGAAGGTCTTGATAGATGACCTTCATGGGAGATGGACCTCAGGATAGCATGCGTAGCTTTCGGCTCTTGGCTATTAGCTCTTAGCCAAAAGCCTGGAGCTCTCGCACAAATCACGTGGGGACAGCCGCCCCGGACTGTCCGGCGGAGCGAAGTTCAGCGGATGCGCCAATTTAAGGAAGATGTTAGCTTAGATCCTTGGACCGGAACACTCTGGTTCCGGAATCGAAAGTGTGGAGCCGGCCCCACTCGCGCTCGGCGAACTTTTTCGGCGGCCGCCAATAGCGAGCTTTGCTCGCCCGGACAGCCGAGGGTGGCTGTCCCCACGTGATTTAGCTTGCCCTGCTCTTGACGACTTCGATGGCCTTCTGCATCTGCTGGTCCGGTTGCGGAGGCTGGGCCTTCTTGGTGGCGTCGTCTGCAGGAGCGGCATTTTCGTCCTCATCCGGCAGCGGCCCATCTTCGTCGGTGTCAGCGACCAGAACATTTGGCGTTACGGCTGTATCCTGAATCGCTTTGCCAGTGGGTGTGTAGTACTTGGCGATGGAGAGAATGAGAGCCGAGCCATCGGGGAGTTCCATGGTTTTCTGAATCGAACCATCGCCGAAGGTCTTGTCCCCGACAACGTCGCCGCGCGCGTTTTCAAGAATGGCAGCAGCCACGACCTCCGCCGGTCCCGCCGTTCCTTTATTGACCAGCACAACCACGGGCAAGTTGGTGATCGCCTTGGAAGGGTCAGCATTAAAAGCTTCGCGCGGATACTTCTGGCCCTGGAGGTAAGTGATGGTGCCGTGATTCAGAAAAAGATTGGCCGTAGCGATGCCTTCGGCTTCGTCGCCCTGGGCGCAGTTGCGCAAGTCCAGGATGAGCTTCTTAGCCCCTGACTTCTGCAGCGCCTTAATCTTGTTCGCCACTTCCAGCGACTTGCCCTTGGTGAAGGCGTCGACGTGGATTTCAGCAATCCCTTCGTCGACCATCTTGTCGGTCACAGGCGGAATGGCAACGATATCGCGAGTAATGACGACCTTCTGTGGTTCGGCGCGCCGGGCGCGAACCAGGGAAACGGTCACGTTGGAGCCGGGCTGTCCAGCGAGCAGGCTGCGAACTTCACCGACCGACATCTCACGAGTGCTCTTGCTCTCGATGGCTTCAATAATATCGGTGTCCTGAAGCCCAGCTTTATCCGCCGGTCCGCCAGGAATCACCGAGATCACCGAAGCGTAACCGAAGCGCTTGGAGATGGCCGCTCCGATATCGGCCTTCGCGCCGGTTTGATGAGACTTATATTCGGTGTACTCGGCAGCGCTCAGATAACTGGAATTGGCATCCAGGGACTCGAGCAGTCCATGCAGAGCGCCAGCAGTCACGACCGGGATGTTGGGCTCTTCCACATACTCGCTGCGCACGCGAGAGAGAACCTCGCTGTACACCTGGAGCTGGCGGTAAGCACCGTCGTTGCTGGAGGCGCGAACGCCGTCCATTCCGCCAACCACCATGAAGAGCAGCACGAGCGAGGATGAAGCAAGAATTACAGCCTTGGTCTTTATCGACATCGGATTCGTTTTCTCGGAAAGAGAAGTCACTTCCTAGGAAGTGTTAACAGTATATCCGGTTTGATGACAGTTTCTCCGGGTTTGCTTCGGCAAAATAGTGCTCATCGGTAACCAGGGCAGCACAGCTCGGCGGCACAGGCCGGAGAAGAGAGGAATCGGGGATTCGCATCCATTTTCGTATTCATAAGAAAGGGTTTACGTCTGGCGGCTAGTGCGGATCAGCGCTTACGGCGGAAGGAGCCGGTAGAGTTGGATTCTCACCGGAACCTTGGGGGGCAGATCGAGCCGCACCTGTGATTTGATAGTCAGCGTAGTCAATAGTCAGGACGGCTTTGCCGCCCATCCGAACCTGGGTCACGGACTCGTTGTGGACCGGAAGCCAGAAGCCTCCGATCTTGGCCCAGCGATATTCAATTTGAGTGTGGCTGACCCAGAGGGAGGGGTTCCGGGCGGGCTCGCCTTGCATGCGGGCAGCGGCGAAATCCCGCGCGTCGACCCAAAGTTTTCCACGGTACAGATACTTGCTCCTGCCTTTGGGGCTCACTTCAAGAACATAGAAATCTCCGCCTGGAGTGTGCTCCGTCCCCGCCAGCGCGAAATCGTAGTTCTTTGGGTTGATTTCCAGTTCCTGCCGGTTCTGCTCCTTTTGTGCTTCCTGTTCGCTGCTGAGCAGCTTCAGCAGCACGCGGTTGATAAGCAGCTTCGAACCACTCTGGGAAAGGACTTTGAAGTCTTTCCGGTCAGGAGCGGTGTAAATGGCTTCCACTTGCATTCCAGCATCGTGGCTGCCAAAGAGTCCGTGATACTCCAGGCGGTAAGCTCGCGTGCCGCGATACCCGCGTAAGACCTGGGAACGCTGGGCGTTTGCCGCCATCAGTCTTTGCACGATCACATCGGCGGAAAGGACAGGAGGCGAGTGCGAATCCGCGTCAGCGAAGCTGAAGGTGGTCAGCATGGTGAGCAGAAACACCCCGGCCTGGGCTGGAAGATCACAACCGCGCCGCTCGATGGGCCGCAACCGGGTCATATTCAAAAGTAAGAAAAAATCCGCAGCGAATTTCAATCTACCATAATGGGTTGGAGGATTGGAGTCCCGGAAAGAGTAGAAGTTTTTCTAGGTTGAAAAGCCTCGGCGATTCACCGCACCGCAGCCAGTTGGGTGCGCAACTTGTGGGTGGCGCGGAACAGAGTGTTCTTGATGGTGCCTTCGCTGGTGTTCAGAATGCCGGCGACGGTTCGCAGTCTCAAGCCGTGGTAATGCTTCAACTCGAACACGACCCGCTCACGCGGCGAAAGTCTTTCCATGGCACGGAGGATGCAACCTCGCAGCTCGCGGCTGGCCATGTTGCGCTCCGGACTGGCACCCGCCCGCTGATCGGGAATGCGGTCGAGAACTTGTTCTTCCTCGCCGTCGGCGGAAATCGTGGTGGTCAGATCCCGATAACGAGAAGATCGCTTCCGCAAGTGATCGAGACACAGATTGGTAACGATGCGGTAGATCCAGGTATAGAAGGAGCACTCAAACCTGAAGCTGCCAATGTTTATGTAGGCGCGGAGAAAGGCTTCCTGGTAGATATCCTGGCCGTCGTCCTGAGACCCGGTGAGATGAACCGCCAATCGGAGCACCGCCCGGTCGTACTGGCGAACCAGTTCTTCAAAAGCGGCGGCATCGCCGAGCTGCGCTCCGTGGATGAGCTGCGTGTCATCCACGCGAGCGGCGCCAACCTTCTCTCGATGCTGGCCTCGAAGCTGTAAAGCCTTTTCCAATTCTTCTTCTCCGCAAACCCTTCAGCCGACGAACTTATAACCCGTACCATGCACCGTCAGAATGAATCGAGGTTCCTCGGGCTTGGGCTCGACCTTCTGCCGGAGACGAACGATGTGCGCGTCCACCGTGCGGGTAGTGGGAAAGCGATCGTATCCCCAAACATCCTCGAGCAACCGGTCGCGGCTCAGGGTCTCTCCCGGATGAATGAGGAAGTACTTCAATAGCTCGAATTCTTTCGACGAAAAATCGAGCGCATGACCCTTGCGCGATACCTGGCAACTGCGCAAATTGACTTCGACCTCGCCGAAGGAATATTTCTCTTCCTCCTTGGGAGCGATTCGTGCCCGGCGCAGTACCGCTTTCACCCGCGCCAGCAGTTCACGAATGGAAAATGGTTTGGTGACGTAGTCGTCTGCGCCTAGCTCGAGTCCGACCACTTTGTCCACTTCCTGTCCTCGAGCAGTAAGCATGATGATCGGAATCGAGGGCCGCTTGGACTTGAGCTGCTTGCAAACGTCCAGGCCGCTCATGCGCGGCATCATCACGTCGAGAATGACCAGGTCGGGGGACTCGGCGATCGCGCGTTCCAGGCCAGCCACACCATCGCCCGCGGTGATGACCTGATGTCCCTCGAATTCGAAGTTGTCGCGCAAGCCAGCCACCATGTTGGGCTCGTCTTCGACAATCAGGATTTTCGCCATGCTTTTGTCTCGAGGTGCCTACGCCAATACTGCCTTGGTTGCGTTCGTCCGCAAAGCTACAGGTAGATTGATGGTGAACTTGCTGCCTCGCCCGGGCACGCTATCCACCGAAACCTCTCCACCGTGCGCCTGAACAATGTGACGAACTAATGACAATCCCAAACCGCTGCCCTTGGTGTTGTGGACCAGCGGATCTCCCACTCGATAAAACTTGTCGAAAATCTTCTGTTGCTCGCCCTGAGGGATGCCGATGCCGTGGTCCACCACTTCGAGCTTAACCGTGCCATTGTCGCGGAATAGGTTGACGCCGATATACTTCTGGTCCTGCGAATACTTGAGCGCGTTGTTGACCAGGTTCAACAGGGAACGTGCCATGGCCTCGCGGTCGACGCTGATTGGCGGCACGTCTTCGGCGATCTTTTCCTCGAAAGCAAACCCGCTCTGCTCGATCTGGTAACGATAAGATTCGAGCGTGTTGCGGACTAGCTCGCGCATATCGGTTTGGCGGAAGTCGTATTCTTTCCGGCCTGCTTCGATCCGCGAAAAATCCAGGATGTTATTGATCAGCGCGGTGAGCCGCTCGCTCTCCTTGCGGATAATGCTGTAATACTCCTGATATTTTTCAGGCGATTTCAGCCTTCCCATCTCCAGAGTTTCCGCGTACAGCCGGATCAGCGAGAGTGGCGTCCGCAACTCGTGGGAAACGTTCGATACGAAGTCCGATTTCAGCCGCGCCAGCGCCATTTCGCGCGAGATGTTTCGGTGAGTCATGACAATCCCACCGGTGAGCAACAGAGAGATGGCCCCAAGAACGAGAAAGCTGGTGCGGACAAAATGCTGGCCCAGCGCCGCCAAGGTGGTGCCGGGCAATTTAATGGCGAGTGTCAGGCCCGGGAATGCGCCCTCCATGTTGCGCTCTACCTCGGGCTCGCCGCCGTCCCACCCCGCCGAAGCCACCAATGGTGTGGATTCGTGCTTGGAATGCAACATCATCACAATGTGGTTCTTCTCGCCTCGTTCCTCCTGGTGGCTCAGCAGCGTGTCCAGCATTTCTGGGAAGAACTGATCGCGGAGGTACTCGGCATCAAACACCAAGCCGCCTATCGCCTTGTTTGCACCCCAGGCATCTGTCACCAGGAACGTAGCGCCCGATTGATACAAGTGCTTTTCGCCTCTCGATGGCCAGTTTTGAAAAAAGTAGTAGTGCTTCCCTTTTTTCGACATCTCTTCCAAACCCTTCGCCTCATCCTTGTATTCCATTTGCATCCATCCGCCGGTCATGCTGGACAACTCTTCAGCCTCGGCGTGAAACGAAGCATCCTTGAGCCGGGACGGCTGGGAACGGAACGTCAAACCGCTGTTCGGTTCGTACACGAATACGTGTGCAATATAAGGGTGAGTTGCGAGAATCCTGTCCAGGGTCTCCACACAGGTGTTGCCTGCGCTGGGGAATTGGCTGCGGACATCGTCCGCCACGTCTTCGGCCTTCTGGTTGATCTGCTTCTCGGAGATCAGAAGCTCCTGGTTGAAATCGCGCTGGAAGGCCGCTTCTACCCCCCGATCGCGCTGAATGCTCTTCAAGTGCAACGCGCTCAGAATCACTAGGGCGGCGGCCGGCAACACCACGGCGAGCTCCAGGGTCAGCATCAACCGGGTTCGCTCGTTCCAACGCCGCTTCATCTTCATCGTGGTCTCCTGATCCGGGTAGCGATTGGATCAGCCCGGAATGAAACATAGTTGAACAAGCGCGGGGATGTGTCAATCCAAAGTAAAAACAAGTAAAAAGTTGTGAACTGGTTGATTTGTGAGGCACCGGGGGAGTGCTTTAGATTGGTCAAGGAGAAGGCAAGTACAACAATCATAACCAATTCTTCGTTATCTTGTTGTAGACTGCCGTCAAAGGTATTCCTCAGGTTGCTCTTGCGACTGCCCCCACAGCCGCTGGAGGACGCCGGACCTTTATGAGTCAAGAAAAAGCGAACTCTGATGAGAAGAAGGTAAGCGATAGCCGTGGCGCGGGGAAAAAGCCGTATCAAAAACCTGAATTCCGCTACGAGCAGGTTTTCGAGACCATGGCCTTATCCTGTGGCAAGGTCACTCCCACAGAATTTCAATGCCGTTTCAATCGGAAGAGTTCGTAGTTTTTCGGCCGCCCATGCCCGTCATGACAGAGGCTCGCGAGGGTCATAAACTCGATCTTGCGGTCGAAGTTCTCAGGTCGAGCGGCGCGATCCGCCTCCAGGCACTGGGAACCAGCATGCTTCCGTCGATCTGGCCTGGCGATGTTCTCGGCATAGAGAACAAACCCGGCGAAGAAATCGTTCTAGGCGACATAGTGCTCATCACCCGTGACCGCCGGTTCTTCGTCCATCGTCTGATCGCAAAGCGCGACTCACAGTGGATCACACGAGGCGATTCCCTGCCCCAGAACGACGAATCAGTTGCAGAGGCTCAGGTATTGGGCAGGGTTTCCACAATTCATCGGAAGAGCCGGGTCATTTCTCCAAACCCGCGAGTCTCGCCGTGGATTCGCAGGCTTGCGTGGATGCTGTGCCACTGGGACTCATTCCGAAACATTACACTGCGTATTCATTCATTCTGGCAACGCAGAGTAGAGCAAGTGTGACTCGGTTGACATTGGTAGCGCCGGCATCTTGCCGCTTGTCGCCAGGGCATCTTGTCCGCGCCAGTGGAGGCAGGACAAGTCTGTGTCGCAACCCAATTGCCGCGGAAAAAGTGGAATGGGATCGTCCGCAACAGCCGCGAAGCGGCGGCAGAATGCAGCCCACGGCGCAAGCCGTAGGAAAAGGTGGGGAGAAACGAGCCCCAGCGGGGCGAAGGACCAGTCGTGACACAGACTCTAAAGCCATGCCCTGATACGAACCTGTTCCTCACGGCTCTACAGCAAATCGAGAAATGGTCCAGCATCACATCTGCGACTCGCGCTTTCGACACTAATGAGCCATACCCCTCAGCCTGCAGCCAGTGACGCGGTTGCCATCGAGATCGGCGGCATGGCGATCGCGCTCCACACCCAAGACTTCGCGTTCCGCCAACTGCTCGAGAATCGTTACGCAGGATTCATAAAGCCCTCTCCTAATCCTCATCCTCAATTCGAGTTCGACATTGATCTTTTCGACATCGACCTGGTTGAGTCGACGGAAACAACGCAGGCCGACGAAGATGTGCAGGTGAGGCTGCAGGGTGGCCAGTGGTTGCTTCAGCGCGGCGACTTTCGCGCCCGCTGGGATTCAAGGGCCAGTCGCGGTCACATTCGGCAGTCACGCAACCCGTATGCCATCGACTCCGTGCTGCGCATCGTTCACACCCTGATTCTGGCGAAGCAGGGCGGATTCCTGGTCCATGCCGCCAGCGCCATTCGCGGCGGACGCGCGTTCTTGTTCGCAGGCGTGTCGGGCGCGGGCAAGACTACGATTTCCCGCCTGGCACCATCGGATGCCACCTTGCTCACCGATGAGATTTCCTACGTGCGACGTGAAAGGGACGAGTACGTAGCCTGTGGCACGCCCTTCGCCGGGGAGTTGGCCAGGGTGGGCGAAAACCTCTGGGCCCCTTTGCATGCACTTTTTCTGCTGGAGAAGGGACTGGAAAACCGGATCGAACCGGTTGCCGCGACTGAAGCCATCCGCCTGCTGCTGCGAAATATTCTGTTTTTCGCCGATGATACGGAACTGGTGAATCTGGTCTTCCAGTCTGCGTGCGAGTTTGTACAGCGGGTACCTGTACGCCGATTGATATTTGTTCCAGATGAGCGAGTCTGGGAGATGATACGCTAGCCGCTGGAGACAACCTCATAGCCGAGAAGTACATCGCGAGGAGTTCCGCCATCGCTGCCCGCCTCGTCGGCGGCGAAATGATGATCATGTCGGCGGTGGACTCGACTTTTTTCACCCTCAACGAAGTCGCTACAGCGATATGGCAGGCAGCGGACGGACGCACGCCATTGTCGGATATCGTGGCCAGCCGAATCTGCCCGGAGTTCGAGGTGGATCCGGGCCAGGCCGGGCGCGATGCCGAGCAGTTCGTGAACGATCTCTCTCAGCACGGCATCCTCATCGTGTCAGCGCAGCCCATCACAAATTCCCCGGCCTCTCCTCCGGAGGCAGCATGAGCCTTCTCGCGGAGATGAATCAGAAGGCGCTGGGGCTCGGCATTCCTATCAGTGTGCATCTTGACATCACCTATCGTTGCAACGAGCGTTGCGTTCACTGCTATGTGGATCACGACGACCATGGCGAGATGACGACGACCGAGATCGAAGACGTTCTGACCCAACTCTCGGATGCTGGAGTCTTCTTCCTTACTCTTAGCGGCGGAGAAGTCCTCATGCGCCGCGATTTCTTCGAAATCGTGGAACACGCGCGCCGCCTGCTGTTCAACGTCAAGCTGAAAACCAACGGCGTAATGATCCGCGAGCAAGAGGCTAGGCGCATTCGCAAGCTGGGCGTAGAGCAAGTGCAGATCAGCGTCTACTCGCATCGTCCGGAAGTACATGACGCCATCACCAAATTACCCGGATCACTAAAGCGGACGATCCAAGCCATCCGATTTCTTAAGTCTCAAGGTCTCAAGGTCGTGATTGCCAACGTTCTCATGGCCAGCAATCTGTTCGATAACACCGGTGTGATGGCGCTGGCGAAGGAGTTAGGAGTTTCCTACACGCTTGACCCCACCATCACCCCGAAAATGGACGGAGACACATCCATCCTCGCCCTGCGCATTGCCGGGTCTGAGCTCCAGCAGGTTTTCCGTAGCAAGGAATTGGTGGGCAACGTGGAAGAATTCTGCGCCCTGCCGCCCCCACCCGGCGAAGACATCATGGAGGGTTTCCCGTGCAGCGCCGGTCACACCGCCTGCTACATTACTCCGTACGGCGACGTCTTCCCCTGCGTCCAGTTCCCTCTTCCCAGTGGCAACCTCCGGCAGCAGAAGTTCGTCGATATCTGGCACAACTCTCCGCAGTTGAAGGAAGTCCGCTCGATCCGTGCCCGCGATCTTCCCACTTGTTCGACTTGCGCCCACGTGGGGACGTGTACCCGTTGTCCCGGTCTAGCGTACATGGAAGGAAACATGCGTGGGCCATCCACCGCCGATTGTGAAAAGTCCTTTCAGAGGACGGGCATCCTCACAGCGAACATGTTGCTGCGGACGCGAGCAGGTTCCACAACTCCGTTGATCCAAATCCAATCCATCGCCTAGGAGATTGCGGAAAAACTCCTTCGGACGTATCGAATTCGGGAGAGCACGAGTTCACTCGTGCCGCAAAGCGCTGAAAGGTAGATCTTGCTTTTGCCGGCGTAAGTAGTCCATGGAATCCGTCGCTCATGAACATACTTGACCTTGTTGTCGGTAAGCCCATCAAGACCAGTGACGAGCGTGCCGAGCAGATCGGTCCCGCGCAGGGCGTCTCGATCTTTGGTCTCGACGCGCTTAGCTCGGCTGCTTACGGCCCGGAAGCGGCCCTCAGCCTTCTCATTCCCCTTGGCCTTCTCGGGGTCCGGTTTATCATTCCGATCAGCGCCGCCATCATCACCCTGCTGGTGATCGTGTACTTCTCCTATCGCCAGACCATCGCCGCCTATCCCTCCGGCGGCGGCTCCTATACCGTGGCGCGCTTCAACCTTGGCACACCCGCCAGCCTGCTGGCCGCGGCCGCTCTCCTCGCCGATTACATCCTCACTGCCGCCGTGGGCATTTCCGCGGGAGTCGGTGCTTTGGTCTCGGCCGTTCCGTCCTTGCTGCCGCACACGGTTTCTTTCTGCGTCGGCATTCTTATTGTCATTACTATCCTCAATCTCCGCGGCGTGCGCGATGCGGGCCTTGCCTTCGCGGTTCCCACCTATCTGTTTGTCGGCACACTTCTGATTACCATCGTCGCAGGCGTTCTCCGTGTTCTCCTCAGCAGTGGGCATCCAACGCCGGCAGTTCCCCTTCCGCCTCCGCCGCCCATGACCGAAGCCGTCAGCTACTGGTTGCTGCTGAAAGTTTTCGCCAGCGGTTGCACGGCATTGACCGGCGTGGAGGCGGTCAGCAACGGCGTGAAGGCCTTCCGCGAGCCCACGGTGAAAAACGCTCAGCGCACCCTCACCGTGATTATTTTTCTCCTGGCAGTGCTGCTGGCGGGAATTTCCTACCTGGTAAAGGCTTACGGTATCGCTGCAACTGATCCGGGCCAGCCTGGCTACCAAAGCCTTCTCTCCATGCTCATCGCCGCCGTTTTCGGCAAAGGCCTTTTCTACTACCTGACCATCGCCTCAATTCTTCTCGTTCTCTCGCTCTCCGCAAACACCGCCTTCGCCGATTTTCCGCGTCTCTGCCGCGCCATCGCACAAAATAACTACCTCCCGCACGCCTTCGGATACCGGGGACGGCGGCTCGTCTATACCTACGGCATCGCGGTCCTGGCGGTACTCTGCGGCGGTCTTCTCATCCTGTTCGGCGGTGTCACCGATCGGCTTATCCCGCTCTATGCGGTCGGCGCTTTTTTGGCATTCACGCTCTCGCAAACCGGCATGGTCATGCACTGGCGGAAAAATCGCGGTCCGCATTGGCTCAAGAGCGCACTCGTCAATGGGCTTGGGGCGCTCGTCACCGGCATCACCACCGTCGTCGTGCTGGTTGCGAAATTCGTTGAAGGCGCCTGGATTACGCTGCTTTTCATTCCGTTGACGATTGTTTTCTTCGCCCTTGTCCGCCGCCACTACCACTCCGTGAAGATGCTCACCACCTGCAAGGTTCCCGTCGACGCGGCAAGTCTCAGCCAGCACCCGATTGCGGTCATTGCCATCGACCGCTGGAGCAACATCACCCGTCAGGGAATTGAATTTGCTGCCCGGCTTTCCCCGGAAGTGATCGCTTTGCACGTCGAGCCCAACGAACATTCCGAATTGCTTCAAGACGACTGGGAACACTATGTTGAGCAACCCTTCCGCGCGGCAGGCAAGGCGCCGCCCCAGCTTCACGTCCTGCCTTCACCCTACCGCTTCATCATCATTCCTATCGTTCAGTTCATCCTCGACCTTTCGAAAAAGCATCCTGATCGCAGCATCATCGTGGTCATACCCGAGCTCGTCGAAGACAAATGGTATGAATACTTCCTTCACAATCAGCGTGGCCGGCTTCTGGAATGGGTGCTGCTCGCCCGCGGCAATGAGCGAATCTTTGCGGTAACCGCGCCCTGGTACGTCGGGGAACGAACCTAATTCCAGTTGGAGGTGAGGATGATGATGAAGAAGGTTCCGGGGCAGGTGTTCTGTTAGGGCTTGTTGGGGGCAGTCCCTACGCACGTTGGTCACCATGCGGGAACCCGGTTGATCACGTTAGGTTACGAAAGTAAGGCTCCAGATTCCCAAAATGTGAGCGAAGATAAGAAGGGCACGATACCCGTGCTTCGGCGCAGCCGAGGTCGCGCCGCTTCGCGGGGATCAAAATGAAACGTATGGTGATGGTAAAAAGAAACGCTCTGCAAGCAAACCATCGGACGAAGTTCCCCCTCGCCCTCCTCGGCCTGATTGTGATTGTGCTGTCCGTGGCGAACCCGTTGCTGGCTCAGGAGCGCACGGAAAGCCACGTTGGCGTACCGCTCGATTGGAGCACACGGCACATCTTGTTTACCAACGGAGCTTCTCCGCAGGTTGCTGCCGCTGCCGCTCGAGATCCGCGCAGCTGGATCAACTGGAATCAGCGGAGCTCATACCTCTTCCCGAAGTATCGGGCACGCGGCCCTGAGCGCCCGCGCCCGCGGAGAAGACAGGCCAGAATAGATTGGGCAATGTCGTTGGGGCCAACCGGCGGAATGCCAATCGGGGAAAGTCCTGCCAAGTATAGCTTCACTTCCAACGGGACCTACAGTTGCGCCAACGACTTCGCCGTGTACACAATCGGGGCAACGCCGGGCGCCAACCAGGCCAATATCGTTGCTTTTAACAACCTCTATACGGGGACTACTTCGTCCTCTTGTCCTTTTGGGCCGCAGACACCGCCGACCACCGACTTTAAGCAGCCGACTTTCATGTGGTCGTATCGGGCGGGAGCCGCAGCCTCGTTTCTTTCCCCAACGCTTTCACTGGACGGGACAAAAGTTGCTTTCATCGAGAACTCCAATCCCGCGTTGTTCGACGTCCTGACCTGGGTCAGTGGGCAAGGCACAGATGCAACCCATCCGGTGGTGCCGGGCGCGGGTGGCTCTTCTCTCGTCCAATTGAACTACACAAACTCCGCGGCAGCAGGATGCAAAAGCAGCAACGGCAATAGCAATTCATCCGCGTACATCGACTACACCAACGATGTTGCCTACATTGGCGCTGACAATGGAAAACTCTACAAAATCACCGGAGTATTTAAAGGCGTGCCGGCGGTGCAGTATTGCGTCACGGTCAAGGCCGGTAAGCTACTGACGTCCCCGGTTTACGACCAGGTCAGCAATCAGGTTTTCGTGTCTGACGGTTTTTCGGTGTATTCCTTTACTCCCGGAGCCGCCGGATTTACGGCAAGTGGATCGATTGCCGTCGCCGGCAACGCAAGCGCTGATCCAATCGTCCTCTCGCCCATCGTGGATTCCACCAACGGATTCGTCTATGTGTTTTCAGCAACGAATGTTGGCAATGCTAATTCAATCGTATCTCAGATGAACTTGGCCCTTACTTCTCAGGTCTCTGCCGCTATTGGCCCGGCTGCCACCGCCGGAAACGAATTCATCTTGGATGGCGACTTCGACAACGCATACTTCACCACTGGTCCGAAAGCCGGTGCTGGGACACTGTACGGGTGCGGCACTCAGGCCAACAATTCGAACAAGCCCAGCTTGTACGCGCTCTCCTTTTCGTCACCGAACGGTTTGATGAACGGTGCGCCAGCCATGTCCGATAACCGGCACATCAATGGCGCGGGCAACCCGGTGGGCACCTGCTCCCCGTTGCTTGATTTCTTTGATGGCACCACAGACCGGCTCTTCGTGGGAACTGGGAACTTCGCTGGCACAGGCGGAGCGAACCTGGTGACGGAGTGGGACGTGAATACACGGATACCCTCCAACGCTACGCTGCCGAATAACACGGCGACGAACGAATGGGGCGGAACCAGC
>DATNNO010000135.1:0-7477 GCA_035601775.1 Terriglobales bacterium | reverse complement strand
TTACTCCGCACACCAAGTTCAAAGCGGAAGTTTATATTCTGACGAAGGAAGAAGGCGGGCGGCACACGCCGTTCTTCAAGGGATACCGTCCGCAGTTTTATTTGCGGACGACAGACGTGACGGGCGTGGCGGAGCTGCCGGCGGCCACCGAGATGGTGATGCCGGGAGATAACGTGAGCCTGGTGATTGAGCTGATCACGCCGGTGGCGATGGAGAAAGGCTTGCGCTTCGCGATCCGCGAAGGCGGGCATACGGTGGGCGCGGGAACGATCAGCGAGATTGTGCAGTAGAAGCGTTAGTGGAGGACAAAATCTGCGGCTTGCAGTTTGCCGCCAGTTCTTTCTTCCCGGACAGCCGGGAGGGGTTAGCGAGAGTCAAAAGTGATTGGAAAAGAAAGAATTCGCATTCGGTTGAAGGCTTACGACTACCGCATCCTGGATCAGTCCACGGGTGAGATCGTCGAAACCGCCAAGCGCACTGGGGCGCAGATCGCGGGCCCGATTCCTTTGCCCACGATGAAGAACAAATACTGCGTATTGCGTTCGCCGCACGTGGACAAAAAGTCACGCGAGCAGTTCGAGATCCGTACGCACAAGCGTCTGCTGGATATTCTCGAACCGACGCAGCAAACGGTGGACGCGCTGATGAAGCTCGACTTGCCCGCAGGTGTGGACGTCGAGATTAAGGCGTTTGGCAAGGAACATAAGTAGCTTTCAGCCGTCAGCTTTCAGCTTTCAGTTTGAGCGAGAAGCCCCAGCCAATAGCCAAGCGGCCACGCTGGTCTAGCGGAGAAGAAGAGAAAATGGCAAAGGTAACTGGAATTCTCGGCAGGAAGGTCGGCATGACGCAGCTCTTCGACGACAAGGGCGACGTTCATCCCGCGACCGTGCTGCAAGCTGGACCCTGCGTGATCACGCAGCATAAGACGCAGACTAAGGACGGATATGTTGCCGCCCAGATCGGCTTGGTCGAGTTCGTGAAAGAGTCGCGGCTGACCAAGCCCGCTCGCGGACACTTGGGTAAGAACAATCTGCCGCCGGTCAAGTTCATGCGTGAGGTTCCAATTGAAGTCGAAGAAAAAGCAGAAGGCAACGGCGACGGAGTGCTGAAGGCTGGGGATCGCGTGCTAGTGGACATTTTCGACGGCGAGAAATTTGTGGACGTTGTCGGTATCAGCAAGGGACGTGGTTTCTCCGGCGTAGTCAGGCGGCATCATTTTGCGGGCGGTCCCAAGTCGCATGGCTCGATGTTTCAGATCACGGGCTCGATCGGTTCATCGGCGTTTCCGTCGCGTGTGTTTAAGGGGATGCGAATGTCCGGACACATGGGCGTGGACCGGGTAACTGTACGCAACTTGCGCGTGCTCGGCATGGATAAAGAAGACAACTTGCTGGTGGTCGAAGGCAGCGTGCCCGGCCCGAAGGGCGGGTACCTGGTGATCACGAAGGCCAAGAAACCGCCGAGAGAGCGTCGCGGATTCGCCGGATCAGCCACGGTTGACCCGTTGAAGGCAGCCAAGCGCGCGGCCAAGAAGGCTTAAGAGGAATCAGACGTTATCAGGATCAGATCATGGCAAGCATTGATATTCACAATCTGAGCGGAGCCAAAGTCGGCCGCCTTGAACTGGCTGACGAGGTCTTCGGGGCAGTGAACGAGGACCTGCTGTGGGAGGCGGTAAAACATTATCGCGCCGCCCACCGGGCCGGGACTCACGCGACCAAGAACAAGAAACTGGTCTCTGGAGCGGGCAAGAAACTTTGGAAACAGAAGGGCACTGGACGGGCTCGTGTGGGTTCGATTCGTTCGCCACTGTGGCGGCATGGCGGCACGGTGCACGGTCCGCAGCCTCGTTCTTACGACTACGCTTTTCCGCGAAAGAAATTGCTCGGGGCATTGCGTTCCGCGCTGGCTTCCAAGTTCGCGGATGGCAAGTTGATCATCGTGAACGCGTTTGATGTGAAGGAACCCAAGTCCAAGCAGTTCCGCGAGGCGCTGGATGCGCTCAAAGTGGACAGCACCGCGCTTCTGGTCGAGGTTCCCAAGCATGAGAATCGGAATTTGGCGCTGAGTTCGCGAAATCTTCATGGCGTCGAATTGGTGAGTGGCAATGAGGTTCATCCTTATCATTTGCTGCGCTATGACCGGGCGATTTTCTCGCAGCCGGCGATTGAGAAGCTGCAGATTTCGCTGAAGAGTTCGATTTCGAAGCGGCAGCACAAGCCGGCGGAAGGCGAGGGAAAAGCGCCGAAGAAAGCCTCGCGTTCTCCGCGCCGCCGCACCCGGCATGAAAAAGCGGCGGAGGTGGCCTGATGAAATCCGCATACCAGATCCTTCGGCGTCCGGTCATCACCGAGAAAGGTCTCGCCATCAAGGAGAACCAGAACACGCTGGTTTTTCAGGTGGCGACGGCGGCGACTAAGACGGAAATTAAGGAAGCGGTGCAGGGTATTTTTAAAGTGAAAGTGCATTCGGTCCGCACCGCCACCTATCCGGGAAAAGAACGGCGGCGGGGGAAGTTTGCCGGTTACCGTCCGGACTGGAAGAAGGCGTATGTGCGGCTGAAGGCCGGCGAAAAGATGCCGGAGTACGCGCAGAACCTGTAGAGGCGTTGCTTGCAACGCCTCCGGGAAGATGCTAGCAGAGACGTTGCAAGCAACGTTTCTACAGAGAGCTATCATGCCAATCAAGACTTACAGACCGACGACCCAGACGTTGCGTTATCGCACCACGCTGGTCAACGACGATATTACGAGCACGCAGCCGCACAAGCCGTTGCTCGAACCTAAGCCGCGGACTGGCGGGCGGCGTAATTCGGGCCAGACCACCATGCGGTTTATTGGTGGCGGCCACAAGCGCAAGCTGCGCGTTATTGACTTCAAGCGCGACAAGATCGGCATTCCCGCGACAGTGGCCACGATCGAGTACGATCCCAATCGCTCGGCGCGCATCGCTTTGTTGAGCTATGCCGATGGCGAGAAGCGATACATTCTGCAGCCGGACGGGTTAAAGGTGGGGCAAAAGGTGTTGAGTGGTCCCGACGCCGATATTCTGGTGGGCAACGCCTTGCCGCTGCACAACATTCCCCCCGGCACTACGATTCACAATATCGAGTTAAAGCCGGGGAAGGGCGCGCAGATGGTGCGTTCGGCTGGCGGCGCGGCCCAGTTGGTTGCCAAGGAAGGCGAGTACGCGCTGGTCAAACTGCCTTCCGGCGAAATTCGCAAAGTTGCGCAGGGCTGCATGGCGACGATTGGCCAGGTAGGCAATCTCGATCACGAAAACATAACCATCGGCAAAGCTGGCCGCTCGCGGTGGCTGGGGAAGCGGCCACACAATCGCGGGGTCTCGATGAACCCAGTGGATCACCCGCACGGGGGCGGTGAAGGCAAGACTTCCGGTGGCCGTCATCCGGTGACCCCGTGGGGTCAGCCGACCCGCGGATACAAGACGCGGAACAATAAGCGCACGGACGCATTTATCGTCAACCGGCGCGGCAAGAAATAGGACTGACTTTATGGCACGTTCAACGAAAAAGGGCCCGTTCGTCGATGGTTTCCTGCAAACGCGGGTGGAAGGCATGAACTCGCGCAACGAGAAGAAGGTGCTGCGCACCTGGTCGCGGCGCTCAACCATCATCCCAGAAATGGTGGGCCACACTATCGCCGTACACAACGGCAAGAAGTTTATTCCGGTGTACATCACCGAGAACCTGGTGGGCCACAAGCTGGGCGAGTTTAGTTTTACCCGCCAGTTCAAGGGACACTCGATGAGGGCGGCGACCGAGGTCGCAGCCAAGCCGGCCGGGATCCCGGGTGGTCCGGGGGCTTCGGCTCCGGCGGCGGGAGCGGCTCCGGCAGCCCCGGCGCCGAAGGCGTAAGAGGAGAGAATTATGGAATTCCGAGCTCAAGCACGTTTCATGCGCGTCTCGCCGCAGAAGGCTCGTCTGGTGCTGGATCTGATCAAGGGGCGCCGGGTGGAGGATGCGCTCAATACTTTGACCTTCACCAAGAAGCGGGTTGCCGCAACGGTTCAGAAGTTGCTTCGCTCGGCGCTGGAGAATGCCAACTACTTGAGTTCGGAAAAGGGTCTGGACGTTGACGTGGACAGTTTGTATGTGAAGCGCGCCATCGCCAATGATGGGCCGCGGATGAAGCGCATTCGCCCGGCACCGATGGGCCGTGCTTTTCACTACGTGCGGCGGATCTCGCACATCGAGATCGAACTGGCGGAACGCGGCAAGAATGGTGAAGCCATCGCAAACGTGGTTGGCGCGGAGAGAGTGAGCGGTACTTCGTCGGCAAGATCGAAACCTAGAACCAAAGCCAAGGGTAAAGGTAAAGAGGCGGCAGGGAAAAGCAGGGCCAAGGTTGCCAAGAAGTTTTCGGGAGCACGATAAGATTCGCCGGGTCGTTGCCAGGTTGTTATAGGAGACACGATGGGACAGAAAGTTCATCCTTATGGTTTTCGCCTCGGCTACACCAAGCCGTGGAAGTCGCGTTGGTTTGCCGAGCGGGATTACGACAAGCAGCTGCTGGAAGACGTCAAGCTTAAGAATGAGCTCAAGGACAAGCTCAAGTCGGCGGGCGTCAGCTCGATTGAAATCGAGCGTCCGGGTAACAAGCTGCGCGTCATCATCAAAACCGCGCGTCCGGGCATCATTATTGGACGCAAAGGGGCTGAGATCGACAAGCTCAAGGCGGACATGCAGAAGCGCATGAACGGTCGTGAAATCTATATCGACATTCAGGAAGTGCATAAGCCTGAGCTGGATGCGCAACTGGTGTCGGAATCGATCGCGCTGCAGCTCGAAAAGCGCGTGGGTTTCCGGCGGGCCATGCGCAAGGCCGTCGATTCGGCGCTGCGCTTCGGCTGCAAGGGAATCAAGGTCCGGGTCAGCGGGCGCCTGAACGGAAATGAAATTGCCCGTTCCGAATGGTATCTGCAGGGCCGTTTGCCGCTGCACACGCTGCGTGCCGATATCGATTATGGCTTCACCGAAGCCCGGACTACTTACGGCGTGATCGGCGTGAAGTGCTGGGTGTACAAAGGCGAGATTCTGCCCGCCGCAAAGAAGCGCGAACCCCAGCAGCTTGGGGGCGCATTTTAAGCTGTAGAGACGTAGCTTGCTACGTCTCCCGCACGCCGCCAGCAGAGACGTTGCAAGCAACGTCTGTACAGAGAGAGCTGACTTATGTTGATGCCAAAGAAAGTAAAGTACCGCAAGCAGCAGCGCGGACGCATGACCGGCAAGGCGTGGCGCGGCAGCGAGCTGGCTTTCGGGGACTATGGATTGAAGGTGCTGGAGCCGGGCTGGATTACCGACCGGCAGATCGAGGCGAGCCGGGTCGCCATGACGCGTTTCGTCAAGCGTGGGGGGAAGATCTGGATCCGACTGTTTCCGGACAAGCCCGTCACCAAGAAACCAGCGGAAACTCGTATGGGAAAAGGCAAAGGAGCGCCGGATCACTGGGTCGCGGTGGTTCGTCCCGGCAAGATCCTGTTCGAAATGGAAGGCGTTTCGCCGCAGGACGCCTCGGAGGCTATGCGTCTGGCTTCGCACAAGCTGCCCTTGCGCACCAGGTTCGTGAAGCGCGAATCGGCAGCGCATTGATATTAATAGCGAGAACTGGGACTGACTTATGAAATCGGAAAAAATCCGCAACTTGACCGATGACGAGCTTCTCCATCAGGAGCGCGATCTCAACGATCAGCTCTTCAAGCTGAAGTTCCAGCTCAACATGGGACAGACGGAGAGCCTGAAGAAGATTCGCGGCATGCGCCGGGACATCGCGCGCGTGAAGACCATCGGCCGGGAGCGTGAACTCGCCGCCAGTGGCAAAACGGAGCGTAAGTAATGCCAGAGACAAAGACACAGCAGAGCCAGCCAGCGGCTGCGGGCCGGCGCAAGGAAGTGGTTGGCGAAGTGGTTTCCAACCGCATGAAGAAGACCATCGTGGTCGAGGTGGTCCGCAAGAAGTCGCATGCGTTTTACGGCCGCGTGGTTTCGAAAGCGAAAAAGTTCTACGCCCACGATGAAAAGAACGAGGCTCGCATCGGCGATGTGGTGCGTCTGGAAGAGACCCGGCCACTATCTAAACTGAAGCGCTGGCGCCTCAAGCAGATTGTTCGCAAGACTTCGCTGGCGCCCGAGCACATCACCGCGGAAATTAAGTAAATGAATTTAAGTAAATGAAGTCGAGTAGACGCAGAGCCTTCAGGGAGACTGAATTATGGCCGTGATGATGAGAACTTGGCTCGAGGTCGCCGACAACTCCGGCGCCCGGAAACTACAGGTCATCCTGCCGCTCGGCGGTTCGACCGGACTGCGGGCTGGCCTGGGAGACGTGGTCACCGCCAGCGTGAAAGAGGCCTCCCCGGATGGGCAGGTGAAAAAGGGAACGGTGGTCAAAGCGGTGATTGTGCGTACTCACAAGGAGTATGGCCGCCGCGACGGCACTTATATTCGCTTCGATGAGAATGCAGCTGTTCTCATCAACGAATCTGGCGAGCCCGTCGGGACCCGCGTTTTCGGACCGGTTGCCCGTGAATTGCGCGAGAAGAAGTTTTTAAAGATCGTGTCCTTGGCACCAGAGGTTCTGTAGAGACGTAGCTGGCTACGTCTCTACCGCGAGAGAGTGGAAGGGCTTGAAATGAGAACAGTGAGCACGGAACATAAGCGAGTTGATCTTCGGCGGAACGACACCGTGAAGGTGATCGCCGGACGGGACAAAGGCAAAGAGGGCCGCATCCTGCGCGTGTTCCCCAACGACAACAAGATTCTGGTCGAACACGTCATGCTGGTGAAAAAGCACGTGCGCCCCAACCCGCAGCGCAACGTAAAAGGCGGGATTGCGGAGCAGGAGAGTCGCATCGCGCTGTCGAACGTGCAACTGGTCTGTCCGACCTGTGGACCGGTGCGCATCGGCCACGAAGTCCGCGGCGACCGCAAGGTGCGGGTGTGCAAGAAGTGCGGAACGACGCTGGACAAGTAGATTGGGTAATTAAGCAATTGTGTAATTGGGCAATTTGAAAAAGGGACGGGGATTCAATTACTCCATTACCCGATTACAAAGTCGCCCAATTCTTGGAGAAGGTAACCGAGCAATGGCGAAAGAGAAAAAAGAAAAAAAGGGCGGACAGCAGGAAGAGCAGAAAGCTCCCGCAGTCGCGCGTCACAGCGCCAAGGAGACGCCGCGGCTGAAAGAGCGCTTCCACAAGGAAGTTGCTCCCACGCTGATGAAGGAATTCGACCTGAAGAATCCCATGGCGGTGCCGCATCTGCACAAGATCGTGGTCAACATGGGAGTGGGCGAAGCCACCCAGAATGCCAAGGTGCTCGATCCCGCAGTGAACGAACTTGGCCAGATTACCGGTCAGAAGCCAGTGATCACGCGGGCCAAGAAATCCATCGCGGCCTTCAAGGTCCGCGAGGGGCAGGCAATCGGAGCCATGGTCACGTTGCGCGGCGACCGGATGT
>DATNNO010000134.1:0-14160 GCA_035601775.1 Terriglobales bacterium | reverse complement strand
GCTTAAGCGCGGAGTTCCAAGGTGGTCGAGGTAATTAAATTCTGCTTTGTTGGCTTCATAATCAAAGAACCCACCCGTCACCCTGGCCAGTCCCGGCGCGTACTCATCGAAAGGCTTACCGTCCGCATCGACCACAAAGCTGCGAACCGTTCCTCCCACGTCGGTTTTTTGCTGCCGGCGGCCCAGGCCGTCATATAGGTACGAAGCACCGTTGCCTGCGGTCAAATGTCCCGCGTGGTGGTGGTATCGCATAGTCCGCGAGTTCCTGACCCAGTGCGGAGAGAAAGTCTGGGAGTTCATCAGGCGTCTGGCCAAGCGCATCGGCAAACGCACGTATTGAAACCCCTCCCTCCGATTTCCTCAAAACACAATTCACTTCAAATCAAAAATCTCCGACGTAGTTCGCGCCCGCTAACCGCGCGTTACCGCACAGCACCCTTTCGGGGGTGACGTGTCACCTTCACACCCGACGCCGCAGGCGGCGCTTGGTTTGTCACCGGCCAAGTCTACTCGCTCGTTAGGAGCCGACACGGTTATCTCATCAGACCGACTTTACAAAAAGCGGATCAGACTCAGTGATGCGCAAAATCAATCGCTGCAGAGTTTCTGTCGCGCTGAAAGTCGAAAGTGCCATAGTGACCGACTGCGGTGTTTGCAACGAATGGACTAAGACCCCCAGCCTGTCCTGCCGCTACGATAGCACTCAACAGGAAGAACCTCCTTTGTAAATGACCCGCTGAAGAGGCCGCTGCCGAGTTGCATACCGAACGCGTTTGTGGATCCCCCGAATCCGAAGACGCCAAGCGATGTTACAGCGTCGAGACTGATTTCGCCCTGATCAGCAAAAGTGAGCAGATCGCTGAGGCCGAAATTATCCCACTGAAAGTTGGGGCCGCCTGAAAAGTCATATTGGGTACCATTGAAAAACATGCCACCCAGGGCACCCCCAAAAACCCCACCGCCACGCGTCCGGGCAGACGCACTTCGTGACGTTCTGCTGCTACCATCGCCGTCCCTCGTTCACCACACCCATCCCCAGGCAAGTTTTCGAGGCCGCGCGGGAGCGTGTGCGCGGCAATTTCGAGCTTTGCGTATAGGGCGGCAGGGAGACTCTGTCCAGCAGTGGAACTGCCCCACTCAAGCCAAAAAACAGCTTGAGTGGGCCACCCGCGAACCGGATCACTGTAAGGGCGGTAGTTGGAAGACCTGAATTACTTCGTTGTTCAAAACGGCAAACTCGGTCCCGTCCGGCGATATCGCAAAAACCATCTCACCTTTGATCCTTGGGCCCTTTATTTCTAGGGTATATGACTGTCGAGTCGGCGAGATGTCATAAACGAGGACCGCTTTCAATACACAGTGTCCGCTTATGTCGAGAGTCGCGATTTTCCCTTCCATCTGGCAGGACGGTACAACGAATCGATGGCCATCGGCTGCGGCAAAGGCGCGACCCGAAGGTTCCCCCTGTGTCAGCAACACCTCGCCATCCACTCGAAGTAGCCTCGGGGAATCGCCGGATAGAAACATCATTCCCTGGTTGATAAATCGAGGATATTCATGACGGCTCGCTCTCGCAATGGTCTTCCATTCAGTGGATGGACCCCGCATCTCAATTTTGGGTCCACAGTCGTAAATCCACTCACAGGTAATCCTAACCATGTTCTCATCGGAAATAGCCACTTCGCCGTTTTGAGTGACCTCGCCCGAGTGCAGAACCTTCAAGGTGTCGGTCTCAACCCACAGCCACGGGTCTGTGGTTATTCCGTTCACTGTCCTTAACGCATGTGGAAGGAACAGTATGGTCTTGCCCGTTGGGGACGGATCCGCGCGCCAATCTCCTTTCTCCGACGAGGGCAGCGCTAAATTTTTCAGTGCTCTGAGATCAGGACCATAGAGGGTCACATCGTTCCCCGTCTGCGTGACGAATCTCCCGTTGTGCACGGCCACGATTCCGGCAGACCTGGATTGGGAGGGCCACTCCGGTGTGGCCGAAATGCTGCCTGTAGCTGTGTTGAGGAAGGCGGCCCGGAGCCGCAACGGCAGGCTCTCGTCGGAGGTATCGCGGCTGGATAGCTTAGGGTTAACCTTGGCCTTGCTAGTCACAAACGTGGCCACGACCGTGTCGTTGTCGGTAAACCACAGCGAGGTCTTCGGCCGTCCTTTATATTCTTTTTTGCGTCCCCAAACGATAGGGAGTTCAGGCCCCCCAATAGAGGCGCGCAGGTCCACGCGCCACTTGGGCGAGACCGTTTCGCGCCTCGGTGCTGTAGTTTCCTTTTGGGAAGGGCCAACGCTTCCACCCTGGCTAGTGAGGAAACACAGTAAAGCGACCGCCAAGAACATCGACAAAACCATGCTCCCAAAAGTTAACAGAGAATACGCCTGCAAATGAAAAGGCACCGATCCATGGACTTACTGTGTCGTTATGAATCCAAAGTTGACCGCTAAATGCGAAATCAGCGTGTCCACCGTCTATGCAGTCGTTGCAGTTAGGGTCTACCGTGCCAGGCATACCACTACTGGCCATGTTTCCAGTGAGCCTATCGTACTGGCCAGTTACCTGTGAGGAATAGTCCACCTTCCTCCAATTGATTCCCATTACCGGATCCCAGCCCTTGCTCCAGATGCTCTCGAATCGCGCCTCCGTCCCCGCCATCGTGCCTTGAAGCGTAGGGCTCAGATCGCCGATTCCCGAGGTCCAAGTGTAACCACCACCGTAGTCGCCAGGAGCGGCACCTCCGCCATCGCTACCGCCGCTCGTTGACGCGCAGAAGAAATGGACCTCATCTTGCGGCTGCACCGGACAATGGAACAACCCCTTCGGGTCGGTGAAGCTCAGCGGGTTGTTCCCGACGTAGGCATATCTGTTCCAGGTCTGCGTCTCAAACTGTTGAAAAAGCACTGAGGCGGCATTGGATTGACTTGCGCCAGAGCCCTTGGCCCACCCCGAATACAGGAGCACTAATAAAACGGGCACTACGTAGATCACTCTGGTCGCACACATATTCGTCTCTCGTCGCATAGATGTCCTACTGCTGGTACCCTGGGAACAGTATCAAATAATACGGGGACAGACGGGACATTCCCCATTTTTTGAAATGCAGGCAGCAAACCCGATTGCGTCTGTCGGACCGCCGACATTCCACATAGGGAGAAAACAATGGTGCCAGTCCCGTCTGTCCCCAGTTTATCCCGTAGGCGGCGCTTGGGTTTTCGCTCGACTCCACCGCCGTAGGATCAACCAACTTTCGAAACAAAGAACCACCACGCAGATCGCGGCACCACCCCAAACCTCCGCCCTGATAGCAGTAACCAAAGCTGAGATGCCGAATGCTAAAGCCATAAAGAACCCGAAGGCCGCGCCGATACGGGCGCGCAACCCCATATCCTGATAGCCGCTTACAAGGAGCACGCCCGAAGCTAGCAACTGGCCCAGATTGCCATCTGCCGCCAAAGACGATAAACGTGACCATTGCGATAGGCATCTCTTTAGTCCCCCACTCACTTCCCGGTGTATGGGTCAACAGGACCAATCTGGCAGTTGAAGTCTGCCATCTTTGTCCCAATTATTACGGCGCTGCCAGCACCGCCAAGAATATGGGGCACCCTCAGGGTTGGTCGTGTCCGGGAAATCCAAGGGTGGGCCACCTGTCTCTTATCGAGGGCCAGCCCCCCGCCTGCTCGCCATTCTAACGATATAGGAGGCCCTAACAAGACTGGACAAGCAGATCATTGTCCCACCAGGACACACGAAAAGGGTGAGGGGAAGCCCCAACAGCCCGCCCGGGAAATGCAAGGGATTAACGTGCCCGTGCAAGAGGGCCAGCAGGAGGTCGGCTCCGAAGAAGGCGGCCCCCAGAACAACTGAGCGGACAGCAAGCGTTGCCCATTGCTTCACTGATTTCGCGAATGTCTTTCCATGCCAAAGCACGATGCCTATGCTTACTAAGACGAGAAAGACAACCATAACTGCAGCAAACGATACCGGGGCCGGATTGTATAAATCGATAAGTAAAACGATCAGCGAATATTGTAGTCCTAGCGCCAATATCGCTATCAGATCTGCCACTGGCGAGAACCTCCTCAGCAAGCTAGTTCTAGGATGCCCTGCCATCCTACGAGTGCGGACCGTATGCTCCCGCAAAATGGCAGACCGCGGAAGCCCCGCTACCCATCACTATACCCCCAGCGGCACCCCCGGTGGCCCCAGCAACACCCGTCACGAATGCTCCTGGACCCGTCTCGGAGCCAAAAAACAAACCGCCTATTGCGCCTTTTGTCATACCTTCCAACATGTAGTTCCCGATATTCTCCACTGGACTGTTCCCACAAAGGTAGTATTTATAGAAATTCTTGACGGGGTCCGGCCCTCCCGGCGCCATAGAGTTTGGGACACAAATACCTGTGGTCGGGTTGCAGTACAGGTTTCCTCCCCCGCCATTGTCTGCGGGCACACCGCATGGGTTAAGAAGTACGTAGATGCACCCACCATTACCGTTCCAGTTCATCGCGCCCGGTATGCCGGGACCGCAGGGGCCGAAGTCGCAATTATTGTTGGGCAGGTTTATTCCCAAGATGTCCCAGAGCGACGGCGACGGTAACCCGCAGGGCAGGAAGTCGCTGCCGCAGAACCCGCCGAAGCTCCCGCTGAAACCGAAGCTGAATCCGCTGTCGTCCGGCCCGCCACCAAACCCGGCACTCATGCTGTTGTCCCAGCCGCCGCCGCTGCAACCCTCGAGGAAGCACTCCGACCGAGGGCCCAAGTCCAAATGTTCTCCCGACGGGTCAACGAAGCTGACTGGGTTGTTTCCGACGTAGCATAGCGGTTCCAGGTCTGCGGATTGCTCGGGTCTACCGCCGCCATTCCTGCCGGGTCGGGGGATAGCCAGCTACCTTGTACGGGGGCGTACTGGTGACGTGTCACCCCTCCTCACGACGCCGAAGGCAGCGTCGCTCTTCGGCCCCCCCAACAACTACCTGGTTATGCTCCGAAATTGCTGAACGCTGCCAGCACATAGACTACGGCCATAGCGGGTCCAAAGAGGACAAGTGCGACCCGGCGAATTCCGTTACTGAACAAACCGGCGCAGAAAGCAGTCCCCGTCGAGAGGAGTCCGATGATAGAAAAGATGAATACAAACCCTTGCTCTACGGGATGGTAATACGGATGCTGGGGCGGTCTGAACCAGACGATAGTGGCAGTGATGCCGCCGATGGTGGCGCTAAGCGCAACAATGGCCGCGCTGAATCCGACAAATGCAGCGAAGTGCCGACGGTCAATGCCACGCTGTCCCCGGCTAGTTATGAAGCCAGCTACCACGGGGACAGCGATCAAGAGCGTAAGTAGGGCCGATAGCATGATCATTGTCTTTTTGGCCCCTTCTTTCTAATCATGAAGGCAGAAATAGGGAACCATGCGGCGAAGGCTACGGTAATCGTCCATATCCTCTGATCCTCTTGAAGCAGTAAACAAATACCAAAATTGCGCACACAAGCCCAAGCGGAATTCCAAGGCTGATTCCGATCCAGGCCTCTCCTTCAGCCGAAAGCAATCCCAGTTTGAACCCAACTGTACCGACGAGCCCAGACACGACCACAACGACGAAGATCAGAGTCAACGCCGCAGCGAGGATAGAAACAAGTACAGCAACGAGTGACTCTCCGATGTCTTCCAAACTAGCCTCCTCCATTCGAATCGACCAAGAAAAATCCCGAATGGTTACTGGGCAATTCGGCAGGGCCAGCCGATAAGTTCACAAGTTGAGAACAACGGCTCGGCAACCCAACTGTGTGCATTTCCAGCGCCGCTTGAGTTCACCAGATGCAAGCACTGCTGCAGTTGGAAGTCGCAGCTTCCGAACGATCCGCCATTCACGCGGACTCCTGAGTAGCACCAGTCGTGTTGCTCATAACAGGCGTCCTGAGCGTCGATTGGTGGCGCGAGATACTTGCGCTCCTGCGGCGTCAACGTTTCCAACAGCTTAAACTGGCCGCCACTGTATCCTGGTCCGCCCCAGTTTCCGTAATACACAAAACAATTGGGAGAATGACAGCCCCAAGGTGTGTATCGGAAAGGAATGGCCAATTCACGTAGGTGTGGAATGTGTATGGCGAACCAATCCCGTCCCCCGTAGGATTTGGATCTGTGTACGGGTTGCCAATTTGTGGGCCGCAAAAGCCAAAATCACATGGGAGGCCTAGGCTCGCCGGTGGTGGCCCGCAGGGCAAGAAATCGCTGCCGCAGAACCCGCCGAAGTTGCCGCCGAAACCGAAGCTGAAACCGCTGTCGTCCGGCCCGCCACCAAACCCGGCACTCATGCTGTTGTCCCAGCCACCGCCATGGCAACCCTCGAGGAAGCACTCCGACTGGGGGCCCTGATCCACATTCTCTCCCAACGAGTCGGTGTAGCTCAGGGGGTTGTTGGTGACGTAGGCATAGCGGTTCCAGGTCTGCGGATTGCTTGGGTCTACCGCCGCCATTCCTGCCGGGTCGGGGGATAGCCAGCTACCGTGGATATTCTGATACTCTCGGGCACCGAAGTGTTCTCCGTTGTTCTCTGAGTCCCAGAAACCCCCGGCGAACCCGGTGAAGTCCAGGCTGGTAAGGGTTTCCGTGAAGTTGTCGCCGAATGGCCCCATGAGTACGCCTTCCGTGCGCACAACAGCGCCCGTATAGTCCGTGCTTAAGCGCGGAGTTCCAAGGTGGTCGAGGTAATTAAATTCCGCTTTGTTGGCTTCATAATCGAAGAACCCACCCGTCACCCTGGCCAGACCCGGCGCGTACTCATCGAAAGGCTGACCGTCCGCATCGACCACAAAGCTGTGAACCGTTCCTGCCACGTCGGTTTTTTGCTGCCTGCGGCCAAGGGCATCGTACAAGTAGGATGCGCCGTTGCCTGCCGTCAAATGTCCCGCGTAGTCAAAAGACCAGCAGGGGTTCGCAGTGCACACCCCATCACGGGTAACGTTTCCCATGTAGTCGTAAGAGAAGTTGCTGTTCTTGTTGTAGGCGTTGAAGGTGTAATCAACTTCGCTACCCGTGCCGGACACTAGATGCTGCTGCCAACGGTTGCCGTACTGGTCGTAGCTGTACGTGTAGTGCGGAGGACTGTTATTTCCGGTCTGCGTCAAATTAGCCGTCGCAAGGCGGTTGAAAGCATCGTAGGTGTAGTCCCATCTGCCGGTAACATTGTCTTGATACTCGCTGATTGTACTGTTCGGGTTATAGGTGAGAAATATGCGATAGGTTGGAGAACTGCCAACCTGCCTTTCCGTTAAGCGGCCCAACGAGTCATAGGAATTTGTTTGGGGAAGGCCATCGCCATAGGTTACGGTCGAAAGCTCCCCCAGAGGGTTGTAGGTGGCTCCGCTCAATAGAGTGCCGGGGTGCGTGGTATCGTTCCATGAGCTTTGTACGTTGGTAAGCTGCCCAATGGAGTTGCGCGTGTTGGTGAAGGATGTACCGTACGAATCGGTCATTGTTGCTACGTTTCCTGCGTAGTCGTAGCTGTGCAGCATGCCTCTCACAAGAGTGTAGCAATTGGCGCCTGCACAGGACCCCTCCCAAACTGGTCTGCCCATCGGGTCATAGCTGTAGACGGATGCGGAGCCGTTGGATTGCGACTCCGAAGTGAGCCTGCCCTTTCCGTTCTGCAAATTCCACGTAAGCCATGTGGATGCGTCATAAGCGTACCCGTATCCATCGGAGCCGTCACTGTAGTGCAGGGTTGACAAACGGTGAAGTGCGTCCCACACATAATTTGCAGTCACCGCCGTACCGTTCGGCTTTAGAAACGTGCTGCTGGACAAATCTCCCGCCGTTACGCTGTCATACGTATAGCACTTGGAGTGAGTAAGACCTCCACCTCCACAACTAACGAAAGCGATTTCAGGGACATCCTCCGTCAGCATTCGTGACAACCCGTCGTATGTGAACTGCCGTAACAACTGTCCCCAGCGAATCCACAAAACCTGAGTAACGGTAGATGCGAATATGTCCAGTGCCGGGGTTGCATTGATACTGTCGATCAGAAACAAGTGTGTAAGGAGGGATATAGCCTGTGGCCGCGTCGGTTTGCGACTGCCATCCCCATCCACCTACAGGCTGCCAAGTGAGCACAGTGTTCACAGTACCGGGAGTCCAAATGGAGCTATCGTAGGATATGTCGTAGTTGAACGGCAGTCCACGACCCGCCTTGTGGATCACGGGAATTGCGAAGTGGACGTTCAGGTTCCCCAAATTAATGATGTCGAACGGACCGCCGCCGAAGCTATTGAATTTCGGAGTTCCAGTGACGGGTCCTTGCCCGAAGGACAACTGGGCGGCAAGGAGAACGGCCAGGAAAAGCAGCTTGCGGCTGGGAACGAGGCTACTTACCGAGGGGACCAAGGCGCAGCGAATCATTACTGCCTCCAGATGGTTCAGTTTCCCCCTCAAAGAACTGTGGGCAGGAATTTAGCGGTTACCGGCGTGGGGTGTCAAGGAGAAGTTTTCGACAGCCGGTGGAGTGCTAGTCTCCTGGCCAGGCGCGACAAGCGCACAGGCGATAAAGGGGCTGCACAGGTTTCGGAAGCCGGACTGCCAACCATTCGCTCACGCCAGAAGAAACGCGCTCGACCCCCGACTACGCCTCGATTTCTCCCGACGCAAACTGTGGCAAGCGATTCGCTACGTCCAATGCGCGCCCCGGTGCTGCCGCGTTAGTACACTCGACTAAGGTTACCGAGGCTGGCACCGATGGGCCATTCCTGAATCAATCACCTGGGAGCACACTTAATCCAGAGATAACCAATGCAGCAGCAGTCCATCCAAACCGAGCTTTTCGTCACTCTTGCCCAGCACTACGAGCACGATCCCGGCGAGTTCGTGAGGTTGCCTCAGCAGACCGTCGATTCCTCCTTCGCGCGTGTGGCAGTAGCTGAGCTGCGGAACGAAGGGTACGTCGAGGAACAAGTGAGAGGCGTGGTCAGACTTACGCCTCGCGGATACAACGTGTACAAGAGCAAACCGCATTCTGCGGCTTAAAGCCGCCAACTGGGACTCTCTCTCGCGTTTCTCCTCCGCAAGCACCCGTCAACGCAACGCTTTTCGATTCCTGCGGGTTACAGCAAGGTGGCCTCGGAATATCAGAAGAGTCACCAGTAAACCTGCGCTCTATTCGTATCGCAGGCAGACGATGGGATCGAGGTTGGCCGCCAGATTGGCGGGATAGTAACCAAAGAATAAACCCACTCCGACGGAGATGGTGAACCCGATCGATACCCACAGATAAGACAGCGAGGCGGGAATCGAAGGCACGAAAGTGCGCACCAGTGTCGATACGCCGGCCCCAATCAGAATGCCGATGGTGCCGCCCACCAGAGTGAGGACCACGGCTTCCAGCAAGAACTGAAGGCGAATATCCACGCGGCGGGCGCCGATGGCTTTGCGCAGGCCAATTTCCTGGGTGCGCTCGGTCACCGAGATGAGCATGATATTCATCACTCCGATGCCGCCTACAAGCAATCCTATGGAGCTGATTATGGTTGTGAGAATCACCAGCGCACCGGTAAGTTGGTTCCATAAATTGCTCAGGAAGTCCGGCGAACTCAACTCGAAGTCATTTTCCTTGCTGGCGGGAATATGCCTTAGGCGGCGCATGGCCTGAATGACCTCGTCCTGCGCAGTTTGGAGGCTCACGTTCTCCGGGACGGTGAAGGCCATGATCAGCTCCTTGGCCTCGGGATACTGCTTCTTGAAGTTGCTGAGTGGGATGACGGCGAATGCATCCACGCCGGGGCCGATGAACAGGCCTGGGTCGTGCTCAAAGACGCCGATGACCTCGTACAGGTCGCCGTTGAGCCGTACCGTCTTGCCGACGGCGTCGGTGTTAGGGAAAAGCGATTCATTGATGGCGGCGCCCAGCACCACCACCGGCCGCGCGTGTTCCTGATCGAAGGCGCTGATAAAGCGGCCACGCCCCACCGAGAACAATGGAATCGCGTCGGTATACTGCGGCTCCGTCCCGCGCACGATGACCTTCTCGACGCTGCGGTTGCCGTTGGTGATGAGGTTGCTGTCCCCGAAGAAAAATCCGCGCGTGCCAAACGTGGTCACAATTTGCACGTCGGGAGCGGCCTGCCGGATGAAGTCCGCGTAGTCGTATTCAAAATATCGGCGGGTGCGGATGCTGGTTGGCCAGCGGGATGGGTCCGAGCCGGGCGGGAATCGTGAGACAAAGTACGTGCGCGAACCCAGGGATTCCACTTTGTTCTGCACAAACTTGTTCAGACCCTGAATGATGCTCGCCATCGAAATCACCGAGGAGACGCCGATCACGATGCCGAGGACGGTCAGCGCGGAGCGCACCTTGGACGAGCGCAGTGTTTCCAGCGCGGCGAGACAATTCTCCCGAGCCTGCGAAGCCGTCATGATGGCCATCAGTCAGACCTCAAGGCGACGATCGGATCCAGCCGGGACGCGCGGAATGCGGGATAGATTCCGAAAAACAGTCCAACCGCGGAACTGAGGAACACTCCCAGCACTGCGACCCAGCTCTGCACCGAGGCGGGGAATGGAGTAAACATTCGCAGGAGCAGAGCGACCAGAAATCCAAGCGCGATGCCAACCAGTCCCCCGGCGATACACATCGTGACGCTTTCCGCGATGAACTGCTGCACGATGTCCAGCTTGGTCGCACCCACCGCGAGCCGCACCCCGATCTCCCGTCGCCGCGCCGCCACGCTCACCAGCATTACGTTCATGATGACGATGCCGCCGACCACGACCGAGATCACGCTCACCATGATAAACACGGCAAAAAATGCCGAGCTGATGCTGCGCCACAAAGCCATGTAACTTTCCTTGGTGCCGATGAAGAAGTCGTCCTCCATGGTCGGCGTGAGGTGGTGCCGCGCGCGTAAAGTAAGGTGTGCCTGGTCCTGGGCCGCCTCAAATTTCTCTGCGCTCGTCTTGACATTGACGATCAGGCTGGTATGCGCGCCCTGCATGCGCAAGAAATTCGAGAGCGGAACCATGACGAAGTTGTCCTGGTCCTGACCCAGCACGCTGCCGATTTTCTCGATGGTGCCGATCACCATGAATTCATCGTTGTCGATGCGCATGGTCTTGCCCATGGGGTCCACGCCGAGAAACAACTGCTGCACCAGCGTGTCGCCGATCAGGCAGACGTTGGCGCGATGTTCGGCTTCGGAAGGCGAGAAGTAGCGGCCCCGTTCGACGGTGCGTGTGTCAATGTCCGCCATGGTCGCGGTTTGGCCGGAGAGATTCACATCCGGCACCTCTTTGTCGCCGTAGCGCACGCGAACCGTAGTGCTGGCGCTGGCGCCGACCTCTGCGCATGCGGTGCATCGGTCAGCGATGGCTTGCATGTCGTCGAGTTCAATCTTCCGGTACTTCAGCGCCTTGATGACGATGTTGAAGTCGGTGACCGCGAAGGGAGTGCGCGCGACCTGAAAGACGTTGGTGCCCAGGTTGGCGATCTTCTGTTCAACATAAACGTTCGCGCCCTGCACCAGGGTCATGACCGTGATGAGCGTGGCCACGCCCATGGTCAGCCCCAGCATGGTGAGTGATGCGCGCAGTTTGTGGGCGCGCAGGGCACTGAAGCATTCGGCCAGATTGTCGCGGATGGCGAGCATAGGCGCGGAAAAACATTTCCAGCCAAGCTCTTCAATCCTACCAGCGTTCCTTCTGAAGACGAGAACCCGACGCCGACGCTTTTGTACCCTGAAACGATGGTTGACGTAGTGATAGAACCGTACGATCGCATCCAGCGGAGTGGACCGACTGGAAATTCACCGCGCGAGCAAACTGGCACCGCTGGTCAGCCGGAGGACTGTCTTGATGAGCAAAATGTGGACACTAGTCCCGGCGGCATTGCATTGTGCCGGGCGCCCTGATCGTCTCGCGCCGCCTGAATCAGACCTCGGGGATACTGGCCTCGTTCAAGCTACTCAGATTCAAAAGTGGTGGACGAGCTTTCCCGGGAAAACATGGACCACCTCCTGCGCCATGCCATTCTTCGAGTTCGCCGCGTGCTCGGGAGGACACCTGCGGCTTCACTCGTATCGCAGCGCAACCATGGGATCGACCTTGGCCGCGCGGCTGGCAGGGATGTAGTTCGCGAGAAATGCGACCAGGGCCAGCAGCGCGGTGAAAGCCGCGATGGTAAGGGGATCGGTGGCGCTGACGCCGAACAGCAGGCCGGAAATCAGTTTCGCCAGGCCAAGAGCAGCGACTAGACCTGCCGCCACTCCGGCCAGGGCAAGAGACATTCCCTTCCACACGATGAGCTTCATTACGTCACCACGCTGGGCGCCGAGTGCCATGCGCACTCCGATTTCCCGCACCCGCTGGCTCACGAAGTACGCCATTACTCCATAAATCCCAATCGCGGCGGGCAGCATAGCAGTGGCCGCGAAGAACCCAAGAATCTCCATGGCAAACCGGCGTGAAGCCAACGAATCGGAAATGATGCTGCGGAACGCACGCACGCCGAATACCGGCAAGTCCGGATTGACCGCCTGGATTTCGCGACGGACCGGCTCTTCCAGGACTTCGGGACTGGCCGCCGTCCGGATATAGACGGTCATTGCGTTCAAAGCACTCGGCCATGCGGGAAGGAACAAGTGCGGTGTGTAGGGAGCGTCGAGCCCGTCGCTTCGGCTTCGTCCCACCACACCGACGATCCTCCGCAGAGGCTGCTGACGACCAAATTGCGGGCGGATCTGTTTTCCGATCGGGTCTTCGTGGGGCCAAAAACGCTCGGCCGCGGTTTGATCGATGAGCGCCACCGGCTCACCCTTCTCGTTGTCCGCCTCGGTAAAAGACCTGCCTCGGATGAGCGGTGTGCCGAGGACGCGAAAAAGATCCGGCGTCGCCACCCCGAACTCAGCAGTTGGCGCTTCGCCTGCCGCGGCAATCCGGCCCTCGATGTCGAAGCCCGTCGCGTTGCGCCGCCCGGTAAAAAGGGTATTCCCACCCCCGATCGCGACTTCGTTCACTCCGGGCAAGGCGCTGACGCGACGCAGAACTTCGCTCACGAAGACATTCAGTTTCTCCTGGGTCGGATAGGGATTATTCTTGGGATCGTTCGGCACCGGTAACCACAATTGAGCTGTCACCAGGTGGTCGGAGTTGAAGCCGGGTTGAACCTCAAGCACTTTCCAGAAGCTCCGCAGCAAAAGGCCGGCGCCGACCATCAGCACCAGCGAGAGCGCAAACTCACACGCCACCAGCGCACTAAGAAAGCGGTGTTGACGTGAGGCGATGCCAACGCAACGCGATCCCAGACTCAGTTTGTCCATCAATCGCCGGTGGGACATTTGCACCGCCGGCGCCAGGCCGAACAACAACCCGGTGATGACAGAGATCGCAAATACAAACAAGAGCGCCCGCCCATTCAAAACCACTTCCGTAAGTCTGGGAAGAGTGGATGGAACCAGCGTGAGCAGAATATCCTTGAGCAAGAAACTCACTGGCACGGCGAGCGCTCCGCCGCAGAGCGAGAGCACGACGCTCTCGGTCAAGGTCTGCCGGACGAGCCGCCAGCTACTCGCACCGAGAGCCTGCCGGACAGCAATTTCACGGTGACGCGACGAAGAGCGCGCCAGCAGCAGGCTGGCGATGTTGACGCATGCGATCGTCAACACCACCCCAACCGATGCCAGGAGCAGAAAAAGCATCGAACTCGCATTGCCGACGACCTCTTGTTGCAGCGGGACAAGCCGCGCTCTCCACTGCGCTGTCGCCAGATAGTCGGTCGGGTATTGCTCGCGCAGATGTGCCGCGAATGCGTCGAGCTTCGCCTGGGCCTGCGCCAGGAACAATCCAGGCTTCAACCGCGCGATGGCGCCGAAAATGACTCGCTGCGTGCGCACCGGAGGCTTCGGGAATGGCGCGGCCGCGTATCCTGCCGCGACCCAAACCTCAACGTCGTGCCCAAGCGTGCGTCCGGGATGGCGAAAATCCGGCGGCATGACTCCGATGATGGTGTACAGATCAGTATCGAGCCGGATGGTTGTGGAGTGAACTGGGGCAGGAAGTGATTGTGGCGCATGCGCGCCAGGTGCGTTTGATCGGGGAGAGCCGCCGCAAAGATGATCGCTTCGATGCCCGGACGCTGGCCCGGCTGGCGCGCATCGACCCGGAGCTGCTGG
>DATNNO010000133.1:0-86886 GCA_035601775.1 Terriglobales bacterium | reverse complement strand
GGCTAGGAATGAAACTCGCCATCGCAACCACGACCAAGAACAGAGACATGGCAACTGCTATACGTACTTTCATGGATTCTTTACCTCCCAAGGGTTCGGCCCGGTGATGCGAAATGAAGACGTAAACAAAACTCCGGAGACGGGCTTTCAAAATCCAAAGCCCAAAAGCCATAACTGCGGGGTCCGAAACCAGCGCCCGGGACCGGGCCGGCTGGCTTCCAATCATTTGGCGCACAGCGTACTCCACCCCTCCGGAAAAAGCAAGAGACAAATTGTGGGGGCTGGCCCACACATCTCCGCTCCGCCCAGAAGAGGTTGCCCCATCCTCGCGTTTTTTGCGAGGGTGGGTGCGAAACTCTCGATTCCCAGCCCGATCACGCTTTTCTTGTTGACTGAATGCCCTACGGAAGATAATCTTAATCAAGATACATTATCTGGTGGATAATGTGCGATCTTTGACAATCTAATCCAGGCAATCGCGGAGCAGCGCCGCGAGATGCCGAACCTGCCCAAGAATCTTTGAGCGAAAACCGCCGATCCGCCCGCTGTCCAGGGCTGGGGGTCTAGCCACAAGCTCAGTTCCGAAACGGAACCGCAGGCCTCGACGCACCTGCCGTAACTCCCACGTTCTCTAGATTTTGCGTGTAACTCCTGGAAACTCAAAGATCTAGCACATAGTCGCAAAATTGATCGTTTGTTTTCTAGATTTTGCAGACAAAGGGGGGAGGGGGTACCCGGTACTAAACAGTAAACTTCCCATTGTGGGACAGAAAAAGACGCGAGCGTGCCGGCTGCATTCGGTCGGCCACCCGTTTCAGTTCAGCTTTCCCCCGGTTCCGGCACGAACCGGTATCCCACCCCGCGGACCGTCAGCAGATGCTTCGGCTTTGCGGGATCGTCTTCGATGTAGCGCCGCAGCCGGACGATGAAGTTATCAATGGCCCGCGTATCGGTGTCTTCGCGCAGGCCCCAGACTTCTTCGAGGATGGCTTTGCGCGAGACGATGCGGCCACTATTGCGAACTAAATGACGCAACAGTTCCGTCTCCATCAAAGTAAGTTGAATGACGTTCCGGTTGACTCGCAGTTCCAGCTTGCCAAAGTCGATGGTTCGCCCGTCGAATGAGAAGGCGTCGGGAGCGGGCGCCTGGCTGACGCCCATCCATTCGCGGCGCCGCAACAAACCTTGTAGCCGGGCCAGCAGGATGGGAAGTTCGAAGGGTTTGGGAAGATAGTCGTCGGCGCCGGAAGCAAATCCCTTGAGCACATCCTCGGGCCGGCCACGGGCAGTCAGCATGAGAACGGGAACAAAATTCTTCGCGGCCCGTAACTCGGTGGCGACGGCAAAACCATCCTTGCCCGGAAGCATCACATCGAGCACCACGGCGTCGAACTCTTCGCGTTTGCTGGCTTCGCGCTTTCCGCCTCCGCGCTTGCCGTTTTCCTTTTTGCCGTTTTCTTTGCGGCCGTTTTCCTTATGACCAAGCAGCAACTCGATCGCGCGCTCGCCGTCGCCCGCAACTTCCACGCTGTGACCTTCAGCTTCGAGATTAAAACGCAACCCCTGAGCCAAATGGGCTTCGTCTTCCACAATCAGCACGCGGCTCATGCCCGATTCTCCTGATGACCGTTTTCCCGGGAAATGCTTCGCGGCAGTTCGAGAACCACCGTCGTGCCGAGCCCCTCGCCCTGACTCTGCGCAAACGCGCGCCCCCCATGCTTCTTGGCGATGGCGCGAACGATGAACAGGCCCAGCCCCGTTCCTTTTATGTGAGCCTTTGAGCGATTGGACACGCGATAGAAGCGCTTGAAGACGCTCTTCAGCTCTCCCTGCGGAATTCCGACTCCGTGGTCCTGGATGCTCAACCTCACATGCTTTTCATCGGGCGTTTCAATGCGTACGGAAACATCGACTTGATCTCCGGAGTACTTGATGGCATTGTCGAGGACGTTCGAGATGGCAGTTTGCAACTCCTCTGGGTCGCCGGTGACGCTTGCTTCCGCTCCATTATTTGCCATGGGCTCGAGGCGCAATGCCTGGGGCTCCAAATGATGGCCGGTGCGAGCAACTTCCAAGCATTCGCGAACCAGGCTCCCGAGGTCGATCGCGACGCGTTCGCGGCTGCTCTTCTTGTGTAACGCGACTCCCGCCTTTAGAACCTGCTCGACGGTGCCCAGCAGCCGATCGGTATCGTCCAGCATGCGGCGGTAAAACTCCCGCCGCTGGCCTTCGTCTACGTCACGATGTTGCAGAGTCTGCAGGTAAAGGCGGATGGAAGCAATCGGGGTCTTGAGTTCGTGCGTGACCGCGTTGATGAAACTATCGTGCTGTTCGTTCCGGCGAATCTCGCGTAACAGGAAAATGGTATTGAGGACAAGCCCCGCAGTGATGGCGCCGAAGAAGATCACGCCCAGGAAAACTTTGATCCCTTCGCGCCAGTTCAGGATGATCCAGCCGAAACCAACGGCTACAGCCACGCCAGCCAGACCGACGCCTAGCACGAGGAATGTAATCGTCGCTTTGCGGCGGCTGGTGATGCGCATGACACGATTCTACCGCGAGGGGAAAGAAAACCGGAGTGAGGAAGTGAAACAAAGGCTTACAAGACACAGCAAGCTACATCCCTACAAGAGACGCTGGTGGCAAAGTCCAGGCGCGAGATTAAGGGAATCTCCCGTGCTCCCTAAACCGAAACCAACTCTTGAACTGGAGCCGCCGCTTTTGCTTCGCCCTTGCCGCCTACTTCATCCAGCTTTACGCGATACACATGCCGCGCCAGCCCCAACTTCTTCAGCGTCCAGATGCCGTACCAGTTCATATCAATTTCATACCATCGCAAGCCGTGCCGGGCGGAAACCGGATGCGCATGATGGTTATTGTGCCAGCCCTCGCCAAAAGTCAGGACCGCGACCCACCAACTGTTGGTCGAAAGATCTTTCGTGACAAAGCGGCGTGAGCCCCAGCTGTGCGTCGCCGAGTTCACCAGCCAGGTAGTATGCAGACCGACCACGGTGCGCATGAAAACTCCCCAAAGCAAGAACGGCAGCCCACCGATCGCCAGCAGCACCAGCCCTAGAACAATCATGGGAACATAATGATATTTCGTGATCCAGACATGGAATTTGTCTTTCGCCAGATCGGGCACGTAACGTGCCAGCGTAGTGGTGTCGTGATGCATGGACTTTCCAGTCAGGATCCAGCCCATGTGCGCCCACCACTTGCCGTCGACCGGCGAGTGCGGATCGCCTTCCTGATCGGAAAACTGATGATGAATGCGATGCGTGGCCACCCAGAAGATCGGTCCGCCTTCAAGAGCCAGGGTTGCGCACGTGGTGAGGAAATATTCGACCCACTTCGGAGTCTTGTAGCCGCGATGCGTCAGCAGCCGGTGGTAGGCCATGCCGATGCCCAGGCTTCCCGAAACCCACCATAGAAACATTGACACGAAAAAAGCTTTCCAGGTGAAGAAAAACAGTGCGGCAATGGCCCCGACGTGAAACAGGGCCATAAAGGTGGCGGTTACCCAGTTGATTTCGTTATCGGCGGCTGGCTCGCGGTGCAGTGCTTCGAGTTCCATTGTGGCGTCCCTGTACTCGTTGTGGATGCTATGAGATTAGGCTAGCAGGCACCGTCGGCGCTGAGTGTAATAGTTCTGTAATAGGTCGTTTCGGCGGCAGTTACCGAAGTACCGGAACCGACGGGGGCGGAGTTCGGGAAGCTATGGAAACGCTGAGTTTGGAAAGCGGGCGCTTCGGCGCCAGCGATCTGCCTGCCGGAAGAATTATCGGGTGGAGCGCACGGCTCACACCTTAAAATACAACCGATGATCTGAAATTTGCTCAAACCACCAGAGCATCGCTTACGTCTAACCGAGTCTTAGCGGGCAAAGGGGACGAGAAGACCTCGACGTGCAACCACTAAACGTCATGTGGTGAGGTGGCAACGGAGAACTGAATCGTATGCGCAAATTGTCCACGCTGTCCGCGTTGGTACTTCTCGTTCTGTTTTCAATTGGGCAAGTCGCCGCCCAGTCGCCGGCTGTGGTAACTCTGGTAAAAGCCAGCCGGCTGCTCGACCCCCGTACCGGGAATATGCTTTCGCCCGCAGCAGTGCTGATTGAAGGCGGCAAGATCAAGGAGGTTGGCCCGCCTTCGCGAGTGCAAGCGAATGCGCCGGCCGGCGTGAAGACCATCGATCTGGGCAACGCGACCTTGCTGCCAGGGCTGATTGACAGTCATACGCACCTGCTGCTCGACGTAATTGTGCCGCCGGAAGCCGAGAGCGCGCGCCACTTAAACGGTGACTTTGCTCCGGGGCTATTGCTGGCGATCGTCGAGTCGCCCAGCGAGCGTGTATTGCGGGGCGACGCGCGGGCACGCGAAGATTTGGAGAGCGGCTTCACGACAGTGCGCAATCTTGGGCACTCTGGCATTGACGGCGATGTTGTCCTGCGGGACGCTATCAATGCGGGCAACGTCCCCGGTCCGAGAATTCTAGCCGCTGGACGTAAGCTTATTGCGCTGGGTTCATACCTCCAAGGCCTCAACCCCGCTGTAGCCGACGTCATCATGCAACAGGAATTCCTGCCGATAGACAGCCCCGACCGAGCACGGCAGGCAGTACGGCAGAACGTCTTCTATGGCGTCGATCTTATCAAGGTCACAGTCGGCGATGACATCTCACCCACAGAACTGACGGCGGTGGTTGAGGAGGCACACCGCCAGCGCCTGAAGGTCGCTGTTCACGCTATCAGCACAGGCAGCATCCAAACGGCGATTGATGGCGGCGCAGACTCCATCGAGCACGGCAACGATGCAACCGACAAGCAATTGAAGGCCATGCGCGACAAGGGAATCTTCATCGACATAACGCCAACTTTTTGGGGTGGCTTTTTTACCAAGATTGCCGAGCCGACCATAGTGATGTCCCCCGCGTTGAAGTCTGAGCTGGCCGCCTCCGATGACCGAAGGCGGCAGAAGGTGGCCACTTTCATTCAGCGGGTACTGAAGTCGGGAGTGAAGTTTGCCGCCGGATCAGATATGTGCTGGTTTTATCCGGGAAAAACCCGCGGCCAAGCCAGCGCGACGATATTCGCCAATTTACATGACGCCGGAATGCCGCCGCTCGACATTATCCGAGCGGTTACGACGAATGCGGCGGAAATGTTGGGATGGGAGGACCGGGTGGGGGCGGTTGAGCCCGGGAGATTTGCCGATCTCGTGGCCGTTGCGGGAGATCCCATCGCCGACATTACCGAACTGGAGCGAGTTCGATTCGTGATGAAGGGCGGCCAAGTGGTCAGAAATGACCTTGCGTCGCAATGAGGTGCACGTTCTGTTTCCTGATGTCAGCGAATCGATTAAGGAGAAACTTACGATGAAACGACCCGCGAAGCGGTCCTCACTTGCGCTGGTTGCGGTCACTCTGCTTGCCATCGCCGGAACCACCCTTTCCAGTCAGGGCCAATCGCAGAACCAAGTTCCACGCTCCCGGGCAGAGGAGACGTTGGACATGTGGAACGAGATCGGGAACAAAATCATCGCCATGGCTCAGGATTTTCCCGAAGACAAGTATGACTTCAAGCTGCAGAAAGACGAGCGCAGCTTTGCCGAAAACCTTCTGCACGTCGCCGCACTCGATTACATCCTGATACGCAGGGTTTCCGGAGCAAACCTCGGGCCCGACTTCGGCAATGACGACAACCCCTCGCGAGACGTTTACAAGACGAAAGCCGACGTGGTGAAGCTGATTCAGCAGGCAATCGCGGACGGAGCGAACGTGATTCAACAGCAGGGTGACGCGGGCCTCGACAAAACGTCGAAGCTTCGGGGCAAGCAGGTCCACAATTCCTACACCTGGATGTTCGCCATCGAACACAGCGGCGAGCACTACGGCCAGCTTGTGGTCTATTGTCGCGCGAACAATCTGGTGCCACCGGACTCGCGGCGGTCTCAGTCGCAGCCGGCGGCGCGGGTGGTTGACCTGAAGGCGTCGGACGGCACCGTCCTGAAGGCGAGTTACTTTGCCGCGGCCAAGCCCGGCCCCGGTCTGTTGCTGCTGCATCAGATCAACCGGCAGCGCAAAGCCTGGGACGATCTGGCGGGGCAGATGGCGACCGCTGGAATTAACACGCTTACCCTCGATATGCGCGGATTTGGCGAGAGCGGCGGCACTCCTCCGGACCAGCTGACGCCCGAGGAGAGAGCACAGGCACGCGAGCGGAGGCCTGGAGACATTGACACAGCGTTTCAACATTTGGTGTCGCAGCCGGGTGTGATGGGAGATGTGATCGGCGTGGGCGGAGCCGGCGGCTTCGGCGTCGATAGTGCTGTCCAGACTGCGCGCCGACATTCTGCACAGGTGAAATCGCTGGTATTACTTTCCGGAGAAACCCTCCTGGACGGCCTGCAATTCCTGCGGCAGGCGTCGCAACTGCCGGGGCTGTTCGTCGTGGCCGATGACGACGAATATCCTCCCACGCAAGAGGCGATGGAATTGCTCTACACCTTCTCCTCCAGTTCGGGCAAGAAGTTCATACGCTACGCTGGGGACAGGGCGCCCTGGCTTGGGTTTGAAGACGTGCGTGGAGTTCCCGCCACCGGAAGCCACGGAACCGATATGTTCAAAGTTCATCCGGAACTGCCCAGCATCATCGTGGATTGGTTTGTGACCACGCTGATCAAGACACCAGGGCAGGCGCCGGTGGACAAAACAAGCGCCGCGGAGTTGCCATTTGCGCCGATAGTCAATCAAATCGAGATGCCCGGCGGAGTCGCTCGGGCGGCGCAGCAACTGACGGAAGCTCGACGAAAAGATCCCAAGGCACAGTTGTGGCCGGAAGCTCTCGTCACGATCATGGGCTATGATCATTTGCGAGTGGGCGAAACGAAAATGGCGGTCGAGATCATGAAGCTCAACGTCACCGCGTATCCGGAGTCGGCCGACGCCAACGATAGCCTCGGCGACGCCTATTTGGCAGACGGAGAGAAAGATCTGGCACGGCAGTGCGCCGAAAAGGCGTTGGCCCTGCTGACTTCTGATACCACCGATTCGGAGCCCCGGCGCAAGGAAATTCGCGACAGCGCCCAGCAGAAACTCAAGCAGTTAAACGCGGGCCGTTGACGGTAGTACAGTCAGTCGAATTGCGCGATGGAGTTCAGGCCGAAGTTCACGCTGACGCGCCTTTCACTTCCACTCCCGCCCATTTTTCGAGAAGCGTAAGGGTCGCGGCGTAATCGAGGTCGCCGTGTCCATCTTCGGCGGTGTGTAATAGTTGTGTAATAGAGGGGCGGGAATGGTTACCAGAGTACAGGGCTGCCCGGACCAGTTTATAATTCCCGCCGTGCCGGAGAAAATCATGACGTTGTCGCTTCGCAAGAGGCTGTGGCTGCTGCTCACCCTTTACGCATTTGGTCAGTTTTCCGCCCTTGCCCAGACCTGCCAGCAGAACACCATCGTGAACGTGCGCGACCAGAAGGGAAAGCTGGTGCCTGGCCTGCAACCAGCATCGTTTCAGGCGACCCTGCACGGTCAGCCGGTGAAGATCCACGGAGATAGGGTTAAGACTGAATCACCACGCGTGGTGCTGTTAATCGATGTGAGCGGCAGCGTCAACCGGGAGAATCATAATCTTGAATTGGCTCAATATGCAGCCGGCAACTTCATCACGGTGTCCGCAATTCCGCATGTTGCCTTGGTGCAGTTTGCAGACCGCATCCTCGACACCCTCGGATTCGATGCGCGGCCAGAGGAGATGTTACAGAAACTTGCGGATTTGGACGATGGCCGACGAGCAACCGCTGTGTTCGATTCGCTGATGTATGCGGCCAGCCTGTTCGACACGCCGAGAGATGGGGACGCGGTTTATCTCATAAGCGATGGCGTCGATAACCGCAGTAAGTTTCGCCGTAAGGATCTAGAGCAGAAATTTCTATCGAGCGGCGTCCGTTTATTCTGCTTTATCTTGTCGAATTCGAATCGTCCACATTCAGAATCCGAGGCAGCACGCGATGACCTCCAGCATCTGGCAGAAGTAACCGGCGGCTCAATCGCGAACGTAAACCGTAATGAATCTGCAAATGTACGGGAGCGGTTGAATGCTGCGCTGTCGCGTACGTATGACACAATGAAAAATTTCTACCAGTTAGAGGTTGAGTTTCCATCCAATGCCGACACTCGGCGGCAGTGGGAGTTGCAGGTTGTGGATGAGCAGGGCAAGAAGCGAAAAAATGTCGAGGTCACGTATGCAAGGAACTTGACGCGTTGCACACCGGAACCACCGCAGAAGAAGTGATCTTTAATTACGCCGATGCGCCTTTCACTTCCACTCCCGCCCATTTTTCGAGAAGCGTAAGAGTCGCGGCGTAATCGAGATCGCCGTGGCCATCCTCGGCGGCCACTTCGTAGATTTCTTCAACCGTCTCCAGCCCGGGCAGCTTAACGCGGGCTTCCTTGGCCGCATCCAAGGCCAACCGGAGGTCTTTGTGCATCAAACGCAGCGGGAAGTTCGGGGAAAAGTCACGTTTCAGAACAAACGGAGCCTTGTACTCAACCACGCCCGAGTGAACCATAGAAGCCTGGATCAATGGCAACAGGACCTCGGCATCGACGCCAAGTTTCGCGGCCAACGTGAGGGCCTCGGCAAAGCCTTCGTAGATGAGCGCGATTTGAAGATTCATCACCAGCTTGGCGGCTTGTCCCTTGCCCGTCTCGCCCATGCGGAAGAACTTCTTGCCGGTAGCGGCAAACAGGGGCTTCAGTTTCTCAATGGCCGATTCCTCTCCACCCAAGATGAAAATCAGGGTGCCGCTTTCCGCTCCGGCCTTGGATCCGGTCATGGGCGCGTCCACGTATTGCACTCCCTGAGCGCGCACTCTCTCGGCGAACTGGCGCGTGGCGGAGGGTGAGATCGTGCTCGAATCCACAATAGTCATGCCCTGCGCCAGCGACTCATGCACACCGTGCGGTCCGAACAAAACGCTTTCGACTGCCTTGGTGTCCGAGACGCACATCCACACGACCTCGGCTCCACGCGCCGCCTCAGCCGGAGACGCCGCGCTTCGTGCCCCTTCCACATCCTTGCCCGCGGTGCGATTCCACACCGTGACTTCGTGACCAGCCTTGGCCAGATTGGACGCCATCGCCCGTCCCATGATTCCTAAACCTAAGAACGCAACCCGCATTTTCGCTCCTTTAATTTCGTCGTGAAGGAACCTGCTTTCCCCCCTTACTCTTTGTAGCGCCGGCGTCTCGCCGGCATCTTGCCCCCGCCAAGTGCGGGCGGGACGCCCCCACGACAGCCGCCGGGACGGCGGCGCTACAAAGAATCTGCGGAGAACAGTTCCCCACAAGGATTAGAACTGACCGCCGCATTGCGGTCAAGCAATCGTCGGCGAATTGCCTTAGAATAACAACAGCTCTTTAGCCCAAACATTGTAGAAGTCTGGGAAACAGTTTTTCCAGCTTCCGCGCGCTTAAGCAGTTGTAGTCGGATTTCCGAGCCACATTTCGGCCAGGAGCAGATGTTAAAGCCAACGCTCACGAATCCCGTTCTCCGCAAACGCGCGCGTGCGTTTGGCCGTTTGGTGCGCCACTCCGCCACCGTTCCCCGAACCGGCCAGGCTTATAAACCTAAATTGGTCAGCAACGGAGAGTTGGGTTTAACCTTCATCGGCCACTCCAGCTTTTTCGTCCAGATCGGCGGCCAGAATGTCGTTATCGATCCCAATTTTGCGCGCTGGTTGTTTGTGCTAAAGCGTCTGCGCCAGCCTGGAGTGAAGCTCCGCGACCTTCCTCCCATTGACCTGGTGCTGGTTACACATGCCCACTTTGACCATCTGCATCGGCCATCGTTGCGCGCCATCGTTCAGCAGGCGCGGAGCCGCCGTGCCGCGCCTCCGATCATCGTGGTGCCGCATCACGTTCTAGATCTGGTCTCCGACCTGGGCTTCGGCGATGTGGTGGAGCTGGACTGGTGGAATAGTTACCGCCATCGCGAACTCACCGTCACCCACGTGCCTTCCCGCCATTGGGGAGCCCGGATCATCAAGGATTCCCATCGTGGCTACGGCGGCTATGTGCTGCGCGACAGCAAGCACTCGCTCTATCACGCGGGCGACACCGCGTATTTTCCCGGCTTCCGCGAGATCGGCCAGCGTCTGGCGCCCGAACTGGCGCTATTGCCCATCGGAGCTTACAACCCGCCGTCCTTCCGCAATGTCCACACCAGTCCCGCCGACGCCACCCGCGCCTTTCTTGATTTGAAAGCTCGCTGGATGGTCCCCATGCACTATGGAACCTTCAAACTCTCCCATGAACCCATGGACGAGCCCTTGCAGCTGCTGGAGCAGGAAGCCAGGGCGGCAGGCATCGAGGATCGCGTGCTCGTGCTGCAAGAAGGCGTGACCCGATTTTTCTAGAGGACATTGGCCCTCTCAATAAATGGCGTGTTGGGTAGCTGACGTAATGGCCTGGTTTACGACAGTTATCCCTGTAAACCTCAGAGTTCCGCGCCCGATGGTGTTGCGATCGGTTGGGACCTCTTTAGATTGAGATCAGGGCGAAGCGCATTCAGGTCGGGGCGTTTCGAAACTGTCTCTCGTTCCTCCTGGCCACCGCGCCACAGGCCGAAGGTAAATCTTGCCGTCTACCAAACCAGCATAGAACACCCCATTCGCCGCACCGAATCATGGACTTGGCGGGAATTGGGGGGCTTAGGGGGCTTCACAAGATTCTGCGCAAAGCACGTTTTTTGGCCTTTTGCCCACTTCTCCGAAAACTACGCTCACATCGCCGTAAAGTCGGCGAGATCGAGGTATTCGTCTATCGTGACATTCGACCCGGTTGAACCGATATCGATTTGAACCTGGAAGCCGACCACGCTCGACCATCCATTGGGCAAAGGGCCTGCGGGATACTTCGCGTTAACGGGGTGCGCGACGTTATCCACCGTCAGGGTGTCGTAATACATACAGGGCTTGCCGCTGCATCGGTTGGTGTCTCCAGATACGCGGTGGACATCCCAACGCACGGAGTGCCATTTATTGGGCGCGAGCGAGCATGCAACAGAGGTGTTCATCCACCGTCCGCGAAGTTGATCAAATATTTGCCAGAGGCGGTTGACCTGATTGCACTGAGACCCCCACATGAACTCGGTCCCTGTGGACTGTGAGAAGTCGAACAGGTCGAACTCGAAAGACCCAGCGACCGAGGCCTTATTCGTTGGGTAGACCCTGAGGCTCGTGCTGAAGGATGTTGCGCTGTCGTCGACGCCGGCGATGTAAGTCCACAAGGCGTTGCTATATTGCGGCCCGGTGATCGACACCTTCATCGAGTAGCCATCCTTAGACGGTTTCGCATGGTGAACCGTCTGAGACGTTGCGGTGGGGATTCCGCTTCCGCCTGGGTTACAAGACGGTAGAACACAAACCGGCTTCCATCCCTTCATCGAATCATCCACCCCATTCGAAGAGACCCCTTTAGGCATCTGCGCCACAGACAGTGCGGAAAAGAATACGCCGACGTACAATCCCGCGAGAACTCTATGCACAATATTCATGTTGTCGTCTCCGGATCTTGTAGCGAATCGGGCGGAAACGATCCAGCACCAGAGGGCCGCTCCACTCAGCGTCCGGTCCGTTATATCGTCACGCCCCAAGGCACCGTACCTTAATCGGGCCCCGTCCCTCCAGATATCGGAAGTACATCCCCTGACGAACGACGTGGGCCTTCCAGCGTGAGTTAAGAAAGGAGTCTGACAAATGGGGAGCGGCGCAGACTTTCGAATGGCCGATGAATCGGACTTCTGGTACCCCGTTTTTTGCGGCGTTTGCAAAGGGCGGGTGGGAGCAGAACCCCATTTTTCGAGGATGCCAACCTTACAATTCTCTGACGCCGACAGGTCTGACGCGGGTTCGAGTGAATGAGTCCGCTCGCGTGGAGTTGGTACGCCGACGGGCAGCGTAAGAGATGCGACCACGCGCCCTTGCAGAAAACGCAAGGACGGGCGCCCCCCATCAAATTCCGGAGATCCCCTTGGAATATGCTTCTGTGCGAAAGTCGGGGCCTGGTCTCGCTTGACTAGATTTTGGAGAAAACCAGTTTTTGGATAACTTCTCTGTGCCTCTGGCCTGATCCCGCGCGCTTATCCTTGGGACTCAATTGCGGCTTAATATTCTCTTGACCTGTCTACTACTATAGGGTTGAAGCTGGAAGTGAGTTCATGCTACGGGTGTCGCAGATCGCCAAGCGCAGTGGGCTCAGCCGCACGACGATTCTCTACTATGAGGGTTGTGGGCTGCTGAAGCCAGCTCTCCGCAGTTCCGCAAACTATCGCCTGTACGGTGCGCGGGAACTACGGGTGCTCGATCAGATTTGTCTCTACCGCTCGGCAGGTATGAGCGTGAAAGACATCCGGCGAATGTTATCGTCGCCAGTGAATGAAGCCTCGTCGTTGCTGAAGCACCGGCTGCAAGAGCTGGATGCGGAGATTCGGCAGCTGCGTGCTCATCAAGGGTCGATCCTGCGGATCCTACAAACTAAGAGCATGATGAGGAGGACAGGAAAAATGACCAAAGAAAAGTGGATTTCAATCATGAAGGCCGCGGGCCTTTCCAGCGCTGACATGGGGCGGTGGCACCACGAATTCGAACGCGCTGCTCCGGACGAACACCAGCAATTCTTACAATACCTTCACATTCCTGAAGCGGAGATCCGCGAAATTCGGGAATCCAGCAAAAAATCGGCTGAGAAGTGAGCTCGATGTCGGAGTTCTTACAGGGCTGGCGCTCGATTCTCGACAAACCGTCGGGCGGCCAGCCTATTCAGCGGGGAATGAGCCATCGTTGTAGAGTTGTAACGATGGGAGTTGTCCGAACCAATAGTACCTGGCTCATTGAACTCAACGCCGAAGTCGTCGCCTGCACCCGTTGTCCGCGACTGGTGGAGTATCGCGAAAGGATTGCTCGCGAAAAGCGCCGGGCTTACCGCGATTGCGAGTACTGGGGAAAGCCCGTGGCCGGCTTCGGCGATCCCGAGGCGCGGGTTCTTGTCCTCGGGCTTGCTCCCGGAGCTCACGGATCCAATCGCACCGGCCGGCCGTTCACCGGAGACGCGTCGGGCAAATTCATGTTTCCGGTTTTGTACGAGACCGGCTTTGCCAACCAGCCTAACGCTACCGATCGTGAGGATGGGCTGAAGCTTAAAGACGTCTACATCACGGCCGCGGTACGCTGTGCCCCGCCCGACAACAAGCCCCTCCCACAAGAATTGGCGAGCTGCGCTCTTTATCTCGACCGCGAAGTGGAGGGTCTCAAGAATGTGAAGGTTGTGGTTGCGCTGGGCAGGATTGGCTTTGATGCTTATCTCAATTACTTGAAGCGCCGCGGCCAGCTGGCGAGCCGGAAAGCATACATCTTTCAGCACGGAGCCGAGTACAAACTGCCGGATGGAAAGACCTTCCTGGCCTCTTACCATCCCTCGAACCAGAACACGCAGACCGGGAAACTGACTCGCCAGATGTTCGTTCGAATCTTTAAAGAGGCGGCAAGAATTGCCGATAAGTGAATAGAGGCGGCTGCCGCCGGGGCCGGAATGCACACCCTCCCCACGCTGGGGATTTACAAAACAAGGGTTGCAATCTGGGGCGATGGCCGTTTCTTTTTCCCTAACTCGGGAGCGGAAGGCGAAGGCCTGCACTTCCTTAGGATGCTAGGTGCGGGAGCACGCCTACATACAGCCAGGACTAGAATCCGACGAAGACTGGCTCGGGCTCCAGGAGAAGGCCCCAGATCTCGTCCACTCGCTGCTGAATGTCTTCCTTCAAGGCCAAGACATCGGCCGCGGTTGCGTTCCCGCGGTTCACGATGGCCAGCGCGTGCTTGCGAGAAATGCCGACAGGACCGCTGCCGTATCCCCGGCCAAAACCGGAATGCTCCACCAGCCACGCGGCTGAAACTTTTTTCTGCGCATCGAGGGCTGGATAGCTGGGAATCTGCAGATTCTTGGCGGCGGCTCGCGCTGTTAGGGCTTGATACTGTTCCGCGGAGAGAATTGGGTTCTTGAAGAAAGATCCGGCGCTGCGGCAGTCATCGTCGCCAGCGGTAATGAGCATGCCTTTCCCGGCCCTGATCTTTCTTACAGCGTCTCGAGTGTTGGCCAAGGTCGGCTTCTCGCTCCAGCCGGCAAAGTATTTCTTAAGATCGGCATATGCAATGAACGCGTCGCCGCCATGCTTCAACGCATAATTCACCTGCAAAATAACGTATCGCCCGCGCTCGGTAGTGTTGAAGATGCTGGTTCGGTAGCTGAAACCACAATCGTTGTTGCAGAGTTCGTGCGGTTGCCCATCTTTAAGGTCCAGCGCGAGTACGGATTCAATCGTGTTCGCGACTTCTTGCCCGTACGCGCCGACGTTCTGTACCGGGGCGCCTCCTGCGCTTCCGGGAATGCCGCTTAGGCATTCAATGCCGGCACAATTGTGGGCGACGACGAAGCCCACGAATTTGTCCCAGTCTTCGCCTGCGCCGACTTCGAATACGACTTCATTATGACCGTGCCGATGATTGATCCCGGTAATTCCGATCTTGAGCACCAGGCCCGGCCAGCCTGCGTCGGAGATCACCAGATTGCTGCCGCCACCGAGGACGAAGAGCGGCAGACTTCGGGATCGCGAGAATTCGACGGCCTGGGATACTTCAGCAATGGTTTGCGCCTCAATGAAATATCGAGCTGGACCTCCAACTTTGAGGGTGGTGAGTGGTGCCAGCGGCACGTTTTCCTTCATGAGCATTGGCGAGTATCACCACTATATACGAACGAAAAAAGGATTTAGGCTGTTGCATTACGTTCGTGCAGTGAGTGTCTTGGCTCGACGTCCACTGCGGCTTGAGACTTCTGTTAGGCTATTAGAAACCTGTTAAGGAGAAGAAATGTATCCAGAGATTATGGTGATCCCGATGCGTGAAGAACTAACCCGCATGGGAGTTCAAGAACTGCGTACCGCCGAGGAAGTCGATCGCGCCATTATCAACCAACCAGGAACGACTATGGTTGTGGTGAATTCCATTTGCGGATGCGCGGCCGGACGCATGCGTCCCGCGGTTCGCATTGCTCTGCAGAATTCCGCGCGCCCCGAGAAGATGTTTACGGTCTTCGCTGGACAGGACCAAGAGGCAACGGAACGCGCTCGCAGTTACTTTACCGGGTATCCGCCGTCGTCGCCCTCGATCGCGCTGCTTCGCGATGGAAAGCTGATTCACATGATGCAGCGCAGCGACATTGAACATCGAGAGGCGGCGGACCTCGCGGCGGAGCTCAAGAAGGCGTTCGACAAGTTCTGCGCGGTTCCGGTGAGTAAATAGCTGGCTGAAACGTAGCAAGCTACGTTTCTACAGTGTTTTTTCAGAAATGTTCCTTTAATCCCGCGAAGGTCTCCACGATCAGCAGCCGGTTTGGCGGCTGGGCTTTCGCGACTTCTTCGTGCTCAAGAATCCAGGTATTGCCGTGCGGAACGAAGACGGCGTTGAGTCCGGCTGCCAGGGCGGGATTAATGTCGGACTTCGGACTGTTTCCTACCATCCAGGTGGAATCGCTGGGCAGATCGTACTTCGACACTATCGTGCGATATGTGGCCACATCCTTTTCGGCGACAATCTCTACTGCGGAAAAATAATCCTTCAGACCTGAGCGCTCGACTTTGCCGGACTGTTCGGTGATGGCGCCTTTGGTCAGCAGCATCAGACGATGGTGTTCGGATAAGTACTGAAGCGTCTCTGGAACGCCGCGCAGGATCTCGACCGGGTGTTCGGCGATGGTATGGGCGAATCCACTGATGGTCTCGTGCAGCGCGGAAGTAAGCGGCTCGACTGCCAGGCGCTCGAAAGTTTGCACCAGCGCGTGAATGAAGCTGTGCAGCCCATAGCCATGGCTGACGATGCACTCACGCTCGACGTCGTTAAGGACCTCGCGCACTCGCTCGGGCGAGTACTCGTGATGGTTCAGAAACGAAATGAAATTCGCGATGGCACGTTCGAAATAAATATTGTTTTCCCAAAGCGTGTCATCGGCATCGATGAGCAACGTCTGCGGGCCGTTCGAATTAGATCCCGGGGTCATAACGCAACATCATAGTGATGTCATTGTTGATTCGCGAGAAGTAAAACGATTAAGTACAGAACGCTCTGGTAAAATCAACAGTTTATGACACTGGGCCCCGGGGTTTCACTGCTTGTTCTTTTCTTTATCCTTCCTACTACTTCAGCACAGAGAGGGCATAAACCAGTGACGATGACTGGCTCCGCCGCCAAAGGGGCCGAGTCGGCGGGGATGCAGGTTGTTCCTGACCTGGACCAGCGGCTCGCCAAATTTCGCCGGCGGACGCCTCGCGATACCTCGAGGAAATCTACTGGCGGCAGACTGATCCCGACGGCTTGACGTTGTACGAGTCGTTGGCCTCAAGCAAGAATCCAAAGGATGAAATGCTGCGGCGTTACCTCTGGATCAATGCTTCGCGATTCGATCTGCTCGACGATAACAAACCCTTCGTTGGCACGACTCCCATGTCACCGGGGCGAGGTTTCTATCCGCAAAATCTGACTCGCGAACAGATCGAGCAGTACGTGAAAGCCCATCCGGAAAAGAAGGACGAGATTTACAGTTCGTTCACCGTGGTGCGCTGGCACGGCGATCAGCTTGAAGGGCTTCCGTACCACCTTGCGTATCGTTCATTTCTCGAGCCTGCGGCGAAAGACCTGCGCGAGGCTGCCGGCTTGAGCGATGATCCTGCTTTTGCGAATTTCCTGCGCCTGCGGGCCGACGCGCTACTCACCGACGATTATTTCAAGAGTAATCTGGCGTGGCTTGATTTGAAGAATCCCAAGTTTGATGTGATCTTTGCCCCGGACGAGACCTACGACGACGGCTTGCTGGGCATGAAGGCAACCTACGGTGCGGCGGTGATGATCCGCAATCGGGAAGAGAGCCGGAAGCTTGAGATGTTCCAGAAGTACGTGGCCGATATTCAGGATGCGCTTCCTCTTGCGCCGGAGGATCGGCCGTCCAAGCATGGTCTTGGGACTCCGATGGAGGTCATGGATACTCCGTTCCGGGCGGGCGATCTGACCCACGGGTATCAAGCCGTCGCCGACAATCTTCCTAACGATCCGCGCGTGCACGAACAGAAGGGAAGCAAGAAACTGTTCTTCAAGAACTTCATGGATGCGCGCGTGAATTACGTGATTCTGCCCGTGGCGCAGCATTTAATGTTGCCGGCGCAAGCCGCCAAGGCGTCCGGCGAGGGTTACCTTCTGGGAACGATTATGCACGAGATGGCGCACGGGCTTGGACCGGCGTTCGCGCGGACCTCAGCGGGCAAGGTGGGCATTCGCGAATCAATCGGACCAATTTTCAGCGGTCTTGAAGAAGCCAAGGCGGACGCGGTCGGAATGTTTGGCTTGAAATGGCTGGTCGACCACGACGCCCTGCCCAAGAGCAAGCTGGAAGAGTATTACGCGTCTTATGTCGCGGGAATCTTTCGCACGGTCCGCTTTGGCATCGCCGAGGCTCACGGACAGGCGGAAATGATGGAGTTCAACTATCTCTCCGAGCGTGGGGCAATCAAGCGTCAATCCTCGGGCCGGTACGCGATCGACTATGGGCGCATGCCGGGAGTCATGAACGATCTTGCGAAAGAGTTGTTGGAGATCGAAGCAACGGGCGACCGTGCGCGGGCCGAGAACTGGTTCAAGAAGTATGACGTGATGCCAGCGGAACTACAGGCTTCCTTGAAGTCGGCAGCAGCGGTGCCAGTGGATATCGATCCCGTGTACGCGTTCAAGAAAAGCTTCTAGCTCCTGGCTCCTAGCTCTTGGCTTGGAACGATCACTTCGACTATCCAGTCCATTCGCCTGCTCGAGACTCAGGTTGAAAGCACCTGGCTAAGAGCTAGTCGACTGAAGCTAGCAGCTTTTGTATCCGTTTGGGAGGCAACGTGCAGGAAAAAGAGTGGCCCCGGATTGCGGTGGTCGGCGCGGGGGCGGTGGGATGTTATTTCGGCGGAATGCTGGCGCGTGCTGGTGCTCCGGTCACGCTGATCGGCCGCGCACCGCATGTCGAGGCGATAAATCGGGATGGCCTTTTTATCGACAGCATTCGTTTTAAGGAGAGCGTTTCCATTTCCGCGTCTACTGAGATCGGAGCGGCGCGTGGTGCTCAGCTGGTTCTTTTCTCGGTGAAGACCGTGGACACGGAGGGCACAGCGAAATTGTTGGCGCCATACCTCGCGCCGGACACGATTGTGGTTTCTCTTCAGAACGGGGTAGACAATGCCGAGCGAATCGATTTCGCAGCGGGCATCCAAGCGATTCCTGCGGTGGTCTACATCGCGGCGGCGATGATCGGATTGGGCCGGGTCAAGCACTCGGGCCGCGGCGATCTCATCATTGGTAAACCCTCGGGTAATCCCTCGGGAAATCCGTCGCCGAACTGCGATGCAGGTGAAGCGGAGCTCGAAGAGGTGGCGGCGGCTTTCACGCGGGCTAGCGTCCCTTGCCGCATTTCAAAGAACATCACGGCCGAGCTGTGGGAGAAACTCATTATGAATTGTGCCTACAACGCGCTGTCAGCGCTCTCGCGCATGAAGTATGGGCGAATCGCTCAAGACCCCGGCGCGATTGAAGTGATGAAGTGTGTGGTGATCGAAGCTGTAAGAGTGGCTGGCGCCGCCGGAGTGCAGGTGTCAGAGAGCAGCATGACCGAAGCGGTGCTTAAGCTCGGCAAGGCGATGCCGGAGGCGCTCTCATCAACCGCGCAGGACATTGCCCGCGGAAAACCCACTGAGATTGATTCCCTGAACGGCTTTCTGGTTCGCAAGGGCGCTGAGAAGGGCGTGCCCACGCCCGTCAATCAGACTCTCTATAGCCTGGTGAAGCTGCTGGAACAAGCGCCTTCGGTGGGATAGAAGCTGTGAGCGCTGATACCGAATCCTCGCAGACAAACAGCTCTCAGGGGCTGAAGCCCGGATGTTTTTCAGCACTTTGCGGCACGAGTGAACTCGTGCCCTCCCGAATTCGATGTGCCCGAAGGAGTTTTTCCGCAAGATGTGAAGCCGTGCCCTTCCCTTGATGACACGCTGGGCTACGCCGCGAAATCCACTCTGGATTCTTGCGGAATGATTCCTGCCTTGTGGCCCATGTCGAGCAGACGGCGAACGGCTTCTCGGCCATCGGGGCCGTAGTCGAGGGTGCGCTCGTTCACATACATGCCGACAAACTTGTCGGCGAGCTCGGAGTCGAGGTCGCGCGCGAACTGCATGGCATATGCCAGCGCCTCATCGCGGTGATCGAGCGCGTACTGAATGCTCTCGCGCAACGCGAAGGCCACGCTGGACATCAGTTCCGGTCCGAGGCTGCGACGGATGACATTGCCTCCCAAGGGCAGCGGCAACCCAGTGACTTTCTGCCACCACTTGCCGAGATCGACGATGCGATGCAGCCCGGATTTGTCGTAGGTTAACTGGCCTTCGTGAATGATGAGGCCGGCCTCCTGCTTGCCTTCCAGCACTTGCGGGATGATCTGATCGAAAGGCACGACGTCGGTTTCGATCCCAGGAGCGAACAGCTTGAGGACCAAATAAGCGGTGGTCATGGTTCCGGGAACGGCAATACGCTTGTGCTTGATATCGCTGACCGAGTATGCGCGCGGGGCTACGATCATGGGGCCATAGCCGTCTCCGACGCTGCCGCCGCTCGGGAGCAGAGCATAGTGATCCTGGATGTAGGGATAGGCGTGAAACGAAATCGCGGTGACGTCGTAGATGCCTTCCATGGCCTTCCGATTCAGGGTTTCGATGTCGCAAAGCGTATGGGTAAAACGCAGGCCTGGCACGCGAACCTTGTTGGTGGCCAGCCCGTAAAACATGAAGGCATCGTCGGAGTCGGGACTGTGAGCGACCGTGATTTCGCGTTTACCTTCGGTGATGGGAGTTGGCGATTGTTCGGAAGTGGCGGCGATGAAAGTCATGATTGAACCTTATGGAAACGCTGCCAACCGCTGGCCAGCGCGGCGGCGGACATAATCTTGATCACTTCGGCGAAGACAAACCAATACAGTCCGAAGCGTAAAGCTTGATTGAAAGAATGCGTAAGGATGGCCAGCCACGAGAGGCCGCCCACGAATAAATAAATCTCGGCTAGAACACAGGCTGTGGCGGCGCGCGCGAAACTCTTCCCGCTTTCCGTCGCCTTCTCTTCAAAGACCCAGCCCGCGATACCGGCGACGAAGGGATAGGCCAGAAGGAAGCCACCGGTGGGACCCAGCAATTGAGCCACACCGCCGGGTCCTGTGGGACTAAACACTGGCATGCCCGCGAGGCCTTCCGCAAGGTAAAGAATGAGTGCCACGAAGCCGCGACGGCTGCCTAGCGAAAGTCCAACGACCAGCACGCCGAAATTCTGCAGCGTCAAAGGCACCGGAGTGAACGGCAAAGGTAGCGTGACGCGGGCGCACAGAGCCACAAACAGGCTGGCGGCAATCACAATTGCGACTTGGCCTGCGCCGTCGAGAACGCGATCTTGAGTTTCGAGGATCCCAGTAGCTGGCTTGGTCATGGCTGCGGTTCTCCGATCTGCTGCGCGGGAAAGCCTATGTTAGAGGCTGTCCACTTCGCGATGGACGCCACTTTTTCTTAACTCAGCGGTGATCTTCAAGTGGCGGCGCACACGAAGATAAGCTGCAATGCCCGCCCACAGCACGGCTCCGCCGCTGCAGGCGAGAATCAGGAATAACCAACTCATCCGCACGTGCCCTAGGATATCAAAAGGAAGGCACTCGTGCCGCCGGCGGCGATATCGTTGGCTCCGAGCATTTGCTTCCGTTGACCTTTTCGGTCACTTCAAACACCCACCGGAAATGGTTTGGTATGGGTCTCCGCACTGAGAGAGATGCCTGCGAATCGTCCCTGCAATAGAGACATTAGTCCCGTGTACCAGTAGCCGAGCACGAACAGAATCAGGAATGGAACCGTGATGTAATTCTCATTTTCCACCGCGTAGTAGACTGTCATCGCGAAGTAGCAGCCGATCAGCAGTTCGACCCACGGCACCCAGCCCAGGCCGCGCCGATAGTTGTTGGCGAGCACTTTGTCCTTTTTTGACTCGACGTGGTATTTCGGAGTACGGGCGAAGTCGGACTGTTTCCCCAGCAGCGCTTCCAGCACGGCTCGCGTATTGGTGACGGTGAGGCCGATGCCCAAAGCCATGAGAAATGGAAGATAAAGCAGAGCGCGAAACCACTTCCCGGGAAATAACTCCCGCTGCGAGACCAGATAAAAACTAGAGATCGAAAAAGTCGAGGCGATGAACAGCGGCAGGTCGATGTACACCATCTGAAACCAGCCCTGGTAGAAGCGAATGATCATGGCCGGCAGCAGCAGCACCGACAGCACAATCATCAGCGGATAGCTGAGATTTGCGGTCAGGTGATACCAGGCCTCGAGCTTTACGTGGAATCGCTGATCGCTCTTGAGCACCTGGGGCAGAATCTTCTTGCTGGTCTGGATCAATCCCTTGGCCCAGCGAGCTTGCTGCGTTTTGAAGGCGGTCATCTCTACCGGCAGTTCTGCCGGGCATTCCACATCCTGCAGGTAAACAAACTTCCAGCCTTTGAGTTGTGCCCGGTAGGAGAGATCGGTGTCTTCGGTCAGGGTGTCGTGCTGCCAGCCGCCGGCTTCGTCGATCGCGCTCCGCCGCCAGACACCCGCGGTTCCGTTGAAGTTAAAGAAAAGTTTGCTGCGAGCCCGGCCGGAGTGCTCGAGCACGAAATGCCCGTCCAGCAAAATGGCCTCAACTTCGGTCAGAAATGAGTAATTGCGATTAATGTGGGTCCAGCGGGTTTGCACCATTCCAATCGTAGGATCGGTGAAGTGGTGAATGGTGCGCAGTAGAAAATCTTCCGGCGGAACGAAGTCCGCGTCGAAGATCGCGACGAACTCGCCGTGGGCCGTCTTCAGACCCTCCGCCAGTGCACCTGCCTTGAATCCCTCGCGATTGAAACGATGATGGTAGCTGACTGGGAATCCCTTGGTGGCGTAGTGATTGACCAACCCGCGTGCCACTGCGACGGTTTCGTCCGTCGAGTCATCGAGCACCTGAATGTCGAGTTTCTCCAGCGGATAGTTCAGGCGGCAAATGGCGTCTAGCAGCCGCTCGACCACGAACTGCTCATTGAAGATGGGCAGCTGGACCGTGATCCGCGGCAGCTGCGGGAAATGCCCCGGCGGTTCGGTCGTACGATTCTTCTTGTTCTTGTAGTAGAGATAAACCAGGACGTAGCGATGCGCTCCATATGACGCCAGCAGGATCAGCACGATGAAATAAGGAATCAGCAACGCCGTGTCAAAAGCGTTGGGGTGATACAAGCCCTGGAAAGTCTTATCGAGAAAATGCTGCCGGATGTACTGCCCGATCCCCTTCGGCGCGACGAAGGCAGCGAGAACACCAAGCGAGATGGAGATGCCATTCAGTTGCGGAGGTCCCTCGGGCACTCAAGATGAGCGCAGTGGAAACCTCTATTGTACGCGAGGGTCTTACCAAATCGGGAGAGCAGGCGGATTGGTGTGATGAATGACCATGCATTTGCATTGCGCGACAGGTAGCCTTCGATCCAGTGGGCCTGTGGTGTAATGGCAGCACGGTACTCCGTCAAAGTATCAGGTGCGGGTTCGAGTCCCGCCAGGTCCACTCCCTTGTTGGGCGAGGGTTGGCCAAAAAGCGCCAAAATGGGAGAGCCAGGTAGACGGAGTCGTCGGCTCTCCCCAAAGTTACTTGATTTTGAGTGGATACAGGCGGATAATCAAACTGATATTGACGGAGTACTGTGCATCAGAAAGCGGCCTCGATTTTAGAGGCCGTTTTCATTTACTGCGGCTTAATTGAGGAAATATGTCCGGTATAGCGTGTCTCTCTGGACCGGCTTGAACCCGGCATCTCGGATGATTCGCCGTAACTCTTCTTCGGTCGTAGAGTTGGTCACGCCCGCAGCTCGCACCACATTCTCTTCCAGCATCACCGAGCCTACGTCGTTGCCGCCGAACTGCAGGCCGAGCTGGCAGACTTTCAGTCCCTGCGTCACCCAGCTGGATTGCACGTTCAGGAAATTCGAGAGATAGAGCCGGGAGATTGCCAGCACTTTCAAATACTCGACCGCGGTGGCCTCGTCCCAGTGGCGGCCGCCCAGAGCGGTATTCGTCGGCTGAAAGCTCCAGGGAATAAATGCGGTGAAGCCGCCGGTTTCTTCCTGCAACTCGTAAAGCCGCTGGAAATGATTCACGCGGTTCTCGTAGTTCTCGCCTACGCCAAACATCATGGTTGCGGTCGTTCTCATTCCCAACTTGTGTGCAGTGCGATGAACGTTTAGCCAATCGTCAGTCAGGCACTTGAGGCGTGCGATCTTGTAGCGGACTTCGTCGTCGAGAATCTCCGCTCCCCCACCGGGAATCGAATCCAGTCCCGCATCGCGGAGTCGCACAATCGTATCGCGAATGCTCAGTTCGCTGTATTCCGCAATCGCGATAATTTCCGAAGCGGAGTAGCAGTGCAGGTGAATTCTGGGGAAACGCTGCTTGATGCCGCGCAGCATCTGCTCGTGCCAGTCAATTTTCAAGTCGGGATGCAAGCCGCCCTGCATCAGCACTCCCGTGCCGCCCAGTTCGACGGTCTCGCGAATCTTCTCGTAAATGGTTTCGAAGTCGAGAATGTATCCCTCTTCTGCCTTCGGTCCCTTCAGCGGACGGTAGAAAGCGCAGAAAGTGCAGTACTCTGTGCAGTAGTTGGTGTAATTAATGTTGCGATCAATGATGTAGGTGGCCACGCCTTCGGGATGAAGCTTGCGGCGCACTGCATTGGCTTCCATGCCGATGCCGATCAGGTCGTCGGAACGAAACAGGTCGAGAGCTTGCCGCTTAGTCAGGGTCATGGGCGATCAAAAACGCATCTTTGATTCTAGCGGAGTCGCCGCACTTGCTCCAAATTAGTTGATTTTCGGATTGGCTGGAGGAGCGAAGCCCGAGATCAGGGATTTGATTATCAGCGGCGCAGAACCTCCGATGTTAAGGACAACGATGGCTTGTACTTCTTTGAATCCGTAGACCGTTGCTAATCCGCCACCCAGCGCGGCCATTATCAAGCTCATGATCCAATAGAATGGAGATTTCAAATACCTAGGGAGAGTACCTGGATCGTTCTTGCGAAGCTCATAGATGGTCAGGAATTCGCCTAAGCAGCCTCCCACGAAGCCCACAACGATATCCACAAGGGTCTTTCGAGCAGCATGACGCTCCCCCTTGGATGCTATCAGTCTTAAATACTTGATCCCGGAAGCTATGCAATCCCACGGCGGCCCATGGAGAGGTAATCCAACGCTTTTTCGATGAACGGTTCTTCCGCTGGTTCGGTCCTGTCTACGAGCTGGTAGAGCAGTCCATATTTCCCCGACTGGGCGACTCGGATAAGGTCCTTGTACTTGTTAAGGGTGCTTAAGACTTCGGTTTCAGACAAATCGGTCGACTTGGTCAAGCCATCTAGAGTTCGCCAACTCCACTGTTTATTGTCCAGTGCTTCAAGTACTTTACGCTCCGTGGGATCAGTTATTTCCTTCTTCGAGTCCATGTTCGCATCCTCCTGATTCCTCGACCAACCCGCATATTTATTCTATCCTTTTCTCGTTCTTGCCTCCAAATTACGCGAGTAATGGTGAAGTAACAGCGATGTGGTGACCCAATGGCAAGTCTTCCTGGAGCAGTTTATCTGACATGAGTTCTGGCGATACGAAGTGCGGCGGGAGCCACCACCTCGTTACTTGTAGCGAAGGTACTGGACCAGTGTAAGAATTCCACCCACGATTGCCAAGCCGACCAGTATACCCACCGCCAGCTTGTCGTACCGCGAAAAGAAGCGCACGATGTGGTTTCCATAGAGCGCTCCGAGGTAGGCAGCTATTGAATAGCGAACTCCGCGGCCGAGCAGCAGAGCACTCAAAAACTTCTTTCGTGAGTACTGCATTGCGCCGGCCGCCAGGAGGAAAGGCACAAAAGGAAAAGGTGGAGGCAGCAAGGCTGGAATCGCGATCGCGCCGAATCCCCATCGTTCGAATCTCTTGTAAACTTTCGCGGCTCTTCTTTTCGAGAGCCTGCGTTGCATCGTTTCCTTGCCGCCCTTCCGGGCCAAACTGTAAGTAATGTAGCCGCCGAGCACTGCTCCGATTGTCGCCATCAGCGCGTAGTAAGGCCATGGCTCGCGATGGCGGGCAGCCAGCCAGATGGTCAGAACGTCCATGCTGCCGGTCAGTGGGATGACGGAGTTGTCCGCGACTCCCAACAGAACCAGCCCCCACCCACCTAACCGGCGCAGTCGCACCCAAGTGGAGATCGCGAGAAAAAACTGGATATGTGGCAGCATTCGAGTGCGGTGCAGGTAGTTTACAGTGCAGAGTTGCAGGGTAGGGAAATTAAGACTAAATCACCGCGATCTTCGCTGCGTCCAGAAAGAACAACTGAGGTGCGGACGGCAGTGCCCCGCATTCCAGGGCATATTGATAGAAGAGCTGCATGCCTTCGAGGCACGCCGGGTCAAGGGAATAGTGGATGTTCTCAGTCAGATAGCTTTTGACTTCGCCTTCGCTCAAGGCCAAACGCGGCTCCCATTCGCGGGCTATGCGATCAAGGCTCTCTGGCAGCAGCCCGTGGTCGCGTGATTCCTGAAACACCGTGGCGAGATCTAAATCGTGAGGCGCGTCCTTCAAGGCCGCCTGCCGTATTGCCCAGAAGGCGAAGACAAACGGCTTGCCCGTTAAACGTATCCATTCCTCGGCGAGATCATAAGTAAGATACCGGGAGCGATCGATCTTCAGCGCCGGGTCACCAATCACCAGACCAGCATCGTGCATCTCCAGCATCAGCTCGATGTCCGGGGCCATGGTAGCGAATGTTCTGCCGCCTCCCCACCATTTCGCAAACAGAACCTTGGTCAGTGCGACCGAGGTCATGGACGAAGTATCCAGCGCGACAGTCTGAATTTTTTCCAATGGAACCTTGCTGACGAGAAGGATGGAGCGAACCGCCCGCCGCGAAGCGATGGCTACCCCCGGAAGAATTGCGAGGTCGGGGATGCTCGTGTATGCCGCCGCTGGAATGATGCCAATATCCGCCGACCCCTCGCGTAAATTCGCGGCACACTCAGAAGGAATGGTGTAGGAAATGTCGAAGTCTGAGCGAATCCGGGCTGAGCGAGTGTCAGAGGAACCAATGTCCCCGTGCTCGAAATCCCACATCAGGGGCGCAGTATTAAGGTAGGAGATCGCGGAAATCCGAAGGCGTTTCATCGGGGAACTAACTTGATTCTAACAAACTCAATGTTCAGGTATTGGCTCAATTGAATTTCTGCAGTAGTGGTTTAACCAAGTAACCTGCGGCGATAAAGCCAACGAGTAAGGAGTGTGGTTGCGGCAGTCCCAATCGCGACGCCAAGCATCAAGCCATACCAGCCGATAACGATGCCCGCGCCAAGTCCCCCATCTCTTCCGTGGGTTGCGTAGTCGAAGATTAAAGCGACAACGAGCATTCCTACGGGTACACACAACACCCCGGCACTTAAGCCAATGCCCAAAGATAGAGATGCCCAGAGCGTCTTCTTAAGCCACAGCTGCATCAGCAGCTCCCGGCTCCAATAATCCCACCAATTCCTCCAAACTCCAAACGTGATCTCTGAGTCCGGCTTCAAATTGAACCACCAATGTTCATCTTACCTTGACACTGGTTTCCCGACGTGTATAGATGCCCGGAGAGACCCCTGGAGGTGGCAGTGTCGGAAGCAGTTGCCGCAGTTTGCAAAACCAGTGAAACGTCAATGCAGTGGCTGGCCTTGGCGCTTACGCCCGGCTTGGGGCCGACGAAAGCTCGCCGCGTGATCGAGTTTTTCGGCAGTGTACAAGCGTTGTTCCGCGCGTCTCTCACTGAATTGGAAGCGGCGGGCCTTCGCGCGGTTTCGGCGCAATCGCTCGGGACCGGACGTTCCATGGAACTGGCGCAGGACGAACTGGGAAAGGCCGCCAGCGCCGGCGCACGAATCGTCGCACTGGACGATCCTGAATACCCGACTCAATTGAAACAGATTTATGATCCTCCGCTCATTCTTTACGTGCGCGGGAACGAGGCGGTGATCTCGCAGCCCGGAATCGCTCTGGTCGGCACACGCCATCCCACGCCATACGGATCAGGTATGTCAGAGCGGCTGGCATGTGATCTGGCGGCGCGTGGTCTGGTGATTTTCAGCGGCATGGCACGGGGCATCGATACCGCCGGGCATCGCGGCGCGATTGCGGCAAAAGGGAAAACCGTGGCGGTGTGGGGCACCGGCGTCGATGTCGTATATCCCAAGGAGAACACGCGCTTGGTGGAGCAGATTCTCGCTTTGGGCGGCGCCGTCATCTCAGAATTTCCCATGGGCACTTTTCCCGCGCCGCAGAACTTTCCTATTCGCAACCGCATTATCAGTGGAATCTCCTTGGGAGTTCTGGTGGTGGAAGCCGCCGAATACAGCGGCACCCGCATCACTGCGCGCTGCGCCCTGGAGCAGAACCGCGAGGTTTTTGCCGTCCCGGGCAATGTCACCAACAAAGGCTCCTGGACCCCTAACACCCTGATCAAACAGGGCGCGAAGCTGGTGGCGACGTGGGAAGATGTTTGGGAGGAACTCCCGACACAAGTACGACTTACGCTCCAGCCCGAGGGCGGCAATGAATCGCAGGTGGGGCAAACCGCATCTCTATTCGGGGAAGCCGAGCTCTCGCCCCACGAAAAAAAGATTTTCGCGCTCCTCAAGGCCGACGAATCCACTCACATTGACGAAATCGTGGAACGGCTGGAGCCGGCGCTGTCTTCCTCCGAGATATTTGCCGCGTTGTTTGAATTGGAGCTGGCGGGCAAGGTAAAGCAGTTGCCGGGCAAGAATTTTGTAAAAAGCTTTTAGCTGTTAGCTCTTGGCCTTTAGCTTGGATCGCATTTGCAGTCGGAGGTCAGAATGAGGAACTATAAAGATCTGCACGTTTGGGAGAAGGCCCACACCCTGACCCTCGCCCTGTACAAAGATACGCAACACTTCCCGGTCGAGGAGCGGTTTGGATTGACAAGTCAGATCCGGCGCTCGTGTTCTTCCATTCCCGCGAATCTCGCGGAGGGTTGTGGCAGGAGATCGGATGGAGAGATGGCTCGCTTCGTCCAGATAGCGATGGGATCAGGTGCTGAGCTCTCGTATCACCTCTTGCTGTCGAGGGATCTAGGATTGCTGAAGACTGCGGATTATGCGCGTTTGGATTCGGAATTAAGTGGAGCCATGCGCATGTTGTCTTCATTGTCGCAAAAACTAAGAAATGCTCTGGCGGCATAAGTCCCAAGCCAAAAGCTAACGGCTAAGAGCTAAGAGCCGCAAGCGGGCAACTTGTTGCCAGCTTGCCATTCGTGCTAGTTTCAAAAACAAAGTCATCCATTGAGGACACATTGGCCAAAGGTTTAGTCATCGTCGAGTCGCCTGCCAAGGCGAAGACCATTCAGAAATATCTGGGCAAAGGCTTCACTGTCGAAGCTTCGCTCGGCCACGTGAAGGATCTGCCTAAGAGCACGCTCGGGGTCGACGTCGAGAATGACTTCGAGACGGAATACGTGGTGATTCCGGGCAAAGAGAAAGTTGTCGCCAGGCTGAAGAAGCTGGCGCAAGGCATGGATACCATCTACCTCGCGCCCGATCCGGATCGCGAAGGGGAAGCCATCGCCGCCCACCTGGCGGAAGAGTTGGGCGACAACAACTCCAAAGGGAAGAAGAAAAAAAAGAAGGCGGGCGAACCTGAACGCATACGCCGCGTCACTTTTAACGAGATCACACAGCGCGCCGTCCGTGAGGCTTTCGAGCACCCGCGTGACATCGACCAAAACCTGGTGGATGCGCAGCAGGCCCGGCGCGTCCTCGACCGCCTGGTGGGCTATCAAGTCTCGCCACTGCTCTGGGACAAGGTTCGGCGTGGTCTCTCCGCTGGCCGCGTGCAGACGGTTGCATTGCGGCTCATCGTTGAGCGGGAACGCGAAATCAAGGCGTTTGAAAAGAAAGAGTACTGGACGATTGACGCCAATCTCGCGGGCCCTAAACCGCCGGCATTCGACGCACGTTTTCTAGGCAAGGGCGAAGAGAAGATCGAAGTGACCAACGGCGAGGACGCGGAGAAGATCCGCGCCGCGTTGGAAAAAGCCGAGTGGCTTGTACGCACCGTCGACCGCAAAGAGCGCCGGCGCAACGCGACTCCGCCCTTCACCACCAGCAAACTGCAGCAGGATTCCTCCCGCAAGCTCCGCTTCAGCGTGAAGCGCACCATGATGATCGCGCAGCGCCTCTACGAAGGTGTGGAACTGGGCGAGGAAGGACTGGTTGGCCTCATTACTTATATGCGTACGGATTCAGTACGCGTTTCGAATGAAGCGCTGAGTGAGGTGCGCGAATACATCAAGTCTCAGTATGGCGATCAATATCTGCCGGAAGCGCCGAACGCCTACAAAGAGAAGAAGGCGGCCCAGGCGGCCCACGAAGCCATACGTCCGACTTCGGCCATGCGCCATCCCGATCAGGTCAAGCAGTATCTGAAAGAAGACGAATTCAAGGTTTATAAACTGATCTGGCAGCGCTTTGTGGCCTCGCAGATCATGCCGGCGGTGTTCGACCAGACTACCGTGGACATCGACGCCAAGTCAGGCTCGGAGACGTTCTGGTTCCGCGTCACTGGTTCGGTACTCAAGTTCGACGGTTTCCTCAAGGTTTACGAAGAGTCCAAGGAAGGCAAGGACGAAGAAGACGAAGAACTCAAGCACAAGTTGCCGGCGCTCGAGCCGGGACAGAAGTTAGCGCTCAAGGAATTGAAGCCAGAGCAGCACTTCACCGAACCCCCGCCGCGCTACAACGAAGCGTCGCTGGTGAAGGAACTCGAAGAACGGGGCATTGGTCGTCCTTCGACTTACTCGGCAATTCTGAGCACCATCCAGGAGCGGCAGTATGTGCAAAAGCTAGGCGGCAAGTTTACGCCTACGGAAATCGGCCTGGTGGTGACCGACCTGTTAGTGGAAAATTTCCGCGACATCTTTGATATCCAGTACACGGCCCGTCTCGAAGAAGAGTTGGACGAGATCGAAGAAGGCAAGGAGAAATGGACTGACGCGCTGGCCGACTTCTACAAGAAGTTCGATAAGGATCTCCGTTACGCCGCCAAGCACATGGAAAACATCAAGCGGATGGAGAAGCCCACGGACGAGAAGTGCGAGCTCTGCAAGTCGCCGCTGGTCATCAAGTGGGGCAAGCACGGTTCGTTCTACGCGTGCAGTTCCTACGACAAGGAAGATCCGAAGAGCTGTACTTTCACCAAGGAAAATCCCATCAACTTGCCGGACCTGGATTCTGCCGACCTGCAGGAGACCACTCAGGAAGAATATTGCGAGAACTGCGGCCGCCTGATGGTTCTGAAGCGCGGACGCTTCGGCCAGTTCATGGCATGTACCGGATATCCCGATTGCAAGACCACGCGCCGCCTCGATCAGGGCAAAAAAGTTCCCGACATTCCGCTGGACGAAGTGTGCCCCAAGTGCGGGCGGAATATGATGATCCGCCACGGCCGCTTCGGCGAGTTCACCACGTGCAGTGGGTATCCGGAATGCAAGTACGTGAAGCAGAACTTCATCGGAGTGAAATGCCCGCTCTGCAAGGAAGGCGAGTTGGTCGAGAAGAGGGCCCGCAAGGGAAATACGTTCTACGGCTGCGGAAATTATCCCGAGTGCAAGTTTACCTCCGCCCACAAGCCGATTGCGGAGAAGTGCCCCAGTTGCGGCCATGAATACCTGGTGGAGAAGTTCTTAAAGGCAGGCCCGGTGATCGCGTGCCCGAACAAAGAGTGCGAGTACGAACGAGCGGTACCCGCTGAGGCCGTGACGGTCGGGTAGCGAATTTAGCAATTGGGTAATCTGGTAAACGGGGGTGTCAGCTCTCCTTTGGGTAAAGGGGTTAGTGCGGCGCAGACAATCGTCCCCTGTTTCCCGCGTTTCTAAAAAGCTGCACCGTTTCCTGGATTCCCGCATCTCGTACAATGGGGAAATGACCCGATTTCCTGTTACACAATCCTAAATTCTTTTGGAGGTTTTACATGCCTAAGAAGCCCACTGCTGCGGATGCCCAACTGATTCTGCAGCTCTACGATCTTCGCCGCGAAGCCGAAATGCGAAAGGCGCGCAACTGGTGGCTGGTTACCTTCTGGCCGGAGAGCGCCGAGGACGTCATGAAGATAGGCGGAGCAATGGGAACGCAGGAAAACAACTGGTTGCGGCAAGTGGCGGGATACTGGAGCATGGCTGCTTCGCTAGCCCTTGCCGGCACAGTAAACCAGGAACTTTTCCTGGACCCCAGTTTTAGCGGTGAGATGTTCTTCATTTTTGCCAAGGTAAAACCATTTCTTGGCGATCTGCGCGCAAAGATGAAGAACCCGCGCATGTTTGCAAACGTGGAAAAGTTAATTAATAGCTCGAAGCAGGGCCGCGAGTTCTTAAAGTATGTGGATAGCCAGGTGGCTGCGCGCCGCGAGGCGGTGGCGAAAATGGCCAAGGCCAGTTAAGCAAACATCGTTGGTAATTGCGCAATCGGGTAATCGAGAAATTTGTTTTTGTGGGCTCTGGGACGTAGCGGACCCCGAAGGTCTCAAATTACCCGATTACCGCATTCCTCAATTGCTAAGACCGTTTCCTACGAAATATATTCCCGGATGTACTCATCCTTCGACTGCGCCAACTCGTGCGCATCGCCGTCGAAGATCACCTTCCCGTCCCGCAGGATGAGAAACGCCATGGGAACTTCGCCAGGGGCTCCGGGCGGTAGCGGCCGCATTTCGTTCGCCTTGCGGTCGAAGTAGTGCGTCGCCATCATGAAGGCATCTTGCAGCCGATGGGTGACCAGCAGCGAACTGGTTTTGTAGACGTCCCGCTGTTTCACAATCAATTGGATGATGGTCGTGGAAGTGACGGGGTCGAGGCCGCCGGTCGGAGAATCATAAAGCAGAATCTCGGGGTGGGTGATAATGGCGCGGGCAATGGCGACGCGGCGGCGCATGCCTCCCGAGAGTTCCGAGGGAAACTTGTCGACCGTATCTTCGAGTTCCACGAAGCTCAAGGCTTCGCGCACCGGTTTCTCGATCTCGTCCTCAGAGACGTTTCCCTCCTCGAGCAACCGGAATGCGACGTTTTCCCGAACCGTGAGCGAATCGAAAAGCGCGCTTTCCTGAAAGACCATGCCGATTTTTCGCCGCAGGTCGAATAGCTCATTTTCGCGCATCTGGGTCACATCATCGCCCAGAACATGAATTTTTCCGGCATCCGGTTTCAGCAACCCCAGCGTCAGCTTGAGGATCGTGCTCTTTCCAGAACCGGCGACGCCGAAGATCGCCTTGGTTTCCCCTTTGGCCAGGCGAAAAGAGATTCCATCGAGCACCGGCTTGTCTTCGAACGCGATGGAAACGTTCTCGAATACGACGATATTGGCTGCGGCGTCCGCTTCGTTGGGGACGCGCTGCTCGATCGCTGTGGGAGGCGCGGCCATGTTTAGCGATACGCAAAAACTGCCATCAGAAATTTGGTTACGAACAAATCCACCGTAAGAATCAAGACCGAAGACGCGACTACTGCCTGCGTAGTTGCCCGGCCCACTCCTTGCGTTCCACCTCGCGCCGTCATTCCGTAGTAACACCCAATCGTGGCAATAATGAATCCGAAGAATAACGGTTTGACCAGGCCCATAAAAACATCCTGGAATACCAGAATCTGGTAGGCAGTATTCCAATACTGGCGCCAATCCAGCCTGAACAAGAAGACCGAAACAAGGGAGCCGCCGAATAATCCCAGCAAGTCAGAGATGATGGTTAGGAAAAAGAGCATGAACACCGTGGAAACGACCCGCGGGGTCACCAGTTTTTTCATGGGGTCCGTGCCCAAGGCCCGCATGGCATCGATTTGCTCGGTGACCACCATCGAGCCCAGTTCACTGGCCATGCCCGAAGCGTTTCGCCCAGCGACCATGAGCCCGGTGATTATTGGACCAAGCTCACGAACCATTCCCACCGACACCAGTTGCCCGATCAGGGACAGCGAACCAAATCTTTGCAGCGTGTTGGCGCTATTCAAGGCCAGTTCGGCGCCGATGGACAAACCCGTCAGCACAACGATGGGGAGGGACCCGAAACCGATCAGATCCGCCTGCTGGATCATGTCGGCGAAGTAACGAGGCTGGAGGAACAGGTTGGCAACGGATCGCCCCGCGAGCAGGGAGTAATCCTGAACCGATTGCACCGTCTCTTTGACGAATTCCGTGGGAGAGAATTCCATGCTATTCAGGAATTGTGTGGCCCCGCATTCTTCCCGAACTATAGCAGAGGCGGAGGAAGCTTTCAGCTATCAGCCGTCATCTATCAGCAAAAAGTGCCTGACGCAATGGTCGCACACATGTTCGAAGCCCGTATTCAAATAGGGAAGCAAGTCTGCGTAAACTGAGAGCTGAGAGCTGACAGCTTACTCTCTTACCTTCTTCTTGATATCGATGTTCAGGCGTTTGATTTTCTGATTCAAGGTGGAAAGAGGGATGTGGAAACGCTCGGCTGCGTCGGTCTGGTTCCAGTTACACTTCTCCAGCATCTCGACGATGAGCTGGCGCTCGCAATCTTCCATGATGTCGAACAGCGATGCGTCCGCGCGCCGCTCAAGTGCGGAAAATGCCCCGGCTCGCCCCGCGATCTGGTCGGGAAGAAGTTCAGGGCCAATCTCCACGCCCGTGGAGAGCACCACGGCGCGCTCGATTACGTTCTCCAGCTCGCGTACATTGCCCGGCCAGGAATGGGTCAGAAGCGGGCGCAGAGCTTCCGGGGTCATGCGCCGCGTCGGGCGCTCATTTTCCACGGAGTACCGGTTAAGGAAGAACCCCGCCAGCAGTGGGATATCCTCCTTACGCTGGCGCAGCGGCGGAAGATCAATGGTGATGACGTTCAGCCGGTAAAAAAGATCTTCTCGAAACTTGCCTTCGCGAACCTGCTGCTTCAGGTCCACGTTGGTGGCGGCAATGATCCTCACATCCACCTGGAGTTCGTGCACTCCGCCCAGATGCATGAACTTCCGGTCCTGCAGCACCCGCAGAATCTTGCTCTGGGTGTCCAGGCTCATGGTGCCGATCTCGTCCAGGAACAGAGTGCCCCGGTCGGCAATTTCAAACAGACCCTTCTTGGAAGCGATGGCGCTGGTGAAAGCCCCTTTCACATGCCCGAACAGAATGGATTCCAGCAGATCAGGCGGCATCGAGCCCGTATTGACCGGGACAAAAGGACGCTCGCGGCGCGGCGAATTCAGGTGGATAGCCTTCGCGATGAGTTCCTTGCCGGTTCCGCTTTCGCCCTGGAGCAGCACGGTGGAACGGCTGGGCGCGACCTGTGCCACCAGGTCGAAAATCTTTAGCATGGGCTCGCTTTTACCCACGATGTTCTCGAAGTTGTAGCGTTGCTTGAGCGCACGCTTGAGTTGGACGTTTTCTTCTTCCGCGCGATGGCGGGCAACTGCCGCGCGCACATCAGCCAGCAACTTCTCGTTATCCCAGGGCTTTTGAACAAAATTTGCCGCTCCCGCCTGCATCGCCCTTACCGCATTCTCCACCGTCCCGTAGGCGGTAACCATGATGATCGAAAGCCCCGGATCCTGGACGCGGATTTCGGCCAGCAGATCCATGCCATTGCGATCCGGCAACGCCAGGTCGAGCAGCACTAAATCGAAGCTCCGCTCGCCGATGCGCGCCAGCCCCTCTTCACCGCTCGCCGCCGATGCCACTCCGTAGCCTTCCAGTTCGAGCAGCGTTTCCAGCGATTCGCGGATTGCGGCCTCGTCGTCGATGATCAACACCGAACCTGCCGCCGGAAGCGATGTTTCCGCAGGGTTGTGGCGCACGATTACCGCTGCTTCAGACATTGACGGTCTTCCTCGTCAAAGGGAAATCGAGGTAGAAGGTAGTGCCTTCGCCGGAGCGGCTCTCCACTCGAATTTTCCCAGCGTGCTCCTGAATGATGCCGTAGGTTACGGACAATCCCAATCCGGTACCCCGCGCCTGCCCTTCACGGGGCGACGTCTTGGTGGTGAAGAATGGGTCGTAAATCCGGTGGATATGCTCTTGCGCGATGCCGCTGCCGGTATCAGCTACCATCACGCTGACGCTGTCGCCATTCGTCGTAGCGATGCGCAGCGTTCCGCCGTTGGCCATGGCGTCTTTGGCATTCAGGAACAAGTTCAGGAACACCTGCTGCAACCGCCCCGCATTCCCGTTGATCATCGGGACGTGTGCGCTCCGCTCATCCTGCACCTTGATCCGCATCACCTTGAACTGGTGCTCCAGAAGCGCCAGCGTATCCGAAATGATCTTGTTGACGTCAATCGCCGTGAACTCGGTGCCGCTGGTGCGTGAAAAATTAAGCAGGTTGTTGACGATCTCGGAAGCCCGGAAGGTCTGGCGCGTGATCTTTTCCAGCAGCGCGCCCTTTTGCGGGTCACTCTGAAGTTGCTTCGAGAGCATCTGCGCGTAGGAGGAAATAACCGCCAGAGGCGTATTCACTTCGTGCGCCACACCCGCGGCCAGCAGCCCGATGGACGAGAGTTTGTCCGCCTGCGAAAGTTGCGCCTCCAGCTCAATCCGTTCCGTGATGTCATCCATGATGATGAGCCGGCCAATCACGCTGAAGTCCTTCGTGACCAGAGGCGCGATGGCGACATTGACCACCCGGCTTTCTCCCGTCGGCGTCCCCAGGCGGAACTTGTACAGGTTGTGGATGCCCGGATTCTGCCGTACCCGGTAGAACTCTTCCACAAATGCGGCCGGGAAAACCTCGCTCAGAGGCCGCGTCAGCGCCTGCCACCGGGGCAGCGCGTACATGACTTCCATTTGCGAGTTCCAGGACTCGATGCGGTCGCCCAGATCCACCGCCAGCACGCCCACGTTGATCGACTCGACAATGTTTTCGTTGAAGTCTTTCAGGCGCTCGTACTCGGCAACCTTCTGCTGCAGCGAGGCATACAAGCGCGCGTTCTGGATGGCAATTCCCAGATAGCCCGCCAGCGTCTCCAGCAACTCCACATCTTCGCTGGTCAGGAAATCCCCTTCCACCGTCTTGCCCAGGCCAAGCACCGCGATGGTATGCTTCTGAGCCCGGCAGGGAATGTAATAGTTCAGATCAAGCCTGGCAATGGCCTGCTGGGCATTCACGGTTTCCCGCGGCACCTGGTGAGTGTTGTCGAAGAACAAATGCCCCACTGCGTCTTCCGGCCTTGGCGTGTCCAGGAAACTGAAATCCAGGCCGCTCGTCTGCGTCATGCCAAACGACTTGGCCACCACGAAGGGCTGAGACGTTTCCCCGTCGGCCAGAAAAACAGCCATCCGATCCACCAGCAGCGTTCGTGACAAGCGGTCCACCACCGCACTCAGCATTTTGTCCAGATCGGTTTCCGAACTCAGTTCACGTCCAAACTCGATCAGCGTTTTCCGGTAATCGTAACCCGTGCGGTAGAAGAACTGATCCATGCGCTCCTGAATCCATTTGCGCACCGGATCAAACAGCAGCGCCGTGACCACGATGGCGAGGACCAGGCCGATCGGCCCCGAACTGGGCACCTGCAAGTGGACCAGTTCGGCCACGCCCGCCACCACCGCAAAGTACGCCCCCGCAATCGCGCCCGCAGCCAGTGTGTAAACCATGCCGCGCTTGAAGATCAAATCCACGTCCATCAACCGGTAGCGGAAGATGGCGTAACCGAAAGTCAGAGGCAGAACCCCCAGCGACAGCACCGAGACCTTCATCGCGGTGGTCGGCATCGCCCCCATCAGATAAGGGATCACATAGAACAACGTGAACGGCGTGATCGCCAGAATCGTGCCCCGGGTCACCCACTTCAACTGTTGCCGCAGGATTGGCGTGCTCGCCCGGCGGTAGTTGTACAGCAGCACTCCCGCCGCGGCGACGAAGAACAGCGCCTGACAGCCCATCTCCAGTCGGTCAAGATTCCAGCGCAGCACTTCACTGGCTCTCAGGAACGAGAGCGCCAGCGCATGCACACTCAAAAGCATCAGCCCCGGAACATAGATCGCGAAGATCGCCCAGCGGTGCTTGCGGACAAACCAATGCCGCTCCGGAAAGGTCAGCACGAAATGCAGAAACAGAGCAGCCTGCAGCAGTCCAGCCGCCACGTTGCCCCAGTAAATCGTCCAATCAAACCCGTTGAATTTTCCCGTGTAGTGAAACGCGTAGGAAACAAATGAAACCAGGCAGAAGGTATAAAAGTGGGTCGAGCCCGGAGCGGTCCAGCGCCGCAGCAGTACATACAGCCCAATGCCAAGATAGATCAGACCAATCAGCCGCAGCCAGTTGTATTGAGACCGCTCCGCCGGAACCGCAATCAGCACCACATCCACCGGGACCGATTGCCGTATCAGCGAGTAGGTAGCCTTCGACCAGGCTCCCACGCGATACAGTTGGTGGGTTCGTGCGGCTGTAGTATTTACCTCTTGCTGGTCAATCGCGGTAAGCTGATCGCCCACCTTGATGCCGGCTCGAGTTCCCGGTCCGCCGGCTTCGACTCGGTCGGCGGTAAGTCTGTCCTGATGCTCGACCCACCAGACTCCGTCGTCTGGAACCTGGAATTGCCGCTCCGCCTGAAGGTTATAACCGGCATAGACCACCGCAGCCGTAGTCAACAAGGCCAGCAGGATGGCGACAAATCGGATTTGAAAATCCCGGTTCATGGACCGCACAGGCTCCGCTGCCCGCAGAGACAAACTATCCTGCCGCCTCTTCTGCACTTTCACTGCCACTAGGGGAGACATAGGGCCGCCTCTAAGAAGCCTCGATACAACAGCTTCCAATATTATAGAGGCACGGCCATAACAAGGCTATGCTTTTTGGAATACACGATGTGGTATTTTGTAACCCAATGGCTGGCATAGCGTTAGCTCCGGTTCGATGACTCCCGACCGGCAATGCCCGGCAAAACCCACGCAAGAGGCTGTTATCTGGGAGGAAGCAGGGCCATCGCTCGCCTAGGGGGCTCCCAACAAAGGATCCCTGCACTACATTCTTGCACTCGACGAAGCGGTCCGGAGACTGAAGGAGTTCGAGCATTCGCCCGTGTGGCGCGGACACTCCTGTCCGCGTGCGGGTGGCCGCATTGCTCACGTGGGGACAGTCACCCCCCGGCTGCCCAAACCGAGCGAAGCTCGGTAGGGTTCGTGAAGGAGCACGACTTCACAGGCTACACCACGCCCCACCCAGACGCTCCCAGCCCCGCGCTAGCGTGAGTGACAAAAAAAGAAGGGAGAACCGAAGCTCTCCCTACGCAGAAGCGACACATGAGGCGATACTCTTACATAGAGGGTTGCAGTAGATAAGAGGTTGTCTCTCCACAACCAGAAAATCGCCGTGAACAGCGCATTGGACGCGATTATCAATCCGCAGCACCAATTCTCCGTCGAAGAACACTGGATCACCCTGGACGCTGCACGTCCGAGCGCGCGCATGCGCTATCTTAGCGCCGGTTCAGGCCCGGCACTGCTGCTGGTCCACGGCTTGCTCGGATACTCATTCTCCTGGCGATTCGCCATTCCCGCCCTGGCGCAGCACGCGACGGTCTACGCCATGGACATGCTGGGAACCGGTTTCTCCGATCGACCGCCGGGCCTGGACTGCTCTCTTGAAGCAAGCGCCCAGCGTCTGCTGGATTTCATGGATAGAACAGGTAAAGACAGAACCGGTCTCGCCCGCTGCGATCTCCTGGGCACGTCGCACGGCGGCGCAGTGGCCATGTTGGCGGCGGCGCTGGCGCCGGATCGTATTCGGCGCCTGACCCTGGTGGATCCTGTCAATCCCTGGTCCGCGCACGGAAAGCAGTTGAGTATTTTTCTCAGCAACCCTCTGGTCGCGCCGCTCTTTCTGAATCTCGCACCTCGTGTGCGAATCTTGGATGAGTTCTACCACCGCCGAATGTTCGGCGACCAGCGGCGCATTCCGCCGGACAGCCTCGAAGGCTACCGCAAGCCAATGCGCATTCCAGGTTCCTACGAATATGGATTGGCCGTGCTGCGGTCGTGGAACCGCGATCTAAAAGAGTTGGAATCGATGTTGCCGCGCATCGCGCACATCCCGACTCTTCTGATCTGGGGCAGCTTGGATGCCGCAGTAGATCCCGCGTCAGCCGCGCAACTGAAGCGGCGCTTCAGAGATTGCCGGCTGGTGATGTTCGAAGGAGTGGGCCATCTTCCATACGAAGAAGTCCCCGAGGAATTCAACCGCGCCGTGACTGAGTTCCTGTCTCCAAACTCGCATTGATGCTTCGTCAAGCCGGTGCTAACCTCGAAGAACACCCGCAGATGAAGCCGGCCAACACTCCGCAGCTTTCCGCTATCCAGAGATTCTCTCGTTTCCTGCACCTCGATATTGCGGAAGTGTGGGTGCGCTTCCTGCTGGCGATTGTGGGCTTGACCCTGGCTTTCGGGGCTGCGCTGTTTTCCACCGTGTCGAGAGAGTCGGGAAACTTCTGGGCGACTCTCGTGCTGGCCTCCGCGGCGGTGTTGCTGGCTGTGATCGTGGGATTGACAACGGTGCCATATCTCGCCCGCCGGATAGCTGGTGCCCGCATCCGCGATGCTTTCGATTACGACGTCACGCGGGTTGGAATCGTGTACGTGGCCATCGTGCTGGTGATCGGGATCGCCGCTCTGAACACGGGCAACAACTTGCTTTACATCGTAGTGGCCGCGATGCTGGCTGCAATTCTGGTTTCCGGCTTCGCGTCCGCCATGGTGTTGCGCGATCTGGAACTGGATGTCCGCTTGCCGGAACACGTGTTCGCAGGCCGGGCGCTGCTGGGCAGAATCGTGTTGCGGAACCCCCGGCGCTGGTTGCCATCATTTTCCGTGAATGTGGTGTCGGCGAAAAAAGACGGCGCTGCTAAACATCGGCAGTGGATGCCGGCAACCTTCGCGGTCCCTCCGGGACGTCCGCCGGAGAAGCAGTGGATCAAGTTTCGGGATTACAAACTGCGCCGAGTGTCGACTGCCGAAGCCCCGCCGAATATTTTTGAAGGGTCGGCATATTTCCCTTATGTTCCTGCTGGCAGCGAACTGAAAGCAGACCTCGATCTCCGCTTCGATCGGCGCGGATGTTATCGGCAAAAGAGCTTTGGTCTGGCGACCCGCTTTCCTTTCGCATTTCTGACCAAGACCCGCCATGTGCCGCTGGCCCGCGAAATCATTGTGTATCCCCGCGTGGAACCTGCCGACGAGTTTTTTGAGGTTCTGCCCATGATCACGGGCGAGTTTGAAACCTTTGCGCGGGGCCGGGGCGATGACTTGTATCTGATTCGCGAATACATGCCCGAGGATTCGGCGCGGCATGTGGACTGGAAAGCGACGGCCAAGTCGGGTTCGCTCAAAGTGCGGGAGTTCAGCCGGGAAGACGAGCGCAAGCTGCGAATTGTATTCGACAATCCGGGCAAGGGAGTGGTTTCCGAGAAGGCATACGAGGACGCGATCGCATTGGCGGCTTCGCTGAGCTGGCACTTCGCCGGCGAGAATACGGACATTTCTTTCGTCTCCCAAGGCTACAACGGGGACCCTGACGTTTACCGGTTTCTCGCCCATCTGGCGGTTGCCCAGCCGCAGCCATTGCCGTCGGTGGTCGAACGTCTTCAGCCTTCCGATGACTACAACATCATTCTTACGACCCGTCCCCGCGGCGGCATTCCCACCGCGCTCTGGGCATGTTCGTACTTTGTTTTCATCGGTCCAGCCTAGTAAAGCGCTCTCCCCGGCACTGGGGCCAATCCGGACCTGCGTCGCGGCCGCATCCGTTGAATACATGATTCCGCCTCTTTTCATCTTTTCATCGGCCGGGTTTCGGCATATACTCGCGCGGTTTGCTTCGGAGTGAAATTCCGGGGGTCAGCCCATGCATGTTTACGATTTGATTAACACGCAAGATACGCATTTGGCCGATGCCAATCAGACCGTGCTCGACGTGGCGCGAGCGATGGTGGAGCGCAACATCGGCGCGGTGCCAGTGCTTCGCGACGGTCTCCTCGTCGGCATCTTTTCCGAGCGCGACCTGATGAAGCGCGTGGTGGTCGAAGGCCGCGACCCTGGAACCACTCGCGTCGGCGAGGTCATGACCGAGGACCCGCTCACGGTGAGTCCGGACGAGACCCTGGAAACCTGCATGCTCTTGATGCGGCGCCACGGTTTCCGCCATCTGCCGGTCTGCGAAGGCAAGCAGCTCCGAGGGATCGTCTCCCTGCGCGACATCCTGCTCCATGACCTCAACGAAAAGGACCATGAAGTTCGGATGATGCGTGCCTACATCCAAGCGTCTCCAGAAGTGTAGCTGGATGGAGCGGGCGCTGGCCTGTCGAACGCGTTGCCCCATTCCCACATTGGAACGGGGTTTACTGTTTAGTACCGGGTACCCCCCTCCCCCTTTTGTCTGCAAAATCTAGAAAACAAACGATCAATTTTGCGACTATGTGCTAGATCTTTGAGTTTTCAGGACTTACACGCAAAATCTAGAGAACATGGAAGTTACAGCGGATCGGTCTAGCCCCCGTGTTCCGTTTTGGAACTGTTGGATACTGGGAAGGGAGCAAACCGGGCCGCGCTGGTCTTTTGCCTTGGTCAGATTATCAAAGATCTATCATTACCTTCCAGATAATGTAATTTGACTTAGATTATCTGCTTTGGAGCACGTAGTCAACAGGAAAGCGGGATTCCGCTCTGGGTTGAGAGTCGCGCACTCCGGAGAAAAGTCTCTAACGCAATGCCGCCAGATCCGCGAGATGGCGAGGCTGCAAGACTTCAAATCCCTTCTGCGGGACTTTCAAGTAACGCCATGGAATTCTCGTGAGTGCAGACGCGTTCTCGCACCAATTCGCGGCCGCTGCGTCTTTCTGCGAGACTTCTGCCGACTCCATGCCTTTGGTCTCAAGTAACCAATGCTGGCCTGATGAATCCAGCGCCACGAAATCCGGGTAGTAGGAACGCAGATTCATTCCGAGGTCCACGTAGTCAATCGAGAAGCCGAACGGTTGTGGGAGCTTGGCGAACGCGCTGATGTCTTCCGCGTCGTCGAGAAAGTGAGCGAATGCGCGCTCGAAATCGTTGTCGCAGGGCACCATGTTGAAGACGCAATGATTGGCTTCGTACACCTTCCGCGACCACGGAAAGGGTTGGCAGGCGGAGAGCATGCGCGCAGGCTCCAAGAGTTGCGGCTCTTGTTCTGCAATGCTCAACTGTTTCAACACCCGACTGAATTCCTGGATGCACACATACGAGGCGACCTGCGTGCTCATGGCGCGCACCGTGACCATGTCGTTCAGATCTACCCAGCGCCCGAACGCCTTATTTTCGAAGAACTCGCGGACCTTGGGCGCAAGAGCCGCGAACTGCGATGGCAGTTTTACAGCCTCCGCGATCCGCCGGGCGTAGTAGCCGATCAATTCTTGCGCTGTCTGCGGCTCGGGCACTTTGTAGTCGCGCTCGACAATTTTTTGCAGCGTGATAATGTCGTGGCCTTCGTAGCGGAAGGTCTTGTTGTTAGGGTCATCCGGAGTGAGCGGCAGCAGCATGGTTTGAAAAGACATCACATCGAGTGACGCGATCTCCTCGGCCAAAGTCTTTTTCCGGACCAAGGTCGGCGTGAGCACGGGCATGCCGATGTCAAACGCCTTGCGCTCTTCGAGCGGCATAATCGTCAGAATGCGGAGCTTGTCTTTGCCGATCTCAAACGTATCCAGCTGCAACTCTTCCAGCTTTTCCAGATCATCGACGAAGTCTAGAAACCTCTGGTTGCCGATAATGTCCACGTGTTCCGTGTAGTCAGCGTTCAAATCGCGGAACATGAGGCGCAGGCCGCGTCCGATGGCTTGCTCTGGAAGTATGTTGGCCTTCGCCGTATATGGCCTCAACCCCACCACGACGGTCACATTTTGCACATCCCACCCTTCCCGCAGCATGAGCACACTTACGATTGCGTTAATCGGACTTTCTGTGCGGTCCACGTTCTTAACGGTTTCCCGGGCTTTGTCGAGTTCTTTATCGCTGATCTCGCCAGACTTTTTGGTGTGGATGGTCTGAGTCTTTCCATTCCCAAACTCAGCGGGGTAAGCCTTAGCTAACCAGTCGGCCACATCATCGGCCTCGTCAGTGCTATTCATCATGACGAAGAGCACAGGCTTGCGGCGTAGCAGCTTGAGCTGATCCCGATACTCTTTCCACCGCTCGACCGCCGCAGTGAGATAGCCGCGGTAGCGTACGCTGGCGTACTCGGACTTCGGCTCGGGGATTTTGGCAACGCCTTTCACTGGACGCTTAACCACGTTCTCCACGATGGCCTGCTTCAGCGGATAGTCGGAAACGGTCCACGGGAAGATGGCGCCCGACTTAGTAAAGCGTGGCGTTGCGGAAAAATCGAGCTGTGCAACCATCGGCGTCTTCGCATGCAGCTTCCCGATGACGGCATTCCACTCGCTGCCTTCGTCGTGCGTGTGGTGGGCTTCGTCATTTATAACGAGCAACTGCCCCGCGCGGCGAGCAATTCGCTCCGCGAAATCAACCTGCTCGATCTTCTGGGTGGGAGGCTTTGGCCCGAGAATCGCCGTCATCACGTCCGGCTCTTCATCCTGCGTGCGGTCTGGCCTTTCGTAGAACTGCTGGATGTTGGTCAGCAAAAGAACACCTTCGGAGTGTGCCCGCTCGCCTTCGCCGCGCATCACGCAATCGAAGTCCCAAAAGATATCGAATTCTTTTGGCCGGATGGGGTCTTCGCGGAAGATTTTTCCGGCAGCGAAGTCGGCCTTGAGTCGTTCCAGCACGATTACGTTAGGCGCGATTAGCAGGAAGGTTTTGGCGTAGTCCTTGGCGATTTCATCCTGCTCCCGAACCGCGTTGAAGTACTGCCACGCGATAGCCAGTGCCATGACTTTGGTCTTGCCGCTACCGGTCGCCATTTTGGTACAGTAGCGGGCGAATCCGTCGTCGGGAGGCAGGTGAAGGTCGTGAACGTTTGAAGCGTAACGCTCCAGCAGGTCTTTGCGGGTGCGGACTTTTTCCACCTCCCAAACGTAGATAAGCGTCTCGATCGCTTCTCTTTGAAAATCGTAGTACTTGAAAGCCGTCCCGGTCCGCGTTTTGTGGCTGGCTTCAAACCAATAGTTCAACAGCGTATGGGTCGTGTCCGTGATGCCTTTGCGGCCGCCAGCCTTCCACGATTTAACCGCCTCGCGCAGCGCAGGAACGCAGGGCCCCGAGCGCAGCTTGGCTGTGATGTCGAGCAGACTAGGCTGATCGTCAGTCACGGATTTCTTGCGTCGTGGCATGATCTACCAACGCTCTGTCATTCCGGGCGGCCCTTGATCGATTCCCCTGGAAACGCCATCTGCGCTCCCCACTTTTCAGCCAGATCTTCCCACCGCGGATTCTTCGACTCAATCAAGGCAATCTTCTTGGCCCTTGTCCAGCCCTTCAATTGCTTCTCACGTCCAATGGCCTTGTGAACATCATCAAAGCCTTCGTAATAAACCAGCCGATCGCAGTGATATTTACTGGCAAATCCCTCGATCTCTCCGCTCTTGTGTTGCAGGGCGCGCCTGTACATGTTGTTCGTCATCCCAATGTAAAGCGTCCCCGACTGGCTGCAAACGATGTAGGCGAAATACTCGTGGTCCTTCACGGCACTTACTCATCCCCAATCAACCTGTCATCCTGAGCGGAGTGAATGCTTCGCGAAGCGAAGCATTTACGGAGTCGAAGGACCCCCAGGTCGTGTCCGGTGGCATTGAAGCTGCAAGGCATTCTCACCGCGCTCTGCACGCACCACCGCGAGAATGCCTTGCAGCGTTCGTGCCGCGTCCGGCAGCATCGGGGTCCTTCGACTCCGTGGCTCCTGCGCTTCGCGCAGGAGCCACTGCGCTCAGGATGACAGATTTTAGGCTCATTTAATTTCTATACTCAGCGTCTTCGTCGTGTCGTTGCCCAGGATGTCGATTACTTTCACAACTAAGGTGTATTTTCCCGGCTCCAGATACTCATGCTTCACCGAGAGGTCCAGCTTCGGATCTTTGCGAGTGCGGTAGGACTGCCACTGGTTGTGGAAGGTGTCGTCCTTGAAGTCCCAATCTACGGCCCAGTAGTCCACCATCTGGCTCCAGTGCTTGATGGCGCTGCGCACTTCGGCGGGCACGTCGTCGAGCGGGATGACGAAATCAGAGAGTGTCAGGGTGAGCTCGCGCTTCTTCGTTTTTGCGTCAACCCTTAAAGCTCCTAGCTCAAAGAAGTAGACATCGCCCTGATCGACCGCTTTCTTTTCCAGCACCTCGCGGGGGATTTTCTTGAACGCGGCATCGACCCGAGCCTGGGCGGCGATTTCTTTGGCAGTTTCGTTTATTTCGAGGGCGAACTCCCAGCCCAGCACGTCCACGGCGGGCTTTTGCGGAGAGTTGGGACCTTTGCCGGCGGCTCTCCATACCTCGGCGGCGATGGCGTTCACGTCGGCTCGGGTCACTGGCGCGTCCACCGCAGCCACGTGGACCATGCGCCCGCCCTTGACGCCGTGCAACCAGACGTGGCCGCTGACCGGCGTGGCGTGGTAGAGCTCAAGGATGAATTTGCGGTAGGCGGTCTCGCGTTCCTTCTGTTCTTCGAGTCTGTTCTTGCCATTCGCGGGGAACTCGGCGACTTGCCATTGTTGGCGCTCGTACTTGCCGAGGTTCTGAACGATGAATGGTTTCACGCCGCCGGGGATGCCGAGCAGGCGCTTGCGTGTGGTGTGGATGGCGAAGCGTCCGAGGTCGCAGGCGATCCAGCGGCGGTTGAGCTTTTCGGCGACGGCGGCGGTGGTGCCGGAGCCGGCGAAACAGTCGAGGACTAAGTTGCCTTCCTTCGAGCAAGCTCTGATGATGCGATCTAGTAAAGCCTCGGGCTTCTGAGTGGGGTATCCAACGCGCTCTGGAGATTGGTTGTGAATTATTCGAATATCTGTCCAGATGTCTTGTAGAGGGACGCCTGAAAACTCATTCAGATAACGCTTGAGGCGAGGCATGCCTTTCTTAGGCCAGTGGAGCCGCCCCTCTTTATCCAGCCGATCCAGCTCTTCCGGGTTCACAGCCCAATGCCTTCCCCACGTTGATGGATTGATCCCCCTCCACGGCTTACCTGACAGACCACTCTTAGTAACGCCCGCACCAGTTAGGTCTCCTCGCGCGTATCGTCTTCCTGTCTCTGTCTCAACCTGGTCGAAGAAGCTGTCGATGTAGTCCGGACCCGGTTCGCACAAGATGTCATTCCAAACCCACGTCTCAGACCTTGAGTAAAAGAAGATCGTGTCGTGAATAGCCCCGCACTGATGTGAATCACTATGAGCGCTTTGTCGCTTCCAGACGATCTCGTTTCGGAAATTCTGAATGCCCAAGATCTCGTCTAGGACAGCTTTCGCGTAATGGCCAACATGCCAGTCCAAGTGGACGAACATGCTGCCACTCTCCGCCAAGAGTTCACGTAGAAGCACGGTCGTCTCGGAGAACCAGTCGAGATACGAAGCGAGACCTCTGCCCCACGTGTCGCGGTAGGCTTTCTGCTCAAGGATGGATGGCTCTTTTAGGAAGCTTACTTCTTCTCCCTCTGTATCTCCATTTTCTTCAAATGCGGGTACCTGAGCGCTGAACGAGAAATCCGCGCCCGTATCGAACGGTGGATCAATGTAGATCAAATCCACCTTGCCGGCGAACTCGGGGAGGAGCGAGGGCAGGACGTACTTTTTGTCGCCCCAGATGAGGCGGTTGCGCCACTCCGGGTCGTTTCCCGAAGAGGATAGTTCCAGCGTGCGCTGGCGCTCCTGCACGCTCTCGTTGACGGTCTCGACGGTTTGAAAGGGCAGCTCGATACGAACCGGGGCACGCTTGTTGCCGTGCTCGTCGTACTTGCCGTCCCAGATGAGTTCGGCCATGCCTGAAAATAAAAGGGGAGAAGACCAACATCTTACACGAAAGCTTGAGTGGAAGGTTGTATTCCGGGGTCGCTGCAGAGATGGCCCAAGGCGCTGCGGAGAACTTTGCTCCGCCTGGCCCCTTCGACTTTGTTCAGGGCTGGCTCGCGAGGCGTTTGTCCCCACACGAGCTTGCTTGTCCCCGGTAGTAACCATCCGAGGGTGCGAAGCTTCGCTATCCCTGGGTTGACCTCGAAACTATCCTTCGGCGCACCAATCGGTTAGGAAACTTGGCGGGGTAACTGTTACCTTTGGTTACTTTCGTCCATTGACCCTTCCGCCAGAACTGTTAAGGTCAAGCCAGCAAAAGAGAGGGCGAAGCGTACCCGTCGGCAGTTGCAGGAATGAGCTAGTCCCCATGAATGCCAACCTCCAACTCGCGCTCTGGATTGCGCACCCGGCCCTGGAGCTGTCCCTGGCTGGGGTGATGTTTTGGCGTAAGCTTCATCGCACTTTTCCGATCTTTTTCGCATACATCGTTTTCCAGATTCTAAACTTCCTGGTTTTGTTTCCGATCTACCGATCCGGCAACATTATGGCCTATTTCTATGCCTACTGGATCAGTGCGGCAATCAGCCTGGCGATTGGGTTCAAGGTAATTCACGAGATCTTTCTGGATGTGTTTCGTCCTTACCACACGCTGAAAGACCTGGGAACGGTGCTATTCAAGTGGGCAGCGCTGGTGATGCTATTGGTGGCGATGGTGGTCACGGCCGCAAGCCCAGGAGGGACGGATACGCCTCTGGCCCAGTCCGTGATCATCGGGCAACGCTGTGTGCGAGTCATTCAATGCGGGCTGATATTGTTCCTTCTGGTTTTTTCCAAATACCTGGGAGTTTCCTGGCGGCAGCACAGCTTCGGCATCGCTCTCGGATTTGGCGGTTTCGCGACTGTCGAACTGGTTGGCCTTGCGCTGTTTTCCGGGGGCAAAATCCATTCACCTACACTAAGCCTGATCAACACCACGGCATACAGTTTCTCCATTCTGACCTGGATTGGATACGGGTTGTTGAAGACGACGTCCCGGGAATCATCTGCCAACCTGCTGATGTCACAGCGCTGGGACCAGGGTCTCGGCGAGTTGCGGCATCCGGATGCCGGCGACTCCTTGATTCCGATGTTCGAACGGATGGTGGACCGGGCGTTCTCGCATACTCCGAGAGATCCTGAGGGCGGAGAAATCGAAGAGAAGCACTTAGTCCACAAAATGTCTGCAGTCGGCAAAGCCACGCCCTCGTTTTCTGCTCGCGCTCTGCCTAAGGATTTGGTGCGTTGAGGGCAGGTTTGTCTCAATCTTAGACAACCTGTTTTCCCGTCCGCAAGATCTAAATCGTTTTAATCCCACACGTGCTATGTCTATGAAACATTAGGTGCAAGAGACGGATTCGTGGCGTCGTTCGCGTGTCTTGACGCGGACGTTAGATCGTTCTCGTTTAGATAATTCCGGATGAGTACTTGACACGACCCTGTATAATCCGTGGCCAGTGAGGGTCGCCGCTCCCAGGGGACCCGTACTAGGAGAACAATCCATGAAACGTGCGGTCAGGATGTTGTTCCTGATGGTAGGTCTGATCTGTGCATACACGGCGCTTGCTGCTCCGGTGGTTCCTACACCGGAGGACGGTGCGCCGATACCGTCGTGCACAGGACGCGGGTGCCGCTAAGGCATTCGGTGTAGTTCCGAGCTGCCCCTAAGCAGCTCTCGAATTCAGTAGGCTGGCGATTGCGAAAGCAACGCCAGCCTCTTTTTTTGGTTGTGAGCTTCGACCGGATTAACGATTGGTCAACGAGAGTCGACGCAAGCTTCGGGCCAGTTCCTCCGGATCAGAAATCGGGGGCTGGCAGGTAAATCCAGAACAGATTACGGCTACGGTTTTCTCTTGCTTGACCGCGGGTAGCAGCGGAAGGGTCTCCGCTAGCGCGGATGGAAGATTCTGCGGGACGACCTTGCTCGCTTCCAGCTTGAGCACCGCCTTGCTGGCAGAATAAGGCGCTGCGGCAATGTTGTAGAGCCGCGCCGCCAGTTCGTCATTTCCGACGATCACGATCTGACTGTGAGGCTGCGACAAATGTACTGCGGCAATCCCGTAGGTGGCGGCAAATAGTCCGTACTGCGCGGCTAGTCCCCCGAGGACTTCGATGGTCTGCTCAGCCTGGTCGCGCAGGACTGCGTCATTGGTGTAGGCGTGCAGCCGCAGCATAGCGATCGCCGCGACCGAATTCCCAGCGGGAGTGGGCGAGTCCTGGAATGGCTTGCGGCGCGTGCCCAGCACGCCGAGTACTTTCTGGTGCGAGGGATTTTTTTCGGTATCGAAGAAGCCGCCGGAAACCGGGTCGAAGAAACGCTCGACCATGGCATCTGCAATACGTCTCGCAAAATTGAAGTAGCTGAGATCAGAGGTGGCTTCGTAAGCGTCCAGGCAGGCAACGGCGGTGAAAGCGTAATCATCCAGCACACCGGGGATTTGGCGGCGCTCCGCCTTGGCATCGGAATACGCGAGCACGTGCAGCAAGCCATCTTCCGGGCGCCATCCCTCGCTAAGGATGCGATCCAGCGAGCGCAGCGCGAAACGTTCAGCGGCTTCCAGCTTGAGTACCTTGGCAGCTTCCAGATATGCCGAAATACAGAGCGCGTTCCAACCTGCGTAAACGGTCTTATCGACGTAGGGAATGGGCCGCTTCAGGCGGACGGCATACATCTTGTTCTTCGCCGATTGCAGCAACGCCTGGATCTGCTCCTGCGGCAGACTCAACCGTTTGGCAATCTCTTCCACCGAGGCTCGCTGGTACAGCACGTTCTTGGCGGGATTGTGGTGCATCTCGCCGATTTCATTGATGTCATAGTGCAGGCAAGCCACGCGAGCTTCTTCTTCGGTGAGAACGGACTGCGCTTCCTGCAAAGTCCAGGTGAAGTAATCGCCGTCGTCGTCCATGGAGTAATCGGCGTCCTGGGAGGCGTAGAAGCCGCCGTGCTCGCGGTCGCTGAGCCACTCATCCATCCAGCGAATGATGTCGCGGGCTACAGTCGCGAAGAACTCCGAACCCGTGGCTTGATAGGCGTGAACATAATTCTTCAGCAGTTCGGAGTTGTCGTAGCACATCTTTTCGAAGTGCGGCACGACCCAGCGTTCGTCGACCGAGTAGCGGTGAAATCCGCCAGCCAGTTGGTCGTAGACGCCACCGCGAGCCATCTTCTCGAGGGTAGTGACAAATATGTTGCGGAGTTGTTCGTCGCCGGAGCGCGCGTATTGATCGATCAGCAGATCAAGGGCAGCCGGATGCGGGAACTTGGGAGCGCTTCCGAAGCCGCCATTTTGCGGATCAAACATCCCGAGCGCTGATTTGACGATGGCCTCAATGACCGCGGGAGAAAACTCGGCGCTCTTTCCGGCAAAGGATTCCGCGTGCGAGATGGCGCCCTCGACCATCTTGGCCTGTTCGATCACATCGTCGTTCTTTTCGTGATAGGCATTTGAGATGGAGAGCAGTACGCGCTTGAAGCTGGGACGTCCGTATTGATCATCTGGCGGAAAGTAAGTTCCACCGTAGAACGGCTTGCCGTCGGGAGTGAGGAAAGCGGTCAGCGGCCAGCCGCCTTGTCCGCTGATCGAACTGACGGCGACCTGGTAGCGGCTATCGATGTCGGGACGCTCGTCGCGATCGACTTTCACTGCAATGAAACGGTCGTTGATGAGCTCCGCGATTTCGGGATTGTCGTAAGACTCGCGATCCATCACATGGCACCAGTGGCACCAGACCGCGCCGATGTCGAGGAGGATTGGTTTGTTCTCACGCTGCGCGGTCGCGAAGGCTTCCTCGCCCCACTCATGCCAGTGGATGGGCTGGTGCATGGCGGAACGCAAGTACGCGGATGACGCCTTGGAGAGGGAGTTGAGCGTCTGGGTGGTCATGAGTAAAGTGTATCGCGATGGAGGAGGAAAAGCTGAGTTCGCGGAGGTTTCGCTAAGAATGAGGGAGTTTCAGGCCGACCGCCGAAAGGCCCAATGCCTGTGCCTAAACGGATTGACACACACCCTTGCAATGTCTAGGCTAAGACTGTATGGAGGTCAATCTTACGCCCGACCAGAAAGCGTTTGTCCGCCAGGCCATCGAGAGCGGACGCCTTCACCGTGAGGAAGAAGCAGTGCGGGAAGCTCTTTCCCTGTGGGAGGAACGTGAGCGCAAGCGGGCGGAATTCTTGGCAACCATTGAGGAAGCCAAAGCCTCGACTGCGCGTGGCGAGGGACGCGTCATCACGCAGCAATCCATGCAGGAACTTGCCGAAGAAGTAAAACAGCGTGGACGAGCTCGCCTCACCGCCTAGCAACAAGCGTCGCGCTGATGGCGCACCGCGTAGCGCGACGAGCTAGTGCTGATTTAGACGATATCTGGTATTACGTCGCCAAGGAAAGCGCTAGCGTCGAGATTGCCAACCGCCTGATCGATTCCATCACCAACCGTTTTTTTTCTCCCTGCCAGCCATCCTCACTTGGGCCGCTCCCGAGACGACGACTTTGGCATTGGTTCACGGAGTTTTCCTGTGGGTTGAGTACCTTATAGTTTATTGCGTCGAGAACGAGGACGTGCTGATTCTTCGCGTGGCACACGGCAGTCGCGACATCGAGGCCCTGTTTGGCCGTTAGAGGCCCGCGGAAAGGGAAGGAAGGTTGAACCATGCCGATGAAGAATCCACCGCATCCCGGCAGCTTTGTGCTGCGCCAGTATATCGAGCCTCTGGGATTGACCATCACGCAAGCCGCCGCCGCTCTTGGCGTCACCCGCACCACGCTGTCAGAACTGGTCAATGAGAAGCGCGGAATTTCTCCCGAAATGGCTGTGCGCCTGTCTAAGGTCTTCGGCGGCAGCGCCGCAACCTGGCTCACGCAGCAGGCCCACTACGAGCTTTCCCAGGTTCGTGCCGATCGCATCAAACTCAAGCGATTGGAATTCGCTTAACGGCGCGGACCGTGTCAGCGAAGACGCGGGACGGGCAGCAGTCCACACTCAGCCTGCCAGCTTCTTCGCGATGGAGCAATACAAATCCACCGCGTCGCTCAATTGTTTCTTTTCCACGTACTCGCCTTCGGTGTGGGCCACGTGGATCGATCCGGGACCGACCAGCAGTGGCTCGCCCCATTTGCTCAGAAAGGGAATGTCGGTGGTGAAGGCGGCGACCATGGTGGGCAGTCCGTCCAACGCGCGCAGGCGGAGGAACGGAATCTCCAAAACGAATTCGACTTTTGCCAAGCCCGTGACCGCCTGTTCAATCTGTCGCCGTAGTTCGGTTGCGGGGCCGACCAGCCGATACAATAATTGCGCCCGCGCTTTATCCGGAATTACATTGGGCGCGCGGCCGCCTTCGATCACTCCTATGTTCAAGGTGCACGGACCGATGCCTTGCTCAACGGGCAGTTTCATAGCCCGCAACCGCTTCAAAGCCTCCAACAGTTTGTCGATTGCAGACTCGCCCAGCTCAGGATAGGCCGAGTGGGCCATGCGTCCCTCGGCGATCACGTTCACCCGGAGCGTGCCCTTGGATGCGCTCGCCATTCGATTCTCGGTGGGCTCGCCGTTCACCAGAAATTTGCAGCCGGGAGACTGCTGGTTGGCCACTTTCGCGCCCAGGCTGTCACGCTCTTCGCCTACAAGGAAGAGGAGTCCCACGTGTATGCTCTCGGCTCGCAAGCGCTCGGCGGCGGCGATCTGAGCGGCGATGATTCCCTTGGCATCGCAGGAACCCCGGCCGTAGATCCGCGTCGCATCTTCGGAAGAGCGAATGAAGGGCGGGACGGTGTCCATATGGGTCGAGAACACGATGCGGGGGCGCGCCTGTTGCGCCGAAGTTGCGTACACGTTGCAGCGGGTGCCTTCGACGGGAATTTTAGTCGCCTCGTATCCGAGGCGGCAAAGTTCGCCGTGAACGACATCGCCTACCAGGGCTTCGTTGCCAGTGATCGATTCAATGTCCACGAGTTGACGCGTGAGGGCGACGACATCCATGGGAGAGAGGATAACGCACGTGAGGATAACGCACATAGAGGCGCGCCAGCACGGTAGTTCGTTTCGTGGGACAGAAAATTCAGCCAGACTAAGCAAAGTGGCAAGCTACGTCTGTACAGATGCCGAGTGGAGACGCTCCGGGCTGCTATTCTGTTTGGACTGCACCGCGATGAATGCACAATCCAGTTCGATCCGCTCGCTGTTCCTCGACGGCCCGGCCGGCAGGCTGGAAGCCTTGCTCAATGTGGGTGTAGAACAGGCTACTCGGGCCGCGCTGGTGTGCCATCCGCATCCTCTTTATGGGGGAACTCTACACAACAAAGTCGTTTTTCACACGATGAAGGCGCTGAACAGTTTTGGCTCTCCCGTGTTGCGGTTTAATTTCCGCGGGGCTGGACTGAGCCAGGGCGAGCACGACAACGGCGACGGTGAAGTAGAGGACGTGCGCGTTGCGCTCGACTGGCTGGATCGCGAGTTTCATCTGCCTTTGATCTTCGCGGGATTCTCGTTTGGGGCTGCGGTGGGATTGCGTGCGGCGTGTCCTGATGCGCGCGTGGGAGCAGTCATCGCGCTTGGTTTGCCGGTCGCTGCGATTGCTGACCGAGTTTATGATTTCGAGTTTCTGCGGAATTGCATGAAACCCAAGCTGTTCGTAAGCGGCGACCGCGATCAGTTTGGGCCGCGCGCGAAACTGGAGGGAATCGTCGGATCGCTTCCCGACCCGAAGAAACTGGTGATTGTCGAAGGCGCAGACCATTTCTTTGAAGGGCGTTTGCGGGAATTGCGCGATAGTATTGAATCGTGGATAAAAGAAACGCATTCCTGACTAATCACGTGGGGGCGGCTGTCCCCAGGTGAGCGCTGGTTGAGAACTGGCACCCTCTATAATCCTTCGCATGTCATCTCTAGCGGCCAACCGCGAGCGACTAGCCATCGAGATGCGGGTTACAGCACGGCATCTTTTCGAACGCGCCCTCGGCGAATCCAGCATTGATCGGGCTTTCGAGCGCCATGTTTCCTGTGAACGCGGCGTGCTGAGGGTCTGCGAAGACCTTTACGATCTCCATTCCTACAATCGCGTAGTGGTGGTTTCCATCGGCAAGGCCGCGCACACGATGGTGAGCGCGTTGGAAATTCAGGCCGGAGATAACTTTGAAGGAATCATCGCCAGTTCGGTGCAGCCGAGGTCACAAGCGCGCCGGTTCCGCTATTTTCATGGCGGGCATCCGACGCCGAATGAAGAATCGATTCGCGCCGCGGAGGCCATGTTGAAGTCGCTGAGCGCGCAGAATACGTCGTCGCTGGTGATCTTCATGCTGAGCGGCGGCGGCTCTTCGATTGCGGAGAAGCCTATCGATGACGAGATTGCTTTGGAGGATCTGATCGCGACTTACCGGGTGCTCGTACACTCCGGCGCACCCATTGCGGAGATCAATGCCATTCGCAAACATCTATCCGCAATCAAGGGAGGAAGATTAGCGCGGGCGGCGTTGGCGGCGCAGCAGGTTTCGATCCTGGTCTCGGATGTCCCCGACAACACGCCAGATGCCCTGGCCTCAGGTCCAACCATGCCGGACTCCACCAGAGTGGAAGATTGTTACGCGATTGCGGCGAAGCATCGGCTGCCGGAGCAGTTTCCGGCTTCTGTACGCGAATTATTTCAGCGCCATGCCCTGGAGGAAACTCCGAAATCGGATGATCCGGCTTTCCATCGCAGCCGCTGGTGGACGGTATTGTCGAATACAACTTTGCTGGAGGCCAGCAGGAAGGAAGCCGAGCGCCACGGCTTCATCGTAGAAGTGGACAACAGTTGCGACGACTGGGACTACATGCGTGCGGCTGATTATCTGTCAGAGCGCTTGAGTGAACTGCGAAAGAAAGCAGAGCGGGTGTGTCTCATCTCCGGTGGCGAAGTCACGGTGAAGGTTAGCAATGGAGGCGTGGGCGGGCGCAACCAACAGTTTGCGCTGGCCTGCGCACGGCAGATTGCAGGCGAAAACATTACGGTGCTCAGTGCGGGCACGGACGGAATCGACGGCAACAGTCCCGCGGCGGGCGCGATCGTGGACGGAACAACTCTTGACCGCGCAAAATCTTGCGGGTTGAAGCCGGAGGCCAGCCTCCGTCGCTTCGACGCCTACCCGTTCTTCGATGCGTTAGGCGACACAATCATGACCGGGCCTACCGGCAACAACCTGCGAGACCTAAGAATCCTGCTTGCCTACTAAGCCGACTTGGGCATCTTGCTGAATGCCTGCTCTTGCTCCTTTTGTATTTCCTCCGGGGACATATCGCGAGTGTGGGTTGCCAGCGACCATCTGTGTCCAAAGGGATCCAACACTTGGCCGTAGCGGTCCCCCCAGAACTGGTCCATTAACGGCATCTTCACCGTGGCCCCTGCCGAAACCGCGCGCTCGAACGCGGCGTCGACGTTCTCGATGTAAATGTGGAGAGTGTCGCCGGACCCTCCGGCAGGCGGCGCGGCTGCGCCCCCGTGCTCTGGAAACTCATCGTTCAACATCAGAATAGAATCTCCGATTTTGAGCGCGGCATGCATTACCTTGCCCCCAGGGCCCGGCATGACGTGAAGAACCTCGGCGCCGAAGGCCTTCTTGTAAAACTCGATGGCGCGGTTAGCATCGCGAACTGTCAGATGAGGTGTGATGGTGTGGAATCCGTCGGGAATGGCTTTCGCTTTGTTGGTCATAAAACCTCCTCAGAAGGAAGAGTCTAGACCAAGCAATGTTAAAAGTTGTTAAAAAAGTGGCTGGAACTCATCCTCACCTCAAACATGTGATGTCTATCAGTTGCTGGTGTAATGGCGACATTACGACGACCGCCCGGCTAGACCAGGAAGCCAACGTTTTCAATACCGGCGCTTGGTACTGCCCTCTATGGCGTCAGTTTGAAGACCTTGCCGCAGCCGATGAAGCCGACGTTGCATGTCCCGCTGCCGCCGGAGGTCGTGCCGTAGAGACTGCCGGAGGCATCGAACATCAGGCTGGCAACGGGAAAGGCACCGTTGTTGTCGTTGAAGCTAAGCAGCACCTTCTCCGTCCAGCCCCCGCCCGCTTTGGGCGTCAACTCGAACACCGTTCCGCACCCGTATGTGCATCGAGAAGTAAAGCCGCCACCCGAGAGTGTCGTGCCGTAGAGATTGCCGGAGGCATCAAAGATCAGGCTGGCGTAGGGAGAGGATCCGTCGCTGCCGTTGAAGCTATGCAGCACATTCTCCGTGTAGCCCCCGCCCGCTTTGGGGATCAGTTCGAAGACCGTGCCGCAGCCGTCGCTGTTGCATGTCCCGCTGCCGTCACCGGAGGTCGTGCCGTAGAGATTGCCGGAGGCATCGAAGATTAGGCTGGCGTAGGGTGAGTACCCGTCACTACCCTTGAACGTATGCAGCAGCTTCTCCGTCCAAGCTCCGCCCGCTTTAGGCGTCAACTCGAATACCGTTCCGTCGTAATATTTGCCGCCCGCGACCGTTGTGCCGTAGAGATTGCCGGCGGCATCGAAGATCAGGCTGGCGTAGGGATAGTTTCCGTCTTTGCCGTTGTCCCTGAAGCTATACAGCACCTTCTCCGCCCAGCCTCCGCCAGCTTTGGTCGTCAGTTCGAAGACCGTGCCGCAGCCGCCGAAGCCGTCGTTGTTGCATGTCCCGCTGCCGCCATAGAAGGTCGTGCCGTAGAGATTGCCGGCGGCGTCTACGATCAGGCCGGCGCCCCAAGGGCTTTCCCCGTCCTTGCCGCTGAAGCTATACACCTTCTCCGTCCAACTCCCGCCCGCTTTAGGAGTCAACTCGAACACCGTCCCGTCGTAATATTTGCCGCCCCCGACCGTCGTGCCGTAGAGATTACCGGCGGCATCGAAGATCAGACTGGTGGCAGGATAGGCCCCGTCCTTGCCGTTGAGGTTGAAGGTATGCAGCACCTTCTCCGTCCAGGCTCCGCCCGCTGTGGGCGTCAGCTCGAAGACTGTACCGTAGTTGCCAGCGCCGCCAACTTCTGTTGTGCCGTAGAGATTGCCCGCCGTGTCCCGGACCAAACCTGCTTCGGGAATTGCCCCGTCCGTTCCAGTGAAGTCGTAAAGTACCGCGAAGGTCCGCGCCTGCGCGGACTGGGTCGTAATTACCCCAAACAGAAACAAGACTACTAACGTCAGCGCGGTACTTGCCGCTCGCAAAGTTATTTTTGATATCGAGGCCAGAGGTGGGTTTGTCATGGATCACTGCCTGTTTCAAGCTAGACGTAGTTGGTGCGGCAATTGGAGGGTCCCACCACTAAATTGGTTGCCTGTCTGCTCGGAACGACCCCACTCACAGAAAAATTTGCCAGCAACTTTTCGGCTACATGAACTTGCAGGCTGATGCAACCGGGCTAGAAAAACCGGGTCACGCCTTCTTGCAGCACGAGCACGCGTTCGAGATTCTTTATTGAACAAATTCGGCGAAGCACCAAGTATTTCGACCTTGGATCCCTAGAAACTCGGTCGAGACTGCGTCGAGGCGGCCTGTGAATGTGTTCATGCGGTTCGAGGCAGTTCATTCCGACGCGCGAGAGCAGGATGAGCGATGACTTCCCATCCTCCATCGTCCCACGGTTACTAAAGTCCCAAAATGGGCGAGAAAAATGCCTTCCGGCGTTTGACGGTGCTCTCCTTCTGTCTTTACACTCAAGAGTGTAGGCCGATGGCTTTGGGCAGTCCGAATTGGGCACGGGCTCCTGGAACCGCGGGCTGACAGCGAAAGGCAAACGTGAGCCCCACAGAGACCAGTAGCAGCACCAAGCGGGAGATCCAGGTGGAGATCCCGGCGGCGGAAGTTGCCCGCGAAACTGATACCCTGATCCAGAAATACCAGAAGCTTGCCCGCATCCCCGGCTTCCGCACTGGCCATGCGCCTGCCTCCATCATTAAGCAGCGCTTTGCCGAAGGCATCAAGAGCGATGTGGTAGATGCGCTGGTGCCGCGATATTTCCGCAAGGAGACCGACAAACTGGGGCTGATGCCGGTGTCGCAGCCACGAGTGACCGATCTCCACGTACACGACGGCGAGCCTCTGCGCTTCAAAGCCAGCTTTGAAGTGATGCCAACCATCCGGGTGGAAGATTATAAGGAGCTGCGCGCCGACAAGCCGGCTATTTCTGTTACAGACGAAGAAGTAGAGCAATCGCTGAAAAGTCTGCAGGAGCAGCGCGCCACGTTCACTTCGATCGAGGGGAGCCCGCTGGGGGATGGCGACTTTGCCCAGGTTTCGCTAGACGGACAACCGAAGGACGCAGACGACGGGTCCGCAACCGCAAGCCCAGCGACGCCTGATTCAACAAGACCAGATTCAATAAAACCGGGTTCAACAAAGCCGGGACCGACCGGGTCAAACCCAGTACACATGGACGACATTCTGGTCGAAATCGGCGGCCAGGGGACCATGCCCGAGTTCACCGAGAACTTGCGAGGCGTGTCCGCAGGAGATGAACGTACGTTTGATGTGGTTTATCCGCAGGACTTTTCCGATCAGCGACTCGCAGGCAAGACGTTTACCTACAGCGTGCAGGTGAAGGCAATCAAGCAGAAAAGCTTACCGGAACTGAATGACCAGTTCGCGAAGGAATTGGGAGAGTTTGCCGACCTCGGGGACGTGCGGAAGCGAATCCGCGAGGGCATGGAGGCGGAGAAAAAACACAACGCCGAGCGCGAAGCTAAAGACAAGCTGGTGGCGGAGTTGGTGAAGCGCAATGATTTTGAAGTGCCGGAGGCGCTGGTCGAGCACCAGATCGATATTCGTCTGGATCGGGGATTGCGGGCGCTGGCGGCTCAGGGTATGAAGACGGAAGACATGAAGAAGATGGATCTGAACCGGCTGCGCGGCGGGCAGCGCGATCAGGCGGTGCAGGAAGTGAAGGCTGCGCTGTTGCTGGAAAAGATCGCCGAGGAGGAAAAGATCGAGGTCAGCGATGCGGAAATCGATCGCGAGGTCGTAGCTTTGGCTGAGCAGTCGAAACAGACGCCGGAGGCCATCCGGTCGCGTTTGACACGCGATGGGGCGCTGGATAGAATCCGGAATAGAATCCGCAACGAGAAGACCCTCGATTTTCTGTATCGTCAGTCCGCGTAAGTCGCTTCCGATCCCCCTAGAAGCCCAAGCCGTAGGGGGCAGGAGTGTGAAAGGCACAGGTGAACAATTGCTGGTTCCGATGGTAATTGAACAAACGGGCAGGGGTGAGCGGGCTTATGACATTTACTCGCGGCTCTTGCGGGACAACATTATTTTTATTGGCACGCCGATTGACGACAACATCGCCAATCTGGTGATTGCGCAGATGCTGTTTTTGGCGCAGGAAGATCCGGAGAAGGACATTCAGTTGTACGTGAATTCTCCGGGGGGATCGATTACGGCGGGGATGGCGATTTACGACACCATGCAGTACGTCAAGAACGATGTGACCACGATTTGCATTGGCCAGGCGGCGAGCATGGCTGCGCTCTTGCTCGCGGCTGGAGAACCCAAGAAACGGCTGGCGCTGCCCAACTCGCGCATTTTGATCCATCAGCCTTCGATGGGGGGCCTTTCGGGTCAAGCCACGGATATTGACATTCACGCCCGGGAAATTCTGCGTATGCGCGAGATTACAAACCAGTTACTGGCCAAACACACCGGTCAGAAGCTGGAAAAAGTGGAGAAGGACGTAGAGCGCGACTTCATTATGAACGTTCAGCAGGCTAAGGAATATGGAATCATAGACGATATCATCTATAAGACCAGATGAAGGGTATGATCGGCATTCGCCGATTACATTTGGGAGGTCTCGGCGCGAAACGATCTCTCCCCGCTTCCCCCACGGGCAAGAGCGCTAAGGAGCCGGGAGGTAAGGTAACACTAAGGAGTTAAGCCGAGTGAAAAACAGAACAGGCACTGAGGAAATCTTACGCTGTTCGTTCTGCCATAAGTCGCAGGACGCGGTGGCCAAGCTGATTTCATCCCCAAGCGATTATCCCAGGGCCTACATTTGCGATGAGTGCGTGGCGGTCTGCAATTCGATCCTGGAAGATGACCGCGCCGCAACCCCTGCCGCCGCAGCGCCCAACACGCTTCCCAAGCCGCAAGAAGTCAAGACTTTTCTCGATGAGTACGTAATCGGGCAGGAGCAGACCAAGAAGAAGCTGGCGGTCGCCGTCTACAACCACTACAAGCGGATCTACATGAACCGCCAGCGCGCGAGTGACGGGATCGAGTTGACCAAGTCGAACATCATGCTGATTGGTCCCACGGGGACGGGCAAGACCCTGATGGCGCAAACCCTGGCCCGCATGCTGGATGTGCCCTTTGCCATCGTAGACGCCACCACCCTGACCGAGGCGGGTTACGTGGGCGAGGACGTGGAGAACATTATCCTCAAGCTGCTGCAGGCGGCGGACGGCGATGTGGGGCGGGCTCAGACCGGTATCATTTATATCGATGAAGTGGACAAGATCGGACGCAAGGACGAGAACCCTTCCATCACCCGCGATGTTTCCGGGGAAGGCGTGCAGCAGGCGCTGCTGAAGATTCTCGAAGGCACGATCGCCAATGTTCCGCCGCAAGGTGGACGCAAGCATCCTCATCAGGAATTCACACCCGTCGATACGACCAATATTCTGTTTATCTGCGGGGGCGCGTTCGTCGGATTGGAGAAGATCATCGGCCGCCGGGCGGGCAAGAAATCGCTCGGCTTCAAGCTCGGGGAAGAGACTGAAACCGAAGAACCGGTAGTGGCGCGTAAGCGGAATTTCGAGTTGCTCAGCGACGTGCAGCCCGAGGACTTGATCAAGTTTGGACTGATTCCCGAGTTCGTGGGCCGCTTGCCGGTGGTTGGAGTGCTCGAAGATCTGGACGAATTTGCGCTGATTGAGATCCTCACCCGCCCCAAGAACGCCATCGTCAAGCAATATCAGCGGCTGTTCGAGTTTGAAAACGTTCGCCTGAAGTTCAGCGAGGACGCTCTCCGGGCGGTCTCGCGCCAGGCCATGGCTCGCAAAGTGGGCGCACGCGGCTTGCGCATGATTTTAGAAGAACTGATGCTCGATTTGATGTACCATCTGCCCAGCCAGAAGAAGGTGAAGGAATTCGAAGTGACGCAGCAGATGGTGGAAAAGCACAGTGCCTCGTTCGCGATGATGGAAAAGGCTGGATAGAGCTTCTAGCTGCTAGCCTCTAGCTTCTAGCTAAGTCGGTAGCTAACAGCCAGAAGCTAGGAGCTAGGAGCCAACCGCTAGAAGCGATTTTGGGAGAATCAGTGACCACATCGAAGGAAAAATTCGAAACCAAGAAGTTGCCCATGATGCCCATCCGGGATGTGGTCATCTTCCCCTACATGATGACGCCGTTCGTGGTAGGGCGGGAGTCGAGCGTACACGCGCTGGAAGAAGCGCTGGCCGCGGACAAGAAGATCTTTCTGGCAACCCAGCACGACGCCAGCATCGACGAACCCAAGCCCAACGAGATTTATCAGGTGGGCACGGTGGTCAATATCGTGCAGAGCCTCAAGCTGCCCGATGGCAACATCAAAGTGCTGGTGGAAGGCATTGAGCGCGGCAAGATTCTGCAGGTCACCGAGACCGAGGGGTTCATGCAAGCCTCGGTTCGCCTGGCGCGTTACGCGACCGAGACCAACGCGCAGATCGAAGCCGGCATGCAGCGGGTGACTGGCCTGTTCGAACAGTACGTGAAGCTTTGCCAGTCGCTGAATTACGAGACCATGATTGCGGCTGTGCGCATGGAAGATCCAGCCAAGCTCACGGATACGATCGCCGCCAACCTGCAGCTTTCCATCGAAGAAAAGCAGGAACTGCTTGAGATTTTCGATCCCGCGGAGCGTCTGAGCCGGATTGGCGACGTACTCGACATCGAAATCGAAAAGCTGAATATGGATCGCACCATCCAGTCGCGGGTGAAGCGGCAGATGGAGCGGGCCCAGAAAGAGTATTACCTCAACGAAAAGATCAAAGCGATCCAGAAGGAATTGGGACGCGGCGAAAAGAGCGAGTTCGACGAACTGAAAAAGAAGATCGACGCCGCCGGCATGCCCAAGGATGTGCGCGACAAAGCTGTACAGGAACTGAAGAAGCTCGAAGCCATGCCGCCGATGTCGGCGGAGTCCACGGTCTCGCGCAACTATCTGGATTGGCTGCTGGCCGTGCCGTGGAAGAAACGGTCGAAGGAAATCCGCAATATCAGCCGCGCCGAAAAGGTGCTCAACGAAGATCATTACGGACTTGAAAAGATCAAGGAGCGCATTCTTGAGTTCCTGGCCGTCCGCCAGTTGGTGAAGAATCCCAAAGGCTCCATCCTTTGTTTCGTCGGACCTCCAGGAGTTGGGAAGACCTCGCTGGGCATGTCCATTGCGAAAGCCACCGGGCGAAAGTTCGTACGCATGTCGCTGGGCGGGGTTCGCGATGAGGCGGAAATTCGCGGCCATCGCCGGACCTATATCGGCGCCCTGCCGGGACAAATCATTCAGATGATGAAGAAGGCAGGGACAAAAAATCCCGTCTTCATGCTGGACGAAGTCGATAAGATGTCCATGGATTTCCGCGGCGACCCATCCGCCGCGCTGCTCGAAGTCCTCGATCCCGAACAGAATTTCATGTTCGTCGATCATTATCTGGACGTGGAGTATGACCTCTCGCAGGTATTCTTCATCGCGACTGCCAACGTGATCCACACCATCCCGCCCGCGCTGCAGGACCGCATGGAAGTGCTGCGCCTGCATGGCTACACCGAGCAGGAGAAGGTGGAGATCGCCAAGCAGTTTCTGGTGAAGAAGCAGATGGTGCAGGCCGGCCTCACGGACAAGAACATCAAGTTTTCGGACGAAGCGATAGCCGGGCTGATCCGCTCTTACACGCGCGAGGCGGGCGTGCGCAATCTGGAACGCGAAATCGGCAACATCTGCCGCAAGATCGCGCGCAAAGTGGTCAAAGAGGGCGTGAATTACAACATCGCGATCGCGCAGGACAACGTGAATGATTACCTGGGCGTGATCAAGTTCCGCGACACCCTGGCGCACGAAAGAAGCGAAGTCGGATTGGTTACAGGCCTGGCCTGGACCGAAGTCGGCGGTTCGATCCTCAGCACGGAAGCGACTGTCGTCGATGGCAAGGGCAAGCTCACTCTGACCGGCAAGCTGGGCGACGTGATGCAGGAATCAGCCCAGGCAGCGATGTCTTATGTGCGCTCGCGCGCGCAGCGACTGGGATTGCCACGCGACTTCTACCGCAATATCGACATTCACGTGCATGTGCCGGAAGGCGCGATTCCCAAGGATGGGCCATCAGCCGGCATCACCATCGCAACCGCAATTTCCAGCGCCTTGAGCAAGATTCCGGTTCGCCGCGATCTCGCCATGACGGGCGAAATTACGCTTCGCGGCAAAGTATTGCCGATCGGCGGACTCAAGGAAAAGCTGCTGGCGGCCCATCGTGCCGGGTTGTTCGAGGTCATCCTGCCGCAGGACAACGAGAAGGATATCGCCGAAGTACCGGAAAACCTCCGCACCGCGATGAAGCTGCACTTCGTTGACACCATGGACCAGGTGCTGGCTGTGGCATTGGAGCACCCGCTGCCCATGCCTCCAGCGGAAGCAGAGGGCACGCAGACCATTACGCCTCTGGCGCCTCCGGCGGAAGGGTCCACCGCGCATCAGTAAGGCAGAGTGTACATCTTAACTGATTCGAGTTAGAGCGCTCTCAAAGCACTCCCCCGATAGCCTGGAACATCATCTTCAGATCGGGATTCTGAGTGCAATCGCCTGTTTACATTAGTTATCGTGTAGACCGCAGACCCAAGCAATGCTCCCGCCCCATGTTCGGGCAGACCTCGCCCCGTAACAAACACCGATGGTACCGAGCGGCAATCCGCCCGGGTTTCTAAGCAGCGGCGGACGCCTTCACACTCTTGGCAGCTTGTTCGATAAGGGCTGCGACAGCCCCGGGCTGTGACACGTAGATGGCATGGCTGCCTTTGACCTCCACGACCGTAGAGCCCGCCCGCTTGGCCATGGAACGCTGGGCATCGGGTGGGATCATCTTGTCGTCGGTAGCGATCAGGTACCAGCTCGGCTTGGCCTTCCACGCCGGTTCACTGATCTTGCCGCTCAGAGCCTCCACGCCCCACGGGACTTGGGAGTCTGCCATGAAAGCGGCTTTTTCTGCGTCCACATCGGCTGCGAAGGAGGCGCGGAACTTCGCCCTGTCGAGAAACAAATAGCCGTCCTGCGGAGGCAGTATCGGCGGTGCAGGTGCGCCGGGCGGCGGATCTTTGATAAGGGTGGCCACGGACTCGCCCTTGTCCGGTGCAAAGGCGGTGATATACACGAGCCCTGCAACCTTGGGATCGTTTCCGGCTTCGGTGATCACCGCTCCTCCATAAGAGTGGCCGACGAGAATCGCAGGCCCGTCCTGCGATGCAAGAGTGCGCTTGGTAACCGATACGTCGTCCTCCAACGATAGCGTAGGGTTCTGGACGATGCTGACGTTGTAGCCGTTCTTCTTTAGGGTCTTGTAGACGCCCTCCCAGCCAGCGCCGTCCACAAATCCGCCGTGGACCAGAACGATGTTGTTCATTGCTCGCCACCTCCTTCTTAAATGGTTCGCGGGGCTCAAAGATTTCCCCGGCTGACGAAAAAGTGTAACGCGCCGGCAAATTAGGTGTCAATTATGAGGCGTAGTGGGGAAGTGTTTGCGAAGAAGAGGAATGTATTGCTGTTGTAATATCGCCATAACACTCACGATCCGTGGTTGCGGGAGACATTCAATGGCGAGGGTCGGTCACGGAGGGGTTGAGAATCGATCTATCGCCGAACCCACGAGGGGCGTGACAGCAAAACCGAAACACCCGAAGATTGACGGTACTTTCCAGCCTAATGCGGTTCCAGGAATGACTAGGCGAATTGCCTCAGGCGCTAAACAGTTTGCTGAAAAACTCATTTTCGGACTCTCTGTTGCCAGTAACGAGTTTTCCAGATTCGGCCCCGGTTGCGGGTTTCCCACCTGTTGCCGAAGATCGTTCTGTTGCCGAACTTGGTATTTTTCAGCAAACTGTAAAGCCCAGATCGTTTTTGGGTTCTTGCGGCACGACTGAAGTCGTGCCCTCCCACGGTTCGTGCTGACTGCCCGGACGAGGCGTCCGGGGCTACGCGGGCATGGCGGAACACCCTGGCACAGAGTTTTTCCGCAGCCTGAAGAATCGTGCCCTTCCCGAGTCCGATCGCAGCCTACGCTTAACCATGAAACCGGAATAGAATGAATGGTGCGGCCACGCCGCCTTTCAGAAACCCAAGCGACACCAGGAGTCTTGAACCATGTCCAGTTCCGACTTGAGGAACGGAGAAGTCGGGTTGTTTCCGGAGATGCCGGCTGCGGGGAGTGAGGAGCGCACTACCGGCATACTTCCATCGCAGGCTATCCGGGAATTGATTGCGAAGGGACGAATTATCGGCAACCGTGCGATCACGGAGGAGCAGATCCAGCCGGCGAGCCTCGACCTGCGCCTCGGCGACATCGCGCATCGCGTGCAGGCAAGTTTTCTGCCCGGTCCTGGGGGCAAGGTAGAAGCAAAAGTTAAAGAACTGCGCATGGCGCGGGTGGATCTTACGAGCGCGGCCGTCTTCGAAAAGGGATGCGTTTACATTGTTCCCTTGCTCGAGGAACTCGATTTGCCCAGGGATATTTCCGGGAAGGCGAATCCGAAAAGCACGACCGGACGGCTCGACGTTTTCATTCGTCTGATCACGGACGAGGGAGTGGAATTCGAGCGGGTACCGCCTGGGTATAAAGGAAGGCTCTACGCCGAGATTGTTTCCCGTACTTTTACGGTTGCAGTGCGGGCGGGGATGCGGCTCAATCAACTGCGTTTTGTCCGTGGAAATCCGGTGTCTTCCGACAGCCGGATTCGCCGCTTGGATGAAGAAGAACAGCTTATTTACATGGACGAGGTGAGTCCGGTGAAGGCCTCGGTTGATCGTGGCCTGAGAATCACGGTGAATCTGGAAGGGTCTTCTCCCGAAGAGGTGATTGCCTACAAGGCGCGGAAACATGCCCCTTCGATCGAACTGGATCGGATCAATTATTATTCGCCCGAAGAATTCTGGGAAGCTCGCCGCCACGGGGACAATCAGCGCTTGATTCTTGAGCCGGGCGATTTCTATATTCTCGCTTCCAAGGAGAGGGTGCGCGTACCACCTGAATTTGCGGCTGAGATGGTGCCGTTTGATCCTTCCGTGGGCGAGTTTCGCATTCATTACGCGGGATTCTTTGATCCCGGATTTGGATACGGTTCGAGCGACATTAAGGGCACGCGCGCGGTGCTTGAAGTGCGGGCGCATGAAGTGCCGTTCCTGATCGAACACGAGCAGTTTGTGGGACGGCTGACTTACATGCCTCTGCTTTCGAAGCCGGAGAAAATCTATGGGCTGCAGATTGGTTCGTCGTATCAGCAGCAGGCGCTTACGCTGAGCAAACAGTTTCGGCGGCAGCCTCTGTAGAAACGTTGCTGGCAACTCTCTTTGTCTCTTTGCCGCGGGGTGCAGAAAACCTAGACGTAGCGAGCTACGTCTCTACAGACGTCGTTCTAAAGGGTCAGCGGGGATGCTGCATGGAACCCAATCTTCAGCCAGCCCAGCGCAAAGTCTCCTTCGGCGGGGCGACTGGTTTGATCGTTGCCGTCGCCGTAGTCGTGATTGTTCTGATCGCGTTTCCCGCCTACCGCTGGTTTTTCCTGATCAGCGTAGGAATTGGGCTGGTGGTGGCAGGGATGCTTTTTCTGTGGCATAAGCTCAGGCCTATCAAAGAAGAAGATATCGAGAACAAGCATCCGCTGGGGTTGGGATAGAATTCGCACGCGCTGAAACTCCGCGTTCCCGCTTGCAAGTTTGGCCATCGAAACTGCACACTGTTGCATGCGCGTCTTGGCTCGATTCATGATGTCGGCGATGGACGCCAGCCACTTCCCTGCTCCCACCCTTCCAGAAGTTGCATTTCTGGGACGATCGAACGTGGGCAAGTCGAGCGTGATTAATTCCCTGCTAGGTGCGAAGCTGGCGAAAACCAGTTCCACTCCCGGGCGGACGCGCAGCATTAATTTTTTCGAGCTTCGCTGGGCGGGAAAGCCGCATCCGGAACTGATTTTCACCGACTTGCCGGGTTACGGGTACGCCAAGATCTCGCGCGAGATTTCCGGCCAATGGCCCAGCTTCATCGAACCTTATCTGGAGCATCGTCCTTCGCTGGCGCTGTGCCTGGTTCTGGTGGATGTCAACGTGCCACCGCAGGAAAGCGACAGGCAGTTGCTCGATTTTCTTGCGTCAAGCGAGCGTCCGTTCCTGATCGTTGGCACGAAGAGTGACCGGCTGTCGGGGAACCAGCTGCGCAATTCTCTGCAAACCCTAACTCGAGACTTTCCTCAAGCCCGGATTGTTCCGTTCTCAGCGAAAAGCAGTACGGGGCGCGAAGAGCTATGGAAGGAGATCCGGGGCGCGGTCGAGAACCATCGCGCCTAGCCGGGGCTCGCGTCGGAGATTACCGACGTTCCATTTCTCAATCGACTGCCATCCGCTATGATCTAGCAACCTATGTCCACTTACCTGATTACGGGAATTGCGGGCTTTATCGGGTCGTCGCTGGCGCGAGCGATTTTGGCGCAGGGCGACAACGTGCGCGGCATTGACAATTTTTCCACCGGGAAGCGAAGCAACATCGCCGAACTGCTCGATCGAATTGACGTTCGAGAGGTCGACTTGCTCGACCTTGAGGCGATGCAGTCGGCTTGCCAGGGCGTCGATTACGTTTTGCATGGAGCCGCCATTCCATCCGTCCCCAGATCGGTGCTGAATCCTCTGGAGAGCAATCAGGCCAACATCGACGGAACCGTCAATCTGCTGGTCGCGGCTCGCGATGCCAAAGTGAAACGGGTGCTTTACGCGGCTTCGTCTTCGGCTTACGGAGATACTCCCACGCTGCCCAAGCGCGAAGACATGACTCCCAATCCGATTTCTCCCTATGCAGTGGCCAAACTTGCCAGCGAGTATTACATGGCGTCGTTTTGGCGGTGCTATGGATTAGAGACGGTGGCGCTGCGGTACTTCAATATCTTTGGACCTCGCCAGGATCCGACTTCTCCGTACTCCGGCGTGCTGGCCAAATTCATTACCCAGATGCTCAAGGGAGAGCAGCCAACCATCCATGGAGATGGCAGTCAGAGCCGCGATTTCACTTACGTGGACAATGTAGTGCATGCGAATTTGCTGGCCTGCAAAGCGCCCGCCAGCGAAGTGGCAGGACGCGTATTCAATGTGGCGACCGGCACCCGCATTGATTTGAATGAAATGTTCCGCGTGCTCAAGAAACTCACCGGGTATCCCGGCGAGGTGAAACACGGTCCGGATCGCGCGGGAGATGTGAAGCACTCGCTGGCCGACCTGTCGCGGGCGGAAAAACATCTAGGTTATAAGCCCCAGGTGAATTTTGAAGAGGGTCTGCGCCGCACCATCGATTGGTACCGCACTCAGGAAAAGTCGGCAACGGCGTGAGCGTGTAGGCGCGGGCGTCCTCGCCCGTGCTAGGGCTGCTGAACCTTGCTCCCTGCTTCATTACCTTCGTTATCTGTAGCCGGGTTACGCGCCGGACTACAGTTGCGGTATGACACTCTCATCCATGGTGGTCTCTCGCGATTGGGCTGAAGTCAGTGTGTTGGAATGCATTCTTGGCGGTTTGCATATCGGTGTGGACGTAGAGCCGGAACCGGCGCGCGCTCGCGCCAAGCTCGCCAAATCTAAAATCGACGCTTTGATCGTGGACTGCGACCTGGATGGGACAACCAGTTTTCTGCGCGGTCTTGGGACTGGACTGAACTCGGTGCCGCTGGTGATTGTCAGCGGTTCGAACGGAAGCACTAACTTGCAGGACACAGTCGCCACATTTGTTTTCAAGAAGCCGATCTCGGTGGAGCAGGCGGTGCGCACCCTTTCAGCGGCGCGCAACATGATCCTCGACGGCAGACTCCGCTATAACCGTCACGCTCTCGACCTGCAAGTATCCCTCGCCTACGGCTCCAGAAAGAAGGTCGACGCGCATCTCATGAACCTCAGCCAGGGAGGCGTGGGGATCCGCCTGTATCGCCCGCTGGCGCTACCCGGTCCGGTGCGAGTCAGCTTCCAGCTCCCAGAAAGCAAGGTTCAAATGAAGCTTCAGGGAGAAGTTGCCTGGACGGACAAGATGGGCAACGCCGGAATTCGCTTCCTCGACATGAGCCCAGCAGTGAAGCGCGACTTGCAGCTCTGGCTGGCTCAGCAGTACCTCACGCAGTAGATCAGGCTTCAGGGTTTCGTTGTCGCTAGCGGAATCGTGCCTGGTCTTCTTCGCCGTACACTCCATTTCCAGACTCGACGCGCGCCAGCCGGGCAAGATGTTGGCCGGGTGTGGCACCGATCCAGAACGCGAATAGAAACCAGTACAGTGCCACAAAGACAGCCGTAACCCCGATCGCAAGAGCCAACGTGACCGGCCACGTGGGGAGAATATTGGTCATGGCCATCGACAACACGGCAAAGAGCAAGACGGCGCACAACAGGATCAGACCATCCACCAGTTTCGAGAGTGCGCTCAGCGAAATTGGAACCGGGCACCACAGAAGCCGCAAGCTTCGCGGGCGAGCTTCCGCATCCGGCAGAGCAGGAGGACTGGCGGGGCGCGGCTCAAGCTGGATGGCTGGCCGCGGGGCAGCGGAAAACAGCAGTTCGGTGGCGCCCTCGGCGCGATTGCCTTCAACCGCTACCGATTCGCACGGGGAAAATAGATAGGCGGAGGAAAGAATCTGGGTAAAGATCCACTCCTTCAGCAAACGTTCGGAAGGCTGGGGCAGATTGAGGAACTGGACTCCCGCTTGTCCCCACGAATCCGTCCAGGCGATTCGACCCGCAGCTTCGACGCGCACCTGTGGAGCCGGCAATTCAAAGCGAAGATCAACTTGTTGGTTCGGAGCCAGGGGCACGACGGTCTGCATGGCGATACCAAATTCGCTGAGGTCGCGGAGAATGGCTCCATTCGCGGCATCCAGATTGACATGCACCAAGGTGCGAATCTTCTGCCGGTAAGGACGCCGCCGGTTGCATCGGACGACATCCGCAAACTTCTCTTGGGGCTCGACCACACTCGACCAGCCCTTCATCCCTAAATCTTAGCCTTGAGCAGGGGAGCGCTCAGTAACCGTATTGGTTCCGGCTTTCGGAAAACCAGGCTCAAGAAGCAGTGCGATGTCGCGTGGGCTCGGCTTCGGGATGAAGCTCGTTCTTTCGAGATCGGTCCCGGGCAATCAGGCTACTGAGGTCGTAGCTGTAGGGTCCGTAGGCGCGGAAAGCTTTCTCATCAAACAAGCGCTTGATGCCGCAGCCCAGGCAAACCTGATACGAGTGATCCTGGAAGCGAACCGGCCAACTCATTTTGCCGTGCCAGCAACCGCGAAAGATCACTACTCCGGCTGCCCCCAGCCCAGTCGCAACCAGACCCAGAGGCCACAGCCAACCCGACTTCTTTTTCGCTTCACTCACCTGCCACAACCAGTAAGTCCTTCCAAAAGCAAAGGATATGCTGAATCCCATGGGCGCGCAATGGTCTTCGGAAAGCCATGAATCGGAAAGGCTTGCGCCTCGGCTTACGAAAAAGCCGGGCCGCCGCTTCTTACCTTCGTGCGCCGACGATCGCCGGAAATATTGCGATTAGGACCAAACCACTGTAATTTACCAGTAATGCTGTGGTCGAAGGCAAGGGGTCTCCGAGGTTAGCTGCAGGAGTATCGAATAGACAAATTGGAAAAACGGCTTTTCCTTTGTAAGATTGACCGTCTCGAAACATGAGTTTTCCACCGCTTTCATGAACGCGAGTCTGAACAATGCGGGCCTCGAATTGATCAAGGAAGAGTTGATCATGTCAGAGTTGATCGAGTCAGAGTTGATCATGTCAGAGTTGATCACGGAAGAACCCGCACCCGTGTCCGCTCCCGCAACCCGAACTCCATCGCCGACAGACAACTTGGGTCACGAAGCTTTGCAGGCTCTCCTCGCCTTCTCTGCCCTGCACCAACAGATACGTACTCGCCGCGCCAAACAGATGCTCGATGGCGGGCGCTTGAGCACGCATGATGATTGGCAGCTCGAGCAATTCGTCCTGGATGAAGTGCTACAACTGGTTGCGGAGCGCGCGCTGGCAATCACTGGCGCCGATGGTGTAGCCATCGCATTGGCGGGGGGCAATGCCATCGTTTGCCGCGCTTCGGCGGGAAGCATCGCACCGGACGCAGGAGTTCGTCTCGATCCGAATTCAGGATTTTCCGGAGAATGCCTGGTGTCCGGGCGCATCGTGCGCTGTGACGATGTTGACACCGACTCCCGAGTCGACCTGCTCGCCTGCCGCCGCCTTGGCGTCCGCTCCATGCTGGCCGTGCCCCTTTCCGCGAAGCAAAGCGTCATTGGTTTGTTGGAAACCTTCTCCAATGAACCCTACGGATTCAATGACAGCGACGTTCGTAGTCTGAACCTGCTGGCTGAGTTGATCCTTTCTGCGTTGAGGCCGGAAGAAGAAGACCGGCTGACTGAGATTTCACGGCGCGTCGTCCACGCAGTCGCAGTCGAGCCCAAACCTATTCCTGCCGTTGCGCCTGCGCCTGAAATTGCGAATGTGCAGACCGAACCGCCGGCAGAGAACTTGGACGAGAGACCCGAACCGGAGAGTGAAGTAGAAGGTTCAGTAGAGAGTTCACCGGAACGCTCAGTAGAGAATTCGGAATTGGTTTCAGAGGAAACTTCGAAAACGAGCGGCCATCCCGTCGCCCTCGCGGAACATGAAGGACTCGATCATTCCCGGCCCGGCCTTGCCGTTGTGGCTGCGGTCGTGTTGTTCGCCGTGGCTTTGGGAGCGGGACTGTGGTGGACCCTCGGCCACCATGCCCACTCGGCAAGAGTAAGAGCAAGTGCTCGCTCGGTTGCGCCAGCACTGATGCCGCCAACCGCACGGACCATAGTCGCACCTGCGGAGCCAACTGCACCGCTAGCACCGACTATTACAGAAGAAGATGAGAGCGGTCCTTCTCCAGCAACTCCGGAAGAAGCCGGCTTGCTGCCTCAGGTAACTGGCATCCGCCATTGGTCGTCGGCTGAGTCAAGCACCGTTGTGATTGATATACAAGATCAAGTCCAGTACGAAGCTCATCGGCTTCCGAATCCGGAGCGAATTTATTTCGACCTGCACGACACCACACTGGCCGCGGGGTTTTCCAGCCGGACGATTGCAGTAAACGATGCGCTGCTGCAACGAGTTCGCGTCGCTAAGCCCATGGCAGGCGTGACCCGCGTAGTGCTGGAAACCAACGGCTCGTCGGATTTCTCGGTGAGTTTGGAAGCGCATCCGTACCGTCTGGTCGTCGAAGTCCGCAAGCTCGGAACCAGACCGCGCGCCCGAGCGAAGATCGATCTTTTCGCACCCGTGAGTCCCGCTCCGCTGGACCAAGCTACAACGAACCAGCCTCGGATTCCGCTCAACCCGAGCCCGTTGAACCAGAGCCCACGAAGTCCTCTAGCAGGGAGCGGGAATGAGGAAAAGCAGCCGGCGGTATCTGCAAAACCGCTGCACACCGGTGAAACGCGTACACCCCTCTACCCGCCGAAGCTTCGCGTTGTGCTCGACGCTGGCCATGGCGGCTGGGATATGGGAACGGTCGGGCGCAAGGGTCTATTGGAAAAGGATCTGGTGCTCGATATCGTGGAACGCCTCGGGCACCTGGTGGAGAGCCGCCTCGGGGCCGAGGTCATCTTCACGCGGAAAGATGACAGCTATCTCGCGCTCGAAAAGCGAGCTGAGATTGCGAACCTGTCCCAAGCCAACCTCTTCGTCTCCGTCCACGCGAATTACAGCGATTACCCCTCGGCTCGCGGCGTGGAAACCTATTACACCAATACCTATTCATCGGTAAAGGCGAGAACCGAAGAAGCGGATGAAGCGGCAGCAGCAGGACTGGAGACTATCAATTGGACGAATGTCGATATTCGTGAAAAGGTGCATGAGTCGCGACGAGTCGCTGCCAACGTACAGCGGGCGTTGTATCGGATGCTGGCCGCGAAGAATCCTGGCCTTCGCAACCGGGGGGTCAAGGAAGCGCACTACGTGGTGCTGACCGGAACCTCCATGCCCGCCATCCTGGCTGAAGTTTCCTTCGTTAGCAGCCCCACCGACGAAAACAACCTGCAGAGCTCAACCTACCGCCAGCAGATTGCCGAAGCGCTCTATGAGGGAATCGCCCGCTACGAGGCGTCCAGTCGTGACGTGAAAATAGCCAGCGCTTCGGCGAAACCCACGGGAAGATAATGCATCTGGCTGTAGAGACGTAGCTTGCTACGTCTCGGTTTGCTGACAAAGTCCCAGTTGTTGTCATCCAGAGCGAAGCGAGGGATCTGGGTTCTTCGCGTGAGCCGGCGAAAACCCAGGGTCCTGGTCGCCTTAGATCCTCGGAATGACAGGAGGATGGGTTTGTCAGCGGTCTGAGAAGTAGCTTGCTACGTCATGCGTTAGTGTGACGCCGCAACCCCACCATATTTTTCCAGCCACTTCAACTCTTCCCGCACCTTGATCTTGCCGTGCCAGGGATTCTTGGCCAGTTCGTGGCCTTCCCCGGGGAAAATGAGCAGCGTGCTCGGAACGCCGAGGGCATGCAATGCGCGATCGAGCAGATAAGCCTCAGCCACCGCAACCCTTATGTCTTCCGCACCGGCGACAATATGCGTGGGAGTGCGGACTTTATCTATCTGGTAGATGGCGGCTTCATCGTGATAGCGCTGCGGCGCCCCCCAAGGTTGTCCGCCGAGGAAATAGGTATCATCAAAGGTCGTATCGTCGTTGCCCCAATTAACCACGTTCTCTACTGCGCCTCCACCTGTCACCGCAGCCTTGAAACGAGTAGTCTGCGTGATCAGCCAGTTGGTCATATAGGCGCCGTAGCTGTAGCCGCCAATCGCCAGATGCGCAGGATCGGCAATGCCATCTTTCACCAGCGCATCCACGCCCTCAAGGATGTCCCTGCCCGGGCGGGAAACGATTTCGGGGATGATCCCCATGAGGAATTTGTCGCCATAGCCCTCCGATCCCCGATAGTTGGGCTCGAAAACGAGCCATCCGTGGGTCGCGGCCATCCGGTCCCACACATACCAGTCCGCCTCGAAGTGATTGCCGTCGGCATCGTCCGGACCTCCGTGGGGGAACACGAACATGGGCAGATGTTTCGCTTCGAATTTTCCTGGCGGATACATGAGCATGCCTTCGATAGTGGTTCCATCATCGGCGGTCCAGCGGTAGGGCTTGCCCCTGGGCAGATCACGCTCGGTAAAGAGCTTGTTGAACGAAGTAATCGGCCGCGCTTCTTGCAGCTTTTCGATGCCCTCGGCGACGTAGACCTCATTAGGTTTTTCCAGTGTTGAGTACACGAACGCGATGCGAGGCGAGTGTTCAGCCGTGACAATCTGTTCGTAGGTGCCATTCCAGCCCGCTGCTTTGGGAAACGGCGCAGAAGCTTTCGCGCCCGAATACAGTTGTTGTTCTGTTCCCACCCGACCCGCGGTCACGACTCCACCGTCGGAAGCAACAGCGTACTCGTAGATGGCGCCGTCGAAGTCGCCAGCCCAGCGCTGGGTTTCCCCCGTATCGGCGTCGACCCAGTACAGTCGAATCTGGGTATCTTTGTACTTTCCTTCCACCGAACCGTATTGCACCTGGAAGAAGACACGCTTGCTGTCCATCGCCCAGTGCAGATGTTGTTCCTCGGCCTGGTTGTGCGTGATCTGCCGCGGCGGACGATTGAGGGTCACGTTGGCCAGGTCCACGGTATAAATCTCGTACTCGTCTATCTTTTCCTCACGACCGGAAACCGATTCGGTCACAAAAGCCAGCCTGCGTCCGTCCGGCGCAACCACCAATTCATAAACACGCCAGGGCGTGCTGGCCAGAGCTCGGGAACCGGGAGTCGCGCCCGACTCCGCCTCTGAATTGTCTGCTTCAATTGCCTTGGCCGCGCGGTGTGCGATTGCATCTGCTACATCGATACTGAAAATCGTGTCACCTCGTTCGGCGCCACGGTATTGCAAAACATCCTTCCATTCTTGCTTGTATGCGTCCTTTCGAGCCCTGGTCCAGGGCGTGCGCGTGGCAAAGTAGAGTGTGTGGGAGTCCGGAGACCAGGAAAACGAGTGCACTTCGTCATCGCCCTGGGTTACCGGAAACGCTTCACCGCCCGCGAGCGAAATCAGATAGAGCTGCGCGACCGGTTCTTCTGTAGAGCCGGTGTTTCGTTCGGAGAGAAACGCGATCCAGTCTCCGTCGGGAGACCACTGAGGAGCGCTATCCCGCCCGGATCGCGTCAGCTGGGAGAAAGTCCCTCCCCCTCGCCCGTCATCCCGGTAGAGCCAAAGATCTGTGCGATAGAAGCTCTGGTCCCAATCGGCGCGGTCGGTAACAATAACGATCGAGCGTCCATCCGGAGAAAGCTTGACCGCGTCGAAGCTGACTGAGTTGAAAAACTCATCGAGGGTGAGCTTGGGTTTGTCGGAAGCGTGAGCGCGCGTAGGGGGCAGGACGACAAGAACGAGAAAAGAGACGAGCAGGAGCCTTCTGTTGGTCATTGGGTCGAAACAGAGGTATATCGCGAGCAAGCAGAGCTTGTAAACCTGAATCGCGCGCTCTGAACCGCGAGTCACATCGGCAGGCTCGCAGGAGCAGAAGATGCTAGCGCCAAACTCGCGCAACACCCCCGCCGCTAGTTTCCCATCGCCTTTGCCATGATGGCTCCCCACTTCACTGGATTGGCCAAGCCGCCGGGCAAAGTGTTGAAGTATTCCCAATCGGCCACGCCTCCGAAGCGAGGGTACATAGCAACCAGTTCTTTGACGGTCTTCGCTACCGTGGGAATCGGCACGTAGCCGCTGCAGTTCGCCGGATTGCCGATCATCCCGCCCACGATCTTTTCCGGAGGGTAACCGTTCTTGATGATCAATTCATAATCTGTGGTAGTCGCAAGCGTGCCCCAGCCGCAATAGAACTGGCCATTGAACCAGTTGATCCTCTTGCCCTCGGAGCTGCCATAGAGGTCCTTGTAGTTAAACCCGGAGAAACCCACGTAACCCGAGAGATCCGGGGCAACCGGAGACATGGTCATGATGAACTGCTTGCTAAAATCCTTGTTCAGGTGATGAACCAGCTTTTGGGCGTCGGTGAGGGCAACCTGCTCTTCGATATCCATGTCAATCCCGTCCAGGTGGTACTGCCGCAGAGTTTGCCGGAGGATGGGATAGAACGTATTCCAATTGCTGAACAGGTTTGCATAACTTCCCTGAGCAGCTCCGCCGAGCATCATGCGCACGTTAACGCCATTTTTCTGAAGCGTGGCCACTTGCCTCCACATGACTGTGAACATGGGATCGCTGGGTACGTTATCGTTGAGATGGATGTACGGCTGGTTGTTGGAGTCATACCCCAGGTGGAACGCCGCAACCATAACGTCGGTAGTGATCGGTTTGTGGGTCTTGGGGCTCACCTGCTTCCAGATCTTAGACAGGGATACATATTTTCCCTGATAGTATTGGGTCTGGTAATAGTAGATGACGCGTTTGCTGGTTACCGGCGCGGATTGTGCGAAGGCACTGCCCAAAACGAGCACACTGGCCAGAGCCAGAGAACAGAGGAAGCGAAGGCTTCGAATCGAGTTCATAAGAGTTCACCGTGAAAAAAATACTCGCGCCAACCGTCTGTGTCAACGTCACGGCGCGGGTTCGGAGTTCTTCAAAGCATCGTTGAGGCCCTGATTGCTCTTGGGCGCGCCGCCTTCGATGATTCGCCAGCCATCGTCGTATTGGCGGAACCCCACCGTGGATTTGTATGGCACCCCGCCGGCGTAAAGCGCGGCTCCGACTTCATTCAGCGGAATCCACTTCCACAGGAAGTCCACATCGGCGGCGGTACCGCTCTTGCTGATCCCGGTTATTCCGGTCAGTTGTCTGCGGGCCGCGGGCACGCTGAAGTATTGTGAATCCGCCGCGCCACTGGGGATCAGATCGTGAAAGGTCTCAACTCCGATCGGAGTCAGCGCAACTTCCCAACAAGGGGGAGGAGCAACCTCCGGCGGGCAACGAGCAATTGTCCCCGTGATCCAGCCACGGCGCTGCAATACCAGATACTCGGGGGAAAAATAGTCCTTGTTCGAGATGACACCGGTTCGCAGCCAGAACTGTTGAGTGCTCTTAAACGTATCCGAACTGGCAATCAGATCCGAGGCCAGGCGCCGCGTGAGAAAGTCGCGCGGCGAACAGGCGTCCGCGAAGAACAGCAATCCCATGGCGAGCGCGATTCGCAGTTTCCGCATGAGTCCGATGTTGAGCCTAGTTGAGGATTGTAACCAAACGGGAGCCGCGGCGCGGCAAGAAAGGACGGTCGGTAATCTGTCCGTCGAACTTGGGCGCCCAGCGGCCCGGAATCGCGGTCTTACAAGATGGACAACGGCCATCCGCAGTCAAGCGGTACTCCTCGACGAAATAGCTGCGCCGCTTGATCAGCGTATCGCCGCAGTTGTCGCACCTGGTGTTTTCGTGGTCTCCCACCATGCCGGGCAAGTTTCCGGCGTAAATGTAGCGCAGGCCCGCCAGCTTGCCGATTTCGACCGCGCGCAGCAAGTCCTTCGGCCGCGTGTTGTCCGGGTCTTCCATCTTGTAATCTTTGTGGAACGCGGTCACGTGCCAGGGAATATCGGGCGAGACGCTTACAAGAAAATCGGTCAATCCACGCAGCTCAGCTTCGGAGTCATTGAAGCCGGGGATGAGAAGGGTAACAATCTCCAGCCACACGCCCATCCGATGCAAGCTGCGGATAGTTTCGAGAATAGGCCCTATGCGTCCGCCCAGTTCGTGATAATGGCGGTCATCAAAACTTTTCAGGTCGACCTTATACAGATCGATCCATGGACGCAGGTATTCGAGCACCTGCGGCGTGCCGTTGCCGTTCGAAACAAATCCGGTGATCAAACCGGCAGCCCTGGCCTCTTTGAACACGGCAACCGCCCACTCGCTCGTGATCAGAGGCTCGTTATAAGTGCTGACCAGAACCTTTGCGCCTTGCCGAAGTGCGTCCCGCACCAGAGCTTCCGGGGATGCTTCGAGCGGCGGCGAAACCGCATTGGGATCGCGCAAGGCTTGCGATGTGACCCAGTTCTGGCAGTAGCCACAGTGCAGATCGCATCCCAGCATTCCGAAGCTGTAAGCCAGCGCGCCTGGGTAGGCGTGAAAAAAAGGCTTCTTCTCGATGGGATCGCACTGCACGCCGCCGACGTATCCCCAGGGCACGTACAGAGTGCCGCCGCGGTTGTAACGCACCTTGCAGACGCCGGGTTGCCCCTCCGGGATCGGGCAGCAATGACCGCAGGCATAACAGCGCACCCGATTGCGGTCGAGCTTCTCGTAAAGCTCGCCTTCGCGCACCTGCTCGTAGACGATATCGCGGAGGGTGGCCACCCAGAGAACCTCTAGCTCATATTGTAACGCGACGGGCTTCGACGGAGAGGCGGATGAAGTTACGAACATCCACGCTGTTCGACTGACGGAATCGAGTTTTTTGCAGCCGTTAGGACGGGAATTGGCTGCTCTGTGCGGCATTCCCGCCGAACTTGGCGGTATGACATGCAAACTCTTTCATCTTGACAAGCGGTCGCTATTAGCGCAAAGTCTCGAACCAGTGCGGATGGGCTTCCGGCTTGAACACGCTCGGATCTGCCCTCTGCTGCATAGCCTGTTCCTGCCCGTTTGCCAATGGCCGCGCGCTTTGATCTGTGGGCCGCACAAAGGGACAGCCCGGTACCAGCAAGCCGGTACCAGCAAGGATGAGTGACATAAGGAGGAACCACGTGAAAAAGTCAAAAAAGGCATCCGGTGGCGGGAACGGCAAGCCCAATCCCCAGGTGGAACAAACTGTAAATGAGGAGCCCAGCCCCACTGGCCATTTCAACCGGCGTTCTTTTCTGGGCGGCGTGACAGCGGCCACCGTCGCGGCCGGCTTCCTGGGGCTGCCGACGGTCGCTGAAGCGAAAGAGATCGGGCCGGAAAATCCGTCGCAACGACGGAGCGATGAATTTAGCCGGCGCGATGGCGCTGCCATCAAAGAAAAGCTTCTCCCACATGTCCACCGGACGAACGGCGACGAGGAGCGGTATTTCAACAAGATCGCGAACCATTCCAAGGGACTGCCGCACGATGTTCTTGGCGAGGTAACCCTCACCGCCTATACGGGACTGATCAGTGCTTTGACTTCCGGCGCTGCTACCGATTTCGAAGCCATCCAGCTTGGGGGCACTCTAAAGCTTTCCAATCCTCAGTCCTCCTACGCCTATTGTCTTGAGGGTGCCGATTCCCACGTGGGCGTGACGGCTGTGCCTCCCGCTTATGCCAGCAATGAGCAAGGCAGCGAAATGGCTGAGAATTACTGGATGGCCCTGGCTCGGGATGTCGCGTTCGCCGATTTTGATACCGACTCGACCATTGCGGCTACCGTTGCCGATTTGAGCAATTTCCCGGATTATCAGGGTCCTCAGCCGGTCACACCTGACACCATCTTTCGCGGTTTTACCCCGGGGGATTTGACCGGGCCGTACGTTTCCCAATTCCTCGCACTGCCCATTCCCTACGGGGCCCAGAGTATCCAGCAGCAGATCACCACGAATGTGGCGGGCGACGATCACATGACGTCGTACCTCGCGTGGTTGAATATTCAGAATGGCGGCGCTCCTACGGACAAGAATGTGTTCGACAGCACGCCGCGGTATATTCGCAACCTGCGCGATTTAAGTGCGTTTGTGCACAAGGATTTCTCTTATGAGGCAGGTCTGAACGCCGCTCTGATGCTGAACGGCATGAGCGCGGCGGCCGACTCCAACAATCCCTACCTGGGGTATACCAAGCAGTCCTCGTTCGGAACCTTTGGCGCCCCCGATATGCTCGATATGGTCGGCAGAGTGTCGGCTGCGGCCGTGCGCTGCGTTTACTTTCAGAAGTGGCTGGTGCATCGGCGCGTGCGTCCGGAGTCATACGCTGGAAATGTTCACAATCAGGTGACCGGGCAGGGCAGCTACCCGATTCCGGCTCGATTGCTGTCGTCCCCGGTGCTGCCGGCAATTTTTTCCAAGTATGGAACCTACCTCTTGCCGATGGCCTACGCGGAGGGCTGCCCGTCGCACCCGTCCTTCCCTCAGGGGCATGGCACTCTGGCGGGAGCCACGGTGACGGTTCTGAAAGCTTTCTACAACGAGTCTTTCGTGATACCTAATCCGATGGTAGCCAGCTCTGACGGTTTGTCGCTCGTTCCTTACACGGGAGGTTCGCTCACGATTGGCAACGAATTGAATAAGTTGGCAGCCAATATCGCCCGGGCTCGCGACGCATCGGGCGTTCACTGGCGCAGCGACGGCATGAGTGGCCTTTTGCTCGGCGAGGCCCTGGCCATCAAGATCCTGAAGGATCTGAAGGCCAATTACTGGGAACCGTTCGCTGGCTTCCAGTTGACCAAGTTCAATGGCCGCACCATCATTATCTGAGAGCACGGAGAATTCACGCCGAGCTCTTTGCGGTTCGACGCTGTTCTACCGAAAAGCCGCCTTAAATCAGGCGGCATTTTCGTTTGTGCCGCGGGGAAGCCATGCGAATTTTGTATGCACCCGGCTTCTGACATCGTGCGTGTCCGCGCAGTAAAGGTGATTTAAATTCGGGCGATTCGATCGCCCTTGGTATAGAATGTTGCCCGCTTCTCAAGAGGAGATGTTATGCGCGATGCTTTCCGGAAACCCACCGTTCTGTTCACCCTGGCGATTCTGGTTTTCCTGCTGGTCCCTTCGATTTCGCGGGCGAACCCGAAAGTCTACCTGACAGCCTGCTGTGGTGATGGCGCCACCGTTTCCATCCTTGACAGCATGATGCTCATGGAAATGGGCTTCATTCCCGCCGGGGCCGGAACCACCGCAATCGCTATTGGGCCCGATAGCATGACCGCATACATTGGCCTGTCTCCCAAGGGCCAAGCTGGCGTTGTCGAGGTTGTAGACACGATGATGGGGATGGTAATGATGACGTTTCCAGCGGGGAACGGCGCGGCAGCCATTGCCGTCACTCCAGACGGTTCCACTGGCTATATCGCCAACAAGAATGATGGCAGCGTAACCATATTCGACACGTCCACCGGAGCGGTCAAGACAAATCTGCCGGTTTTGCCGGGAGGAGCATGTCTTGATGCCGGTGTATCACCCGACGGGTCGAAGGCTTACGTCGTATGTCAAGTGACGCTAAATGGGAAGCCGTCTCGAAGCATTCTCGCAGTCATCGCGAACAATCAAGTGCTTAAATCGATTTCCCTTCCCGGCTCGCGACCGTTTCCTGGAAACAATCTGCTGGCGATCACGCCCGACGGCACACGAGCTTACATCGCGGGCATCTCCACTCAGAAGAAGACCGGGTTTGCCGCAGTTGATCTCAGCGCGCAGCGCGTTCTGCATTTCTTCGCCTTGCCCAGCACCAGCTATGGTCTGGCGGTCCATCCGATGATGCCCAAGGTGCTGTTTTCCTCGGGAGACGGCGTGGTGAATTACATTGATGCGGACACGGGCAGGATTCAGGGCAGTGCCAATCTGGGCAGTTCCGGCAAGGGCGGAGTTGTCCCGTACATGGGTGGAATGCGAGTGGCGGTGGCCAGTGTTGACGACGACGTGGTGGCGGTCATCGACAATACGGACGGTCGGCTTTGCTCCACCATTTCCGCAGGCGCAATGCCTCAGCGTCTAGTGGTTTCGAAAAACGAAATGACGTCGCTGGTCGGCACTACGTACACCACGGCGGTCCATGAATTTGACGCGGTGACGGGTCAGTGGCTCGCGGAATTTGAGGGTGGGACATTGCCTGTTGGGCTGGTCCTCTCCCCGGACGGGTCGCTTGCTTACGTCGTCGATCAGGGCATGCCCGGTTCCGGCAGCGGCAGCGGCGTTGTGGTGGTGGACACCATGATGATGGGACAGCGGCAATGGCGTATTCCGATTGCCGGCGCCGCGAGCGTGGCGATTCGGCCCGACGGTCGCACAGTTTACTTGGGGAGTTCGACTGGCTCAGTCTCAGTCGTCAACACTCGGAACGGTGCTCTAAGCCACACGATTTCGCTGGGATCGATCACCGGGTCTCCCTCATTAGTGACCTCGCCGGACAATAAGAATCTCTACGCGGCGTACACGCAAGCCAATGGCGGCAATATGCTGTCCACAATTGCCACTTCCACCAACAAGATCACCAGCACAATCTCGCTCGGGGGTGGTGCATCTTCCGCAGGTCCCTTCTTGGCTATAAGCCCCGACGGCAAACGGGGGTATGTGACCTTGATGAACCAGAGTGAGATTGCGATCATGGATCTTGTTCACCAGCAATTGCTGGAAACCGCGAGTGTCGGTTCCGGCGCGAATCCAGCCTGCATCGCAATTCACCCCAACGGAATGAGCGCCTATGTGGTCTCCAATGCGGGCGTGCTGGTTTTTGATCTTACTTCGAACACGGTTGCCGGGACGATTCCAGTTTCTGGTACGCCACAGAACGTAGCGTTCACAGCGGATGGTTCGATGGCCTATGTTTCCGTGCTCCAAGGGCAGGCGGTGGTGATCGACACGGCGATCGAGAGGGTGATTGAGCAACTTTCAGCTGCGAACACGGTGGGAGTGACGATCTCCAAACAATGAGCACAACCCGCGGGATAAGATTGTGGGGCGCGGACGCTCTTGCCCTCGGCCTTGCCTCCTGGGTCACACGGGCCAGTGGCCGTTTACGGCATTGCAAGTCACGGTCGTAACCCACTCCTGTTACCTATAATGTGCATCGTGTTGCACCTGCGGTAGCCGGCGCTCGCCCCAGAACTCTGGCTAAGTGGCGGGTTTCTAGCAGTTTGGGGAAGGTAGGCGCGATGGCGTTCAAGCTGCATTTCCCTGGATGCCCGCTGCCTTGGGGCGCAGATCGGGGTCTCAATTGCTAAGCTGGACGCAAGATACAACCGTCACTCCGCAGGCGCTGCCCAAGCCGAGGGCCAACCGGAAGCATTCTCTGCTCCCAATTCTGATCGTGCTGTTCCTGGTTTCCTATGGCTTGATGGCTCTGCTGGCGGTGGAACAAGATCGGACGATTGCTTCGCAGCGTTCGCTGATCACGTCTCTGTTTAGCGACAGCACGGAACTGAGCAGTCTTAAAGGTAAGATTCTTACAAAGCAACAGGCCCAGGCTGGGGCAGGAGCTCGCTCCCAGCCGCAAACTCCGTCGACCCAGGCTCCGTCGACCCAGGCTCCGATGACCCAGGCTCCGATGACCCAAGCTCCAATGACCCAGGGCGCACCGGGAGGCACCGCGCAAAGCAGCCACAATGCAGGCAAGCCCCGGAAGCCAGTCCCGCCAAAACCGCCCTTAGGGATTGCGGACATTGTGGACGGACGCAGGATCGTGAAAACGATCTGAATTTTAAGGGCCCAGCGAAGTAGATGAAACCTCTGGCAACATTATTACTGGCATTGTCTCTGCCCGGTTCCAGGTTCGCAGCGCCGCCGCGCCCGCCCCTTGATCGTCCCGTGGCGCACCAGGAGCGCACGGGCGGTACGTGGTACATGGCGGAAAGCGGTCATGCCGTGTTCTGCTACGGTCCGGTCATGCTGCTGAAACAGCCAAACGGCGGCTTCCAGCACGTGGCGACCTTCTGCCGGGGTAATCAGGCGATGGTGCCGTTGAAAGACTGAACCGCTCTCCTGCCAGTTTCCCGTCCTTTTCTCACTCATTGTCAACCCGAAATGGACACCCAGAAGTTGCTCTCTGGGCAGCGCTGGAATTCCGCCACATCCTGTACATTGTTCCCATGGCCAAGTTTGAGAAGCATATTTTCATCTGCGGGAACCAGCGGCCGCCGGGACATCCGCGGGGATGCTGCGATCCGGCGGCGAAAGCGGAACTGCAGAAACTATTCAAGCAAAAGCTGGCGGAGCGCGGACTAAAAGGAAGGGTGCGGGCGAATCAATCCGGGTGCCTGGATCAGTGTGAGCATGGTCCGAACCTGGTGGTCTATCCGGAAGGGGTGTGGTATGGCGGGGTGACGCTGGCCGATGTGGATGAAATCATCGAGTCTCACATTGTGGGAGGAAAGGCAGTGGAGCGGCTGATGCTGCGAGATTCCTGCATCAACACGCCGAGTTGCGAGCATAAGCCGCGACCGGCATCAACCGGTAAAAAGGCCTGAGAAGATAGGTGGCCATGCCGCGGCGATGTGCGGCACGACCAGCGTGCGAATGCAGAAGGGTTTAGGGTGCTTTTACCGCCTTCAGCAGATCAAGAAGTCCCCAGCCGAATATGTTGTTCGGGATCTTCTGTCCCGAGCCGCCGCAGTTTTGCGTGCTGCGCAGAGGCAGGGAGGTGTGAGTAAACGTGGATTCCGTCTTGGTAATATTTCCGATCAGGGCAGGTTTAGCTTGCCATAACAGAGCAACGCCGCCGGCAAGGTGCGGAGCGGCCATGGAAGTGCCTGACCAACCGGATGCATATTGATTGGTCGGCACGGCACCGCGCACGTTCACTCCGGGCGCCGACAGATTGGGTTTGGGACGGTTGCTGCCGTCCACCGTCACCGGGCCGCGGCTGCTAAAGTCGGCAATGTTGTTGGACGAGTCGGTCGCGCCCACACTCACAGCGCTGCCATAAATAGCAGGAGGATTATTAACCGTGGAGCAGGAAGGCCCGGAATTCTCCGCAGCCATCGCGGGGAAGATGCCCGCAGCCCGCACGGCGTTTACAACCTTCCGCAGGGTTTCGACCGAGCAGCCTTCGCTGGCCGGGCATTCCCAGGAATTATTGATCGAATCCGGCGCCAATGCAGACTTGCCTTGCCTCGGATTGCCACCAATCGGATAGGGCGCGATCAGAAACTCAAAGCACTCGGTGTAGCGCGCCGGAGAACCAGTGCCACTCGCATCCATGTTACGGCACGCAATCCACTTTGCCTTAGGCGCGACGCCGATCTGGTTGCCTTGGCCATCGTCGCCAACCATCTCGCTGACGGTAAATGTTCCGTGACCGAAGGGGTCAAACGGAACCTTGGTGTGGTCGACGGCATCATGCCAGTTGTATTTGTGGTTTACCTTGCCGCCCTTCCAGCCTCGATAGTGAAGTTTGAGCGCAGGATGATCCCATTGCACGCCAGTATCGGCGCCCGCCACCACCCGGCCCTGTCCGCGAAAACCCAGAGCCCAGACTTCTGGCGCATGAACTTGCTTTATGTTCCATTCCACCGTGGGGGGAGCATCGTACTTGGATCCGGCGCCGGTTAGAACCGGAAGGCTGCTTCGGACTTGGGGATTGGCGTCGACGTGGGCCACATCGCTCCGAGCCGCAAGCTCCTGCATCAGGCCGCGATTGCCCCTCACCTTAATCATGTTGACGATATAGAACGACTGATAACGGACTCCGCGCTGCTCCAGAAAGGTCAGGATCGGAGCCTGCGTGCGTTCAGCCACCGCGCGCAGTGCGTTCACCACAAAGCGTCCCTTTTCCAATTTGCTCTGCAGGGCGGAAGCGGGGGTCAGGTCAGCCTGCTCAGCCAGTACAACCAGGGCTTCGGTTGTGCCATCGCCAGTGGTCTCCGCCAAAACGCGGGGAGCGATCTTCTCGATGCTCGCGGCAGCCTGAGCTGGTCCACTGAGCAGTACGAGGCAGGCCGAAAGCACGATCAGAACTACGCCAAACAGAAGTCTGCGTGAAATCATAATCGGATCTCCCAAGGAATTCATCAGAGAACAGGGTCAAATGCTTCCGAGCGACTGAGAGCTGGCACAGAATAGAAGCACAACCTAGGTAAGGACTGTAGCGTTAGCCCGCAATTCTGTCAAATCGCTTCTTGAAGTGGTAGAGCCGCATTTTGTTGCTAATCGCGGTACGAATTTGTTAGGATGGACGCCCTGCGCCTTGTCTCCCAGCGCCGTACTTAGTTGTCAGCACTCCAAGAAAGGTGATATCGATGCCAAAGAAACTGTCTTTTGCGGTACTCATTCTTCTGCTTGCGGCCTCCGGCATTTCGCTGACGCAGACGTTGCAGACACTCGTTCACCAGCCGCCGGATGGCGCCGGGATCGGCTTTCTTTTGACGGACGGTACGGTGATGTTCCAGGGCAAAGGCGGGTCCGATTGGGCCAAGCTCACGCCCGACAAGTCTGGAAGCTACGTCAAGGGAACCTGGACGCAACTCGCCCACCTGCCTTCCGGATACGTGCCCTATGCCTTCTCGTCCGCCGTACTAGCCGACGGTCGGCTTGTGATTGTAGGCGGCGAATACAACCCTAACTTTTCCCTCACCAACAAAGCGGCGATCTATGATCCCAAGAAAAATATATGGACTGCGCTGGGCCACCCGAAAGGCTGGGGCTATATCGGAGACTCTCCGTCGGCCGTGCTGCCGGACGGCAGGTTCATGGTGGGAAGAAAGCTTGATCACCGCGTGGCGGTGCTGGATCCGGCCACGCTCCAGTGGACGGAGTTGGGCGACGCTGGGAAGAGAGACTTCAACGCCGAAGAGGGCTGGACGCTTATGCCGGATGGTTCGGTCCTGACCTTCGATGTGAAAAATGCTCCGCACTCG
>DATNNO010000132.1:0-62673 GCA_035601775.1 Terriglobales bacterium | reverse complement strand
GCCTCCTGCCTGGGTGTCGAAGAAGTGCCCGCCAAGATAGCGGTCGACCAACAGCATGATCTGCGCCGCCGTCAGCGGACTGACGGCAAGTATCACCAGGCCGGCCATCACGAGGTTGAGCCAGGCAAACAGCGGCATTTTGGCCAGCGTCATTCCTGGGCAACGCATGCAGAGAATGGTAGCGATGATGTTGATCGCCGTACCGATGCTGCCAAAACCGGAGACCAGCAGCGCTAGAGTCCAGAAATCCGTACTGTGGCCGACCGAAAAAGTCCGCGAAGTCAGCGGTGCGTAGGCGAACCACCCAATGTCGGGAGCGTTACCCGCTCCATACAACCCGTTGGCTCCTGCCAGGCTGAAGTAGAGAAGCAGTCCACCAAAAGCGGTCATCCAGAAACTGAAAGCATTCAGACGCGGAAACGCCATATCCCGCGCACCAATCATGAGTGGGATCAGATAGTTTGCAAATCCGAACAGGATGGGCATGGTCACGAAGAAAATCATCGTGGTTCCATGCATGGTGAACAGTCGGTTGAAAACTTGGGGCGAAACAAAGTCATTATGTGGACGGATAAGCTGGATGCGGATGATCGTCGCTTCAATCCCAGCGATCACGAGAAAAACCAAGGCATAAAGGATGTACAGCATGCCTAGCCGCTTGTGATCGACAGTGACTATCCATTCGTGAAGGTGATCGACCAAGGAACGAGATTCCGCGGTCGTACTCGGCCATGCGATAGAATCAGTCGACATTGAAGGTTCTCCTCATGGCATCAACGAAGCGTCTCCAAGTACGCGGTTAGCGCGTCCAGTTCTGGATCGCTCAACTGCATTGCTGGCATCAGGGAGCCAGGTTTGATGGCGTCAGGATTCAGAATCCATCGCCGGAGGTTTTCCGGCGTGTTCTTCGCTGCACCAGCTGCAATTGTGTCTCGGCTCATCAAATGAGTAAGGTCGGGGCCGAAGCGCCCGCTCGCGACTGTCCCTGCTACCGTGTGGCAGTTGATGCAGGCGGTGGTTTCGAAAATGCGCTGCCCCGCAGCGGTGCTGTCTCCCTCCTGCGATGGCTGACTCTGCTGCTGAGCCCAGCGGTCAAAGTCCTCCCTCGACTGCACATAAATACTCAAGAGCATCTTGGCGTGCTGTGTCCCGCAATACTGCGCGCACTGGCCCAGATAAACACCCGTTTTATGGGGATCGATCCACATACTGTTGGGGTGGTTGGGAATCAAATCGGTCTTGCCCGCGAGGCGTGGGACCCAGAAACTATGATCTGTATCCGCCGACAGCAACTTGATGAAAGTCGGTGTCGGATGGTCTGGATCGCTAACCGGCACATGCAGTTCATTCGCCGTCACGACTCCGAGCGCCGGATAGCGGTACTCCCACCAGAACTGGTGTCCGATGGCAATGACTTCGATCGCGTTGTCGAGTCGTGCAGTCTCCTGCACAGTAGCGATCACTCGGGCTGTCGCCATGAACAATGCAACGACGATTAGAATCGGAATAATAGTCCATGCCAGTTCCACCTGATTGCTGCCGTAAACTTGGGGAGGCTCACGGCCATCGTCGTTCTTTCTCTTCCTGAACTTCACGACGGAGTAAAGCAGCAAGAAGAAGACGGCTAGAAAAATCGTTCCCGTAACCGCTAACACAAACAGCGACAGTTCGAAGATCGAACTGGCTGGCGTCGAGGCGGGAGCGAAGATATTTGTCGGGCTCAAGGGCGGGGCGGGGTCCGCAAAAGCTGCCGCTGAACAGCAGACACAAACGAGAATCTGCGAACCGAGAACACGCCAGTTGTTTGAGCCTTGTGATCGCAATTGGTACTCCTAAAATCGGCTTTGAAAAATAGCGACCCGAATCTCACAATCTAAGTTTCCTCATCAATCCCTTACACCCCGCACCCCATGACCTGCCAACCTTTTTCACCGAGTTAGGACTTATGTCTTGGAGTCCTGGAATCTAGTGTCGAAATCAATCTCTGTGCCGATACTGGGGCGGCGACCTCCCCAGACAGCACGATCTGCTTTGCTGGAACTTCCCGTCCGTAAATCTGCTTATTGGCGCCATTATCAGGACGAATGGTGGATCCCTCGAGTGCGACACCTGCAAACGCGCCGCGGGCGCGGGAATAGCTCAAGATGTCCGCACGCAGGGTGGCGTCTGTTTCTGCCGAGGCAGTGCGGCCGACCGGGCCCGCGGCAACCGACGCGTCTGCTCCAAGCTTGACTTTACTGCTGAGAATTCCACTTGCACCCCGCTCGTTCATTACCAGCAGAACAAAGTCTGTTGCCTCGCCACCTATTTGGAAGCCAAAGCTGCCGCCCTCGAGAGCCATCATGGTAGGTGCGCCCCACGATCCCCTGAAATTTTCACCTCTGCGACAGGACATCGCCCCTCGCCCATAGCTGCCGCCAACAATGAAGGCGGCCTTCAAAACGGACGGAAAGACAACCACACAATCGGCCTTGTCGAGCAAGTCCTGGGGGATGTCGTCGGGAACATCGAGAATCTCTTTCAACACAGTGCCGCTATTCTTTAGACGATCTTGGTCTTTTTCCCGGTCAGCTGCGAAAACTGAAGAGGAGAGAATGGGCAAAACTACGAGCAACATGCTCATCAGATACGTAATTGGTTTCTTCATGATGTTTCTCCTTGTGCGGTTTCGAGCGAATTGCTGGAGCGTCTTGGTGAAACGTGACTGGGCAGTGAGCAGCGTCTGATTGTCAGGTTTCTCCATGATTGACTTCTCCATGCTGGAGAACAAGCATTTGGCCTGCCAAATTGTGCCAGTTGAGATCAGCAAGAGAAGCAGGAGGTTGCCGCCGCGATACCGACTCTCCCCGCGAGGGAGGTGTCCGCATTTCGACAGAGAGGCAGGAGCGCCGACACTCCAAGACGGTCACGAGGGCAGGGGACAGGGGCGCGATCAGGCCGACAAGGCACCGGTCAATCTTTGTAATGTCTCACGTCCCATCAAAATTACATTTCACTACTAGGATGGTGACGTCGTCGTTGAGGCCAACTTCCTGGCAGAAGTCGGTCGCAGTCTCAAGGATATGGTTCATCAGCCCGTCCGCTGACAGCAAATAACCACGTCGAATCAGGCCTGACAGACGTTCCATCCCAAACTCTTCTCCCAGGGCATTTTCTGCCTCGGTGATACCGTCGGTGTACAGAACCAGAATATCGCCGGCAGCGAGGTCGGCTCGGTTGATTGCACAGGCCACGCTGCGGAACATCCCGATAGGAGTGCAGGACGAGTTCAGGGGAACAACATCACGAGTTTTTTCTTGAAACAGGAAAGCGGGATTGTGGCCACAGTTGATGTAGCGAAGGGACTGGCTGCGTGCATCAACCTCCGCCAGCAACAGTGTCACATAGCGGTCGCCATCAGATACGGAATGGATCCCGCCATTCAAGCGATCCACTACCTCTAGCATATCTCGCTTCTCACTTGCCTCCAGTCGCACGGCGGCCGCCGTGGCGGACATCAGAAGGGCAGCAGGAACTCCCTTTCCAGCGACATCGGCAATCACTATCTGGATCGTGTGTTCGTCGATCGGTATGTAGTCGTAGTAATCGCCACTTACGCCTCTCGCGGGCTGCATCATACCGGCGATCTCCAGTCCGGCGATGGAGGGCGGATGGATGGGCAGAAACATCCTCTGAACCTGCGCGGCTAGTTCAACGTCCTGCAGAAGTTGATCGCGCTGCTGGCGCACCGTCTTATCAAGCAGTTCTCTCTGTTTCACGTATCTCTGGATGACGTAGACGACAAATGTAAACCCAACTACCGCCGTAAGATTGTGTGTAATCCGCGCCTCGGGGCTTGGATAAGGAGGGCCGAAAAGGTCGTGCAGAAAGACACAAATCGCGATCAGTGCGTAACTAACCTGGCTGCGAAGGAACATGGCGCTTATCCCAAGGGGCAAAAAATAGAGATAGCCCAAGGAGATAGAGCTGACGATGAAGTCAGCATAAGCAACAGCACCAATCGATCCGAAGACCAGCGCCGCGGGTAGCCATTGTGGGCCACCCGCGGCCAGATCCCGTCGCAATAGCGATCGTGCAGAGAGCGACGTTAGAGTTCCAGGCTGCGTTCCCGCCATCACCCCAATCGTGAGTTCTTTATCTTGCACTCGTCATCCTCAGAGATGGAAATCCGCAGGTCGGTAATTGCGTCGCATAAAATACCTACGCTGCCGGCGCCTGTCGAGGTTGATGAGACCCGACGGCTTCCTTGATCCGCAGCGGTGGAGATACGATCAACGGAAGCACGACGGAAACCGCCATCACTCCTGCGATCACATGGAGGGCTCCCCGATAGACGCCATTCGACTGGCGCATGTAGGCAATCAACTGAGGTCCAAATGCACTCGCGAAGCCCCATGCAGTCAGCATGAGTCCATAAATAGGCCCCACATTTTTCGAGCCAAAGTAATCGGCCGCGAATGCCGGCATCGTGCCGAATCCTCCGCCGTAACACATAAGGATGACAAAGCTGACGAGCGTCAGCACGGCAGCGGAGTTGATGCTGGGAAGAGCCCAAAAGAGTACTGCCTGTCCCAGAAACATCACCACGAATGTTGCGCGTCTGCTGATCGAATCGGATGCCCACGCCCAAAACACCCTCCCGAAGGCATTCCCGACGCTAGCCACTCCGACCATGCTGGCAGCTGCCACCGCGCTTACTCGGGCAAGCTCTTGGAACAATGGAGATTCCTGCGAGATCACCGAAATCCCCGCGGAGGTATTCAAGAACAAAAGCAGCCAAAGGGCCCACCATTGCCAGGTTCCGAGCGCCTCCCCGAGCGTGTAATCGCGGCTTGATCGGTGAGAAGCCTGCAAGGCCGTTAGTGCCCATCCCTTCGGCGTCCAACCCACAGGTGGATTCTGCATGAAATAGCCGGCCGCAACTGTCACGATAAGAAACGCGATACCGAGATAGGCGAACGTCGGCAGGACGCCCACACTTTGGATGAGCCGCGTGGCCAGCGGCGCCGTCACCAGCGCCCCTGCTCCGAACCCACCGACGGCAACGCCGGTAATCAGCCCTCTGTGGTCCGGAAACCATTTGACCAGGATCGCGACCGGCACGATGTAGCTGAAGCCCAGTCCAATTCCGCCGATGACCCCATAGCTTAGGTATAGCCACCACAGCTTGTGGCCGGAGAAACTCGCCAGGAAGACCCCGAGGCCGTACAGGAACCCGCCTGTGAGGGCGACAATTCTTGGGCCCTTGCGATGGAGCCAGAGGCCGCCGAAAAAAGCCGCGATGCCCAGCACAAAGATGCTGATCGTAAAGGTCAACGTGACTTCCGAGATACTCCAGCCAAATTGCCTCGTGAGGGGCGCCCGAAATACACTCCACGCATAAACGGCGCCCAGTGCAATCTGCAGAAACACACCAGCAACGGCAATACCCCACCGGTTCGTCCTCATAAAAGCTCCCTTTCGAGTCTGTTTAATCGCGCGGAAGCGGATTCTCTGCCGAGTGCAGGTGACGTCCAAAGGCCTGCAAAAAGTCAATAGCTGCGGCCAGACCACGGAGACTGTCTTTGCTGCCGACACGCCGAAGCAGGCCGAAGAGGCCAACCGGCTGTTCTCGCTCCGCCGTCGCTTGGGCGATTCCTTCGGGAATCGACTGGAAGATACCCTTGAACCATTCCGGCTCGATGCCCCCAAGAATGTGGCGCCAAAAGAGGAGATTCCTGATGGCTCGAATGGCTTCGGGCGTTCTGACATTGTCCACTACCTTCTCCAGAATTTCGTCGCTCGCCGCCAGGGCGCCGCGCATGATCTCAAGCACACCGCGATTGTGCAACTCCTGCAGCACTTTGTAAGCGGCCAACACGGCTTCAGCATGTTCTTCTGGAGCCTGCTCCAATCGAGAGCGCAGCTCCTGACGTGGGTTGCGCGGCGGAATCTCTAGAGGAATCGGTTGTGCCATTGAGTTCTCCTCGCGTTAGCTCTTCGTCTGCAACTGCACCAGACCATTTCCTGGAGGGGCATAGTCCGGTCGCTTCCACTTACGTTCGACTTCGACCCCGTTCTGCGGCGTCGGATGACCGAAGCGAGAATTGATGCGGGGCAATGGACTCTCGCCGACTTCGGGCAGCACATTCAGATGTACACTGGTCTCCTTGTAGGCGGGTGTGTTGGTCACGGGATCAGTATGGCTGCTGGTCAACCGGTTCACGGGACTCTCGACGGAGTTCATCGGCATGTACAGTTCCCGCCCATGCACCCGGTCGGTGACTAAAGCGCGCACTCGGACCTGACCGTACCGCGAGACCAGTTGTACCCATGTTCCGCTTTGAATCCCGCGTTCTTCGGCGAGTTCGGGGGAGACTTCCACAAAGGTGTCAGGAGCCTTCTCTCGAATCCCTTCGGTGCGGTAGGTCAGGTTGCCCTCGTGGAAGTGTTCGAGAAGCCGCCCATTGTTTAAGTGCAGGTCAAATTCAGAGTCCGGTTGATCGGTGACGCCAATCCAGGAGACGGGAAATAGCCTCGCTTTTCCGTCGGGGAAAGCAAAGCGTTTGGTATAGAGCAGGGGCTCATCGGTCCCATCGGCCGCGACCGGCCATTGCAGGGATTTGTACCCCGCTAGCCTCTCGTAGCTAACGCCGGCGAACATCGGAGTGAGAAAAGCGATTTCATCCATAACCTTGGAAGGATGTTGATAACGCCAACCCGCGCCCAACCGGTTGGCAACCTCCTGGATAATCTGCCAATCCGGCTTACAGCCCTCAAGCGGTTCTAACACTTCATAGAGTCGCTGAATGCGTCTCTCAGTGCTGGTGAAGGTGCCTTCCTTTTCCAGGCTCGGTGCTCCTGGCAGCACAACATCGGCGTATCGGCAGGTGTTGCTGAAGAAGATGTCCTGCACGACAAAGAAGTCGAGCTTGGCGAATGCATCTCCGACATAGTTGGCATTGGAATCCACGATGCTCATTTCCTCGCCGATTAGGTACATCGCTTTGAGCTTGCCGCCATGAATAGCTTCCACCATCTGGTGGTTGTCGAGTCCCTTGGTGGAAGGCAACTTGACCTTCCAACCAGTTTCAAATCGCTGGCGTACTTCGGGGTTATCCACCGATTGGTAACCCGGCAGCATGTTCGGCATGGATCCGTGGTCGCTGGCTCCTTGCACGTTGTTATGGCCGCGCAGCGGATAAGCGCCAGTTCCCGGTCGCATGTAATTGCCGGTGATAAGCAGCAGGTTCGATATAGCGGTGGAGATATCAGAACCCTGGCTGTGCTGGGTTACTCCCATTGCCCAGAGAACGCACATACTCTTTGCCTCAGCAATCATGTGTGCGACGGTTCGGATGGTCTCCTCGGAGAGACCAGAAAGTTGCGCTGCCGCTTCGAGGCTGAAAGGTTCTAGGCTTTTTCGGTACTCCTCCAGCCCATTTACCCACTGGTCCAGGAACTTCGTGTGCGCGAGGCCGTTGTCCAGGAGGTAGCGGGCGACCGCGTTTACCCAAACGAGATCGGTCGCCGGTTTGGGATGCAAGAAGAGGTCTGCGCGTCTTGCCATTTCGTTCTCACGCAAATCAGAGACGATGAGCTTCTGCCCGTCCAGTTTGTGAGAGCTCTTCACCCGGGTGGCAATGACCGGATGACTCTCCGCCGTGTTGCTGCCGATGATGAGCACGAGATCCGCCTTCTCCATGTCGGAGATGGAACCCGAATCGCCGCCGTAACCCACGGTGCGGAACAACCCCACGGTCGCCGGCGACTGGCAGTAGCGGGAACAATTGTCGACGTTGTTCGTGCCAATCACTGCCCGCGCCAGTTTTTGCATGAGGTAACTTTCTTCATTCGTACACTTGGAAGAAGAGATGAGCGCGATGGAGTCCGGTCCGTTGTTCGCTTTGATCTCTAACAGCCTGCGCGCGACGAGACTGAGTGCTTCGTCCCAACTGGCCTGCCGAAACTTACCTCCCTCGCGAATCAGCGGCGTGGTGAGGCGGTCCTCGCTATTGATGTGACCCCAGCCGAATTTTCCCTTCACACAAGTGGAAATTCCGTTGGCTGGGCCGTGCTCCGGCGCTACTTTGAGAATGTGGCGATCTTTCGTCCAGACGTCGAAGCTGCATCCCACGCCGCAGTATGTGCAAACTGTTTTTGTCTTGCGGATGCGGTGCTCCCGCATCGCCTCCTCCGCCTCAGAAACCTGCAGAATGGCTCCATAGCCGGTTTCCGGTTCAACGCCCTTCACCACGTCGATCATGCCGGTGAGCGCGGACTTCCGGATCGCCGTGAGAAAGCCGGCATGACCCAGCATCGTTTTTTCCATCAGTGCATTGCAAGGACAGACGGTGACGCAGTGGCCGCACGAAACGCAACTCGACTCCCCAATGGTTGAGCCGCCGTCCCAGAGCACGCGGGGGTTTGGATTTTCCCAGTTGATGGAAAGCGTTTCGTTGACCTCGACATTCTGACAGGCCTCTACGCAGCGGCCACAGAGAATGCATTGATCGGGATCGTAGCGATAGAACGGATTCGTGTTATCGACCTGGTAGGGCTTCGATTGAAAAGGAATTCGCTGATGCTCGATGGCCAGCAACTTCGTTGTGTTATGAACGGTGCAATTGCCGTTGTTGTTGTCGCAGACCGTGCAGTAGAGCATGTGGTTGCTGAGGATGCGATCGAACGCCTCCACCTGCGCGGCCGACGCCTTCGCTGACTTGGTGGAGATCCTTATCCCATCAGCGACCGTGGTCGCGCAGGCCCGGACCAGGCGGCCGTTCGCTTCAACCATGCAGGTGTCACACGTCTGAACCGGGCCGAGCTGAGGGTGGTAGCACACGTGGGGGACCGAACCCCCAATGCGGTTGATCAGATCGATGAGAAGCTCGTTGGGTTGGGCTACTTGAACGAGGCCGTCAATCGCAATCTTGATCACAGTGTTTCCCTTCCCCACAACTCGTAGTAACCCCGATTCCCATCCCACTCATCCTTCAGATCAACTCGTCACCGGATTCGAGTGAATAGGTGAGATACTCGCAACTTCTTCCATTCGCCGCAGCACGGCCGAGAAGTCCTCTTCATCACTGTGTTCCAGCTCATCTGAATTGACGTAAAATGCCGCCTCTGTCGTCGGCATGCTAATCTGCTTCTCGGCCGCCGCGTTCAGGATCAACTGAAAATCCTTGTTCATCAGGCGCAGTGGAAACTGTGGGCTGTAATCGTTACGCGCCGCTCTCACAAGTTTTCCCAGATGAGCCGGAGCGATTACAGCTGTCTTTGATAAGACTTCGAGTAATCGCTGGCGATCGAGACCGGCTTTCTCCCCAAGCACTACAGCCTCAGCGATCGCCTGCATACCAACACCCAGCAAAGCGTTGACGACCAACTTCATTGCCGTTCCAGAGCCAGAACCGCCCAGATAAAAATACTGTTTTGCGACTGTCTGGAAGATTGGCTCAGCGGCATGGAACAGTTCTTGGTCGCCGCCTACCAGCAGCGTCAGAATGCCTTCTTCCGCGGCAGGAGTGCTACCCGAGATGGCGGCGTCGAGTACCTCGACGCCAACTCTGGCGCCAAGCCTGTGCAGTTCGCGCGAGGTGTCTGGGGAGATCGTGCTCATCTCCAGCACGACAGTTCCTGACCGTGCTCCAGCAAAAACTCCTTCGGACCCTGTATAAACGCTCCGAACTGCTTCATCGTTGGTCAAGCAGGAGAGAAGCACATCGGCAGAGCGTGCCAGTTCAAGGACATTCTTGGCAACCGCCCCGCCCTGTTTAGCGATGGCTTCCGCCTTAGCGAGATCCCGGTCGTATACAGAGAGTTGGTATCCGCGATCTAGCAGGCGTTGTGCTATCTTGCTTCCCATATTACCTAGGCCAATGAATCCGACTTTCACTTGATCTGCGGTAAGACGTTTCATAGGCTCTCCCTTGTTTGCTGAATGCCGAAGTAGTGATGGCTCTTGGACGCCGCCCAGATATGGTCAGGTCGGGCCAAAAGTACTCGCTTCCAGATCTGACGCCAATCGGTCTGACATTCGCCTTGGCACTTGAACTCTTTGCCGCGCCCACCCATTCTTCCGCCGCACTCAGGGCACACCCAATTCAGAATTCCGGATATCACATCTGCACTTGCCCTCGCTGCACTCCACCTAACTAGCTGCATACGCACCTCATCTGAATAACAATGGAACCCATCTCGCTTCATGGCCCGAGGTAAGTACTTGACTTACTCGACATCCTGGCTTTCACAGAAGCTGAATCGCAAACTGCTGAGTGCATTTCCTGTTCCAAAGTAGGAGGAGGGTTTGGATTAGATTCAAATGCATAATGTCGTTTGCGTAGAGAAACGCCTGTCGAAATGCGGACGTTGTGTCAACGGCAGGACGCCCGATCCGACCGTTCATAGGGTCATCCCCAGCCACCCAAGTGGCTCATGTCTCTGAAAATACGGAAGCAAAGTTAACCGACGGTTGTTTGGAAAGTGGCGTGCTTTTTTCCTTTCGTACTGTGAGGAGAAGACTTCATGCAAGCGGCAGATGCATACATAGGCAGCGAACAGCACATCGACGTCCCCAAGGGCGCGAGCGCAGCTCGGGAAATGGAGGATCTCTCGTGCCACCTACCATCGTTCTACATGAGGGCTTATCGATTCCTAGGCAACGTAGCCGACGCGGAGGATGCGGTTCAGGACGCCCTTCTTTCGGCTCATAAGCACTTGGACCAGTTCAGGGGGCAGTCGCAGATGTCGACATGGCTAACCGCCATTGTGAGCAATTCTGCGCGGATGCAACTGCGCAGGCGGCCACGCCAAATCCACATGTCGCTAGACGAGCGGATCGCAGAGGAGCAGGAATATCCCCTATCAGAACGATTGGCGCACCGCGGACCGACTCCTGAAGACGAATACCGAAATTCGGAACTGAACGCGCGCCTGAGACAGTTGGCGGAGCAGCTCTCGCCCCCATTGCGCAAGGCATTCCAGTTGCGTGACTTGGATGGCCTTACCACGAACGAAGCGGCGCGCATCCTGGGAGTGGCAAACGGAACAGTGAAGGCCCAGCTGGCACGGGCACGCGCGAAGCTCAGGCGTTTGATGCGACCGACACTCAATGCACAGCCTCGTTCAGCTCTGACCTGCGGTGCTTTACCAGTTATCGCAACGAAGTAAGCTCAAAGGGAAGATTCTATGTGGATTGTTCGACTCGCATTACGGCGCCCCTACACATTCGTGGTGATGTCCATCCTCATCCTGATCATGGGCGGTCTCGCGATTGTTCGCACTCCGACCGATATCTTCCCGACCATCGACATTCCCGTCGTCAGCATCATCTGGAACTATAACGGCCTCGTCCCCCAGGACATGAGCGACCGGATCGTTACTATTACAGAGCGGAATCTTACTACCACCGTCGACAACATCGAACACGTCGAGTCGCAGTCGCTGTATGGAATCGCGGTTGTTAAAGTGTTCCTCCAGCCGACCGCGAACCTCCAACAAGGGATTGCACAGGTTACAGCGGTGTCTCAGACCCAACTCCGCCAGTTGCCTGCCGGAACGACGCCGCCGCTCATCATTGCCTATAGCGCGTCGAGTGTGCCTGTCCTGCAGTTGGCTCTCTCGGGAAAAAATCTCTCGGAGCAAGAACTCAACGACTATGGCCTGAATTTTATTCGAACGCAAATCATCACAGTGCCTGGGGTTTCGGTGCCCTATCCCTATGGCGGCAAACAACGCCAGGTGCAAGTGGATCTGAATACGACAGCGTTGCAGTCTAAGGGATTATCCCCGCTGGATGTAGTGAATGCCATCAGCGTACAAAACCTGATCTTGCCCACAGGAACCTCCAAGATTGGCTCCAGGGAATACGATGTATCCATTCCCAACGCTGCACCGCAGACAATTGCGGACCTGAACCGGATCCCGATCAAGACCATTGGCGGCACTACGATCTACATTAAAGATGTCGCCTGGGTACGCGATGGCTTTCCGCCACAGACAAATATCGTCCGCGTCAATGGGCAGCGTTCGGTATTGTTGACGATCCAAAAGGCGGGGAATGCCTCAACCCTGAACGTGATTTCGGGCATCAAGGCTCTTCTGCCGCAAATTAAGTCAACGCTTCCACCCCAGCTGCAAATAGCGCCGCTGGCTGATCAGTCGATTTTTGTTCGTAGTGCGATCAGTGGAGTGGTGCGGGAAACGCTGATTGCCGCGTGCCTGACCGCTTTCATGATTCTCACATTCCTGGGGAGTTGGCGAAGCACTGTGATCATCGCGACCTCGATCCCTCTGGCTATTTTGACCTCGATCATTGTGCTCAGTGCGATCGGAGAAACGATCAATATTATGACGCTTGGTGGACTGGCTCTGGCGGTCGGCATTCTGGTTGACGACGCCACCGTCGAAGTCGAGAACATCAATCGCAACCGGGAGGCGGAGCCAGGGAAGAATCTGGACGAAGTTGTTCTGGACAGCGCATCGCAAATTGCGACACCCGCCTTCGTCTCCACGCTCTCGATCTGCATTGTGTTTGCACCGATGTTCTTGCTGTCCGGCGTGGCGCGATACTTGTTTGTGCCACTCGCCGAGGCGGTGGTGTTCGCCATGTTGGCTTCGTATTTCCTTTCGCGGACCATCGTTCCGACCATGGCCAAGTACCTATTGCGGGGAGAGAAAAAGGAGCCCGGAGATGCTCCCAGTCGGAATCCGCTGGTACGCCTTCAAAAACGGTTTGAGGCAGCCTTCGAGAGATTTCACCTCAGCTATCGCGGCCTGCTGGAGATTTGTCTCCATCATCAGCGTGTTTTTCTGATTGCGTTCTTCGCGGTTTGTATCGGCTCTCTTGTAGTTTTGATTCCTTGGCTCGGCCGGGACTTCTTTCCCAGCGTGGACAGCGGCACTTTCAAGCTTCATATGCGTGCTCCCACGGGAATGCGCATTGAAGAGACAGCCAACCTTTGCGATCAGGTCGAGCGGTCGATTCGGGGGCAGATTCCGGCCGGCGAGATCCAGAACGTCATCGACAACATTGGCTTGCCTTACAGCGGCATCAATCTCTCCTATAGCAATTCGGCGCCGGTTGGCACATCGGACGCGGACATTCTTGTGACGCTGTCCGCCAAGCACCACCCCACGGACAGCTACGTTCACCAACTTCGTCTGGCACTTCCAAAACAGTTTCCGGGTGTTTCCTTCGCTTTCTTGCCAGCCGACATGGTCGCGCAGATTCTCAACTTTGGATTGCCGGCCCCCATCGACGTTCAGGTCGTGGGAAATGACTTGCAGGGAAATCGCCAATATGCAGACGCACTGCTGGCAAAAATGAGATATGTTTCCGGAGCGACCGATCTGCGGATTCAGCAGCCCTTCGATCAACCCTATCTACGTCTAAGGGTCGAACGCACCAAGGCAGAACAACTTGGTTTCACTGCTCACGACGTTGCCCAAAACCTCCTGGTATCACTTAGTGGCAGCTTCCAAACTTCACCCTCGTTCTGGCTTGACCCAAAGAATCATGTCAGCTATCAGATCGCGACGCAGACGCCGCAATATCGCACGGACACTTTGCAGGATGTAGAGAACATTCCGATCACGGGAACGAACCCAACAGCTCCGCCATCGCTCATGGCCAGTCTGGTGTCCACACAGCGAGGAGCCGGGATGGCTGTGGTTTCCGACTACAACGTGGCGCCGGTGATCGACATCTTTGGCGCTGTTTCAGGACGCGACCTGGGTGGCGTGGCCGGAGACATCAACAAGATCATTGACGCCACACGCCAGCAAGTGCCGCGTGGTTCTCGAGTCGTTGTCCGTGGGCAGGTTCAGACCATGCGGGCCTCCTACATCGGCCTCCTGGGCGGACTGGTATTCTCGATCGTGCTCGTATACCTGCTGATCGTAGTCAACTTTCAGTCCTGGCTCGATCCTTTCATCATGATTTCCGCGCTGCCCGCGGCACTCGCCGGGATCGCCTGGTTCTTGTTTATAACGCACACGAACTTGAGCGTACCGGCCCTCATGGGAGCCATCATGTGCATGGGCGTCGCCACCTCAAACAGCATCCTGGTGGTGAGCTTTGCCACGGGAAAAATGATGGAGGGAAGTGATTCGGTCAGCGCCGCACTGGAAGCAGGCTTCACGCGTTTTCGTCCCGTACTGATGACCGCTCTTGCTATGATCATCGGCATGGTGCCCATGGCTCTCGGACTAGGGGACGGCGGTGAACAAAATGCTCCTCTTGGCCGGGCGGTTATAGGTGGACTGCTTTTCGCGACGGTGTCGACGCTGTTCTTTGTTCCGGCATTTTTCAGCGTTCTGCAAGGTTCACGCCGGCATTCAGCCCAGACGTAACAAGGGCACTAGACACTAAGCCCTGTGGAGTTATTTATGTTGCCTCAAACTGAAGATAGACAACAAATCGGCGGTCAAACACCCCCTTTAAACGATGTGGGAACAGGGAAGCGTTCGCGCAAAGCCTGGATTGTCCTCGTGATCGCGGTGATTGCGGTTGCCGCCCTCTTGATCTCGGGCATCTGGTCGCGGGTCAGAGCCGGCACAACTCTACGCGCGGAGACGGCTCAAGCGGCCCTCCCCGCCGTTTCGGTTGTTTCGCCGAAACAAACCGCGCCGGCAGACGAAATCATCCTGCCGGGAAACGTGCAACCATTCATCACTTCACCCATTTATTCCCGTACGAATGGTTACCTGAAGAAGTGGTATTTCGATATCGGAGCGCATGTCAAGCAGGGGCAACTCCTCGCTGTCATCGAAACGCCGGAAGTCGATCAGCAACTCCAGCAAGCTCGAAGCAACCTATTGACCGCGCAGGCAAATCTGGAGCTCGCTGCCATTACCAAAACTCGGTATCAGGGACTCTTAAAGAGTAATGCTGTATCCCAACAGGACGTCGATAACGCGGTCGGTACCTACAATGCGAATAAAGCAATTGTGGAGGCGGACAAGGCAGCCGTAGAGCAATACTCGGCACTGGTGTCTTTTGAAAAGATCTACGCACCATTCGATGGCGTAATTACCGCGCGCAACACCGATATCGGCGACCTCATTAATTCCGGGAGCGGTGGCGGGGTGAAAACCGATCTCTTTCACATTGCTCAACCGGGAAAGTTGCGTGTTTACGTAAACGTCCCGGAGGAATACTCGCAAGGGATCAAAGTGGGCATGACAGCCGATCTCAGCCTGGCGGAGTTTCCGGGCCGCAAATTTCAGGGGAAACTAGTGCGCACTGCCGAAGACATCAATGTGACCACGCGCACCTTGCTGATCGAAATCGATGTGGACAATCCTAAAGGCACGTTGCTCACCGGCTCCTATGCAGAGGTCCACTTGGCGGTTCCGACGCAGGCTTCAACTTTCCTGCTTCCGGTCAATACTCTGATATTCCGCTCGGAGGGTCTACGTGTCGCCACTGTGAACAACGGGAAAGCCGTGCTGTCGGCCGTGACTCCCGGGCACGATTTCGGCACTCAGATCGAGATCGTCTCCGGCCTTAAGCCGGACGATCAGGTCATCGTCAACCCACCCGACTCAATCGTTTCCGGACAGGAAGTCCAAATTGTTCAGGCAACATTGCCGGGGGATACCAAGTGAAACGTTCTCGAAAGATGATTTTGCTCCTGAATCCGCGGCAAGCGCTTTGGATGCACGGTCTGCTGGCGATAGCGGTGCTGCAGTTGAGCGGATGCGCGGTTGGCCCCAAGTACCATCCTCCCGTGGTGCAGGCGCCTCCCGCCTATAAAGAGGTGGGGGATTGGAAGCCCGCCCAACCCAATGACGAGAATCTTGGCGGTACGTGGTGGACGATATTCCAGGATCCGCAGCTCGACGCGCTGGAACTCCAGGTCAATGTGTCGAATCAAAACCTGAAGGCTGCAGAGGCCCAGTTCCGGCAGGCGCGAGCCGTTCTGCGCTACTATCGGGCCGACTATTATCCGACTGTAACGGCGGGGCCATCGGCGGCTCGGACACGGGTGTCAGCCCACCGCCCACCCCCGAGTTCGATCTTCGATGGCATCACCTACAACGACTTTGTTGTGCCATTCGACGTTTCCTATCAGGCTGACGTCTGGGGGCGAGTGCGACGCAACGTCGAGTCTTATCGAGAACAAGCGCAAGCCAGTGCGGCAGATCTGGCAACCGTCAACCTGAGCATGCACGCGGATCTGGCCGTCGATTACTTTCAGGTCCGCAGCCTCGATGCCGAGGAACAGCTACTGAATTCCACGGTGAAGCAGTACGAGCAGGCCCTCGAATTGAATGAAAACCGCTTCCAGGGAGGAATTGCTTCGGAAGTGGAAGTTGAGCAGGCCAAGACTCAACTGCAAACCACTCGGGCAGCGGCGATTGATGTGGGAGTGCTGCGAGCCCAGTACGAACACGCGGTTGCAACCCTCATTGGGAAACCTCCGTCGGAGTTCAGCCTTTCCCCACTGCCTCTCACCGCGCCGCCTCCTCACATTCCTATCTCCGTGCCCTCTGAGCTGCTGGAAAGACGCCCCGACATCGCAGCCGCGGAGAGGCGCGTAGCATCTGCCAACGCGCAGATCGGAGTTGCAAAGTCCGCCTACTACCCGCTGATCAATTTGGCCGCTTCGGGAGGATTCGAAAGCTCCGCCATCACGACTCTGATCAATGGGCCGAGCGGCTTGTGGTCTATTGGACTGTCTGCCGTGGGTACAGTCTTCGATGTCGGAAGGCGACGTTCCCTAAACGATCAGGCGCGTGCCGCGTATGACTATCAAGTCGCGGCTTATCGGGAGAACGTGCTGACTGGATTCCAACAGGTGGAAGACAATCTGGCGGCGGTGAGAATTCTGGAAAACGAGGCCAAGGTGCAGGATGAAGCGGTCGTGGCCGCACAACGCTCGCTAGACCTTTCAGTCATTCGTTACAAGGGCGGCGTCACAAGTTACCTCGAGGTGATCACGGCGCAAAGTGCCGCCCTCGCGGATGAAGTCACGGCGGTCAATATCTTAGGACGGCGGATGGCGAACACGGTAGTGCTGATCCAGGCTCTCGGCGGGGGATGGGACCGATCGACTCTGCCGGAGCGACCAGAATGCTGCGGCAAACTGGCGAGCAATGCCAAGTAACGATCACGGAGGTGGCCCACGTCCAAGAGCTTGCAGGCCCGCAACCGTAATGCACCCACAGGGCTACCGAGGCCGTAAACCATATTTATCCGCACCCTTCCGCCTCGTATCATATTCTGAAAATGTTCTTGATCGGCATCGGGGCTCATGAATGCCCGCCGTAGGCGCTCCCACGGTGTTCGTCATTGCATGTGCCCAGGACCGCGATGCGCATTCGCGGATTGACCATTGATCCGCAGATCTTGTCGAAACCTCCGCCCGCCGCCTTGGCGCCACCATCGATTTCAATTACGCGCGCCGAGCCGCCAGGCTCCACGCTCAGCCCGATCGCTGAGAGCGTCGCGACCACACCCTTCACCAGCGATTCACCGGTCCCGCCGAACGTTTCAATGCCTCGGCGAACGACCAAGCGGCCGACAGGCTTGCTGATCTGGACCCCGACGGCACCATCAGCGTGGGTTGTAATCCGGTCGAACGTCGCCTGGTTCAGTGCGTCGTCGTAGACATTGAAGCCGCGAGCGCCTTTGCCAAAGGTCTCGATTGGCGCATTGGCGGCGAGCTCGTGCAGGGGCCCGAAGTTCACGAACCCGATGCCGCCAGGTCCATAGGATGTGAGCTTTTCTTCGGCGACCCACTGGTCTACGGACCCCCAGTTGTCCAACACCATGTCGTTCACGCCTAGTTGCAGGCCATCGGCACCCGGAACAAACGAGGTCGAGGCGTCATCTCCTTCTCCGGCCAGCGTTTGGCCGGGGGCGAGGCGCATAGACGGTACGTTGGAAATATTGCCCCGCACGACGAGATGTCGAGTACCTGCCTCACTGCATGCAGCGAGCAATTCCGCGGCTCTGGAGACGAACTTCTGTGGCGACGACATGTGCGCTCGTTTAGGTTGTTGGATTTCGTCTTCCGGCCCCGGCGCCGGGGACGCGCCGAGTTCTTCGTGAAGAGCAACGACGGCAATTCCCAAGCCTGACCTATACATCTTGTCTCTCCGGGGGGAAGCTTCCCACAGCTTTTCAATCTGTCAGAATCTTGACTCCGGCACGAATTCTTAATCCTTGCTTAGTGATACCAGGGATACCGTTTTTCTCAGAACTGAAGGGTATTGCGTAGACTATGGAGACTGTGCCCAAAGATAGAATCTGCTTGCAACCCGCACAAACACAGGGTATTATCGCGCAAGTCTAAGTTTCACAGTAGCTTGCTAGAAATGGGATCTGAGAGAATCCCACTCTCTCCGCCAGCTTCCTGACGTCGAGTACTCCACCGCCCTTACAAAAAGCGCAAGGATGGGGCACACAGCGTTTTTCATGGAAATGTTCTTACCGCGCCGGCGCTTTCACCGTTCGCCTTGATAGCTTCCACCTTCACCGCTTCCGGTTTCTTCTTATCGAGGACCGGCTTGCCGGTGTGGAGGTCGAGCGCTTGCTCCAACTGCGTCATAAGCATTCGCAAGTTCTCGTCGCCGGCGTCCAAGACACTGCGCAGTTCCGCACTGGCTGTCATCGCCTGCTGATAGGCTTCCCGAGCCTGCGCCAAAAGGTTCAAGTGTTGTATAAACGCGGTGGCGGACTCACGAAAGTCTTCCACTGCATCCATGTACGTCGCCATAAAACCATCGCCTTTTTCCAACATTGCTTTCACTCCTTTTGGCTCCCTCGCTCCTTTTTGCGACACCAGGGGCGGCGAGGTCAGCTATGAACTTGCTTTGCAGAGATGTCCTGCCAGGTAGCCAGACCAGCGGTTCCAGATATGAGCGTGTAAATCTCTTTGAGCCCCTCATTAGCAATTGATTCCGGGCTCGAGCCTTGAGGAACCCCAGAGTCCTCTCCTGGGTGATTTAAATGGTGGCGACGACTATTCTCAGCCAGAATCTGCATTCTTTACCTCACGGCAGAGGGCATTGTACACCCGTTTGCCTTTTTTCCGGGCCGATCTGGCGCGGTTGCCGGGGTTGCCCCTCGGTCGGCAAGTCCGGCGCCGCTTTCAGTAGGTCCAGCTTCGTAATCCGATACGGGACTTCAGCTTCCTGTTGCAGAACGGCAAGTATGAGGAGCTCTCCGAGCCACGGTACGATCGCAGGCCGACCGTGACGGATACTTTCCGCTTCTCGTTGGAATCGGTTCTTGACGAAAGCAAAGTGCTCACCCGTTAAGCCACTGCGAGATAGATATAGCGCAGGATGAATAGGACATTGAGGATCCAGACGAGGGCATTGATCTCGCGATATTTCCCGGCCGCCACTTTCACGATTGTGTAGGAGATCAGTCCGAGGCTGAGGCCGGTTGCGATGCTGAATGTAAGCGGCATGGCCAGCATGGTGATAAAGGCCGGGGCCGCTTCGCTGAACTCGCGCCATTCGATGCGCGCAATGGATTGCGTCATTAACGCTCCCACCAGAATCAACGCCGGAGCCGTGGCATAGCCTGGAATCGCGGCCGCCAGCGGCGAGCAAAACATGGCCCCCAAAAAGAGTAAGGCAACAACCAGATTGCTCAGTCCGGTGCGGGCCCCAGCCGCCATGCCGGCCGAGCTTTCGATGTAACTCGTGACCGTAGAAGTGCCCGCCAGGGACCCGAAAATGGTCCCCACGGCATCCGCCAACAGCACCCGTCCGACGCGAGGTATCTTGCCGTCCTTGATGAACCCGCCTTGCTCGCACACGCCCACCAGGGTGCCGACGTTGTCGAAAAGATCCACGAATAGAAACGCGAACAGGATTTCGAGCAATCCGAGATGGACGGCGCCGCGAAGGTCAAGTTGCAGGAAAGTGGATGAGGCGTGCGGCATCGAGATGATCGCCGAGGGCCAGTTCGAGAGGCCGCGGAGGATTCCAAGAAGCGTGGTTCCGCAGATGCCGATCAGGATTGCGCCGTTGACCTTTCGCGCCATCAGGATGAGCGTCAGGACAAGACCGAAGCAAGCCGTCTGCACCTCATGGTCGGCAAAATTCCCGAGGCCGACAAACGTAGCGGGATTCGCCACCACAAGCTTTGCATTTCGCAATCCGACAAACGCAATGAAGAACCCGATTCCGGTGGCAGTGGAATGTTTCAGGCAATCCGGGATGCCGTTGACGATCTGCTCGCGGATGCGCGTAACCGTGAGCACAAGGAAGAGAACCCCCGAGAAAAAAACTACACCGAGCGCCGTACGCCACGGAACATGCATGCCCAGGCAAACCGAATAGGTGAAGTAGGCATTGAGCGACATTCCAGGCGCGAGAGCAATGGGATAGTTAGCGTACAGCCCCATCACGAGCGTGGCGGCCGCAGCGGAAAGGCAGGTCGCGAACACCACGCCCTCGGCAGGCATCCCCGCTTGCGATAGAATCTGCGGGTTTACGACGATGATGTAGGCCATCGTCAAGAAGGTGGTCAGGCCTCCGAGCAACTCCTGCCTCACGGTTGTCTGATTCTCAGCCAGCCTGAAATAACGCTCGATCAATCGTCTCTCCTTCGGTTTGACCTGTGTGGTATTTTCCGCCGCAGAGTCGTAATATGAAGCGGTTCTGAAAGGACGTCATCATGATCCTCGGCATGACGACATCGACATTCACCTTAGTGCACGTCATCATTAGCTTGGTGGGGATCGGCTCAGGATTCATCGTGACCTTCGGGCTGCTCACCGGGAAACGGCTCGACGGCTGGACTGCCCTCTTTCTGGCCACAACGGTGGCGACGAGCGTGACCGGCTTCTTCTTTCCGTTTGATCACCTTTTGCCCTCCCACAAGGTCGGCATTATATCGCTGGTGGTGCTGGCGGTTGCCATCCCGGCGCGCTACGCCCTTCACCTCGCCGGTGCCTGGCGTCGGATCTATGCGGTTACGGCCATGATTGCCCTCTATCTGAATGTCTTCGTCGGTGTCGTGCAGGCCTTCGAGAAGGTTCCGGCGCTGAAAGCGATGGCTCCGACGCAGACCGAGCCGCCCTTCCTGGTCGCGCAGATCGCCGTTCTGGTGATTTTCGTGGGGCTTACCATTCTCGCGGCGATCAAGTTTCGTAACGAGACGCTTCGTACGGCTTGATCGGGACATTTACTGTTTGTCCATGCAGTTTGCAGAAAAAAAGTCACAACTAAGGAGAACATTTTATGAGCGCGATCACGACAAGAGACGGCACCGAGATTTACTACAAGGACTGGGGCGCAGGACAGCCCGTAGTCTTCAGCCATGGCTGGCCACTCAGCGCGGACGCCTTTGAAGACCAGATGCTATTTCTGGCTTCCCACGGCTACCGCTGCATCGCCCACGATCGCCGCGGCCATGGCCGATCGAGCCAGCCCTCGAATGGCAATGAAATGGATACCTACGCCGACGACCTTGCAGAGCTCGCCGAAAAGCTCGACCTGAAAAACGCAATCCACGTTGGGCACTCCACCGGCGGCGGCGAAGTCGCACGCTATATCGGTCGCCACGGCACGAAACGTGTCGCCAAGGCCGTCCTCATCAGCGCGGTACCGCCGCTGATGCTGAAGACTCCCGCCAATCCCGCCGGCCTGCCGATGGACGCATTCGACCAGATCCGCGCTGGAGTTCTCACCGACCGTTCGCAGTTCTTCAAGGATCTCAGCGCGCCGTTTTACGGCGCCAACCGGCCGGGCGCCAAGGTCTCGCAGGGCCTCCGCGACTCATTCTGGCTCCAGAGCATGGTTTGCGGATTCAAAGCCGCCTTCGACTGCATCAAGGCTTTCTCCGAGACGGACTTCACCGAAGATCTCAAGAAGTTCGATGTGCCGACGCTCATCCTTCATGGGGACGACGACCAGATCGTGCCCATCGGCGCTTCGGCCCTGCTCTCGTCCAAGATTGTTAAGGGGGCCACACTAAAAGTCTATCCGGGCTTGCCGCACGGCATGTGCTCGACCCACAAGGACCAGATCAACGCGGACCTGCTCGCGTTCCTCAGGCATAGCGATCAAGTCGCGGCTTGACTTAGATGGCGCCCATGCGGTGTGGGTGCGCCTGGCGAAGGTCCTATTTACCGATGGGCATTTTGAAGGGCTTCGACAGCTTAATCACACGATCCACTTTGGCGTACCAACCCTGCGGAGCGTATTCACTAGTGTGGAGATAACGTGGGCTGAAACTTCGTCGCTACCATCGGTAAATGTCAGCAGCCAACTCCTCGGGACGCAGTTTTCCGGGTCCCCCATGTACCTGGTCAGCCCCGCCACATTGATAAACGTTGTGCCCCAGCGCCGCTCGATGTGGGATTTTCCCCCGTATGTGTCGTCGGGGTTGGTGTGAGTGTGCGCACCAAGCCATAGATCGACTCGCCCGGGCGTTGCCGTCAAGACATTCTCGAACGCGCCAGAGTCCTGTTTGCTGTCCACCCAGCACAAGAAAGATGCACCCTGCGGCGTGCCCTGAGGAAAATACCGGTGATACCTGGGTTTCCACTCTCCTTTTTCGTCGCGCCGCATGCCCTCCCATTCGCCAGACGCGACGGTGGTGTTCTTGAGCATGTAGTGATGTGCGCTGACGATGATTGACGTGGGATACTCCTCAACCATTCGCTTCCACCAGCGGAACGTGTCGCCACTCACCACGCGGCCGGGGTTTCCGCCGAGTGTCCCGCGACCGACCTTCTGGGTTGGTTCGTTGATGTCGCTCATCATCAAGAAGAGGAGGTTCCCAGCCCGGAAGGAGTACCGTTCCCAGGTCCCATCAATTGGGAACCGGCGCTTGGCCGCGTCAACATGCGAGAACTCGGTGTGTTCGCCCGTGGGGTCAACCCATTTGCGCCACCACCAGGCCTGCGGTTCGTCGAGACCGCTGCGGTCGTGATTACCGGACAAATCATAGATCTGCTCACGGCGGTGCTGCTTTAGCACACCGAATTGCCGCACCACCTCTTCCCCTTCCGAGTCCTTCGGCAGGTCTACGTCGCCTGAGATATCGCCCAAATCAAGCGCGATGTCCCAATCAAATCCGGATGTCGATTCCGATTGTCGAAGCGCTTCAGCCAGGCTCTCTCGGGGACCGTATTTCTTGTCCCTGCCCACGTGGGCGTCGGAGAATACCCATACGCGGAACGTCTTAGCTTTGTCGTGGGCGGTGTGGGCCGCATCCTCTGCCAGGTACGAGCTGTGGGCCACAGTCGCGCTCACGCCGAAGGCAGCAATCGCGGTCAGAAATTCTCGCCTTGAATGTTCCCCCACACCGAATCGGCCATCCTCACGCGGCGAGTTGGCCGTTACCACATCCCGCTCATCGTCACAAGCCATTTTCTTCCTCACAGATTACCCTGAGTTCGTTGGAGGCGCCCCGTCTTTATATAATGTTGCGTCAGCGGCTGTCTAGCTAGGATCGCTCTCGCAAAACAAAAAGAAAGTGTCCGCGAAATTCAACCCAACTTCTCTCCCGCTCTGGCGCCAAGACTTTCGCCTGACGCTTCGCCTCGCCCTGCCGCTCATCCTTGCCGAGGTGGGCTGGATGAGCATGGGCATCGTGGACACAATCATGGTGGGAAGGCTACCCAACAGTGCCGTGGCGATTGGGGCTACCGGCCTGGGCCAGAGTCTCTACCACAGCGTGGCCATTTTTGGTGGCGGCTTGCTGCTTGGAATGGACACTTTCGTCGCGCAGGCATTCGGGCGCGAAGACCTGGACGACGCAAGACATTCCCTGGTGAATGGATTGTTCCTTGCCTTCGCGCTGACGCCAGTTCTGATGCTTGCCGTGTCGTTCTGGCCGACGCTGATGCAGCGCTTCGGAATCAGTATGGAACTTGTGGAACCGATGCGTCCGTACCTGCGTGCGCTCAATTGGGGCACTTTGCCGCTGCTCGCCTACTTCGCGCTCCGGCGGTACCTCCAAGCAGTAAATGTGGCCCACCCCATCATGTTCGCCTTGATCTCCGCGAACATCGTCAATGCTATCGGGAATTGGGCTCTGATCTACGGACATTTTGGGTTTCGCGCCATGGGCATTCCCGGCTCGGGTTGGTCAACCTGCTGGGCTCGCATCTACATGGCTCTTTGCCTTGCAATCACGCTTATCTGGGTGGAGTCGAAACGCCTACGGCCGGGATGGCTGGGTACAGTCCGGATTGATGTCCGCAGAATGTCAGCGCTGCTAAAGCTGGGAGCGCCGGCAGCAACCCAGATCCTTTTCGAGGTTGGGGCGTTCGGGGGAGCAACAGCGTTGTGTGCAAGACTTGGGCCCGTCCCGCTGGCTGGTCATGAGATTGCGTTGAACTGCGCCGCACTCACGTTCATGGTGCCGCTGGGAATCAGTTCCGCGGCAGCCGTCCGAGTCGGACAACAAATAGGAAGACGCGACCCTGACGGAGCGCGGCGGGCGGGATGGTCCGCGATCATCATCGGAGTCGGGTTCATGGCCTGTTCTGGATCGGTGTTCGTGTCTGTTCCAAAACTGATCGCGCGCCTGTTCACCCCCAATCCAGCCGTGATTCAAGTGGGCGCGCAACTATTGTTGGTCGCTGCCGCGTTCCAATTGTTCGACGGCCTCCAGACCGTCGCCACGGGAGCGTTGCGGGGCGCAGGCGACACGCGGACCCCCATGCTGGCCAACTTCGTCGCCTATTGGCTGATGGGACTTCCCTTGGGCTACGTCTTATGTTTCAGATTGGGATGGGGCGCATTGGGCATCTGGATCGGGCTGTGCGGCGGCCTGATGATCATCGGATCGGCCCTGCTGATCGCATGGCACAAGAGAATGCTTTCGTAATGTATTGTTTTGGAAGACGTCAGTCCGAAGCTCAGCGCTTTCATCAGCGTGGTGAGAGCAGCCCCGAGCGAAGCCGAGGGGGACCTGGCGCGGAGTATTCCAAAGTTCACCACCACCGGATGCTGCACCGCTTGCAAGCAGCCGATCGCCTGCGTATCATCCAACCGTTATGACAACTGAGAATGTGATCCGTAAAACCAGTCTTCGCGAGAAGGCACAACTGATGTCGGCATCGGAAATGGACCGCACACTGGTTCGCCTGGCCTACCAGATTGTCGAAGAAAACGGAGTGAATGGTTTAGGGCTGATAGGCGTCCGGCGCCGGGGTGTGCCGCTCGCGGAGCGGCTGAGTAAGTCGATCGGGCACATCCAGGAGTTCCGTGTTGAAGACATCCGCGTTCCCGTGGGTACGTTGGATATCACTTTTTATCGTGACGATCTTTCCACCGTGGGACCGAAGCCGGTAGTGCACGAATCGGAGATCGGATTTCCCATTCAAGACAAGAATATCGTCCTGGTGGACGACGTGCTTTTCACCGGCCGCACCATCCGCGCCGCCCTGGACGCTCTTTTTTCGCAAGGCCGCCCCCGCCGGGTGCAGCTCTGCGTACTGATTGACCGCGGCCACCGCGAGCTACCGATCGAAGCCGCATTCGTGGGCCGTACCGTCCAGACCACGATGAACGAAGTAATCGAAGTCAAGTTGAAAGAGATTGATGGCACAGAAAAAGTTCTTCTCATGGAAAAATAACCAACGAATAAAACCACACAAGTCGCGTAGATAAAGTTCTTGGCAAAATTACGTGGGGACAGCCGCCCCCGGCTGTCCTGCCGAGCAAAGCCCGGCTAGCGCGCGCGAAATTTTCTTAAGATATCGAAAACCGTAGCGCAAACCTAAATCGAGGTTTAGAATCAACCGCTATTCCTCCGTCTGCGTGGACTCGTGATGAACTTGGCGAAAAAAAGTCTTTCAAACAAAACAATTTCGAGGCCACAAAACAAGCGTCTGCTTCGGGCAGCGCGGAAAGCCATGAAGCAAGCCTACGCTCCGTATTCTCAGTTCAAAGTGGGCGCCGCGCTGCTGACCTCGAAGGGCAGGGTCTTCACGGGCTGCAATGTCGAGAACGCATCCTACGGATTGTCGAACTGCGCCGAGCGCACCGCGATCTTTGCGGCCGTAGCTCATTCAGGTCCTGGGCTGAACATTCGCGCCATCGCGGTAGTGAATGACCAAGGTGTGCCATGCTCCCCTTGCGGAGCCTGCCGCCAAGTGATCTACGAGTTCGGCCCCGAGGCAACCGTTTTCTTCCAGAGCTCCAAGGGTTGGAAGGAAAGCCACATCACGGAACTCCTGCCGGAAGGGTTCCGCCTCAAGTGAGCCAGCAGCAGGAAGACCAAACGGTTCGCGCCACCGATATTCGTGTGATCGACGTCATTCGCAAGAAGCGCGACGGCCAAGAACTCTCCCGCCCCGAGATCGAATACTTGGTTCGCGCCTACACCAGCGGTGAGATTCCCGACTACCAAGTTTCTGCCTGGCTCATGGCCGTGATTCTGCGCGGACTCACGCGCGCCGAAACCTCGGTGTTGACTGATGCCATGCTGCGCTCGGGCGACGTGCTCGACCTTTCCGAGTTCCCGGCAAGAAAAGTGGACAAGCATTCCACTGGCGGAGTGGGCGACAAAACGTCCCTGGTGCTGGCGCCTCTGGTGGCGGCGGGCGGGTTGATCGTCCCTATGATCAGCGGCCGCGGACTCGGGCATACCGGCGGCACTCTCGACAAACTGGAATCGATCCCCGGCTTCAATGTGAACCTGTCAGTCCCAGAGTTCCGCAGCGTCCTCAAAGCCTGCGGCTGCGCCATGATCGGCCAGACTTCCGAGATCGCTCCCGCTGACCGAAAACTCTACGCCCTGCGCGATGTCACCGGAACGGTCGAGAGCCCTTATTTGATTTGCGCTTCCATCATGAGCAAGAAGCTCGCGGAGGGAATCGATGCTCTGGTGCTGGACGTCAAGACCGGCTCGGGTGCGTTTATGAAAAAGGAAGAAGACGCAGTCTTCCTGGCCGAATTGATGGTGGAAACCGGCGAGCGCATGGGGAAGGCAGTCGTCGCATTGATCACGAATATGGACCAGCCGCTCGGAACGCACGTGGGGAATTCGCTCGAAGTCATCGAGGTGCTCGATGTCTTGCGCGGACGCGGGCCCGAAGATCTGAAAGAACTGTGCCTGGAACTCGCAGGCTGGATGTTTCACCTGGGCGGAACCGCGGAAACCGTGGCACAGGGCAAGCTGGATGCCGAGCGCCTCATAGTCTCGGGCAAGGCACTGGAGAAGTTCCGCCAGATGGTGGCCCTGCAAGGTGGAGACACCCGCGCGCTCGACGATCCGGATCAGCTTCCTCGCGCGAAATATATGCAAGACGTAAGCAGCCCGAAGGATGGATACATTGCGGCCATGGACTGTGAAGCGGTTGGCACCGCGTGCGTAGTTCTCGGCGGCGGGCGCGAGAAGAAGGAAGATTCCGTCGACCCGGCGGTTGGAATCGTTTTGCATCGTAAGGTTGGAGATCAGATCGCTTCTGGGGAAACGCTTTGCACAGTGCATTCGAATTCCGAAACTCGGACCGCTCGTGCAACCAAATTGCTGCTGGACAGTTATCAGATCGCGGACACACCTGCGGCGCAGAAGAAGTCGCTGGTACATCGTGTGATTCGAGGCTCAAAAGAAAAAGCAAAATAGATCGGGAGGAAAATAATGGGGCGATTCACCGGAATTCTGGGCCTGCTGACGATGTTAACCCTGGCCTTTATTTTTTCCACCAATCGGCGAGCCATCCGCGGCAAGACGGTTGCCTGGGGCCTGGGCCTGCAATTCGCTTTCGCCGTCTTCGTGTTGCGAGTTGACATCGGCCGCCGCATTTTTCAGTACGCCGGGGACGCAGTGAACAAGCTGCTCAGCTACGCCTTCGTCGGTTCCCAGTTTGTCTTCGGAGATCTGGGGAAGCAGGGTTCGCGTCTTGGTTTTTATTTCGCCTTTCAAGTTTTGCCAACAGTCATTTTCATTGCGGCGTTTTTTGCGGTCCTGTACCACTATGGCGTCATGCAGTTCATCATCAAGCAGGCCGCGCGGGTGATGACCCGGTTCATGGGCGCGAGCGGCGCCGAGTCGCTGAACGTGGCCGCCAGCATCTTTATGGGACAGACGGAAGCGCCCCTGACCATACGGCCCTTTTTGCCCGACCTCACCCGCTCCGAACTCATGACCGTCATGACCAGCGGGATGGCCCATGTTTCAGGCGGAATCATGGCCGCTTATATCGCCTTTGGAATCGAGCCCAAACATCTGCTGAGTGCCGTAATCATGACCGCACCGGGCACCATTTTGATCTCAAAGATGCTGGTACCCGAGACCGAACAACCCAAGACTGCCGGCCGCGTGGTGATGAGCGAAGAGGAAGTGGAAACCGAAAAGAAGGAGAACGTGCTGGGCGCGGTGGCTCGGGGCACAACCGATGGCCTGAACCTGGCACTGAACATCGCTGCTATGCTCATTTCGTTCCTGGCGCTGATCGCACTGATGGACGGAATCCTCTACGGAATCCACAACGGGCTAGCGTACTTCGGTTTTCCCTGGTTTCCGGCGAGTCTCGAAATTATTTCTGGCAAGCTTTTCGCTCCCGTGGCCTGGGTCATCGGAATTCCCTGGAAGGACTGTACCCTGGTCGGCAACCTGCTGGGCACGCGAATGGTGCTGAACGAATTGGTGGCATTTTCCATGCTAGGACCGCAGAAGGCCATTCTCGATCCGCGCTCGTTCACGATTGCCACTTTCGCTCTGTGCGGCTTCGCCAACTTGAGTTGCATCGGCATTCAGATTGGCGGCATCGGCGCTCTGGCCCCAAACCAGCGGGGAGAATTGGCACGTCTCGGCGTGCGTGCGATGCTCGCGGGTACGATGGCGAATCTTATGTCGGCGTCAATCGCGGGCATGCTGATCTAACTTCCCAATGTAGGCGCGGGCGTCCGCGCTCGTGCCCCGTGAACGCTGTCATCCTGAGGAGTCAGGCCTTCGCGACACGAAGGCCTGCCGGCGAAGCATCTATGCTTTGGTTAAGCACCAATCGCTAAATGGGACTGCTGAACGCTGCTTCAAATTCCGCCGCGCACGCCTCGATGCCAGCTACTGTACCCGCCCCAAACTCGGGCGTTCCTCGCAGCAGATGCCACGCTTCCTTGTAGCGCGCATATTTGGAATCCTTCAATTTGGGATGAAGCGCAACGCTCCCTTGACCCTTGAGCTTTTCCGCCGGAATGATGTACCAGCTGTCCTCCGGAATCACATAGGCCGCCACAAAATCAAACGGATCGCCCACATACGGTCCCCGGCTCCCGCGCACCGCGCAGTTGTAGCCCCCGCCCTGCTTGAAGATGGTGGACTTCACCTGTACCCGCACAAAATGGGCTTTGTACTCCACCACGAAGTCATAACGCGACAACTCGCTCCAAGGTTTGGTTACAGACAAACCGTGCTCCGCCGCCCGTATCATGAAGCACATCTCCGCCCATTCACCCCGTAGCTTGGAGTGCTTGATTTTCATCCCGTGATTTTTCATGGATATTCGCTAGCTGCTCCTTCTCGTTTGCAGAACTTTCCCCAATAAAAAACGCGGCCCAGAAAGGCCGCGCTCATCTTCTTCGATTCGATTTTAACTATGACACATCGCGGAGACTAAAGGAACACGCCGCAAAAGAAAAACATTCGCCCAAGCCCATTTTGGGAATGCAGGCATGGGCTAGACTGTCATCCTGTCTATGACACCGCCGTCGTTGTCATAGACAGGATGACAGCGGTGGGAGGATTAGAGGCAGGAAGCACGAGCGAAGACGCTCGCGCCTACATTGAATAGAGCGATCGCTTCAGAAATTCTCCTGCGCCGGGGCGCCCCACGAATTTGTCAGCCTCGACGATGACGCGGCCGCGCGAGAGTACGGTGTCGGGCATGCCGGTCACTTGAATGCCTTCGAACATCGAATAATCCACGCGCATGTGGTGGGTTTTTGCGCTGATGGTGTGCTTGCGGGCGGGATCAAAAATTACCAGGTCGGCATCGCTGCCTACGGCGATTGTGCCCTTGCGAGGATACAAGCCGAAGAGTTTTGCTGGCGTCGTGGAAACCAGTTCTACGAAACGGTTCACGGTGAAGCGGCCCTGGGCGACGCCGCCGGAATAGATCAGGCTCATGCGGTGCTCGATCCCGGGGCCGCCGTTGGGGATTTTGGTGAAGTCATCGCGTCCCAGTTCTTTCTGCTCCTTGAAACAGAATGGGCAGTGGTCGGTCGAAACCACCTGCAGGTGATCGCGCTTCAGTCCGTTCCAGAGTTTTTCCTGGTGCCACTTCTCGCGCAACGGCGGCGTGAAGACATATTTCGCGCCTTCGAATCCGGGCACATCGAAGTTTTCGATGGAAAGATAAAGATATTGCGGACAGGTTTCGGCATAAACCGGAAGGCCGCGATCACGGGCCTCGCGGACTTTTTCGAGAGCATCATTGCAGCTCAAGTGCACGATGTAGACAGGCGCTCCGGCCATCTCGGCGAGGGCAATGGCGCGGGACGTGGCTTCCGCTTCCGCTGTCGTCGGCCGCGTCAGGGCGTGGTACTTCGGCGCTGTTTTCCCTTCTGCCAGGGCCTGCTGCACGATCACGTCAATGGCGCTGCCGTTTTCGGCGTGCATGCAGACCAGTCCGCCATTCTTTGCCGTTGCGCGGAGCGCTTTGAAGATGCTGCCATCGTCCAGCATGAATACACCGGGATAGGCCATGAACAGCTTGAAGCTGGTAACACCTTCGCGCGCTAGAGCATTCATCTCTTCGAGTTGCGCGTCTGGCAAATCCGTGATGATGCAGTGAAATGAATAATCGGAGACCGCTTTGCCGGCGGCTTTTTGCATCCAGGTATCGAAAGCCGTTCTCAACGTCTGGCCCTTGTATTGGATCGCAAAGTCGATCAGAGTCGTAGTCCCGCCAAAGGCCGCGGCTCGCGTGCCAGTCTCGAAATCGTCCGCGCTGTTGGTGCCTCCGAAGGGCATGTCGAGGTGGGTGTGTACGTCGATTCCGCCGGGCAATACATATTTTCCCGCGGCGTCGATGATCTTCGTTGCATTATCGCGCGGAAGGTTTTGCCCAATCGCGGTGACCTTACCGTTGCTGATGGCAACATCACTGGCGTAGGTGTCGGAGGCGGTGACCACGCGTCCGTTTGCGATGATGGTGTCAAAGCCCATGCCTGTGCCTCCCTCGGACTAGAACCGGTCTCATAAATGATTCCCCCGGGTTCTGGCTTTCTCCCTCAGGGGCTAAAGCCCAGTCTTTATGGGCTCTGGGCGGCACGGCTGAAGCCGTGCCCTCCCCAAGAAGGATTTATGCGACAAGTACCAGCCTCGAACTAGCGGAGCAGGCATTTTATGCTAAACTGCAACACCTTGGAGCGCCGATTTCAAGAGTAGCGGAGGAGGCGACATGCAGTTCGGCATCACGATAAAACCTGACATGCCGGTGGAGCGCATCGTTGGCCTCGCGCGCCAGGCTGAAACCGCAGGTTTTCAATACGGCTGGATCTTCGATTCTCACATCCTGTGGCTGGAACCGTACCCTGTGCTCACGCTGATGGCGAGCAACACGAAGAACATGCGTCTCGGCACCTGCGTGACCAATCCCGCGACTCGCGACATTACTGTAACTTCCAGCCTGTTCGCCACGCTGAACCTGATTTCGGGCGGGCGGATGCAGCTTGGCATTGGCCGCGGGGATAGTTCGCGGCGAGTGCTGGGCAAGAAGCCAGTTGGGGCGGGCGATCTGGAACGGGCGGTGAAGACTTTTCGCGATCTCACTGCGGCGCGGGAGGTTGAATACGACGGCCAGCCCACGCGGATTTCCTGGGCGAAGGGCTCTCCTCCGGTGTGGATTGCGGGATATGGGCCCAAGGTGCTGGACCTGGCGGGCAGGATCGGGGACGGCGTCATCCTGCAATTCGCCGATCCTGACCTGATCGCGTGGTGTCTTGGTTTCGTTAAGAAGGGCGCGGAGGCCGCGGGACGGGACTTTCGCAAAATCGAGGTCATGGCCGCCGCGCCGGTGTGGGTCTCCGATGATCTGAAGCTGGCGCGGGAACGAGTACGCTGGTTTCCGGCGTTGGTTTCAAACCACGTCGTTGATTTGATCTCGCGATACAAGCCGGAGGAACTGCCGCCCGCGCTGACATCGTTTGTGAGCAATCGAGGCAAGTACGATTACCAGCAGCATTGCGAAGTCGATAGCAGCAACTCGAAATTCGTGTCGGATGAAGTCGTGGATAGATTTTGTCTGGTGGGGCCTGCCGAAGCGCACCGGGAGAAGCTTCGCAAGTTAGTCGGCGTTGGAGTTACGCAGTTCAATGTGTATTTGATGTGCGGCGAGGAAGAGGACACGCTGGAAGCGTATAAGAAAGAAGTGTTGCCTGCTTTTCGGTAGGCCGTGAAAGCGCGACACCTTACGAGCCCGTGGTGAAACTTGAATTCTGACCCCAACGCCTAAAGGCGGATTCATTCTAAAGCGCTTTCGGCACGCCTGAAGGCGTGCCCTGATACGAATCGCGCTTCACCACGGACTGTTAGGCAATCCATCTGGATTCGTTTATGCTTCGTCAATGGAACCGATCATCAAAGGCGCTATCCCGGTTCTGCCCGCCGCCGACACTACGGAGTCGCTGAATTGGTGGACGAAGGTCTGCGGTTTCAAGGAGACCTTTCGCGACAGCACTCCCCCAAACTATGCAGGGATCAATCGCGGCGAGGCCTACCTGCACATCGCTGGGATGGGTGACAAGGCACTCGCACGGAAGGTTGGCGACCAGACAATGGTTCGGCTCGCGGTAAAAGGTATCGAGGCGATGTACGCGGAATACCAGAAGCGTGGAGGCAAGGTGCATCCCAACGGTCCGCTGCAAACGAAGCCTTGGGGCACAAAAGAGTTCGGAGCGATCGACCCCAATGGCGTGTGCGTAACGTTCCAGGAATGAGTGTGTAGTCTGGTTTTCTGTTGCGGTTGTGCGATCTGTGTTCCACTCCTTTAATACAGCCGGCTTGCCCAATCACTGTCCTTGAAACTTCATGAAGGCGTAATAAGTAACAAACGAAACGGCGAAGCCCACGAACCACGAATAATCATAGAGCGTCCGCAGCGCGGGAACGACTAATCCAACCAGTGCCGTGCCCGCTCCCAGAGCCAGCGCGAACACTGCCAGCCAGTTGAAGCCGCGCGAATATTCGTAGGCGCCGTCGCGCAGGTAGAGGTCGTCGACCAGCAGTACTCGGCGGCGGATCACGAAGTAGTCGCAGATCATGATGCCCGCCACCGGTCCCAGGAACGCGGCATAACCGCCCAGCCATCCAAATATCATGGTCTTGTAGTTTCCCAGAAGTTTCCATGGCATCATCGCGATTCCCACGAAGCAGGTGATCACTCCGCCGGTGCGGAAACTGATTCTCCGTGGCCACAAGTTGGAAAAGTCGTTGGCGGGAGAAACTACGTTCGCGCCGATATTCACATTCAACGTCGCGAGCAGAATCGCCAACAATGAGATGACCACGGCAACCGGCGAATGAAACCGGCTCAGCAGTTGCACCGGGTCCCAGATGGCGGTTCCATAGATGACCACGGTTGCGGAGGTCACCAGGATTCCGATCAACGAGTAGAGCGTCATGGTGGCCGGCAGAGCGATGGCTTGCCCAATCATCTGTTGCCGCTGGCTGCGGGCGAAGCGGGTGAAGTCCGGAATGTTTAGCGAGACCGTCGCCCAGAAACCTACCGTGGCGTTCAACGCAGGAATCAGAAACTCTAGGAAATCCGGGAAACTGCTGAACCGCGAAGGGGCTGCGAGCATGGGGCCGAACCCGCCTGCGCTGCGATATGCCCATGCCAAGAGGAGGATCCCTACTGCCAGCAGAACTGGCGCGCTGATCCCCTGGAGGACGCGGATGTATTCCACGCCCTTGAGAATGACGGCGAGGTTGATGAGCCAGAAAGCTAGAAAGCAAATTGCGGTGCTGTACGGAAAATTTCTCCAGGCGGGAACCAAGGTTGCGATCAGCGTGCTCACGGCTTCACCACCGATCCATGTCTGAATACCAAACCAGCCGCATGCTACCAAAGCACGCAAAGCCGCGGCCACATTCGCCCCTAGGACTCCGAACGAGGCGCGGGCCAGCACGGGAAAAGGTATTCCGTAACGCGCCCCTGGATGCGAGTTCAACAGCATGGGGATCAGGACGATGGTATTGCCCAGGAACACAGTCGCTACGGCTTGCTTCCAGTTCATTCCGCCCTGGATCAGGCTCGCGGCCAGCATGTAGGTAAGAATATTGACTGACATCGATACCCACAAAGCTGCGTAGCTGTACGTGCTCCAGGTACGCCCCTCGCTGGTGGCAGGCGCGAGGTCAGCGTTGTAGAGAGGACTGGATTCAATTCGGGGACGCAGAGACTCTCGGCTTCTGGTCATTGGAGTCAGTCAGCAGCCAGAGCTCGGCCGGTCTGGGCAGTCAGTGGCTCATAGGTCTCGGGGCGGCGGTCGCGGAAAAACTGCCAGACCTTCCTTACTTCGGCAATCATGTCGAGGTCGAGATCGGCGACCAGGACCTCGTCTTTGTCTCGGCTGGCCTGAGCGACGATCTTGCCGCGCGGATTGCAGAAGTAGCTTTTGCCGTAAAACTCGCCGATGTTCCACGGCTTCTCCGTACCTACGCGGTTGATTGCGCCCACGAAATAACCATTGGCTACCGCGTGCGCGGGCTGCTCCAGTTCCCATAAGTATTCTGAGAGTCCGGCGACCGTGGCGGAAGGATTAAACACGATCTCTGCGCCGTTCAGGCCCAGGATACGCGCGCCTTCGGGGAAATGACGGTCATAGCAGATATAGACTCCGACGGCGGCGTACTTGGTCTTGAAAACGGGATAGCCCAGGTCGCCCGGAGTGAAGTAGAACTTTTCCCAGAATCCCGGATGCACGTGGGGGATGTGGTGCTTGCGGTACTTACCGAGATAACTGCCGTCCGCGTCAATGACTGCGGCCGTATTGAAATACATTCCCGGCATCTGCTCTTCGTAAACCGGGACAACGATCACCATGCGATGCTTAGCCGCGATCTTCTGCATCAGCTTGGTAGTGGGCCCTTCTGGAACTCGTTCCGTAAGCTCGTACCAACGAATGTTCTGCTCGGCGCAGAAATACGGGCCGTAGAACAACTCCTGAAGGCAAAGTACTTTTACTTTTTTTTTCGCAGCCCGCTCGATGAGCTTGAGGTGCTTGTCGATCATGGCTTTCTTGATTTGCGGCAGCGAGCGGTCGCTGCCCAGTACGTTCCCTGCCTGGATGAGGCCACAGCGCACGATGCGGGACATGGATGCACCTCCGCGAGAGGGTTAATATAGCAGACCGCCATGTTCTTTTCCTGAGGGGAGGGAGCAGCACGTGCGTGGGCATGCGCTCTCTTTGCGATGGAACGGCTGGCGAGCTGAATACGCTCCTCTTCCAGTCTCCTCCGGAAGAGGGCGATAGTTGGACAGCCGTGCAATTCCCTCTCAGCGAGAGGACGGGTGTCGCGTCTGTGGCGACGCATGCCCACTTGCCGCCCGCGTAAACCCAGGTATCAACAAAGCGCTCGCGCCGAACGTAGGGCTTGCCTCCTTCGACTCCCTTGGCACGAAATACTCCGGTCGCGATGGCGGTATTTCCGAACACGTGTACGCTCATGGATTCCGGCGCGACCTGCTGCTCCTGGGATTTGGACGGTTTTATCCCTGCCAGAAACTCCGCTTTAGTCTGCACGGTGCCGTCATCGTTAATCAACACAATCCGATCGTCGAGGAGTGCGTCCAGCGCCCGATTGTCACCGAGTTTGTACGCCTGATTCCATCCTTCTCCAGGGCGATTATTTTCGATTGGACACCGGGATCGGCATCTTCTTGCGCCAAGGCGAGTATGGCCGTGGCGCATACCAAAGCCAGCAAGAAACTGGTCAGTCTCATGGTGCAGCCCTCTGGTGCAGTATAGGGCAATCTGTTCCCTTATCTTGCAGCGAGTAAGCCGGCTTGCGCCATACCAGTAACGAGGTGCACCGCGAGAAGGGGCGGCCAAGAACGGCTCGGTCCGGCGAGCAGCAGCATCTCTCAATGAGGCGTGGTGGCCTTCGAGCCTGGCCAACCTTGACCGGCTGCACTACGGCTGTTAGATTTCGGCTCTACACATGAATATCCGGGGGCATCGCGCTGAGTCAGCCAGCGAAGACGAACGGTCCGGTTGATCTTCGCCGGCGCAACTTTATGATCCGGTGCTGCCAGGGAGTCTCTGCGGCGCTGGTTCCCGCAAGGCTGCGCGGTCCCGCTTTTCCTTTCAGCTACCCTTTCGATTCTCGTAACACGCTCTCGCCGGAGAGTGATGTTGATTTTCATGTGCATCTTCACTATCGGGCGCAGATGCCGCTCGATGCCACGCTGCTCAAGACCCAGGCGGGTCTCGACGCTTTTGTCACTGAACAATATCAGGACCAGATAGTAGCGATTCTCGCGGAGTGGAGTTCGAGCTTGCTGCAATCTCCGCAGGACACACGGGCGGTCGAAAAGGCGCTTACCTTGGATTTCTCGGGGTCCTCCTTCCGGCCTGTCGAATCGCGGCTGGTGCGTTCCGGCCCGGCGCTTGAAATTCGTCAGAATAAATTCACCCCCCAGACTGCTCTCGGACGGGATGATTTTCTTCGGGAATTGCGATCCGCCATGAGTTTTTTTTCGAAGATCGTAACCGCTGAGTTTCAAGTGGTGAGCATTGATGTGGTGCCTGCGCCCTCCTCGATGGCTGGTGTCAGGACCGAGGGTAAGAATGCCCTCGGGACAGCCGGCGGGGATGCCGGCGCTACACGAATCCCGGAATTTGCCGGTCGGTTGAAAACTCGCGTGCGCCACGGCTTGGTGGGCTCGGGTCAGGATTTCTACCGCGAGCAAAGGGTGGGGCACTGGGAACTCGAATGGGAAGCGGCTTCGTCATCATCATCCTCTGCGCTAGGTGAATTTCGTCTGCGGAACTGGCGGGCGCTTGATGAGACCCGGAGCCGCGCCGCCGACCCCGTCTATGTGGACATTGCGGCGCAGGCGTTCGGCAGCAATCCGTCCTACACTTCGCAGTTGCTTCGGGGAGTTGACTATTGGCGGACGGTTCTCGACGGCGCGTGTGGCATCGACATCTACGGACACAACGGCGTTTCGGTGGGCGACATCGACGGCGACGGTTTCGACGATCTTTACGTTTGCCAGCCGGCCGGCCTTCCCAACCGGCTTTATCGAAACCGGGGGGACGGAACGTTTGAGGACATCACGGAAGCGTCCGGAGTTGGGATCATCGAAAATACGGCGTGCGCGCTTTTTGCCGACTTCGACAACGACGGCCGCCAGGACCTGATCGTCGTGCGTACGAGTGGCCCACTGTTGTTTCAGAACGAAGGCGGCGGCAAGTTTCGCCAAAAGCCCGACGCGTTCAAGTTCGCCAACCCTCCGCAAGGGACTTTCACGGGGGCGGCTGTCGCCGACTATGACCGCGATGGCTGGTTAGACATCTACTTCTGTCTCTACATCTACTACCAGGGCACGGACCAGTACAAGTATCCCTCTCCTTACTATAACGCGGAGAACGGGCCTCCCAACTTCATGATGCGTAACAACCGGGACGGAACCTTCGTCGACGTCACCGCGGAGTCGGGCCTTAATCGGAACAACACCCGCTACAGTTTTTGCTGTGGGTGGAGTGACTACAACCGCGACGGGTGGCCTGACCTTTATGTGGCGAACGACTTCGGGCGGAAGAACCTCTATCGCAACAATGGCGACGGAACCTTTTCCGACGTTGCTCCGCAGGCAGGAGTTGAAGACATCGGCGCGGGCATGGGGGTGTGCTGGTTCGATTACGACAACGACGGGGCCGAAGACCTCTACGTCGCTGACATGTGGTCCGCCGCTGGCAGGCGCGTGTCGATGCAGGAAGTTTTCCAGAAGGACGCTCCTGAAGAAGTGCGAGCGCTGTATCGCAAACACGCCCGGGGCAATTCTTTATTTCGCAGTAGCGGGTTCCGTGATAATAAAAACGGCGCTTTCCAGGATACCAGCGCCTCCGCAGGAGTTGAGATGGGGCGCTGGTCGTGGTCGAGCGACGCTTGGGATTTTGATCACGACGGATTCCCAGATCTCTACATCGTCAACGGCATGATCTCTGGCGCCTCGCGCCCAACCGGAGTAGGAGACTTGAACAGCTTCTTTTGGCGGCAGGTGGTTGCAAATTCGCCCGTGGAGGGTCAGCCTGCGCACGATTACGAACAGGGATGGAACGCGTTGAATGAGCTGATCCGCGCCGACGGTACCTGGAGCGGGTTTGAGCGGAATGTATTCTACGCGAACAACCGGGATGGAACATTTTCCGACGTGTCCGGGGTCGTGGGCCTGGACTTTCTCGAGGATGGCAGGGCATTCGCGCTCGCGGATTTCGATCATGATGGCCGGCTGGAAGTGTTTTTGAAAAATCGCAACGGTCCGCAGTTGCGCCTTTTGAAGAACGTGATGAAGGATCTCGCGCCGTCGATCGCTTTCCGACTCCGCGGTGTGAAAAGTAATCGAGACGCTATTGGTGCGGCCGTCACGGTGGAAACTGGATTGGGCCGCCAGACTCGAATGCTTCAAGCTGGATCAGGGTTTCTCTCTCAGCACAGCAAGGAAGTATTCTTCGGCTTGGGCGAAGCCAAAGGCCCGGTGCGGGCGTCTATCCGCTGGCCGAGCGGGCTGGTGCAGGAACTTCACGAGTTGCCGCTCAATCATAGGGTCTGGGTTGAGGAGGGAGCCGAGCCGTCTCGAATGGAAGCGTTCAAGACAGGCCCTCAGGGGCTAAAGCCCGTGTCATTTGTGGCTCAGAGCGGCACGGCTGAAGCCGTGCCCTCCCGCAGGACTGACGGTGAGATCAGTTCCGGCAAACCTCCTTTTTACGGACAGCAGGAAACGGAGCCGCTCCCCAACATAGTTGAAACCTGGCTGGTGGCGCCGGTATCCGCGCCGGACTTTTCTCTTCCTGACTCGAATGGACAGACTCGGACACTTGCCGCGCTTCGCGGCAAGGCGGTGCTCCTCAATTTTTGGGCCACAGGATCAGCTAGCTGCCGGGAAGACTTGAGAATCTTCAACCGGCTCCACACAAGTTGGGCAGTCCAAGGTTTGCAAGTGATGACCATGAACGTCGATGATTCCGCTGACGCCGAAAAGGTTCGCGCGCTGACGCGCGAGCTCCATCTTTCATTTCCCATCCTTCGCGGATCGGATGACGTGGCCGGCATTTACAACATTCTCTATCGTTACTTGTTTGACCGCCACCGTGACCTTGGCCTTCCGACTTCATTCTTGATTGACGCCAAGGGGAACATCGTCAAGGTTTATCAGGGGCCGGCAAGCGCCGAGCACATCGAACAAGACTTCCAGCACATTCCGCAAACTGCCGCGGAGCGACTGGCGAAGGCGCTGCCCTTTCCCGGAGTGAGTGACACGCCGGAGTTTCGGCGCAACTATCTTTCCTTCGGTTCGGTTTTCTTTCAGCGAGGCTATTTCGATCAGGCCGAGGCGTCATTCCGGCTGGCTCTCCGGGACGATCCATCGAGTGCGGAGGCGCTCTACGGCATGGGAAGCGTCCAACTGAAACAACAGAAGACGGGCGAAGCGCGGGAGAGTTTTGAACGCGCGATCAAACTTCGCGCGAGCTATCCCGACACTCTGCCCAACGCATGGAACAACCTCGGTCTTCTGGCCACGCAGGAAGGGCGCACCGGCGAAGCGATTCCGTACTTTCAAGAGGCTCTCCGGTTGAGCCCCGATCACTTGATCGCCCTCAACAACCTGGGGAACGCTTATCGCCAGCAGAAGCACTGGGACGAAGCTCGCAAAGTGCTGGAGCGGGCTGTTGCAGTCGGCCCTCAGGATCCGGAGGCGAACTACAGTCTGGGGATGGTCTTTGCGCAAGTCGATGACACTGAGCGGGCGTTTGAATATCTGCGGCGAGCTTTGAAATTTCGTCCCACGTATCCCGAAGCTCTGAACAACCTCGGGGTGCTTTACCTGCGCACCCGGCGGCGGGACGAAGCGGTCGCAAGTTTCGAAGAGTGCATCCGGGTTGCGCCCGCCTTCGATCAGTCTTACCTGAATCTCGCGAGGGTGTACGCGCTGGAGGGCGCAACGGAAAAAGCCCGGACCTTACTCCAAGAACTACTCAACCAGCATCCCGACCACGTGCAGGCGCAGAAGGCGCTGGAACAACTGCCGCAATAGGCAGAGTCGTCGATGATGGAGGGCGGGCATCTCGCCCGTCCGGCTAGGCGGGGACGCCCGGCCTCCATCGACGAGATTGGAAATACCCAGCTCGCTAATTCTTTTTGGGAGTGGCTGCGGTCAACAAATCCACAAACATCTTGTAGAACTTCTCGGTGTCGAGATCATCTTGGATCTCGACCGGTTGGACCTGGAGTTTAGGCTTGTCCCGATCGGTCCAAGTCAGGGTGTCCCCGTAGCCTGCGCCGCGGTCCAGATTGATATCCATGAAGCGCGTTTCTTTCGCAGTGATCAGGCTGGGATCGAGCCACGCCGCTGCGGCCAGCTCATCCCACAAATAATTGTATTCGCCGTGCAGGCGGGCATATGTGCCGACATAGCGCGCCGCCTCCGAGTCGCCCGCTTTAATCCGGTTGATCAATTCAGAAGTCATTCTTGTCTTCACCGAAATATCCACCGGCGTGCAGACGATTTTTTTCCACGGGGCGCGCAGCACAATGTGAGCCGCTTCGGGATCAAACCAGAGGTTGAATTCGCGCCGGGGCGAATTGACGAACTCGGGATCGTTGGTCTGAGGATTCAGGCTGGCGCCCATGAAGATCAGTTCTTTGGCCAGCCCCGCAAATGCAGGATCGATGGAGATCGCGAGGGCCAGATTTGTCATAGGGGCGCCCTCATAAATCGTAATTTCGTTGGGGAACTTGTGGACCATGCGAATCAAGAAGTGCGCGGCGTCTTCATCGGCTGGCTTAGTGCTGGGCTTACCTTCGGGCATGTCTCCCAACTCATCCGCCGGGTGATAGAGGCGCGGGGTCCAAGCTCCCAGCCAGCCTACGGAGCCGTTGCGTTGCTCCCAGAGTTCCGTCTCCTCTTTTCGCCTGACCAGCGGATGCTCCGCTCCCGGCACGACCGGAATGTCGGTGCGTCCGATGAGTTCTAGCATGCGCAAGGTGTGCGCTACCTCGGCCTTGAGCCACTGATCGCCTGTCACCACAGTGACGCCCAAGACTTCGGTCTGTGGAGACTGGATCAGCAGGAGTATCGACTGCTGGTCGGTTCCAGCGGGTCCGGCAGCGTCCTGATCGATGATGATCTTTCGTTTCTGGCCCCAGGAGGTGAGGCAGGTCATCAACAGTACCGCTGTTGTCAAAAACCAGATTCGGCGAAACTTCATTGGTCACCTCAGAGTTTAGAAGCCTAGACAAAACCTCAATTATAAGGCGATTGCGGACGGCGGCTCCGACGACTAGAATGTTCAACGCGAGCGCGACTGATTTCGTTTCACCTTTCCGATTCCCGTTTGTCCTATGGTCCGTTTGCGCGAAACCGCACGCCAATCCGGGTATTGTGGTAATCGTATCGCAGGCTGCGTCCTGACGGTGATCACGCTTCTCGCGCCGTTCGTGATTGATGGACAATCGGTTCAAGGACAATCTCAGGACCCAGCGGACTCAGCCACATTGCAGGGATCTGTACGGGATTCGCGCGGCCGTGCGGTTGCCGCCGCCACCGTTTACCTCCGGGTGAAAAGTGGAACGCAAACTCTAACCGCCCGCACGGATTCAGAGGGGACCTACCGCTTCTCGGGGCTTGGCGAAGGCGTTTATACCCTGCGCGCGGAGATGGCCGGATACGGCGGCGCAACTTTCGGCCCTTGTGTCCTTGGACAGAAAGAGGTGAAGAGGATTGATCTGACGCTCGAGTCTGCGACAGTTCCCACACCGCAAGGCGGTTCGCACGGAACATCGGGAGCAGAAAAGCCGCAGTTTTTCGATGAGCCCGAATTCACAGTGGCGGGTGTCACCGAGGCTATGAATCCCGGCGGGCACGGGTCCGATACGATTTTGCGAACCACGGAAGCGCTGGCAAAGGAAACCGCTTCGCTGAGCGTCCCCGCGGCGAACAAGGAATCCAGTAGGTCCCGAACGGCCTCGGCTTCATCTTCATCCAGCACCGCAGCGGAAGAGTCCCTGCGTAAGGCGGTTGAACACGAGCCCGGGAACTTTGACGCGAATCACCGGCTCGGAAACTTGCTGGTCGAAAACGGCAAGGCTGGGGAAGCGCTCCCCTATCTCGAACGGGCTTCCCAGCTCAATCCCGGTGATCACGAAAACGCCTACGAACTGGCGCTCGCTTATGCCGACGCCGGTCAATACGAGCGCGCACGCACGGAGGCTCGAACCCTGCTGGCGGTGCAGGACAAAGCCGGGCAAGAACTCGCTCGGCAAAACATCGCTCGGCAAAACATCGCTCCGGAAAACAAGGCTCCACAGGAGCAGGCCGAACTTCGTCACTTGCTCGGCGATGTCGAGGAGAAACTGGGCAATCCTCTCGAAGCGGTTCGGGGGTATCAGCGTGCGGCGGAACTGGACCCGAGCGAACCCAATCTCTTCGATTGGGGAGCCGATCTCCTGATGCATCGCGCATTTGAGCCGGCCATCGAAGTTTTCACCAAGGGCAATCGCCTGTTCCCGCGTTCCGCGCGGATGCTGGCTGGGCTCGGCGTGGCCTGGTACGCTCGCGGTTCCTACAACCAGGCTGCTCAGCGCCTCTGCCAGGCGTCGGACCTGAATCCCGACGACCCCAACCCTTACCTATTCATGGGCAAAATGCAGAGCGTCGAGACTACACAGTCAGAATGCCTGGTGGAGAGACTGGGGCGATTTGTCAGACTGCAACCTGAAAATGCTCTGGCAAACTACTATTACGCGCTCAGTCTTTGGCATCGGCGAGAGGCCCCGGGGAGCGCAGAAAATTTGGCGCAAGTGGGGTCCTTACTGGAGAAGGCCGTCCATCTCGATCCGAAGCTCGGCGCCGCCTATCTGCAAATGGGTATTCTCTATTTTGACCGGGGAGATTCTTCCAAAGCAATCGCCGCCTATCAAAAAGCGATCGAAGCCAGTCCGGGGCTGGAAGAGGCGCACTACCGGCTTGCACAGGCCTACAGCCGGACCGGAGAAAAGGTGAAAGCTCAAGCCGAACTGCAACTTTACGATCAGCTATCAAAGAAAACAGCGGAGGAAGTCGAGCGTGAGCGGCGTGAGATTCAGCAGTTTGTGTATACGTTGCGGGGTTCTGCCGCTGGATCGCAGCCCCAGTAGAAGACTGAGTCGTTCAGGTTCCGAACTTAGTGCTAGAAACAACCGCTCGTCGAGACGGGCCTTCAGCGTAGCGCCGCCGCCCCCGGCGGCTGTCGTGGAGGCGTCCTCGCCTCCACATCCGAGGGCGGGACGCCCTCCGGACAGCCGGTAGGATGCCGGCCTACCAGGGATCTATCCGTCCTGCGTTCCGTCATTGACGGGGAGGCCGGGTCATCAATTCAATATAGACCTTGTAGAACTTCTCCGTGTCCAGATCGAACTGGACATTGGCCAACCGCAAGTAAGGCGGGAGTTGCGTCTTGGAATCCCAGAAGATCGTCTTGCCATAACTGGCTCCGTGATCGACGTCGATGTCCACATAGAGCTGCTTCTGGACTGTGATGATGGACGGATCAATCAGAGCCGCACCGGCGATTTCGTCCCACATGTATCCCGGCAACGAGTATTTGTCCAGATATTGCGTAACCGGAGTGCCTGCCTTGGAGATAGTGGACTTCATCTCCGGCGTGAGGCGCGTCTTGACAGAAATATCGATTGGGGTGATGGTCATTTTCTCCAGGGAGCGCGCAGGACGATGCGAGCCGCTTCCGGATCAAACCACCAGTTGAATTCCCGACGGCCGTCAATCGCACCCGGATCAATGGCGCCCTTGTCCGCGTACAATCCGCCACCCATCATGACGAACTCTTTCGTCAGCGTCGCGATCGAAGGGTCGAGCTTCAGCGCCAGGGCATAATTCGTGAGAGGGCCGCCCGCCCAAAGAAACACCTCGCCCGGATACTTGTGCACCATCTTCACAATGAATTCCGCGGCTGCGCCTGGGAGCGGGCGAGTGTGAGGTTCGCCCTCGGGCATGGGAGGCACAACGTCGGATGCGTGGTAGGGCTCGTCGTAGTGGAGCGCTTCGCCGGAAACCTCTCCGTCCAGCATCCCTTGTATTCCAGTTTCCCGTAGAGCGCCTCCCAGCGCTCGGATTCTTCCTTGGAATTGAGCAAGGGGAATTCAGCGCCTTCGATCACCGGGACGTCCGTTCGCCGCGCAATTTCCGCCATACGCAGGACGTGCTGGGTCTCTTCTTTCACCCACTGGTCGCCACTGACGGTGGTGATGCCGAGCAGTTCAAACTTGTCCGATTGCAGGAAAACCAGAACGGCCTGCTGGTCGCTGGTGCCAGGCCCGCGGGCGTCCTGGTCGACGACGATCTTGATCTTCTGGGCCGCGGCGGTAGTTCCGAGGCCCAGAGCGAACAGAGATACCAGCGCGAGCTTCCCTAGGCAGCGACCCATCATTCCCCGGAAAATGTTCGATTGCAAATTTGGGGGCAGACTGAGCTCAGTCTGCCCCCAAGTTGATCGCCCAACTCAGATCGCCCTAGAACCTCAGCTTGAGGGCAAACTGTATCGAGCGCGCATCATTCACTGTCTGATTAATCGTCTGACTGATCACGCCGAAACTGCTAGGCGAATTAATGTCCTGCTCTCCGGTGCCGGCAATGCCCGGTAAAAAGAAATGGGGGTGGTTAAAGAGATTGAAGAACTCGGCCCGGAATTGTAGATCCATTCCCTCGCGGAACGACAATGGAAAGTCCTTGATGAGCGAGAAATCCGTGTTCACGAAACGAGGACCGTACACCGGTGCCCGGGCCGCCGTGCCCAACTCTCCCGCCGGCGCGGGTGCGAAAGCGCAAGGGTTGAACCAATTGGTTAGCGTGTGAATCTTAGCCGGACAATTCGTACGGCCTCCTTCGGGGCCTGGCTTGTTAGGATCGCCCACCTGATTCGGGCGCTGCACAACCAACCCGTTGTAGAAGAAGAAGACGCCGGACTCATCGGCGCTATCGACCACGAAAAGCGGAAACCCGGATTCGGCCCTTTCGATGACATTTATCTGCCAATTTCCCAACACCGCGTTGGCAGGTCCTCCCCAGTTGCTACCGAAGTGCTTGCCCTTACCGAAGGGCAGATCATAGAGAACGCTGGCAGTAAAGACATCATTCAAGTTGAGTTGAGACAACCCCCAATCCAGCTTCTGTGCTCCCGGGAGCGGCCAGTATAGCGCGCCAGGATTGCTGCCCAGACCGTCGGGCATACCGGAATCGAAAGTGCGAGACCAGGTGTAGCCCAGCAGAGCGTAGAGGCCGTGCCGCGCGCTTTTGGTCTCGGCCTTAATCTGGAGGGAATTGTAACGAGCCGAGCCTATGCTGTTATTGCTGTTAACAGACTGGAACGGGAATGCGTAAGGAAACGACGGAAAGCCGCAGCCCAGGGTATAGCCGGGTACCACGCCGCCGCATGCGCCGGGAGAGCTTATGTTTTCGTTCACCTGGCTCACCAGAAGGTGCGTGCTACGGGAGCCAGCGTAGCCTGCGGTCAGAACGACATCTCCTGGCAGTTGGTGCTCAACACTGAGGTTGTACTGCTGGACCACACCCTGTTTGAAATTGCGGTTCTGAGACTGGATGGTCCCAGAGTAAGCGGAAGGGGTGACGGGTGCGTTGTAAACGGCGCCGCCCGGGACGGGCGTCGTAGAAGGGGTGCCAGCCGGGAGAAGGAAACCATTCGAGAGGCCGCAACCGCTGGCGCCGAAAGTAGGGCAAACACCTGTTGGGAAGGGATCCACCTCGGCGTAGAACGGCGCGTTCTGCCACAACCCCTGCCCGCCCTGGTTCCAGGCAGAATCGTGGAAAATCGCATACCCGGCGCGGATCGCAGTTTTGTCACTACCCATCGGCTTCCAAGCCAGGCCGATGCGTGGTTCTAAAGCGGTTTTGTCAAACTGGATGCCCACGCGCGCATCGGAAGTGATGCAGTTGGTGCAGCCACTCAGCCCGGGACTGCCCTTGGGGACGTACCACTTGAGGGTCTGAACATCGAAGTTCGACTGGCGATTTTCGATTTCGGTCTCGGGCGTCGCCAAAGCCCAGGCAAGTCCGAGGTTTACAGTCAGATTGCTCGTGACCCGCCAATCGTCCTGGACGAAGGGACGGAATAGTTTCCAGCGGCGACCGACCGTACCCCCCAGGAATGTTTGATCGTGAGCCGCAAAAGTCCCCAGACTTCCAAGAAGGAGATCTCCCATGTTGTCACCGGTGGCTGCTCCATTCTGGGAGACAAAACCGTCCTGAAATGCATTGTTTCTGATGTTCATCTGATTGGCACGGAAGACCGCTCCGAACCTGATGTCGTGTTTGCCCCGAATCAAGTCGAGCGTATCAGAAACGGAATAGACGTTCGTTCCACCTTGGTATGGGGCGTATCCGCGATCTCCCAGAGACATGTAGGTGGTCATCTGAAATGAAGTCATGCCGCAACTGATACAGTCCTTGTTTGACTGGTTCAGACTCGCGGGATAACCGGTCAGGCTGGCGCACTTGCTTCCTAAATCAGTGCCGGGAATGCCGATGACCGCGGCTTCGCACGTGCCGGTGCCGAAAGAGAGAATGTGGTTGAAAATCCGGCTGAAGCCGATGCTGGCCTGGTTGATGGTGCGATCAGAAAAAACGTGCGTCTCGGATACTGCAACATTACGCCCGTGGTTGTCGATGAGCTGGTTGCTGCCAAAGGCATTGGTTTCGGCCCATGTCGGTGAGCCTCCGGGAACGAAGTTCGTGGCTTGGTCGTAGCTGAAACGGGCAAAAATAGAATCCTTATTGGAAAAATTGTGGTCGATACGGATGTCGCCAGTCCCTTCGTTGAGTTTCCTCACGGGCTGGTTGACGTAGTTGTAACCCAAAGCTGCGTTGTTCGCGTTGCTTGTAGGATAAAGCTGAATTACTTTTGCGGCGAGGGGATTGATCATGGCCGCTGGAATTACACTGCAGTCTGCACCGAGCGGTTGGGCTCCGCCAGCACCTACGGGCTCGGGCGTCGCCGTACCGGGCAGGCACTGGAAGTGGGTGTCTGCTCCCGTTGCGTAAGGGTTCTTGAGGATCGGGAAGGCGCTCGATCCCCGTGGGTTGCCGAACGGATCCAAATTAAAGTTGTAATCACCAGCGGCGTCGGGAGTCATCATTGCAGCCGTGGGAACCAGGCCGGTGAAAGGTACTCCGAGGCGCTGCATCTTGGCCTGGTAGTCAAGAAAGAAGAAAGTCTTGTCCTTCTGGATCGGACCTCCCAGCGATCCTCCAAACTGATTGAGATTAAATTTATTTCTTGTGGGGGCGAAATAGTTGCGCGCATCGAGCTTGGTGTTCCGGAAAAACTCGAACAGAGTTCCGTGAAATTGGTTCGATCCTGACTTGGTTGTAACTAGAACGGTCGGACCCGCGCGCTCCCCCCACTCCGCCGAGTAGTTGTAGGTCAGAACCTTAAATTCCTGGATGGCATCGATCGACGAGAAAATCGCAATCCCGCCCTCGTCAAGCTGGTTGTTGTCGTTGCCATCAAGCATCCAATCTGTACTCTGTGCTCTTGACCCGCCCACGGAAAGCGAAAAAGACCCGCGCGTGGAGGCTTCGCTGCTGGCGGCCCCATTGAAGAAACTGTTTGGGTTGGTTTCTGCCGTCGTACCCGGAGTCAGGGTCGCTAGTTGAACGAAGTTGCGGCCGTTCAACGGTAGCTCGGCGACCTGTTCGGAGGTGATAACCTGTCCCAAGGTAGCATTGGCCGATTCGACGGCAACTTCGGTCGCGCTTACTTCAACCGACGATGTGACCGAAGCGGGCACCAGGATGAAATTCACTTCGCGATGCTCGTCGATCTGCAGCCGTACGTCCTTCTGTTCTACCGGCTGGAACCCCTGGGACTCCACCCGAATCGTGAAATCTCCGATGGGCAACAACGGGATCAAATAATGTCCGCTGGCGTCCGTCTTTGCCTCGCGAGAAACACCCGTGCCTTGCGCCGTGGCCTTTGCCGTGGCCCCCGCAACGACGGATCCGGTTTTGTCAGAAACGGTGCCGGAAAAACTCCCAGTCGCTTGGCCATATAGAAGTGGGCACGTGGGAAGTACAACGGAACAGAAAACCACGGCGAGCAGCGTCCTCTTGGTCAGCATCGATCTCTCCCTCAGCGGCGCCCATCGAGTGGCGAACGGGCTCGCACTTTCCCCACTAAGTTTGAAAATACCCGATTACGATTGCGAACCATCTAACTGGAGGCGCGGCCTAAAGTCAAGATTTTTTGTGCCGTACCAAGGCGAGGGCTTGTTCTGTAGTGACGAATTTTGCTCCAAGCGCTTCGCAGCTCGCCGGCGGCTCGCTGTCCATCTTCGGCTTTTAGAGTTTCGATGCATCCTGGACCACCGAGACGCGCCGGCCGCGCTCAAGTAATCCCTTCGCCGTTGCGAGACACACTCTTCAGCCCTGAGGGTTCATGATCGGATACCGGAAATCGCCACAACCGACCACCCTTTTTCGTTGACTGCGTGACTCCGTACCAGATAATCTATATCATACAACATTATCTAATGGATAATGCACGGTCTTTGACAATCTAAACCAGGCAAGGGCGCACCCGCGCTCTCCGCCGAATAGGCTCTGCCTTCAGCCGCAAAGCGGCGTAAAAATGCAGCCCACAGCGCAAGCTGTGGGTAGAAAGTAAGAAACCGCACAGCCCCGGCTGGGGCGAAAGAATAGTCCCAATGCGGACTCAGGCTCAGCTCGGCCAGTTCCAAAAGGGAACCGCGGGACCACTCTAACTCCCATGTTCTCTAGATTTTGCGTGCAACTCCTGTAAACTCAAAGATCTAGCACATGGTCAAAACTTAAGTCCTCTGCTTTCTAGATTTTGCGCGGCACAGGGGGGGAGGGGTACCCGGTACTAAACAGTAAACTCTGTCCCGTTTTGGGAAAACCCGAGAGGCGAGCGAGGGATGCCAAAGGCTACATGAGTGCCTCCCGACCGAGCCCCGGAGGCGGCGCTAGCTCCGTGCCACCCACTCCGCGTCGTAGCGCACGCGATCGTAGAATGATTTCTGCGTCCCCACGCCGGTGGTCGAGAGTCCGGCGTAGAGATTGGCGCGGCGGACGGCTTCGCGCTCAGGCAGGCCTTCCCCGAGGAACACGGCAAAGCTGCCAATGAATGCGTCGCCGGCGCCGGTGCTGTCGATGCTTTTCACGCTGAATGCGGGAATGTGCTCCATCCCTTCGCGGCCCGCCAGCAATGAGCCGTTCGCTCCCAGCGTAAGGATGACCCGCTTGACGCCGCCAGAGAGCAGCTTCTCCGCGCACTTCTTCGCATCCTCAACGTTTCGAACCGGCATTCCAGTAATGGTCTCGGCTTCACTTTCGTTGGGAACGAAATAGTCGAGTCCAGCCAAAGCATTCAAATCGACCGGCTGGGCGGGGGCAGGATTGACGATGCAGCGAATTCCGTTTTTATGCGCAAAGCCGACGCTGTAATAAACGGTTTCGAGCGGAATCTCGAACTGCAGGACCATGCAATCGACGGTCTTCAACAGGTCGGCCGCGGCATCCACGTCCGCCGGCTTCAGCAGATCGTTCGCGCCTTTCACCACGAAGATGCGATTCTGCCCGTTGGGCTCAACAAAAATCGGCGCCACCCCGCTGGAGACTCCTTCGATCTGCTTTACATGGGTGGCATCGATCCCAAGCTTCTTGAAGTTCTCAATCGTCGCCGGACCAAACAGATCGCTGCCCACCCTGGCCACCATGAAAACATCGGCCCCGCAAAGCCGGGAAGCCACGGCCTGATTCGCTCCTTTGCCTCCAAAGCCGAGATCGAACTTCTGGCCAAAAATCGTTTCCCCGGCCTTGGGGAAACGATCGCTAAAGGTAGTCAAGTCGACGTTTGCACTTCCAATCACCGCAATGCGAGGACGTTTCGCCATAAGCTTCACGGAAACTCTATCGATAGATTAATCTTCGAAATCCAAAGCTGAAGAATGCCGAGTCTAGTCAGCGCTCTCGATTGTTGTCAACGGATTTCAGGGATCGGTGTCCGAGAAATGGGGCTGAGCCGAAGTCTCCGACAGGGCAATTTGGGTGCTACAATGCTGCCTGCCGAGGACCCAAATCCAGGTTGCGGCGCTGACTTTCCAAACCTAACCTTGAGGATGATCTATGAAGAACACTCGCGCAGCTAGATTGCGGAACGCGCTCATTGGTGCTGGCCTTCTGCTGTGGATCATCCCCGCTACCGCCGAGAATGTGCAAAAGGACATTCGCGTCATCCCCGAAGAGAAACATGACGTGTCCTTGCCTCTCCGCGAACTGGCACGGAATACCGGTCCGGCCAGTGTCAATGGCGTGATGATCGAAAAGGAAGAGCACAGGGCTCCCAAGGGGTTCTTCCGTGCCGTTCCAGGGATTGACCCGGCCGTGCAGGACGAGTATCTGCCCAAGCTTCCCACCACGAGTCTGTTGAGCTTCGACGGGGTTACAGGACAACAGGGCGGCGCCGTTCCGCCCGATACGAACGGGTCCGTCGGAGGCACGCAATTTGTCGAGATCGTAAACGTCGTCTACCAGGTTTACGACAAGACGACAGGACAACCGCTGCTGCCTCAACCGGTGCAAATCAATACTATCTGGAACGGCTTTGGAGGATTGTGCGAGTCCACGAACGGCGGCGATCCGGTCGTACTCTGGGACAAGCTGGCGCAACGCTGGCTGGTAACGCAACTTGCTTACAACAATAGGTTGACCAAGAACTTTCTTTGCCTTGCTGTCTCCACCAGCGCGGACGCCACGGGCAGCTACAACCGCTACGCGTTTAATATGGGCGGCAACTTGCCGGACTACCCGAAATATGCGGTCTGGCCCGACGCTTATTACGGTACACATAACCTTTATAGCTCGAACGGATTTCTGGGCGCCGAACCCTGCGCCTGGGACCGCAAGGCGATGCTGGCTGGCGGGAAAGCCACGATGATTTGCATCAAGCCGGATCCCGCTAACTTCGGATTCCTTCCTTCCGACCTCGATGGCGCCACGCTTCCTCCCAAAGGTGCGCCGAACCACTACCTCGAACTGGGCAATCTCACGAACCAGTTGAAGGAGTTTGATTTTCACGTGGATTTTGTCAATCCGAAGAGCTCCAGGTTCAAAGGTCCGCGCGTGATCTCCGTGCCGAACTACATCCTGCTCTGCAATGATGGCGGCAACTTCGCCTGCGTTCCGCAACCGAATCCAGGGGAAAAGGTAGATTCATTGAGCGGTCTGCTGATGTTCCGTCTGGCATACCGCCGCTTCCGGAACCACGATTCCATGGTAGTGGCCCATGCGGTACGGCCTGGGAAGGGCTCAACGGCAACGGTGGCGACGCGGTGGTATGAATTGCGGTCCACGGGAGGAAAATTTTCGCTCTATCAGTCAGGAACCTTCCAGAGCAAGACGGACAACCTGTGGATGGCGAGCATCGCCATGGACAAGCAGGGCGACATCGCCATGGGTATGAGTGCCGATTCCTCGACGAGGTTGGATACAAGCATTTGGTACACCGGACGGGTACCCAGCGATCCTCTGGGGAAAATGGAGACGCCCACTGTTGTCGTCAAGGGCAGCGCTGTGCAGGTGAATGGAGGAAATCGTTGGGGCGACTACAGCAGCATGAGCGTTGACCCGAGCGACGACTGCACCTTCTGGTTCTCGGAGGAATACTACAACAAGAAAAACGGGGGTGCGAAGAGCAGTGACTGGACTACTCACATGATCTCGTTCAAGTTCGACAGCTGCCACTAGGAGAACCCGTCTTAACCTGATTCTGGAGAGTGAAGAAGGCAACGAGCACGGCGAGTACGGTCAAAGGCGCCACAGACAGGGCAGTGTAATTTGGCGCGCCAGTATTGGCCTGAAGACGGGACGTTGAGAGGACAAGCGAGCAGAGGGAAAGGAAAACGGCGGCTGCCCACTGCCATATTTGGGATGCGAAGGCCGCTCCCGTCGCGGAACGAGCGATAATTCCCGATTGCCAGATGTTGCGATGTTGTGCCAGAAGCACGAGCAAAGCCGGCACGAGGAGGCTCTCGTTATAAGGGGCAAGCCTGGGCAAGAGGACTACAGGCACCGAGGCCACCAATGCTAGCGCCCAATCGAAGGTGGACGAAGCCTCCCGAGCCTTTCTCCCCTGCCAGCAGACGATCCCGAGAAATAGCACTAGCGCAACCGTGATTAAGGCTGCGAGTAGCCCAGGGAACAGAACTTGCAAGATGGAAGGATCGGCGCCATACGCGGGATATTCGTATACCGCCCCCAGGAACTCTCCAAGCCAGTTTGGAGCAACGGCTTGTGCGGCGAGAACCAGGATCAGGAGAGTGACTACGAAGCTCCAGATCATGCGCTTGCGTTCTCTCCAGCAAGAAACCGCCCAGAACAGAAACCAGAGAACAAGTAGCCCGGAGGTGTCTGGCTTCACCGTGGCCAGCGCCAGCAGAGAGCCGCTGAGAATAAGCCACCTGCGGACGGCTGCCGCCGCGGCCGCCGCAAGCAAGAAAACGACGAGAGCGGCAAGGTTCTGTTGATGGAATTCGAGAATGGCAGGAGAACTACTCAGTGCGAGTAGCATTCCCGACACGATATAAGGTGCCCTCGGCCAGAACCCGATTGCCAGCATCCACAACGGCACGCTGGCGGCGATGCAGCCCAGCAGAAACCAGCGGGACATTCGCTGTACGGTGCTAAAGGGCATCTCGACGGTGGGCGCCAAGAGGAACACGACATAGACCGGATAGACAAACGATTCTTTGTTGCCGGGTGCGTGGAGAGACACATGGTTGACCGCATACCCGTAAAAGCCACTCTGGATTTCACGCGTGACTTCCATGCTATACGGATCCCGCTGGTGCAGGAGAAGTTCGCGAGCACCCAGCCAGCGTGGATAGAGGTCGGAATGGTTCCCCAGAGGCTCTCCATTCGCCAAGGCAACCGCGGTATTTGCAGGGGCGAGCAAGTGTTCTGCCCAGTACCAAAAAGCGCAGCAGATCAGAACAGAGGCCGCGAGTACGAACCAGGGGACCGCTGCGCGATGGGGTCGCAGTCTCACGGCTACACTTAGCTTAAACGGGCCCGAATTGAGGCGCTACTGACTTAGGCCGAGATTCTGGCATACTGATCACTCGCCGTAGGGCACCCAAATGTTCTTCACCTGAGTGGCGTGCTGCAGAAACCATCGGCCTTCGCCTTGCCTCACGTCGAACCAGTCAATCGCGCGGCCTTCATTCGTGAAGACCTGCTTCAAGTTTCCAGTTGAGAATGATTTCGCCGCAGCCGCGCTGGCTTCATCCCCGAAACACCAGACGGCATCCACATCATCGTGCTCGGCAAGAACTTTAAGAAGCTGCGATGGATATCCAGTAACGATGTTCACCGCACCGCCCGGCAGATCGCTGGTGTCGAACAGTTGGTATAAGTCTCCGGTGATGAGCGGGTAAGTTTCCGAAGGAACAACTATTGCCGTATTGCCCGCAGCGAGCACGGGCATGACTAGCGACAGGAAGCCAAGCAGCGGCGCTTCCTGCGGGCAGACGATGCCCACGGTTCCAACCGGCTCATTCATCGCGATCGCGATACTCCGGAACGGCGGATTATGCACCGCGCCGTCAAACTTGTCTGCCCATGCAGCATAAGAGAAGATTCGCTCAATACCGGAGTTCACTTCCGCAGCGGCTTGCGTGTCTCCTACCGCCGCTGCGAGCCGATGAGCAATCTCGTCGCGGCGCTGTGACAGGTTCTCGGCCATGTAGTAAAGAACCTGGGCGCGGTTGTGTGCGGTGCTCTTCGCCCACCCAGCGCCTTTTCGCGCGGCTTCGACTGCATTGCGAATGTCTTTCCGGTTGCCCAACCCTACTTCGCCGAGCAGTCGTCCATTCTTACTCCGGACTTCCATGCTGTAGCCGGAATCCGGTCGCGCCTGTTTGCCTCCGATGTAGAGCTTCACGGTTCGGTCAATATCAGTTCGGTCAATGTCATTGGCGGAAGTTGAGAGATCTTTTTCCTCGTGCGAACTTTCGTCGTCCGGGTTTTCCGCTGGAGCTGGTTTCGCGGCAGGGAGGGCAGGCGCGCTCTTGAACCATGCCGGTTCCAGATATTCCAGCAAGCCTTCCTTGCCGCCCTCGCGGCCGTATCCGCTTTCGCGGTAGCCGCCGAAGCCGCAGGAGGCGTCAAACAAATTCGTGCAATTCACCCACACCACGCCAGCTTTGAGCTGAGCCGAAACGTGAAGTGCAACATTAATGCTCTCGCTCCACACGCATGCCGCCAGACCGTACGCGGTGTTGTTCGCAAGCTCGACTGCTTCACTGGGAGTTCGGAAAGTCATGGCCGCCAGCACGGGACCGAAAATCTCCTGCTGCGCCACGATCGAAGTGGGATGAACGTTGCTGAGCAAGGTCGGCGGAAAGTAGAGCCCGCGCGATGGCATTTCCATTTGAGGTTGCCAGCAGGTCGCGCCGTCGGCTACGCCCTGATCCACCAGCCGCTGAATACGATCCAGTTGGACGCGGGCGACAATCGCGCCAATGTCGATGGCCTTGTCGAGCGGCGGTCCTACGCGGAGCGTGCTCATGCGGTCGCGTATTTTTGCGATCAGCGGCTCGGCAATACTCTCCTGCATGAGCAGGCGCGAGCCGGCGCAACAGACCTGTCCCTGATTGAGCCAGATTCCATCCACCAGACCCTCGACGGCGCTGTCCAGATCGGCATCCTCAAAAACGATGAAGGGAGATTTGCCGCCCAGTTCGAGCGAAAGCCTCTTGTGACTTTTCGCAGTCGCGCTGCGAATGGCGCGACCCACTTCTGTCGAGCCGGTGAACGCGATCTTGTCGACATCGGGATGTTTGACCAAGACCTCGCCGGTGGAACCATCGCCGGTCACAATGTTCACCACGCCTGCGGGAAGCCCGATCTCTTGGCAGATTTCGGCAAATGCAAGCGCAGTCAGCTGCGTGAACTCGGCGGGTTTCAGCACAACGGTATTTCCCGTCGCCAGAGCGGGCGCGATCTTCCACGCCAGCATCAGCAGCGGAAAATTCCAAGGAATGATCTGTCCCACGACGCCGCAAGCGGTATAACCCGGAAATTCCTGCTGCAGGAGTTGCGCCCAGCCAGCATGATGATAAAAATGTCTCGCAACCAGCGGGATATCCAGGTCGCGGCTCTCGCGAATCGGTTTTCCGTTGTCCATCGTTTCGAGCACGGCCAGACGGCGAGAGTGCTTTTGTACCTGTCTCGCCAGAGCGTAAAGGTAACGAGCGCGCGTGTGCGGAGTAAGAGACTGCCACTTGGGAAGCGCAGCCCGAGCGGCCCGGACGGCACCGTCGACATCGGCGGCAGATCCTTGCGCCACACTTGCAAGTTTCTCGCCGGTCGAAGGGTCAGCGGTGTCGAAGTATTCTCCAGCAGCAGGCGCGGCCCATGTCCCATTAATGAAGTGGCCGAAGCGGCGCTCGTGGTGGTCGAGCCAGGCGAGCGCCTCTTTCGCGTCTTCCGGCGCCGGACCATATTCCATAGCAACGAACTTTTCAGCGATGCTCATCGTTAGTCTGCCATCAATGTAGGCGCGGGCGTCCTCGCCCGTGCGGCCCAACCGGAAAACTAAGCAATGGGATGGCGATAATCCGCCGAATAGCGTCCGGTCGCGTGATGCTCGAGTTGCCGCTCAATATCATTCAACAGCCCGCTGGCCCCAAAGCGAAAGAGTTCCGCTTTCATCCACGGGAGGCCGAGTTCCTCTTTCATCAACGCCAGCCATTCCGTTGATTGCTTCGCGGTGCGAATGCCGCCCGCGGCCTTGAACCCAACAGCCATGCCGGTTTCCTGCGCATATTCCCGGATGGCACGGGTCATGACAAAGCCAACCGGCAGCGTAGCATTGGTCGGCTCTTTACCAGTCGAGGTCTTGATGAAGTCCGCGCCCGCCATCATGGCAACGAAGCTGGCGCGGGCGACATTGCGAAGCGTAAGCAGATCGCCCGTCCCCAGGATGACTTTCATATGCGCGGTACCGCATGCCTGTTTGAAGGCAGCGATCTCATCGTAAAGTTCCTGCCACCTGCCGCCGAAAACATGCGCACGCGTGATGACAACGTCAATCTCCTGAGCCCCAGCCTCGACGGAGTGCCGGATTTCAGCGATGCGCTCAGACAACGGAGACAGTCCTGCGGGAAACCCAGTCGAAACCGCTGCCACTCGCACATTGCTGCCTTCAAGCGCCCGTCGCGCTGTTTCGACGAACCTGTGATACACGCAAATAGCCGCCACCTGAATGCTAAGATTTTCGATTCCAAGCCGCTTTACCAGTTCGTGCTGAATCGGTTGCTTGCCCTTGGCGCACAAACGGCGGACGCGCTCGTCCGTGTCGTCTCCCGAAAGCGTCGTGAGATCCATGCAGGTAATTGCCCGCAGCAGCCATGCCGCTTGCCAGTCTTTCTTCACCGTACGACGCGTGACATGAGTTTGCGCCCTGCGTTCCACCGCGCTGGTATTCACTCGAACCTGTTTTACCCAATCCAGATTGATCGGTATGCCTTGATTGGATAGAAGCGGGCGCCCATTCAGCGTTGCCAAGGGAGCGTTGGAATCTCGTAGGGCACCCTCACCAGAGATATTACTGGTGTTGTCGACGATCCCGGAACGCTTGTTGTTCTCCACCGACATTTAGATGTTCTCCGCCAGAACCACGACTCGTGGCTTCATCGGCTGGAAACTGAAAGCTCAGCCGACAACCGACGTTGGCGAGGCAATTGTACGGCAGAATGCAGGAAAAGGAAGTGCAAGCTGATCGGGACACGCATTTCGTTTCCATGCTGAATGCAGTGCGTCGGATTCCCGCAACCCTGCACTTTAGCCTTGACACTAACAAATCTCAACGCTAGGCTTCGCTAATCTTTTCCGCAAACAAATGTTTACACCACACAGTCTGAGCGTCGCACTAATGATGATGATCACGAGCGCCATCTGCTGGGGCTCATGGGCCAACACTTACAAGGGCGTCAAGAATTATCGCTTCGAGCTTTTCTATTGGGACTATGCCGTCGGCATCTTCCTCATCTCCGTGATCTTCGCCTTCACCATGGGAAGCACGTCGAACGACGCCCACAGCTTCCTCAACAATGTTCATTCCGCAGACACTTCGAATATCCTTTATACAATGCTGGGCGGCGCCATCTTCAATCTGGCCAACCTCTTGCTGGTGGCCGCGATTGACATGGCAGGCCTGGCCATAGCGTTCCCGGTTGCCATCGGGATCGCTCTCGTAGTGGGTGTGGTTTCGAGCTATATTCTGCAGCCCAAGGGCAATGGCGTGTTGCTCGCCGCCGGAGTCGTTTGCGCGGTCATCGCTGTAATCATGGACGGCAAAGCCTACGGGAGTCTGGTCAGCGCCGGCCGCTCCACCTCGAAGAAAAGCATTATCGTCTGCATCGTTTCCGGCGTCTTGATGGGGCTCTGGGCCCCATTCGTGGCCCATGCCATGACCCAGGGCAACACCCTCGGTCCCTACAGCATTGCTGTATTTCTAACCCTAGGCGCGCTGCTCTCATGCTCTATCTGGAACGTGTATTTCATGAAGAAGCCGCTGGTCGGAGAGCCAGTAAACTTCAGCGGATTCTTCCGAGGCCCAGCCTCCGGACACATCCTCGGCGTGCTCGGCGGCGTCATCTGGGGCACCGGGATGGTCTTCAATCTTGTCGCCGCGAACTTCACCGGGGTGGCGATTTCCTACGCCATCGGCCAGTCCGCGCCCATGGTAGCAGCGCTGTGGGGCGTGCTGGCATGGAAGGAATTCGAAGGCGCCGGAAGCCGTGCCAAGCTGTACCTGGGCCTCATGTTTGTCTTCTATTGCTTCGCGATTTTGCTGGTCGCAAAGGCAAACGGCTGATCTTATTTCAACGGCCGTAAGGAGTATCCACGGCCCCCGCCAGGGGTGGTGTTTTTGCGCTGCGTTGGCTCTGCATTTCTGGTTCTACAATTTTGCGGGGGTGCATTCCAGTCTGCGGGTGACTCCTGTAATGGACGCAGGAGTTGCCAAACACCGTATGGACATTAGAGGATCCCGTGTGACTTCTTGGCTAGCGCACTCTCTCCGGATTCCCGAGAGCATCAGCATAGGCGACACGATCTCTCGGTACTGTCTCTCTATCGTCAACGTGCTTCATTGGAAGATTGAAGGCAACGTCCGGGACCTCTGGGTTAAGTCCACCATCGCGGCGTCTCGCTCTGGCCCGCATCACGATTGATGCTAGAGCGGCCACGAAGATCAGCCCTAGATAAATACCGAGAATTTGTAAAACCTGAAATGCGTTCATACATCCTTCCATCGCTCAACCAGCATTCCTGCTAAGAGAGAGCCGAGACTCAAACCGAAGGTCCATTTCACTAACCTTGGGTCGATTGCCTGCCCTTTCGAGAAGAGCGGCCACAAAATATCCACCGGAACGAAGACAAGTATTAAGACGCCAGCATCACGGAGGAACTCGCCCAACATCTCCGCCACGCTCTTGGATCTGTTGTTGGCATCTCTCAGCGTCTGAGCCGCGTAAACAATTGCTCGTGAGAGATTCCTTGTCGCCTGCTCAACCACATCCATTATCTGGTCGTCGGTCATAATCGTCTAAGATAACTGTCGGCATCTACCGTGACCCCCGTAACGGTAGGCAACGTTGTACACCGAAGTGATCTTGACAATCCACAAGAATCGTGTTTTTAGCCCAACAGCAGGTATATGTAAGTCTACTAGCAAGCTAGATGCCAACTCGTGCAATATGGTCTATATAAATCTTACTATTCGCCATAGCCGCTGAATGTCATGAGATCGTAATTTTTTTGACAGGATTCCCGTTTGCGAACGTTTGGCGAAAGACAAATATCCACGCTATGACCCCCAGTCCCTCCAAATCTTGTCAAGCCCCCTTTTGCCCCCAATTTCCCGGATCTGCTTGATTCCACGGCAAAAATAAAGTTCCAAAACATGGCACAGTTACCCTGTTAAATGTGCTAGTCTATATCTAGAAGGATCAACAAAGGCGCAGCCAATAGCTGCGCCTTTTTATTTTCTACCACCGGAAAGGTACCCATAAACCATCATGAAGCCCTCAACCGAAGCCGCCCCTGCGCCTGCCCGCGCAGCTAACCGCAAGCCCATCCACCGCAACCCCAAGCGCACCGGAGAACTCTCCGAAGCCGCCTTCATGCTCAAGGTAAAAACCCTGGGCTTCAACGCCGCCAAGCCCTGGGGAGACAGCGAGCGCTACGACTTCATCCTCGACACCGGTTCCCGCCTCTGGCGCGTGCAACTCAAATGTACCGAAGTCCTCCGCGCCCGCGGCTACGACGTCCAACCCATCTACAGCGTCTACGGCAAGGGCAAAATCACTTACACCGCCGAAGATGAAGATATCGACGTCCTGGTCGCCCACATCCTCCCGCTCGACGTGTGGTACATCCTCCCCGTCGAAGTGTTCGAGCGATCCACAAGCTTGCGCTTCTATCCCGACATCCCCTGCAAATGCGCCCGCTGGGAAAACTACCGCGAAGCCTGGCACCTCCTCGACTCCCACCCAAAAACCACGTAGCCCCGGACGCCTCGTCCGGGCAAGCCGAAGCCGATGTACACGCAGCATCCAAGTGTAGACGCGAGCGTCCACGCTCGTGTAAACCACGAACCCATTCGCAAATCTAAGTTACACATAAAATAGGGTGCCCCACTCTTCCGCGTTCTTTGCGGAAGGGTGGGAGGCGATGAAGCAAGCGTTTCGCCTTGGATTGTCATCCTGAGGCAGCGGAGTCGCTCGCGAGCGACTCCCAACGAAGGATCTCTGCACTTTCCTTCAGCCGCCTGGCTTAGGTTTCAGGTCTATTTCGATGCGCGCCCCGCAAGCTACCCTAAGCGAGTTCGAACTTTGCGAACCGTGGGCGATTTCGTCGTCGCATTCTAAAAACAAAACCCCGGGCCGTGGTCAGCCCGGGGTATAGCCTGTCCAGCTACAAAAATAATTATCGGTAAACGGAGATTGGAAGTCAAGGTTACTTGAGGAGTCCGCCTGCCCTCAGACTCCCCGTCAGCTCCCCTACCAAAGCCAGGGAACGCTGTGGACCCGGCGGGATTCGAACCCGCACCTTGTAGCTGGACAGGCTAATGTGCGCCCATTACACCACGGGCCCCAGCGTAGCCTATGGGAGCCGGACTAGCCTGAACAAGTCCGCCCGTCACATCTGAGGCACGCGAGTCCCACGCCGGGAATCATTCCGTAGCCTGGGTCGTCCCTCGGTCGGAACCACCAAGTTCGGCACCAATCCCAACTACGACCAAACCCGTCAACGCCCCTCCTACACCCAATTTCCTGCTCCACTCTTCATTTTATTACAAAGCTGGACGCCACTAATCAGCCTTGGAAACCACCCCCGACGCCTCCGCCTCGGCGTACATCGCCTCGATTTGAGCGCGATAGCGCTCCTCCACCACCCGCCGGCGCAGCTTCATGCTCGCGGTAAGCGCGCCATTCTCCGGCGAGAATTCTTCCGCAATCAGTATCACCTTCTTCAACTGTTCGAAGCGCGCGAGATTGCCGTTCAAGTCGGCGACAATCCCCTCATAAAGCGCCCTCACCTTGGGATGCGTGACCAGATACTTTCGGGAAGAGAAGGCAAGGTGGTTAGCGTGGGCCCAGTCCTCCAGCACCGGAAAATAAGGCACAATGAGGACTGCGGGAAACTTGTGCTTATCGCCCAGGACTACAGCTTCGCCGATCAGAGCATTGTGCTTAAGAGAGTTCTCGAGCGGTTGCGGCGCTATAAATTTTCCGCCGGAAGTCTTGATCAAATCTTTCTTGCGGTCGGTGATCGACAGGAAGCCATCGCCATCGAGATTGCCGATGTCGCCGGTCTTGAACCATCCATCGACTAAGGCGGCCTGCGTTTCTTGCGGCCGGTTCCAATAGCCCTTGAAAACCGAAGGCCCTCGGACCAGAATCTCACCGTCCTCGGCGATACGAACCTCAACGTTCGGCAGGGGCTTGCCCACCGTTCCCAGCTTGTGCGCCTTCGGACTGTTGACCGCGATGACCGGCGAAGTCTCCGTGAGTCCATAACCCTCGTCGATACGGATGCCAATATCCGCGTACCACTCCGCCAGTTCACGCCCCAGCGGTGCGCCTCCGGAGATGAAGAGTTCCGCACGCCCGCCCATGCCTGCGCGCACCTTCGAATAAACCAGCCGGTTGGCTAGCTTCCACGCTAACGACGCCGGCGTCTGACCGGCGAGAATCTCGGCTCGGTGCGCCCGCCCGACCGACAACGCCCAGCGATAAATCCATTTCTTGGGAAAGCCTTTCGCCTTGATATCCACTTGCCCGTGAATCTTTTCATAAACCCGCGGCACGCCGACGAAGATTGTAGGACGAACCTCCAACAGGGCCTGAGGAAGTTGGTCGATAACGGAAATATAAGCCAAGGTGACACCGCGGTAAAGCATGGCAAAATCAACGTGGCGGGCAGTAACGTGGGACAAGGGAAGAAACGAAATACTGATCTCGCCGCCACCCAGGGTAAACCCCGAAAGTGAATAGGCAATGTTCGAAGCCAGGTTGCCATGCGTGAGCCTGGCCCCCTTGGGAGTGCCGGTGGTTCCCGAGGTATAAATGATCGTGGCAAGATCGTCGGGCTCGACCGCGCGCGCAGCGGAATCGAATTGCGCATCGCGCTCCTTCGGGCCGTCCTGCATGAGGCGCTGCATCTGCTCGGCGTGGGCGGTCTCCACCGCATCCATCGCCACGATTCGTTCGACCACGGTTTGGTCCTGAATGCTTCGAACTTTCAGAAGCTGCTTTTCGGTAGAGACGAAAATCACGCGGGCGCCCGAATCATGCAGAATGTATGCCGTCTGTTCCCCGGTCAGGGTGGTGTAGACAGGCACGACCACAGCGCCGATGAGCAGGCAAGCGAAATCCGCGGTCGTCCATTCCGGGCGATTTTCACTCAGGATGGCAACCCGGTTCCCCTTGGAGATGCCCCACTCCCGAAGAGCGCGAGCCACACCCACCACGCTCTGATAGAGCTCAAGGGAAGAGATGGAAATCCATTGGATTGGACGCCGGTACATGACCACCACGCGATCATCCCGATCCACTACAGCGAAAAAGATTTCGTTAAGTGTGCGCAGACTCATGGGCAGCCCAAGAAGCCAATCAGCCAGAGAGGGACAAAGCCGGCTTTTAGCCGCGAAGGAACAAAGTCGTCGGCTTCTAGCCGCGGAGCGGCGCAAGAATGCAGCCCACGGCGCAAGCCGTGGATAGGACACGTCTCAAAAATGGTTTTGGGAAGGGCACGGCTTCCAGCCGTGCCGATACGGATGAATAAGAATCCGGGCTTTACAGTTTGCTGAAAAATACCAAGTTCGGCAACAGAACGATCTTCGGCAACAGGTGGGAAACCCGCAACCGGGGCCGAATCTGGAAAACTCGTTACTGGCAACAGAGAGTCCGAAAATGAGTTTTTCAGCAAA
>DATNNO010000131.1:0-3099 GCA_035601775.1 Terriglobales bacterium | reverse complement strand
TCTCGCGCAGATAGACATCGAACTGATCCCGATATTGCGGATCAAGAAAATCCCGCAGCGGCTTCTGGAGCATTTCTTCTACGCTGTAACCCAGCAGACGCGCTGGACCGGGATTGACCGACAGGAAGCGGCCTTGAAGGTCGTGGACGCACAGCAGGTCTTGGCTGTGCTCAACTAGATCGCGATACCAGTCTCCGTTTTCTTCCAGGGCCCGCCGGATCGGGTCCCACTCGACTGGCAATTCGTCCGGAAAGTGGCGCTTAGCAGGGTGCAATGCCATTGGCTCACCCCTGGGCAAGCCGCTTGGAATAGTGCTTAGTTGTGATTGGCCAGATCAAATTCCAGCGACTGCCCCAAGATTAGTTCCCAGGAGCCTTTCGAAAGACTCTCCTTAAGATGGCGCCCATTTCACTTGTCCGAGTCAGCGACCTGCCCTCGGTCTTAGCGGAGAGTCTAGCAGAATATCGCTTTCGTTACACTTAGTAAGTACTTATTTATTTGGATGTTCCGACTGATCGCCGCTCTTTTCTTTTTCTCGCGGCGCCGCCAAATTGCTCGGCAGCCATTCTTCTCAGTCGCTTGGTATGTTCCTGGAAGGAGGATTGCAGCCTGGTAAAGGTCGAGTCCAAATCAGAATCCCAGGCAGTTAGGGCCTTTGCGGACAGTTCTCGGATTCGATCATCCAAGCGGCGCGAGGACATAGCTCAATAGGGCTACAGCCGCGGCAGGGATTCTATACAGCGTTGGTCGTATCACCACTACCGCGAACTCCGCATTGTTCTTCAACCCAGCAGCGAGTATTCGCCGCTTGTGTCTTCCACCTCAACCATCTCTTTCAGTTCGGGATAATGCTTCACCAGCGTCTCCGGGGCGCGAACTTTCTTTCCGTCCAGCAGATGCCTTAACTCCAGCGCATTCACCGCGGCCTTTGCCTGAAAGTGATTATTCGCAATCACGAACGTCGACTCGGCTTTGTGCGCGACGATCTCCACTTTTTCTTTCCACTTCTCCAGCTCCGCGGGCTTGTAGAGATAGTTGTAACGGTCGTTGCGGTTATCGCTGTCGAACCACTGCTCGTAGTTGCGGCCATGCAGGCGGACGTATCCGACGCCCGACGTAACATGCTCGGTCGGCGCCAAAGAACGCCCCAGGAGCGGCTGATCGATGTTGCAGAAACCAATGTTGTGGCGCATGAATTCGGCGATCGTCTCCGGATTATCCCAACTCTCGTGCCGCACTTCGACCACTCGCGGATACTCGATGAACTGCCGTAACAACTGCTCCAGGTATTCGCGGTTCAGACTCGTGTTCTTGAACGAGACGGGAAACTGAATGAGCAGCGCGCCCAGCTTGCCTTCCGAGGCCAGCGAGTCCAGACCTTCTCTGGCAAGTTGTTCATCCCGGTCATTCGGCCGGATGCTGGCCGCCGAAGTTGGTTCCATCACCGCCAGTGGAGAATGGGTGAACGACCGGTGCAGCTTCGCGGTAAAAAGAAAATTAGGATTGACTGCCCCTGCCTTGCGCGACCACAGCCGTCCAAGTTCCGGCCGTATGTGTCCATAAAACGACGTGTTGATTTCGATGACGTCGAAGAATCGCGCCAGAAATTCGACCGGATGCACCTTCTTCCGGGTTACTTCCGGCGGATACAGAATTCCGTCCCAGTCTTTATACGACCAGCCGGCAGTCCCGATGCGGATTCGCGGAGCGTGTTCCATGTGGGCCAGATGTTGAAGGATCAGATGCTCGCAGGTTAGCACACCGCCCACGTGCCAGGCCCGTGTGGCGCGGACACTCCTGTCTGCGAACGCCATAAGGCGGGATCTTCAGCAAATAGATAAGCGCAACGGAGAAGAGTCAGTAGAGAAGAATCGCGAGCCAGTAAGTCCCATTCGGATACGCCGCACTACGCGCGTAGCAGGCGCCCACTGCAAACTGGCGAACGCCTGGATCGCGCAGCATTCGCAACGCGGCTTGCGGGAGTATCTCCGGATGGCTCTGCGTGTACGTAATAATTTTTCGATTGTCGTAGGCGGTAGAGAGCAGGTGAGCGTTTCGAAGACCCTCTCCGGCCAGCAAGCAGGCGGTTTCGTTAAGCTTCGGCGGCGTGAGTTGGGCGAGCTCCGGCAGCCCCGCCTGTTGACGCATCTCGTCAATCGCCCGGCTCACTAATTTCCCGCTCTGCTGCGCAGTGTACGACGGAACCTCGTGCGCGAAATCCTGGACCACATACAGTCGTCCCTTGCTCCAGAAAGCCGCGACGCCCGCGACATTGAATCCGCGATCGAGCAGATTCTCGCGGTGCGGGGGCGAGCGCATCAACGTTTCATGCGCGTCCGGAGCGCATGGAGCGTAGGCGATATTCTCGCCGGCGCGATCGATTTTCAGCGCGCCTTTCAGAGGGCTGACCAGCGGGTCGACCAATGCGATTCTTTCGAGCAGGGAGGGCTCACCGGACAACTGATGCTCCAGACGCTCGCTCTCAACCATCCGCCGGGCGTGCGCTTTCGCCGCTTCCCGCAGACTTTCGTCCATGCGCAACGGCGGCACGCCGGCGAGTTCGCGGCTCTTGTTTGCCGCTTGCAAAAGGTCGCTCTCGGCGGCGGAGTCCTCACCCGAGGAGGACTCCGCCGCCGAGTTCGATGGGGGGGAGGGCGGCTTACGGTGGATGTCGTGGTTGCGAACCTCGGCTGGCGGCGGAGTTGATTGTGCCGCGCACGGGCCCGGAATTACTGCCAACATCGCGAGGGAAACAGCCAAGGTCCGGAGCATGATAGTTGGTGGAACGTTTCGGTGCGGGGGTTGACGGTAAAGTTCCGCTTTCCATCTCTCACGCTAACCTCTAGAATTTAGCTCAGCGACTTACGATGGAGACCTTACCGCTGGTTACCGTGCTGGTCGGAGCCCTTGTCCTGCTTGGGTTCTCGGCTGTTCTGTTGCGCCGCGTTTCAGCTGCCGCGCAAGTGGATGTAAAAGCGGAGGTTGCGAGCCTGCTCGAAAGTCTTGGCACCAGCCTTGGCCAGAAGTTCAGTTCCGCCACTGCCGATATGGCCAGTAGGCTGGAGCAGACTAAGGGGGACCTGCGCCAGCAGGTCACAG
>DATNNO010000130.1:0-38594 GCA_035601775.1 Terriglobales bacterium | reverse complement strand
CCTCTCAAAAACTTGCGGGGTGGAACTTCTTCCACCCCGCATCATAGCCAGGCGAGACGTTGCGAGCAACGTCTCTACAGAAACGCGGGCGGGGGCGCCCGCGCCACACAACTGCCTACACCAGACCCTGATCCAGCATGGCATTGGCGACCTTCAGGAAGCCGCCGATGTTGGCGCCGTTCACCAGATTGCCCGGCGTGCCGTATTTCTCCGCCGTCTCGTAGCAATTCTTGTGGATGGCGATCATGATTTTGTGCAGCCGGTCGTCCACTTCCTCGCGGGTCCAGCTCAGCCGTGCGCTGTTCTGGGCCATCTCGAGGCCAGAGGTCGCTACGCCGCCGGCATTCGCAGCCTTGGCCGGTCCGTAGAGAATCTTGGCATCCAGGAACATCTTGGTTGCTTCGAGCGTGCTGGGCATGTTCGCGCCCTCGGCCACCAGCTTGCAGGCATTCTTGATGAGGTTCGCGGCGTCTTTCGCCTTGATCTCATTTTGCGTGGCGCTTGGGAACGCGCAGTCCGCCTTGATGTTCCACAGCGGACTATGTTCCAGCTTGATGTCGGTGGGCATGAAGATTGCCTTCTTGAACTTCTCGCCGTATTCACGGATGCGTCCGCGGCGAACGTTCTTCAGCTCCATCACCCAAGCCAGCTTCTCGCGGTCGATCCCATCCGGATCGTAAACTACACCGTCCGAATCGGAAAACGTGAGCGGCTTCGCTCCCAGATCAAGCAGCTTCTCGACCGTGTATTGAGAAACATTGCCGCTGCCCGAGACCAGGCAGAGCTTGCCTTCGAGCGTGTCCTTGCGCGACTTCAACATTTCCGCCGCGAAATACACGCAGCCGTAGCCCGTGGCTTCCGGGCGGATCAGCGATCCGCCCCAGTTCAGGCCCTTGCCGGTCAGCACGCCCGTGAACTCATTGCGCAGACGCTTGTACTGGCCAAACATGAAGCCGATTTCCCGCCCGCCAACTCCAATATCGCCCGCCGGAACGTCGGTGTCCGGACCAATGTGCCGCGACAGTTCGGTCATGAAGCTCTGGCAGAAGCGCATGACTTCGTTATCACTCTTTCCCTTGGGATCGAAATCCGATCCGCCTTTGCCCCCGCCCATGGGCAGCGTGGTCAACGAGTTCTTGAACACCTGCTCAAAGGCCAGGAACTTCAAAATGCCGAGATTGACCGAGGGATGAAAACGCAGCCCGCCTTTATAAGGGCCGATGGCGCTGTTCATTTCGATGCGAAAGCCGCGATTGATCTGAATATTCCCCTGATCGTCAAACCAGGGCACGCGAAACATGATGACGCGCTCGGGCTCGGTGATGCGCTCCAGAATCTTCGAAGACCGGTATTCCGGATGCTTCTGCAAAACCAGCCGTAGAGAATCGAATACTTCGTGGACTGCTTGATGGAACTCAGGCTCCGCCACGTTTTTCGCTTTAACCGTAGTCATTACGTCTTCAATGTAGTCGCCCGGATTCTTGATTCCGGACGGTGTCATTACGCTCATGGGATTGTCCTCCAATGTAAGAAAGGCTTTCAGAATTTACTCTTTGGAACATTGCACACGCCATAACACTTGGCCAACGCTCCGTTTAGGACCTGCTTCCTGATTTCCGCTGTGGTCCGCGTCACCTGGAACCGTGACCATGTTACTGCTACAGAGCGCCGAAATCCTCATTTTTTTTGAAACGGCCGGATCGCGGATAGCACTATAGGAAGGTACGGAGAAGGCGGGCGCTCGCCAAGGTCGAGCTTCTGCTTCTTGGGTCAGGGTGGCATCTTTGCCCAAAGTGGGAATAGGGTATCCGCTTCCCGCTTAAATTGCTTGCGTTCCTGCCGGGGAGAGGATTAGCTTCCCAGACATAGAGTCACGCAACTTCCATTTGCGCGTTCTCCGAATCTGTTCCAGCAAAGGAGAAGCTCATGCCTCAGTTAGTTCCAATTCAAATTTCAGTGATCAACGCGAGCACGGTGGTGACGGATGATGATGTTCGCCCTGTCGTGGACGCACTGCAAAAGCAAGTCACCAATGACTTCCTCCCCGCTTGGGGAGTCGGCGCTCAACTCACCTTCATTCCCGCCGGTACCGCGCCTCCCGCCAGTACCTGGTGGTTAAGCATCCTCGACGACTCCGATCAGGCGGGCGCTTTGGGCTATCACGACATTACCCCGGACGGGCTCCCCTTGGGCAAGGTGTTCGCCGGCACCGATTTGAAAAACGGCATGCAATGGTCGGGGACCGCCAGCCACGAGTTGCTCGAGATGCTGGGCGACCCAAATATCAACCTGACCGTGTTTGTGCAGAACGACCAGAGTACGGGGATCCTTTACGCCTATGAAGTGTGCGACGCGTGTGAATCCGAAAAATTCGGCTATCAGATCGGCAACGTCCTGGTTTCGGATTTCGTGTTTCCGTCCTGGTTCGAAAGTTTCCGGGCGGCAGGCTCGACCCAGTTTGACCAGACCAAACAGATCCAGAACCCGCTGCAACTGCTTGCTGGCGGCTACATCGGTGTGTTCGATGTGAACTCCGGCAGCGGATGGCAGCAGCAAACAGCGGAGAAAAAACCTACCGAGACGCTGAGCCGGGGCAACGTTGGCAGCCGGCGTGAGCGCCGGCGTACCCCACGTCAGCAATGGGTGGCAAGCCACCCGCACAAGGAAATCAACAAGCGGGCCGAGGAATATCGCATGCGCGTGCAACATATCCGCGCCCGCATTGCAGCGTAGATTTGTTGACGGTTGGACTAAGCCCCGCGTTCCGGCGCGGGGCTTTTTTTAGGGAATCTCAGGCTTTCGGTGGAGCAGTGCCTCAGCGCTGCATTAGGGGCTTGATGGAACCTTACATTCCCAGCTTCTTAACTTCTTCGTTGTAGTACTTGCGGTACAGAATGTCCCATTCCTGGCTGCCCTCCAGGATGGTCCGCTTCTGATTCTCGATCTTGTGCCGCGCTGCCTGATCGATCTTTTCTTCCTGGTTCAGCACGTCTTCCATAATCTTGCGCACTTCCAGCCGGATCGTGTTCCGATCCTCGACAAAATCCAACTCATCCATTTCGGCCAGCGCGTCCGTGACCACGTGCGCCACCTTATTCACTTTGTCACGGCTCACTCTCACAACACCGCCTTGTACTTGCGCACCAGTTCGTTCTTCACTTTGCGAAACATTTCCTGGTAATTGGCGCCGGTCTTCTGCATTTCGGCGGAATAGGCTTCCAAAATCACGCGCACTTCGTCATTGATGCGATCCTCGAGCGAGAATTCATCGAGGATTGCCGCATGCACTTTCTCCGTGACGGCAGCCGCAGCCTTAGTCTCGATGAACTTGCCTGCAATCAGTTTTTTCGTGACTTCGCGGGCCAAATAGCCCACATATTCTTTGGAAAGAAGCATGGTGCGGATCGGGGGTTCGTCGTGAAACAAATAGTGTAGCACAGGAGCATTCAGCACTCAGCCATCAGCAGTCGGCCCCGAATGTTTGAGACGCCACCGGGCAGAGTGCGGGATTGCTGACTGCTGAGTGCTGACGGCTTCCCTCCATTTGCTCTCTCCCCCGCATTCGGGGATACAATGAATTTATCCAGAGCCCCCTTTATGTCTCCTGCCCCCGACGATCTGAGCAGCCTCAAGGATGACATGGTCGCCTTCATCGAAGGCCACGGCATGCTCCGGTTTCCCGGCTTCGTCGATTACGAACAAGTGCAGAGCGTTACCTGGAAGTCGCAAGACAATCCCGACAGCTGGAAAGATTTCGTCGAACTCGCCAAAGCTGCGGCCGCGCCATTCCTTACCATGGACTCGTGGCGGCTCGAGCGGGATGAGCTCGATGCCATGATCCAGCGCCTGAGTATGGCGGAATTCACCAGCGATGAGGAGTTGGAGGATGCTCGCTGGCTGCGCACCTACATCGGCAAGACCGGTTTTGTGCAACTCGGCTTCGCCCAACATGGCGTGATGATGGTTTACGAAGCTTCCACGCCGTGGTACGAGCGTTATCAAAGCATCCTCGAAATGGCCGATGATTTCGCCGGCTTTTCTATCGACGAACCCGACCAGGACGACGACAAGCCCTATTAAGTGTGGGGACGGGTCTTCGACCCGTCCAGGCCGAGCCGAGCAAGTTCGGCAGCCACGCCGCATCAATGCCGTGGGGCGGACGAGCCGTCGCGCCTTCCGTCGGCTCCGCGAGCCTTGGGCTCAAGAAAGTTGGTAATTGAAAGAGCGATCTCCAACAGGATTTTGCAGCCTAACAGGACAATGATCGCGAGAAAGATTCCAAAGAAAAGAGGGGCGCCCTCAATTCGAAGGAGGTTGAAGCGAACCAACTCGGCGGCCAGCAGAATGAGAAGCGCCAGAGTTACAACGCCGACAACTTTACTGCGCCTCCAGAGTTTGCCGGCATCAGAACAGATCCGCGGGACGGCTAAATACAACCAGCCGAGGACCCCGGCAACGATAGCAATCGCTCCCACTACGCGGGCACCGGCGCGAATCGGGTCCCAAAAACTGTCCGAGGTCCACGGGTCTCCAAACACCGTCGCCAGAATGATAAGGCCGACGCCAATCGCGAGCAGCGCCGTCGCCAGTTTTTGTAAGAATGATGGTTTGCGTTGCGCCAAGTTTAGATTCTCAAGCTATCGTAGCGGCCAAGCCTCACGGAAGGGAGTCTTTTTCAAGGCACTTCTTAAGAGGGATAAGGCCATTCTCTCTTTCCGTGAGCGATAAGGCGCGATCCGAATCCCTCGCTGCGAGTAAAATCATCCTTCCCAGCAAATCTGGATCACGAAATGAAATGGGTTTCCAAAACTGCCGATGCAGTCCAGATCAAACTCTTGGCCACGGCATTATTTGCAAATGCCAGCCTCAGCCTCAAAGATCCGCAGCTCGCCTCGACTCTCGCTCGTCTTCTTGTCATGCGTGGAATCGACGACCCCGAAACTGCGGAACGCTTCCTCACGCCGTCCCTAGCCCATCTGCACTCACCCTACTTAATGTCTGGAATGCAAGCCGCTGTCGACCGCCTCGATGCGGCCATCGAGCGCAAGGAAGGCATCCTGATCTACGGCGATTACGACGTAGATGGCACCACCGCGATCGTCATCCTCAAAACCGCTATAGAACTATGCGGCGGTTCTGCCGACTTCCACGTTCCCCACCGCATCAAGGAAGGCTACGACCTCAGGGGTGACGTGATCGAGCGCGCCGCGGCCGCGGGCATTCATCTCATCATCAGCGTGGATACGGGCATTCGTGCCTTCGCAGCCGCAGAGACCGCAAGAAGCCTCGGCGTGGACCTCATCGTCACCGACCACCATCTCCCCGGCAAGGACGGCATGCCCACTGCGCTGGCTGTACTGAATCCCAACCAACCGGGCTGCGAATATCCCTGCAAAGCGCTGTGCGGCGCCGGTGTTGCCTTCAAACTCGCGCAGGCTTTGATGGAGCGCCGCCTCGCCCACAGAGATCAGGCTCCGCTGCTGAAGTCATTCATGAAAGTGGTCGCCATCGCCACCATCGCCGACGCCGTGCCCTTGACCGGAGAGAACCGCGTATTCGCCAAGCTTGGGCTCGAAGCCTTGCGCTCGGCGGTAAATCCCGGGCTCAAGGCGTTGCTGGAAGTCGCACAGGTCGGCGGGCGTCCACTAACCTCGGGCGAAGTCGGGTTTCGCATTGCGCCCCGGATCAACGCCGCCGGCCGCATGGATGTTGCCCGCGACGTAATCGAACTCTTCAGCGTGAAAGACGCAGTGCGCGCCCGCGAGATTGCCAACAAGCTCGACCAGCTCAATGCCGATCGTCAAGCAGAAGAACGCAGAATTCTCGATGCTATCCATTCGCGATTGGAGCAGGAACCCGCGCTGCTGGACTCCTTCTGCCTGGTGATCGACGGCGATGGATGGCATCGCGGAGTGATCGGCATCACCGCGACGCGCGTAGTCGAGCGCTATTGCCGTCCGACGTTGGTGATTTCCCGCAATGGCGACGAGGCCCACGGCTCGGGCCGGTCCATCCGCGCCTTTCACCTGCTAAACGCGCTCGAATCTTGCGCCCCATTGTTCACCCGTTTTGGCGGACACGCGCACGCCGTCGGTTTCTCCATGCCGGCTGCGAACATACCAGAACTGTGCACACATCTTGATGGGTACGCCCGCGCGCGTCTGACGCTTGTGGACTTCGAACCCATCCTCGATCTCGATGCCGAACTCCCATTCGAGCAGATCACGCACGATTTGTTTCAAGCCTTGCGGCGACTCGAACCCTTCGGCATGGGCAATCCGGAACCAGTCTTTGCGGCTCGCAGCCTGCGTTTGATGGCTCCGCCTCGCGTGATGAAAGAGAAGCACGTGAAACTGAGACTCTCTTCGCAGCCAGTTGCCGGCTCGAACCACGAACTCAGCGACGTTGCCGTGCTGACCACACCTCGATGTCATCCTGATTCAGCCGTCTTGCCGCGTCTCCACGCCAGTGCGCAGCGCGAGAGTTCGAATGGTGGCTGGCGAAAGCCGGTTATCTACAATGCCCTGGGCTGGCGCATGGCCGAGCGCATCCAGCGAGCAGAACTGCTCCCCGGCGACGCTCTAGATATCGCCTTCACCCTCGATCACAACGACCACCCCGAGTTCGGAGGATTAGAACTCTCGCTGCGCGACTTCAAGAGTCCGCAGCAGGCTGACATAAGTTCGAGGCGGGCCGTCGTCCCCAACCCAACTGACAACTGAGAACTAGCAACTGTGCTCCACGACTGCCTAGGGTTGGCTTGCCTTCACCGGCCAAACATAGTTGATCGGCGCGTGGTCAGCGAGACTGCGAACTCCCACGTTACCGAGCTTCAGCGCCGCCGTTGTCAGATAGTCCACTTCAGCGCGGAATCGGTCCCACCAGACCCAAGGCGTCTGGGGAGCGAACCTCACCTGGCGGCTGCGGTCGATGTAGTACGGTTCTCCAACGTGACGGTAGCCGATTTCTGGCGGAATGCGAGCGACCAGGTCGCAGCAATCCACGTAGCGATAACTCTTCGTATCGCGTAGCGTGGCGACAAACTCGGCGTCGCCCACACGCGGACAACCGAACGTATAGAAAGAATCTGGCGTGTATAAACTCGCCTGCAATGTCGCCATGGCCGCACCAAGACTGTGGCCTGTAACCAGCTTTCTGTACGCCTCAACGTCCTTGAGCACCGGCTCAAGGGTTGGTTGGAGCTTTCCTAGAGCATGGGCGAAGCCTTCATGCACTTCGCCTCCTTTCGGCCACTGGACGAGCCGAAAGTCTACGTCGTACGCCACATCGCTGATATCCTTGGCGTCGGTTCCCCGAAAAGCAGCCACCGCCAGCTTGTCGTTCTCCCGCAGCGCCAGAAAACCGTGGACTCCCTCGCCTCGCGTCGTTCCCAGGCTCTCGAAGAAATGACAATTCGTGAAATCCACGCGCTTCAGAATCTCCTGGATACGTTCGCGGTCGAAACCAAAATCAGGTTCCATCCTGCAATATGCCAACCGCGCCATCTCCGCGCACAGAGCTGCATCGGACTGCGGTTTGGGGAAAAGATCGTCCTGCGCAGCGCTGTAGGGAATGTCCGGGCTCATCGGATCCTCCGGTTCGAGTTGGATTGCCCAAGCGTCGGCCGTGAGTTCTAATTCTGGTCGCGTATCTTACACCCGAAATGACGTGCCATCCACTGTCTTTACCCGAAGCCCCAAGCCTGAAGCCCGAAGCCTGAAGTACACTTATCTCCAGATGCCTGCTCATCTATCCCGCCTGCGCCGCTGGTTTGCCGGCGCCATCATCGCCGCTGTGCTGCTCGTCGCAGGCGTATATTTCTATGCCCGCCATCGCGTTCAGAACGCCCTGAAACAGATCCCGGAAAAGATCGGCCTCGAAATCAAGCAAAGTGCGACCGGTTTCACCGTCTCCAAATCTGAACAAGGACGCACCCTGTTCACCATCCAAGCCAGCAAGGCAGTGCAATTCAAGCAGGGCGGACACGCCGAGTTGCACGATGTGCGAATCACGCTCTACGGGAGCGATTCCAGCCGCTTCGACCAGATCCGTGGCACCGATTTCGAATACGACCAGCAATCCGGAGACGTCACCGCCAAAGGAAAAGTTCAGATTGATCTGGGGGCGAACCCGCAAGGCCTGCTGAATCCCGACCAGTCCCCGCCCAAGGAGCTCAAGAATCCCATCCACCTTGAGACCAGCGGCTTGGTGTTCAACCAGAAGACCGGCGACGCACACACCAGGGAGAGAGTCGACTTTGGTCTTCCTCAAGGCAGCGGATCTGCCGTGGGTGTGAACTATGCGGCCAAGACTAATGTGCTCACACTGCAATCGCAAGTAAACCTTGCATTCACCGGCGCTGCGGCGGCAGCCATAACCGCAGTCCGGGCAACCATCACCAAGGACCCGCACCAGGTTGTGCTCGATCACCCGCGCCTGCAGAACGGCGCTCGACAATGCGACGCCGACGAGGCCACACTTTTTCTGCGTCCCGACAACACTCTGGACCGCGTTCTAGCTCGTGGAAATGTGCTCGTTAAAGCGGAGAGTTCGCAGCCGACAGAAGCCCGATCCGAGCAACTCGAACTCATCATGGCAAAGCAGCATGACATGCTGCAGACCGCCGTTTTCTCCGGAGACGTCCGAGCCCAGGTCGCGGGCGCGCAACCGATGGAAGGCAACGCAGGCCGGGTCGTCCTCGAATTCTCTGGGAACCATTCTTCTCGAAAAAAAGGCAAGAATCTCTTGACCAAAGTACACGCCGAAGACAACGTGAAGTTGCTCCAGCATCAGAATCCCGCCAACAGTTCAGCCAGCGCGCAGGATCTGGAACTGACTGCGCCGAGGGCGGACTTTTTCTTGGCCAAGGGAGGCCGCCCCGAGCGAGCCGAGACCTCCGGCGAGGCGCAGATCGCCATTCGTCGCTCTCGCGGTGGCGGACAACAAACTCTGGTTACGGCGGCGAAGTTTGAAGCGCGCTTTGACGGCTCCGGACAGTTCACGTCAGTTCATGGTGCGCCCGACGCCCGCATCGTCAGCCAGAATCCCGGGCAGCCTAATCGCATCAGCACTAGTCGAGTCCTCGACGCGACTTTCCAACCCGGCAGCGGCATCCAATCCCTCGTGCAGCAGGGAAGCGTCACCTACGTCGACGGAGAGCGCAAAGCCTGGGGCGACCGCGCCCGCTACACTCCAGCCGATCAAGTATTGATACTCACCGGCTCTGTGCGTGTCGCCGACGGCGGCATGGCCACGACGGCGGGTAGCATGCGCCTGAATCGCGCCACCGGAGACGCCTTCGCCGAAGGCGACGTCAAAACTACCTACAGCGACCTGAAGCCGCAGCCTGGCGGAGCGCTTCTGTCTTCGTCCAGCCCCATCCACGTTACCGCTCGCTTCATGGGTGTCCATGGTACTTCGGCAATCGCTCTCTACACCGGTGATGCCCGGCTCTGGCAGGACGCAAACGTGGTCGAAGCCCAGTCAATTGAATTCGACCGCAACCACCGTTCCATGGTTGCCGGGGGATCGGTCGCCCCTGGGTCGCCCAAGGACGGCTCGGTCATGCCCCAAACCGTCTCGACGGTCTTGGTGCAAGCCGACCGATCAGAAGAAAATCGATCGGTAGAAAAAGAAAAAGAAAAAGAAAATAAGACCGGAAAATCCATCCCAATCGTCATCACTTCCGCTCGCCTCACCTACGCCGACAACGAGCGCAAGGCGCACTTCGAGGGTGATGTCGTGGCCAAGGGAGCCGACGTCACAATCACGGCCAAGAAGATGGACGCATTTCTCCAGGCACGCGGTTCCGCTAGCCAACCTCTTTCCGGGGCGGGCAAACTGGACAAGATCGTTGCCGCAGAGCAGATTGTGATCACCCAGCCGGGCCGTCACGCCACCGGCGATCTGCTTACTTACACTGCCTCGGATGACAAATTTGTCTTGACCGGCGGACCGCCCAGCATTTTTGATGCCGAACATGGCAAGATTACCGGCGTTTCGTTGACTTTCTTTAGACACGATGATAGGGTGCTGGTGGAAGGCAACAATTTATCCCCCACGGTCACCCAAACGCGAGTGGCACGATAAATGCGTACACTGGCCACCGACGAAATCGGCAAATCTTACCGCGGTCGCCGGGTTGTAAACGGTGTCACGCTTCGCGTCAAGCAGGGCGAAGTAGTTGGTTTGCTTGGACCTAACGGCGCCGGCAAGACCACAACCTTCTACGCAATCGTAGGCCTGATCCCCCCCGACACCGGCAGAGTCTTAATTGACGACGACGACATTACTGATGTGCCCATGTATCTCCGGGCACGCCAGTACGGCATCAGTTACCTCCCTCAAGAAGCTTCGGTTTTCCGCAAGCTCACGGTCGAGGAGAACATCCTGGCGGTCCTGGAAGCACAGTCCATCTCCTGGCACGAGCGCCGGGAGAAGATGGAGAAGCTGATCGATCAGTTGGGGTTGGAGCACATCCGCCAGAACCGCGGATACGCTCTGTCCGGAGGAGAACGTCGCCGAGTGGAAATCGCTCGCGCCTTGTGCATTAGCCCAACATTTATTCTGTTGGACGAGCCTTTTTCCGGGATTGATCCCATCGCCGTGCTCGACCTGCAGAAGATTATCTGTGATCTGAAAGCCAGCGGCATCGGCGTGCTCATTACCGATCACAACGTGCGTGAGACGCTATCGGTCACCGACCGCGCGTACATCATTAACGAAGGGCGGATTTTCCGCCAAGGCACGCCAGAGCAGTTGGGCAGCGATCCCGAAGTCCGGCGCGTGTACCTGGGCCAGAGCTTCTCGCTGGTATGAAATCGGTCGTTAGTCGTTGGTCGTTAGTCATTGGCGGATCAGCGACCAACTGCCAACGACTAACGACTAACGACAGGATTTGGATCGAACCATGGTGTTGTTGCAACACAAGCTGAGCCTCAAAGTCTCGCAGAGACAGATCCTGACCCCTGGCCTGGTGCAGATGGTCAGCGTTCTGGCGCTCAACAAGCTTGAGCTTCGGGACATGATCACCGCTGAGATGGTGGAGAACCCGGTCCTCGAAGAACTGGAAGAGTCTGTTCCCCTGATCGATGACGTTGATCGCCAGGAAGAGAACCGCGACCGCGCCCCCACCGAAGAAAGCCCCACGGCCGCGGCCGATGCCGAAAAGAAAGATCCATTTGAAGAAATCGATTTCGGCTCTTTCTTCCAGGACTACCTCGATCCCGGCTATCGCAGCTCCCGTGAAATGGAGGACATCGAGCGACCCTCGTTCGAGAATTTCCTTTCCAAGCCCGCCACTCTGACCGACCACCTGGTCTGGCAACTGGGTTCCATCTCCACGCGTCCCGAGGTGCAGGAAGCCATCGAACTCATCATCGGCAATCTCAATGAGGATGGTTACCTGATCGCCAGCGACGAGGAGTTGCTGGGAGTTGCGCCGCCTGCTCCGCCCGAGTCCGATGCCGCCGTAGTCCAAAGCGTTTTCAAGGAAGCCGCCGCCCTCGGCCTAAGTGCGTCCGAATTAAGTTCGTCCAAACTGAGTGCCTCCGATCAAAGTTCGACCGAGCTGGCTTCTTCAGAACTTGATTCCTCCGGGCCCGCCTCACCAGAATCTGGTTTGACAGAATCTGGTTTGACCGAATCTGGTTTGACCGAGTCCGCATCGACCGATCTTGCCCTGGCCGGAATCGATTCCTCAGAATCAGAAATCGTTGTGGCCAGCGATTTCCCCGAGGCCTCCGCCTGGAGTGAAGAATCGCAAGCCCTGGAACTGACCGGCAGCACAGTCGCAACCGCGCCGGAACCAACCGCAGCCCAGCCTGCGTCAGCGCCGGCTCCAACTCCGGCTCCGCGTCCCATATTCCCCACCAGCTTCAGTCTTTCCGATCTTCACGAAGCGATTGAAGTCGTAAGACAACTGGATCCGCCCGGAGTCGCATGCCGTGACTTGCGAGAGTGCCTTCTGTATCAGTTGCGCTACCACCAGCGGCAACTCGAGTTGCACAAGAACGGCAATGGGGATTCCGCCGCGCAGACCCTCACCGACGCCATCGCCATTGTGGATCAGCATCTGCGAGCGGTCCAGAACAAACAATACAAGGAAATCGCCCGCGCCCTCGCCCGTCCCGTCGAAGCCGTGCAGCAGGCGCTCGACTACGTTCGCACGCTCGATCCCCGTCCCGGGCTGCGTTACAACAAAACCCAGCCTCGCCTCATTGAGCCCGACGTAGCTTTCGTGAAGCACGGAGACGAGTGGCTGGTGGTCATGAACGACGAAGACGTTCCCCAGCTTCGCCTGAACCCGGCCTACAAGCGTCTGCTCACCAAGGACACCAACGATAAAGACACCCGCAACTACGTCAAGGAGCGCTACAAGAGCGCCATTCAGCTCATCAAGAACATCGAGCAGCGCAAGCATACGATCGTGAAAGTTTGCTACAGCATTCTGGCCCGGCAGCAGGATTTCCTGGAAAAAGGCATCGACCAGTTAAAACCAATGATGATCAAGGAGGTGGCCGAGGAAATCGGCGTGCATCCTTCCACCGTCAGCCGCGCCGTGGCCAGCAAGTATGCCCACACTCCCCAGGGCGTATTTGAACTGCGGTACTTCTTCAGCGAAAGCGTGAACGGTCCTCAGGGCGGCAACACGTCGTTGCTCATCCTCAAACGCCGCGTCAAAAAGCTCATTGAGGAAGAAGATCCTGCCAGGCCGCTCACCGACGAGCAGATCACCCGTATCCTGCAATCGCAAGGCATCCAGGTCACTCGTCGCACGGTCGCGAAGTACCGGGAAGATCTGCGCATCCCGAGCACTCACCAGCGCAGAGTAAAGAAGTAAAAAGGCGTTACAAAACGGGGAGGCCGCGCGATTTTGTGGATCATGAAAAACTTCAAAGGGGAACGGCGCAGCAAGAATCAGCCCCAGCGGGGCGTCGTGACAATAGCCCAGCATTTTAACGCTGGGAAAGAGCGAAACAGGATTCAGCCCCGCATGGGCGCTATGACAGATTGCACACCCGCTCTTTCAAGGTGGCGACAAATACCTTGAAAGCAGAGGGCTTTACCCCGTGAAGAAAAAGGTTTTTCAGTAGTTCCAAATGCAGTGCCCAGGTAGTGCACAGATCGAGACCCAAGGAGGGGCGCTCATGAACGTGGAATACACCGGCAGGCATTACGAAGTCACTCCCGCCATCCGCAAGGACGTTGAATCGGGCCTCACTAAGATCCGCAAGATTCTGGGCGACAAGTTTGAAACCAAGGTCGTCCTCGCGGTGGAGAAGCGCCGCCACAAAGCCGAGATCACCATCAGCCCGCGCAACGGACCTCTCGTCGGACTAGCCCAGGCCGGGGACATGCCCTCTGCCGTCGGCGAAGCTCTCGATCATCTCGAGAAGCAGGCGGTCAAATACAAAACCCGTTGGCGCACCAAGAAACGCCACAATCATAAGACCCCGAGTCCCAAGAAATGGAACGGGGAAGCCCCCCAGGAAACGTTGGGAATTGCCGTCGGGCTGTCCGAGAAAACCTCGGTTGACGTGGTCGTGCACAAGTTTCCCGCGGTGGCCAGAACTACTGAAGTTCACCTGGTGCGATCCGAGGATGCCGTCGCACTGCGCCCCATGACCCTCGAAGAAGCCATCAAGGAAGCGCACTTCCGTGATCGCGATGTGTTCGTCTTCCGTGATCCCAAAGGCAAAATCATGGTGCTGCACCGCACCCGCGACGGGAAAATGGAGCTGATCGAAGCGCCGTAAAGCCGCTATCAGCTGTCAGCTTTCAGCAAGCTTGCGGGGCACAAACCACGTGGGGACAGCCGCCCCCGGCTGTCCAGTCGAGCGAAGCTCGGCACCTTTCGCGTGAACATCTTTATCTCACTCACAAAACTACGCCGCCGAGGCGTATGATTCTTCTCGCCGTTTCCCAAACCTTACTTTGAGGAGATCTCACCATGAAAACGATTTACCGTCTCGTCGCTTTCCTGCTGTTGCTCGCCCCTGCAGTTTTCGCTCAAGAACACTACACCGAGGGCCCAGTCTGGCGGGTCTCGCTGATTCGCGTGAAGCCCACCGCCATGGACGCCTATCTCACCAGTCTGCGCCAATCCAGCAAACCCATCCTCGATGAGCAAAAACGCCAGGGAACAATCATGGATTACAAATTCTTCCTCAAGGAGACCAAAAACAATCCCGAAGATTGGGACGTCTGTCTGGCCATTGAATACAAGAACCACGCCGCCATGGACGGCCTCACCGCGAAAGGCGAAATGCTCCGTGACAAAGTCATCGGCGGCAAGCAACCCGCCCAACAGCTCTCAGAAAAGCGCGCTGAAATCCGCGAAGTCATCAGTTCCGAACTGCTGCAGGAAATCATGCTCAAGTAGAAGCCGCTCCCTAGGAGCAGCCAACTGGGGCCGGGTCTCCCGGCCCAGTTTGTCTAGCGCAGGCGCCCTCGCGAAGTCAACGCATCTGCAATGCCCACAAAAAGGCAGGTGACATTCGTAATCTTCCAGGTGCGCTTTTGGATGGCGAGAGCTTTTGCGGGCTGTTATGTTCTTGCCAGCGTACGCGCACGTCTGCGTGCCCGCGCACGGAACCGTAATCGCTATGATCAAGTCAACAATGATCAAGTCAACATGATCAAACCAATCTTCTGCTTTCTTCTGCTCACGCTCGGGGCCTTCGCGCAGACTGCTCGGGATAAAAACGATCCGCAAGCGACCAAACTGGTCGTGCTTGAGCACCTTTGGAACGACGCCCAAGTGAATCGCGACGAGCGCGCGTTGGAGGGCATGATCGCCGACACTTTCGTGGATACCGAGTGGGACGGCGAGGTCAGCGAGCGGGGGAAGTTTCTGGCCGATATCAAAGATCCAAAGTTCAAGCCCAGCCTGGTCACCATCCAAGACCTGAAAGTGAACCTGTATCACAATACCGGAGTGGTGACTGGTGTCTATCACACCAAAGGCTCCTACAGCGGCAAACCTTACGACCATCTCGGACGCTTCACCGATACTTGGATTTTGGAAGATGGCAAGTGGGAGTGCGTGGCCAGCCACACCAGCCTGCTGAAGAAGTAGTGCCGCAGCGGATCGTCCTGAAGCTTGATCGTTTCCAATCTGGAGACGTTGCATTCAAAGTTTCTGCCGAGCCTTCCAATCGTCCCGGAGGGACGGCTGAAAGCCTACCGAAAAACCAAGCCATGTTTCTGTGACTGCCGAACATCGTTCGCAGCCGACTCGCGATTCGACTGGATGCTAGAATCAAAATGTCGCATTCACACCACATCTCATGCTGACCGGTTCTGCAATTCGGCACAAATTCCTGGACTATTTCGTCCAGCACGGACACAAGGAGGTTCATTCCTCGTCGCTCGTTCCCGCCAACGATCCCACGCTGCTCTTCACCAACGCGGGGATGAACCAGTTCAAGGACGTCTTCCTCGGCCTGGAAAATCGCGAATATAAACGCGCCACGACCTCGCAAAAATGCGTGCGCGCCGGCGGCAAACATAACGATCTCGAAAACGTCGGCTTCACCAACCGTCACCACACGTTCTTCGAGATGCTGGGCAATTTTTCTTTCGGCGACTACTTCAAGAAAGACGCCATCGCCTACGCCTGGGAACTGATCACATCGGACAAGTGGTTTGGGATCGCGAAAGACAAGCTCTACGTAACCATCTTTAACGGCGAAGGCGGCGTCCCCCGCGATGCCGAAGCCTACGATCTGTGGGCCGCACAGGGAGTGGCAAAAGACCGCATCTTCGAGTTCGGCCTGAAAGACAATTTCTGGCAGATGGGCGACACCGGCCCCTGCGGCCCCTGTAGCGAAATCCACTACGACATGGGCCCAGCCGCATCCGACCAGGGCCACCCCGATTGCAAATTCGGCTGCGACTGCGGACGCTACGTCGAACTCTGGAACCTGGTCTTCATGCAATTCGACCGCGACGCCAGCGGCAAGCTGAACCCGCTGCCGAAGCCGTCGATTGATACCGGCATGGGGCTGGAACGCCTGGCGGCGGTCCTGCAAGGAGTGATTTCGAATTACGACACGGATCTGTTCACCCCGCTGATCAAGAGAGCAGCAGAGCTGACAGGCACAACCAATGCTCACGTGGGGACGGCCGCCCCCGGCCGTCCAGCCGAGCAAGGCTCGGCAGAAGCGGCAGGCCACAAATCCGCAGCTTCCTTGCGCGTTATTGCCGACCATTCGCGTGCGACGGCTTTCCTAATTGCAGACGGCGTGCTCCCCTCCAACGAGGGCAGGGGATACGTGTTGCGCAAGATAATGCGTCGCGCGATGCGTCACGCTTGGTTTCTGGGGCAAAAAAGGCCTGTCGTCCTTTACGAAATGGTTCGAGAAGTTCAAAAAATGATGTCCGAGGTCTATCCAGAGTTAACGGCCAGCGGGCAAGTGATTCGTGTCGTGAGCGAGGAAGAGCGCAGATTCCATCACACGATGGAGATCGGCTTGGATAGGCTGGAAGGCGACTTGGAAGAGATTCGATACCGCTCGCGTCAATTCGACGAGGGTAGCGTCCAGCTGCGGCATGAGTTGTGGCAAACAGGAAAACCCGACCGCGCTCTCAGAGCCAAGGAAATACCGCACGGTAGACCGGATCCCGGCAAGACTCCGCTAGTCTATCCGGGTGACAAAGCTTTCACCCTTTACGAGACGTTCGGACTACCTCTGGATTTCATTCAAGACGCCTGCCGCGACGCCGGAATTGTATTTGACCAAGCCGGCTTCGACCGCGCGAAGGCGGACGAGCAGGGACGCGCTCGGGCTTCTTGGAAGGGCGGTGGGAAGCAGACGGCAAACCCTGAATACCAGAAGCTATCAGCATCAACATTCGACGGATATCATCAGACAAGTTCTGCGAATTGTATCGTGCTCGGTATTTTTAGGACTGACACACCGCTGACACGCGAATTGCATCCAGGTGAGGAAGGGGAAGTTATCCTCGATCACACGCCCTTTTATGCGGATTCTGGCGGTCAAGTCGGAGATGTCGGTTGGCTGTACGACTCTGAGGGGAATACCGTCCTGGCCGATGTGCTGGGCTGTTATATGCCTATTCAAGGGGTTCGCTTTCACAAGGTTCGAGCCCGACAACACCTTGAGGTTAGCGACATCGTCAGAGCCGTCGTCAATGCAGAAATCCGCGAATCCACAATGCGCAATCACACCGCCACGCATCTGCTCCAGGCCGGCCTGCGCGAAGTTCTGGGCAAGCACGTCAAGCAGGCGGGATCGCTAGTTGCTCCCAACCATCTGCGCTTTGACTTCTCACACTTCACCAGCGTTGCCGATGAAGAGCTTCAGGACATCGAAAACCTGATCAACAAAGAAGTTCTCCGCAACCAGAAGGTCGAGGTCATCGAGAACGTGCCCATTGATGTCGCCATCAACGAATACAAAGCGATGGCCCTGTTCGGAGAGAAATACGGCGACCGGGTCCGCGTCATCAAGATCGGCGACTTCTCCACCGAACTCTGCGGCGGCACTCACACCAACGCCACCGGAGAAATCGGCCTGATTAAAGTTCTAAAAGAAGGCAGCGTTTCTTCCGGAGTTCGGCGCATTGAGGCCGTCACCGGAGAAGGCTCGCTGCATCACTTCAGAAAAGATCACGAACTGGAGAGCGTAGTAGCCAGCCTCGCTACGCATTCGGACGCCGCTTCTCCCGCCGAGGCATTAAAACTGGAACTCGACAAGAAAGACTCCGAGATCAAGCGCCTGCAGCGCGAACTGGATCAGGCGCGCATGAAGTCAGCGTCATCGACAGTCGCCTCGGTCACTGACAAGATCAAAGATATCCACGGCGTCAAAGTGCTCGCCCACCGCGTAGACAATCTCGAACGAGCACAGATGCGCACGCTGGTGGACCAACTCCGCGACAAGCTGGGCTCAGGCGTAGTCGTGCTGGGTTCGGCCAACAACGGCAACGTCGCGCTCATTGTGGGCGTCACCAAAGATTTGACCGGCCGCATTCAGGCCGGAAAGGTCATCGGACCAGTGGCGGAGAAAGTCGGCGGCAAAGGCGGTGGCCGCCCCGATCTGGCCGAGGCCGGCGGAAAAGATCCCGGAGCCCTGGATGCGGCGCTGGCCGCGGCCTATGGCGTGGTGGAATCTATGCTGACCTAGTCCCCTTTTGACATAGCTATCCTAGATAGCTATCCTAGTCCCATGCAGGTGAGCGTGGCCGACGCCAAGAACAAGCTGCCGGAATTGATTAAGGCCGTCGAAGACGGCCAGCCGGTAACCATCTGCCGCCGGGGTGTGCCTGTGGTGGACATCGTGCGCACCAAGAAACCGGCCCGCAAGAAACGCACCCTGGGAACTCTGAAAGGCAAGATTCAAATCCTCGATCCAAACTGGTGGAAGCCCATGACGGACGAAGAAGCGGAAGATTTCCTCGCGGGGCGCCTCTAACGTGCGTCTGCTTCTGGACACGGCAGTTCTCATCTATGCGGTCGAATCGCCAGAACGGCTCGGCAAACGTGCGGCCGCCGCCCTGAAGAACGCTCAAAATGTTCTGGAGCTTAGCACAATTTCTCTGGCGGAAATCGCAATCAAGGCGGCTGTGGGCAAACTGAAACTGTCGGCTGCCACTGTGCGCCAGGCGGTTCAGGATTTGGACATTCGAACCCTGCCCTACACCGCCGAGCATGCCTTCCAGCTTTTCGGGCTGCCACTCCACCACGGCGATCCCTTTGATCGGCAAATCATTGCCCAAGCCCTGTCCGAGCAGATTCCTGTTGTAACGCCTGACGAGAAGTTTGGCCTTTACCCGGGACTCAAGGTAGTGTGGTGAGGGGAGGGGCCTTGAATCGCTGGACGCCGCGCTCACCGAAGCTATAACGTAGTCGGCTCGCTGCCGGGTTGAGACCTGAACTCTGTTGTCTTGCGGCCCAGCGACTGAGGTCGGATCACTATGGATGACCGCATACGGTTCATCACGCATCAGGGCAAGCAGATCTTGCTGGTGGATGTATCACACTGCTCGGCCGCTGAGCTGCTGAAGATTTCCCGCGTGGTTCCCCACTATGTCATGCCTGAGCCGCGCGGCTCCGTCCTGCTGCTGGCGGATTTCACAGGAGCCGAGTTCGATCGCGAGGCCATCACCAGCCTGAAAGAGAGCGCGGTTTTCGACCGGCCTCATCTCAAGAAGTCGGCGTGGGTAGGAACGGAGAATCTGCCCCGAGTGTTCTACGAACACATAAAGAATTTTTCCCAGCGAGAATTACCGACCTTCAAGACGCGCGAAGAGGCCATGGACTGGCTGGTGAAAGATGAATGATCCGCGACTCGTGTGGCGCGGGCACCCCCGCCCGCGAAATGGCCGATGCTACCAAAACTCTAGCTTCTCCACTTCAACGTAACCGGCCCGACCATGGGATGACGCATCTGTCCGCCATTGCGGCATGACTCCAGATACGCCGCCTTCAACTGGAAATACCATTTCGCGGGACGATCCGCGTCGTCGATCAGCATCAGGTGCGGATTGTGCTTCAAGCCTTCCGACTGATTCTCCATCGTCTGCCGGTCTTGCTCGACGAACTTCGCAAACACAATCTTCAGCAACGCCGCACCGAAGGGCACCCAGCGAAATATGTTCCAGCAGGCCACCACGTCGATGCGGCAATGGCTGCGCGTGATGGGCGTCACGGTAGTCAAGCTGGAAAACCAGTACTTGCCTGCCCGGATGGTTTCCAGGCGTAGGTTGGGCAGAACAAAATCAATGGTGGTCGTGATCGAGTCCGCATCCGCGTAGAGCCGCAGCAGCTTGTAAGGCGCACTGTTCGAACTGGGCGTGTGCGCGCTCATGCGGAAGCCCATCGGGATCGGCTCGAAATTCTTTTGCTTCTCATGAATGCTGTGCCGGCTGCGCCACCACCATGCCTGGTGGACAAACGGTCCGTGTGCCGGATCCATAAGGCCGATGATCCCGTGGTCCACGCTGCATGGCAGGTCAGCGGTCAGGTGCGCAATCTTGTACTTTCCACCAAGAGTCGGAACCCGCGGCGCGGGAGAGGACGGCTCCACTGCTTTGCTGAAACCTGCTCCAGGCGGAGGCGGCGCGGGAATGAATACCCAAACGTAGTCGTCGTTCTCCGCGCAGGGGTAACTCCCGGCATAGATGCGGTCCACTTTCAGCTCTTGATCGGAAGTCAGCGAAGGAATCAGCTGGCACTGGCCGGTATGAGCGTCGAACTTCCACCCGTGGTAGCTGCACTCCAACTGTTGACCATCGAACCAGCCGCACGAAAGCGGCATACCCCGGTGCGGACAGGCATCGCGCAAAGCAAATGGCTTTCCCTGGCGATCGCGGCCGACGACCAGAGGCGTCTCTAGCAGCATGGCCTTGTGCAGACGGTTCCGGGTGACCTGTCCGCTGGGCAGGGCGCGATACCAGAAGCCGTAAAGCATAAGAGCATCCGGCGTTTGACGTGAAGCAGTTTCCAGTTCGCTCATGGGGAATCACAGGCAGCCTACTACACCGGGGAAAGTTTGTGGAGGACGGGCGTCCTCGCCCGTCCAAATCTAAGGTCCGCCACGAATTCCTCGAGAAGTGAGCCTGCGCCAGACGGGCCGGGGTGCCCAACCTCCACCGACATGTTACCTCCCCGTAACATTACTTGCTTTCAACTACTTGCAAAGATTACCACCGTGGTTCAATATCCCTTTGGTAAGTTGCTCCCCACCCCCCGCCCACCTATAATCGACATACTCTGGTTTTAGGATTCTCCGTCAGGTTCCGGGTGGGTAGGCGCGGAGTTTTTTCATCCGCGTCGGAATTCGTCGCGTTGATGGTCGCGCTTTGACCGTCTTCGTGATGATTTGGCACCCGGCTATGCGAAAACACCTGCAACTCGCCCTGATGGCTAGTCCCGTAATCGCGACCTTCCTTTCACTCACAACGCCATACGTGCAGGCAAAAGCCGGTTCCGACGGTGCTAATACAGTGATCACCAGCAGCACCGACGACAGCGGCCGGAAAGTCTATGTCAACGAATCCCTTCCGGCGTTTACCGCCAAGCGTTCCGAAACTCCCGTCCGGCGGAGTTCGCTGGCGTTCTGGAGCACCACCGAACACCGGTGGAAGCGGGTTCCTTCCGCCAATGTCCGGGCAGCTCGCTCGGCGGCGGCCGAGGTGAACCATTATCTCGGCGAGCAACCTGGTGAAAGCACGCCTCTTACGAACTTTGTTCGCGGAAGGGCGTTCTCTCCGCAGGATATCGATGCCGCTATTGACCAGGCGGCCTCGCGACACAACGTCGATCCCAACCTGGTGCGTGCCGTCATCAAGGTGGAGTCGAACTTCAATCCCAATGCAGTTTCTCGCAAGGGCGCAATGGGGTTGATGCAACTGATGCCGCAGACGGCGCGCCAGCTAAGAGTGGCAAATCCCTTTGATCCGCAACAAAACGTGGATGCCGGGGTTCGTCATCTTAAGCAGCTCATGGAGAGCTACGGAGGCGACGTGAAGCTGACCTTGGCCGCCTACAACGCCGGCCAGGGAGCTGTGGCGCGCAGTGCCGGGGTGCCGCATTTTGCCGAGACCCGCAACTACGTGAAGCGGATCACGCAACTGTATTACGGTGGATCGGATCCGGGCACGCGATTCCTGCAGAACCCAATGCATGATCCGATTCATGTGCAGAGGGATTCCAGGGGCGTGCTTCACATCAGCAACACGGATTGAGAGTTGCTGAAATAAGCTTTTAGTTTTGCGACGCGATTACGGGCCGTTCAATTGAAGCATTCAAATCGAATTCAACGCGCGCTGCGCTGGAGTGCGGCTGTGTTCGCGCTGCTGCTGCCTGCGATGGCTGCGCATGCCCGCGTGCACAGGTCCGGAACCTGGGCCGACTCGCAATTTACCGCCGCCCAGCACATGCAAGAGGCATTGGAGGGTCGGCCCCTCGAGGGTCGGACCCGCCTCGATTATGAACGCGTCATCAATGCCTATCGCCGGGTTTACCTGGGAGCTCCGAGTTCGGGCCGGGCCGATCCCAGCGTGGTCGCCGCCGCCCAGATGACCGAGGAAATGGGACGACGCTTCAATGATCCCGACATCTTGCGCTCGGCCATCCAGCAATACGAATTCCTTCGCCGCGAGTATCCCGGCAGCAAGAACCGCTTCGACGCGCTGTTCAGGATTGCCGAAGTCTATAAAGACGACCTTCACGACAAGACTCGGGCCGATGCCACATTCGAGGAATTCCTGGATCGCTATCCGCGCAACCAGTTCGCTGAGGCGGCACGCCAGGCACTGGCCGAACCAGCGCAGCAGCGGGCCAGTCTGAAATCGAAAGCTATGAACAGGGCCGCGAACAAGAGTTCCAAGGCGGATTCTGACGCTGATTCCGACGACGACGCGGCCCAAGACAATTCAATCCAAGACAATTCAACCCAGGAAACCGACGCAGCGCTCGAAATCGCGAACGGAAAGCCATCGCGAGTCATCGGAATCCGTCACTGGTCCACGCCAGACTATACGCGGGTGGCGATTGATCTCGAACAGGGTGTCAAGTACCAGTCGCAACGAATCGATCATCCCGACCGCGTCTTTTTCGATCTGCTTAACACCAAGCTCGATCCCACACTTTCCGGCAAGACCTTCGATGTTAGTGACGGGCTGCTAAAGGATATCCGCATGTCGCAGTTCAAGGCGGGGCGGACGCGCGTCGTGCTCGATCTCGATGAGCTTTCCGAGTTCGATGCTTCCCTGCTCTCGAATCCGCCGCGGCTCATCATTGACGTTCACCACAACGATGTTCACCACAACGACGTTCACCACTACCAGCAGGCCGCCAAAGCTTCGTCGACCGAGGCCTCCGAGGAAGAAAAGCCCGCAGACCAAAGCCTGCCGGATTCGGTGGCTAATAGTGACGGGTCTCCGATACCGGCGAAGGCCGATGCGGAGAAACCAGCCCGGCGCACCACCGTAGTGCTCAACAACGGTGTGAAAAAGACCATCGTCGATGCGGACGATGATGATGATGCAGTGGCAAAAGATACCACAGCCACGCTCGACCCTCCCGAGCTCGACCTAGCAAAGATCGACCTAGCAAAGATCGGACCAGGAAAGACCAAGCCGGTCAGCAAAGTCCCGAGCAGTCCCGTAGCCTCCGGCCGGGCCCAAAACAATATCAGAAACGGCAAGCGCAAAACGCCAACCACCGATTTGGATGTCCGTGAAGCCCAGCCGACCGCGAGTGGTGATCGTTCCCTGATCCGTGCACTCGGGCTGAAGATCGGAAAGATCGTAATCGATCCCGGCCACGGAGGCCACGATACCGGAACTATCGGCCCCAATGGCCTTGAGGAAAAGGATCTGGTTCTTGATGTGAGCCGGCGTCTGGGCAAGCTGCTGCAAACCCGCCTCGGCGCCGAGGTCATTTACACCCGCAAGGACGACACCTTCATTCCGCTCGAGACGCGAACCGCGATCGCGAATGAGGAAGCGGCCGATCTTTTTGTTTCCGTCCACGCCAACTCAAGCCATGACCCGGATGCCCGCGGAGTGGAAACCTATTACTTGAACTTCACTTCGTCTCCCGAAGCGCTCGAAGTCGCCGCCCGCGAGAACGCGGTCTCGGAAAAGTCGATTCACGAACTGCAGGACCTGGTGAAAAAGATCGCGCTCAAGGAGAAGATCGAAGAGTCGCAAGAGTTCGCCTCCGACGTGCAGCGCTCTCTCCACAGCGGTCTCGCCGCGAAGAATCCGGGCGTGCGCGACCGGGGCGTGAAAAAGGCTCCCTTCATCGTACTCATCGGGGCCAATATGCCGTCGATCCTGGCGGAAATCTCCTTCGTCAGCAATCCCGGCGACGAACACCGGCTGGGGACTTCCGAATATCGCCAGAAGATCGCCGAATCGCTCTACCGCGGCATCGCCAAATATGTCAGCGGCCTGAGCGGCGTCAAAGTCGCCAGCAAGATCGACAAAGACGCAGGACAATAACCCGGCCCACACCACACACCGTTTGCCCCAATTGCTTGCCGGGGTGCGCACTATATGCGCCCAGAAACCCAACCCGGGGGGCCTGGTTACATCAACTATCAATTCCCCCACTTTCCGAATGCCTGTTACTCAACCAAGGGGATCGCATCCGAGTAGGCTGTCATTTAGGAATAGCCAATGTGTCAGGAATGGCGCGCCGCCCGGTCAACTTTGAGGTTCGGCGGCAGGTGCGATTTTCCCGTGATCAAACGTATCAGCGAGATACTTGCTATCATCCCGCCATGAGCGCAGACATCGAACGATGGGAACCTCCAAATGACCCGGCGGCATTTGAGTCGCTCTGCCTCGATCTGTGGCGGGAAGTCTGGCACAACCCTAGCGCCCAGAAGAACGGGCGGAGCGGCCAGCCCCAGGCCGGCGTGGATGTCTTTGGTCAGCACCAAGGCAAGTGGGAGGGCGTTCAAAGCAAGCAGAAGGATGGACTCCTGCGGAGCAAGGTGACGATCAAGGAACTCGAAGGAGAGGTTGAAGCCGCGAAGGAATTCACCCCACCACTCGCTAATTTCATTCTCGCCACTACCGGGCCAAGGGACGCAAAGGTGCAGAAGCGAGCCCGCGAGCTTACTGAGGAACACAAGCAGCAAGGTCTGTTCAGTGTCGAAGTCTGGTCCTGGGAGGACATTTGGGATGAGCTATACCGCCGGGAAGACCTGCTGGTACGGATTGCGCCGGGCTACCGGCCTCGGTTGATCGCCGCCAGTCGACGTGGAGGGCAGAGAACCGTTCGCCTCGACCGCGCATCCGGCCTTTTGAGGCTTCAGGTCTCTGTTGGCGACTATGTCGAGATCCAGCATCAAGGCGGCATGGTACGCGTCTCCATAGAAGAGATCGTAGAAGGAGAATTCTCATGTTCGGCCCTAGGTGGCCGCAAACACGGCCGTGGCTGTCGCATGAAGGTGAGCAGTGGCGGTGGGCTGCTTTTCTGCGGCGACGACTGTGAGAAGACCGGCATCAATGAATTCATCGTCCCGACAAAGGAATTTAGCCTTGAGGAACCAGTGTCAGTGTACTTCTTCTGGACGACCACAGGATGGCATCGGTTCTTCAGGCTTTTTGTTGAACACATCAACCACAACGCGGGAGTCGTAACACTAAACGCGTTCCTTTGTCACGCTGAGGTATCTGAGGGGTAGTGTCCTTAGCATTTCCACGGTCTATCAGTTTGGAGCAGCGATGGCCCCGCCTCCGACTTGATTGCTGTTGTAATATCGCAATTACACCAGTAATCCGGTCGTGAGCGTAATGGCCCCAAGTCAAACTCCGAAGATCCCCCGAGGGCAATCAGTGACGCTCGAGGTGCATGGGGAAGAAGCGTTCATCCGGATTTCGACCTGGCGTGATCTTGCGGATTTGCCGTGCTTGGGTTGGTTTGTTTACGGGCTCCGAGGTGATTTCCTGCTCTTGCGGCGGTACGAACATAACGGGCGGCCTTCTTGCCGCGTGTGCTTTGGTTGCTCGTTTCTGTGGAGCACTAGCCGTTCGTCCCGACGCAATACTCGCAGTCGCCAGCAACGCCAGCCCAAGTATCATTTTCGACCCAAATCGTTGCATTTCGAAGCACTCCCTCAATGAAAGATCACCCCTGTTACGTGGACGTGGTGCGATACATATGTCCATCTGGTAAGGCAGCCCTTAGATGAGTCTGAGAACGCGAGCATAAACAACGGGTGGTTGTTTTGATCGAGCCCGGCGAACTGCAGATCGTTGTAGTCGCCCCAATACCCCCCCGTAGATCGCGTGTCAGGGCAGATAAGCTCGTCGCCGTGAAGATTGCGCGGAACAAACAGACGTGTGCCGTTGGGAAGGACGGCGAGATCTCCTTGTCGGAAGGCGACGGTGTTTCCGGCAGGAGCATCTTCACGTGTCATATAGCTGAGCTTCCAAAGAGCCGGAACACTGAGGAAGCCGCGAAAAGCCCTGACATTAGGGTTGAATTGGTCGCCCTCAAGATTAAAATTCCCTGGCGTTGTCCCCCATTCCGGAGCGTCCGAGCAGCCGCTGAGGTCGTATCGGCAATAACCCCCCCGAATGTAAAATCGGTTAGATCCCTGGTCAAACACGGTGTAGGCGAAGCGGAGATCGTCGTCTCCGTTCCTGCTTGGAGATCCAATATCGAATGAAAATTGATACCCTGTGCGCAATACTCGGTCTGACAACTGTATGTCTGGGTTGCCGACTGTCTGGTACGCACCCGCGAGAACGGGAGATCCCCAATTGTTGGTAAAGCGATTGATGTAGATCTTGTCGTCATCCAGGCCCAAAGCGGCAACATACAAAGAATCAGTATCCGGGTCGAAACGGAGCCGAGGATGGGAACCGATAGGTATACCGCGAAAGGGATCTGGGAGCAATTGGAATGCTCCGGTATCACTGGGGCTGGCCCATACGTCAATGCGGTTCTGGGTGACATCACGGAACGCCACGAAGATGCTACGGTTACTCGAACCGCCTGCGGCGACAATGCTGGAGCCATCGTAGAAGTCATTCTTCGACGAAACACACTGAGCTATTTTGAAACTCAAACCGCCGTCTACAGAACGCGCAATGCACCCACCACCCAGGAAGTCGTTTAGCGGTCCTTCTATGCCTCCCTTTGGCATCTTCGATGCCGGGACAGCCAGGTTTACCATGAAAACAAAGCGCTGATCCATGAAATCCGACTCAATGGATGGGTCGCCCCACAAAACCGGCCACCCCGGTGGTGGCGCCACTTTCCCCCCATACTTCCAGGTTATCCCCCCGTCGATCGAGTTTGACCAACCCATGAGGCTGGCACCTGCCAACACTTTGCGCGAGCTCGGTCCGTACAGGATAGTCTGTTCGGTCTTGGTGTCGTCGTTATAAGTCACGGTGATAATCTGCTTTGGCCCAGGAACGTTGCTGACATTCACCGCCGTCTCCGATTGGCCGCGCTTCCACGTCACGTCTTGGCTGTTTTTTCCGGTGACATGATCGTCGGCTAAGGCGGCGGGAACGGTAACCAGAAACAAGAACACAAACGTACCAATCTTCCACGGTCTAATTCTCTGGCACAGTATCATAGGCTGAAGCTCCTGCCTGCGGCGCGCACCGCCGCCGCTGGTCGTGTCATATGAACAGCTCAGGCAACTTGGACGTTGATGAACATGATCTCTTCTTCAAGGGATAAATCCACTTATTGCTATACCCCTGGAGAGGAGAGGTAGAAGCGCAAGACCGTCAATTATGACTTCACGACTGTAGCTCTGGGCCCCGGGGAAAGCAGCGATTGATCTCAGAGACGGTAGTTCGGATAAGCAATCGCTGATGCCGCACATAATGAGGTCGCGTCGATCCAGATGTCAAGAAGAAAATATGCGAATAGTTGCAGTTCTGGTGTTGTGAGGCGGTGTCTCATGGTTGGTTGGCGAAAAATCGCCTCTCTAACAATGTCGGCCCGTGTCAAGCACTATTACACCAACGATCGGGGTTGTGAGTGTAATTGCCTTGGCTCTGTGGGATCATGCCGAGCAGCCCTCGTTTTCGCGGCCCCTGAAACTCGATTTCCACCCGCCCCCCGAATTCTTGTCAAGCCCCCTAAACCGCCCAATTCCCCGTAAACCACTCTCCCCAAAGCAAATATATTTATTGCAAACATGTCTCACTTACCCTATGCCATCAGCTATCATAGAAGTAATAGGACAAAAACAGGACGGTCGCCCTGGATTCCCGCGTAGTGCCGGCATCTTGCCGGCTGTCGCGAGGGCATCCTGCACTCGCAAGCGTGCGGCTATCCCTCCGCTAAGTCCTTTAGAAGAGATATTTTGCCAGGGTATCTCTTTTTCTGACCCAATCAATTCATAGATTTAGGAGAAAAACGCGAATTTCGCGGTATATACCCATGCCTCTACATCCGAACGTTCGTCGCTGCACCCACATCCAGGTCACCGGACACCGCTGCGGTTCCCCCGCGCTCAAGCAAGAATATTTCTGCTACTTCCACACCCGCATGATCAAGGGCGTGCAAACTCGCGTGGACTCGCAAATCCACCCCGTCGCCCTCATCGAGAGCGCCGAAGCCATCCAGGCCGCGATCATGCACATGATCGACGCCGTGCTCAAAGGCACCATCGATAACAAGCGCGCCACCCTCGTCCTCAAGGCGCTTTACATCGCCGTAAGAAATTCCCGCAACGTCTATTTCCACATCCGTCAGGACGACATGATCCGCGAAGTCCCCAACTACGCCCACCAGTACCTCTCCGAACATCCCGAGCTGAATACCGATTGTGCTCCCGAGGACGTCGCGCCTCAACCCGTCGAAGCACCCAAAAAAGAAAGTCATCAGGAAGAATGTCATCCTGATCAGAAAGAAAGTCATCCTGAGCGAGCGCGCACTTCGCGCGAGTCGAAGGACCCCCACTCCGCGAATAGTGGTAACGGCGCTGCTGGGAATTCGCCCCATCTGCCAGAGGGAAACCGCGAAAAAGCCTGGGGCGAAAACATTCCGCCGCTCACCACGCGTCAGTCGGAACGCTGGAACGAAATCAAAAAGCTCGAAGCCTCAATCGAGGGCGCGCTGCACGGCGACTGGCGCGACCTGCGCACCGTGTTCAACGCCGTCGGCCTTCACCCCGCCCCGCGTTCTAGGGCGAAAGCTCAAATACCGTACCGCAACCGTAAGTCTGGTGCAGTCGGAAACCTATCGACGCATCTTTGGTTCAGGTAGGGGGATTGGCTTGGAAGACAGGCGATCCCGTGGGAGTATTAGAGGGGCGAGAAAGGGGTACGGTTCATGATCTTCGGTGCACATGTCATCGTGTACAGCAAAGACGCGGCGGCGGATCGCGCCTTCTTTCGAGATATTCTCGGATTCGGATCCGTGGATGCCGGCCACGGATGGCTGATTTTTGCCTTACCTCCGGCAGAAGCCGCGTTCCATCCCGACGAGGAGAGTGATCGGCATGAACTCTATCTCATGTGTGACGATCTCAAGGCCGAGATGTCCGCACTGAAGAAAAAAGGCGTCGCGTGTTCCGATATTCAAGAAGCTCGATGGGGTTCGATCACCAAGATCAGGCTTCCCGGCGGGGGCCAAATCGGTCTCTACCAGCCGAAGCATCCCACGGCATTGGCCTTGCCCTCAAAGTGACCGGCTGTCTTGGAGCATCTACATATCTGTAGCATCAACTTGACGGGAGCGAATCGAAGCATGTAGTATCGCAAACAAGTTTGCTCTTCGGAGCAGACCTTGGATTTCATGAAGAGTGGCTGAGGGACGAGCCCTGAGAAGCCACGACAACCGGATCGGGAGTCATCTCCCGGTCGTCTGGTGTCAACTCTCACCCGGAAACGGGGGACATGAGATTCGAGGTGCCCGCAGTTCAGCATCTCGTTTTCTTTTTTTCCCTCCGTATAATTAGTTTTTCCGGAAAAGAGGTTCTGGTTTTTAAGCGGTTTTTACGGCTCGTCCCGCGGCTACGGAAAGCGAGTAGCTGATGAGCGTTACTGCGAGCGTTTCAACCAAATATGAGTTGCGCTGCCGGGAGTGCCCCAAGAGCTGGGGAAACCAGCCCCGGTCGATCTGCGACGACTGTTTTTCTCCGCTGGAAATTTTCTACGACTACGACGAAGCGCGTGGCACCTTTACCCGGGACCGCATCGCCGACCGCGCCCCCAGCATGTGGCGTTACGCGGAGCTGCTGCCGCTGCCCGAGAAGTTCTCTCCGACCTTGCCGGTGGGCTTTACGCCGTTGCTCCCAGCGCTGAACCTTGGCAAGCGTCTGGGTGCGACAAATTTGTGGATCAAGAACGACGCGGTCTGTTTGCCCACACTCAGCTTTAAAGACCGCGTGGTTGCGGTGGCCCTGGCGCAAGCGCGCAGCTTCGGCTTCGACACGGTCGCGTGTTCTTCGACTGGGAACCTGGCAAATTCGGTGGCGGCGCAGGCGGCGCGCAACGGATTCAAAGCCTGGATTTTTGTTCCCGCCGATCTTGAGCCCGCGAAAATTCTGGGCACGCAGGTTTTCGGCGCCAAGCTGGTGCGCATTGCGGGCAGCTATGACCAGGTGAATCGTCTGTGCTCGCAGATCGCGGATGAGCATCGCTGGGGATTCGTCAACGTAAATCTGCGTCCTTACTACGCCGAGGGCTCGAAGACGGTGGGATTCGAAATCGCCGAGCAACTGGGATGGCGGCTGCCGGACAACGTGGTTGTGCCCATGGCCGGAGGGTCTTTAATTACCAAGATCAAGAAGGCGTTCGACGAACTGATTCAGCTGGGATTGGTGGAACCGAAACCAGTGAAATTCTTCGGGGCGCAGGCGACTGGATGCTCTCCTATTTCGACTGCGGTAAAGTCCGGCAACGCCGACATAGAGCCTCAGAAGCCGGCGACGCTGGCTCGATCGCTGGCGATTGGCAATCCGGCGGACGGACACTATGCCATCAAGGCCATCACAAAAAGCGGTGGGTGGGCGGAGGATGTTTCCGATCCCGAAATGATCGAGTCCATTCAGATTCTGGCGGAGACGGAAGGCATCTTCACGGAGACCGCGGGTGGGGTCACGACTGGATGCGCTCGCAAACTTTACCGGCAAGGACGCATCGCGCCGCAAGAGACGACTGTGCTGTGCATTACTGGTAATGGTCTGAAGACCACGGACGTGCTTGCCAGCAAGTACGACGTGGAAGAGCCGATTCGGCCCAAGCTCGCGGAGTTCGAAACATTCTTGCAGAGAACGCTGGAGATTGCAGAGAAGAGTATCCCAGAAACAGTGGAGGCTTGAGATGACAGTTACCGTACAGATTCCGACAGCGCTGCGCCGCCTGACATCAGGAACCGGGCAAGTCAAATGTTCGGCAGCGAACTTGGGAGAATTGTTCTCCGCGCTCGACCAGCAGTTTCCGGATCTGAAGCCGCATTTGCGGGACGAAGCCGGCGAGATTCGGCGGTTCCTGAACGTTTACGTCAATGAAGAAGACATTCGTTTTTTGGGCGGGAACACTTACGCGTTTCAGGATGGGGATGAGGTCCTGCTGGTGCCGTCGATTGCGGGCGGAGCTTGGTAACGTTCGGAATGAGCATTTCGCCGCTGGGGCCGGGCGGGGACGCTCGGACCTCCATTTGAACTAACACCATTCGAAGTGGCTGCGGCCTTGCGGCCGCTGGGACGGGCGCCCGTCCCCACACACTTGTGTGTTTTCCTTGTCCTTGGTATAATCTAACTAACCGGTTAATTAGGACGATGAAGGCCGCTTCCAAGTCGCGTCTGGGGTCTCGCGGGCGTCCCGAGCAGAGCCGCGCTGCGATTTTGCAGGCGGCGGTGCGGGAGTTTGCGCACGAGGGTGTTGCCGGGGCGAGAACGGACGCCATTGCCCGCGCCGCCAAGGTGAACAAAGCCCTCCTCTATTACTACTTTAAGGACAAAGAGGCATTGTACGGCGCGGTGCTCGATCAGGTGTTTGGAGGCCTGATTGCGTGCGTCGGGGAAGTTTTGTCTCGCGATCTCCCGCCCCGCGAGAAGATTATCGCTTACGCGGGCGCGCACTTCGATTATGTCGCGAGCCATCCGCTGTACCCCCGAATTGTGCAGGGCGAAATGATGGGCGCCGGCCGGGGCAGGGCAACCCACCTTGAGCGGATCGTGAAAAAGTATTTTCGCCCGCTGTTTGGCCGCGTGGCAGGGGTGCTTCGCGAGGGACAGGCCTCGGGAGAATTCCGCGCGGTTGATCCTTTGCATTTTGTTCCTTCCATGATTGCGGTGATTGTTTTCTATTTCACTAGCGCGCCGGTGATGCGCCTCATGACCGGGAAAGACCCCATGTCTCCGGCACTCGTAGCCGCGCGCCGGGCGGCGGTACTGGACTTTATTTCAGCCGCGTTGTTCCTGCGTTCCAGCGGAAAGTACCGAGGAGCAGTAAAGTGAGTGTACGCAATAAATTCCTAATCATTCTCGGAGTGATCTTCAGCACATCGCTGACCTACTACCTGTTATCCACGCCCCGCAGCAAAGATCTGATTCTGATCGGTACGGTGGATTCCAATCAGGTGATCGTGAGCCCGCAGATCGAGGGGCGAGTGGCGAAGCTCCTGGTTGACGAAGGAACCCAGGTAAAACAGGGTGATCTAATCGCGGTGCTCGATCCGTCGGAATTGGAGGCGGAAGAACGCGCTGCCGCCGCAACCATCGACAGTTTGAAATCCAAGGTCGCTGAAACCCAGTCGACTCTGCAGGCGACGCAGGGATCGACTTCGAGCAGTGTTGTGAATGCGCAGGCGCGGCTGCAATCCACGCGCGCGCAATTGCTTCAGGCAGAAGCTACTCTGGAGCGCACGGAGAGCGACAGCCGCCGCATGATTGAACTCGCGAAACAGGGCGTCGCCTCGGATCAAGAGCGGGTGCAGGCGGAGACTAACCTGGCGGCCCAGAAGGCGGTGGTGCAATCACTGAAGGATCAAGTGGGCGCTGCCGAGGCCGACCTGAACACGGCCATCGCGAACACCCATCAAGCGCATGCCGCGCTGAGCACGGTCGAATCCACGCGCGCGCAAGTCGCCAATGCGGAGAGCATGCTGAAGCAAGCTGAAGTTCGTTTAGGTTATACCAAGATTTACGCGCCGGTGACTGGGACTGTCTCCGTTCGCGCCGCGCGCGAAGGCGAAGTGTTGAACGCCGGGCAGGCGATCGTGACCGTTGTCGACCTCGAGGACACTTGGGTGCGCGCCGCAATTCCTGAGACCGATGCCGATCACATTGGTTTGGGAGACACGCTGCGTGTCCGACTGCCGGGCGGGACGATTACGTCGGGCAAAGTATTTTTTAAGTCGGCCGAAGCCGACTTCGCCACCCAGCGAGACGTCGGCCGGCGCAAGCGTGACATCAGAACCATCGTGCTCAAGGTTCGGCTGGACAATCCGAAAGGCGCGTATGTTCCGGGCATGACCGCGGAAGTGTTGGTTTCGCCGGATCAGCTTAAGGGTACATCGCGAGAGAACGTGTCAGCGGAGCAGCATCCATGATCGCGGATCTCAACGTCAGCGGGTCGAGTGGAGACGCTGCCAGCAATGGGCATGGTTCGGGTGGCGATGCCGCTGTGTCCAATGCCATCGAAGTGGAACACATCGTCAAGAGATATGGCGATTTCACCGCGGTTGACGACGTTTCCTTCAACGTGAAGGAAGAAGAGATTTTCGGTTTACTGGGGCCGAATGGCGCGGGCAAGTCCACGCTGATACGGATGATGACCACGCTCATTCCCATCACTGCGGGAACCGCCCGCATCGCTGGCCACGATGTGCAGAAGGATCCAGACGCGGTTCGACGGACGATTGGTGTGATCCCACAGGCGCTTACCAGCGACCTTGATCTTACCATCGAGGAAAATCTCAGCATCTACGCCAAGCTCTACGACGTTCCGGCAAAAAAGCGCAAGGCCGCGATTGACGAGTTGCTGGAACTGGTGGACTTGACGAAGTGGCGTTCGGCCCAAACCAAGACGCTGTCTGGCGGCATGCGGCGGCGGCTCGAGATTGCACGCGGGTTGGTACATAGTCCGCGAATGTTTTTTCTGGACGAGCCAACGACCGGGCTGGATCCGGTATCTCGCGTTGCGGTGTGGGAGATGCTGACCAACATCAAGAGCCATCGGCAGCTCACCATCTTGATCACTACTCACTATATGGACGAGGCTGATCGCCTGTGCGACCGCATCGCCATCGTGGATCATGGCAAGCTGGTTGCGCTCGATACGCCGCCGGCATTGAAGGCGAGCGTGCCGGGATCGAATGTGATTGAGGCGCAGTTCGACAACGCTCCCGCGGATTGGGAGGATCGTTTGAAGAAGCTGAGTGAGGTGACCTCGGTGCAGCATGAGGGCGCCGGCATGTACCGTGTGCTGACCGGCGACGGATCGCGGACCACAACCGAACTGGTCGAATCGGCCGTACATGCGGGAGTCCGGGTGCGATCACTTTCCGTGCAGAACACTTCACTGGACGACGTATTCGTCCACTACACCGGGCGGCAGTTGCGCGATGAATTGGTGAAAGCGCATGCCTTCGTCATGCCACCCAGACCGGGGTTGCAGCCATGAATCACATTTTGGCCATTGTCGAACGCGAAATGCGCAAATTCTTTCGCTCTCCGGCGCTGATGATGGCGTCGATGATTTTTCCGCTGGTGCAACTCATCGTGCTGGGAAATGCCTTCGGCGGAAAGATTCGCGATGCGAGGCTCGGACTGGTGGATCAGGACGGGGGCACGCAGGCGCTCAAGATCCGCGAGGCTTTTGATTCGGTCCGTTCCAACATGCGGACGTTCGAACCGGTCTACTATAACGACCCGAAAACGGCGATGGACGACGTACGCAATGGCAAGATCCAGGGCGCGGTGGTTATCCCGCCACAATACTCGCGGCGAGTGTATGAGCAGGATCAACCGCGCATTGCGCTGGTGGTCGACAATAGCGACAACTTCATGAGTTCGACGTTGGAGGACGAACTCACGAGCATAACCACCGCGCTCAATCAGCCCACGGTCGAGCCACGAATCCTGCAACAGACCGTTCTGCAGATTGTGGAGCTTTATCCTTACATCGAATATATGAAGTATCTTTTACCGGGCTCGATCACGCTGGCCATGTTCGTTTCCGTGATGATTGGCGGCGGCATGCTCTACATCGATGACAAGGCGCGCGGCGTTCACGAAGGATATTTGGTTACGCCCATCACCAAGACCGAACTTGTGTTCGGGCTGAACGCCGCGGGGGCCATCAAGGCAGTGATGACCGGAGTGGTCATCACGGTGATTGGTTCGCTGCTGGCGGGTGTGGGAACGGTGTTCAACCCAGGCACCGTACTCGAACTGATGATCATGATTCTGCTGACGTCGATCGCCTTCAACACGATGATGTTTCTGCTCATGGTTCGCGTGGAAGATCCGCTGGTGCCGCGCGCGATCTTTGGAATCCTTAATACGCTGCTATTTTTCCCCAGTGGAGCAATCTATCCCATCGAGGCATTCCCCTGGTGGTTGCGCGCCATCGCCAAAGTGGACCCGTTCACGTTTGCAGTACACGGCTTCAAGTCGATACTGCTCAAGGAAACGGGAATGGCTGCCATCTGGCCGGATATGCTTTATCTGTCCATTTTTGCGTTCATCACGCTGGCGGTGGCCACGCCGCTGTTCAAGAGAACCCTCTAATCGAGAATCGGGTAATTTGGGAATTTAAAAGTCTGTTTCAACGGCTGCGCAAATTACAAAATTACCCGATTACTCAATCACTCAATTTCCTGCCGAGCTTTTTGTTCTCCGCCGGTTTCCGTTATGCTTATGGAAGCCATGACACTGCTGGACGCCGAACAATACAATCCTGCGCGCGATCGACGGCGCCGAAGGTGGATCGCCGTAGTCGTGGTTTCCCTCATACTTGCTGTGTGGGTGGCCTATCACTACCGCGATTATCCTGAACGGAAAGCGGCCAGCAGATTCTTTGCAGCATTGCAAAGCCAGAACTACGAGGCAGCCTACGCGGTGTGGTTCCGCGATCCAGACTGGAAACAGCACGCGAGCCAATATTCCGCGTACACGTTTAACGACTTCTATCGGGACTGGGGCCCCGGAGGGGAGTGGGGTCTGGTGAAATCTTATTCGGTGGATTGTTCTTTGAGCCCAGGCTCCGGGAGCGGGGTCATCGTTCAAGTCACGGTGAACTCTCGCGCTGAACACGCTTATGTGTGGGTGGAAAAGGCCAACAAGACTTTGTCTTTCTCGCCCAACGAAATCGAGTGCGGCAACTGGTGGACCTGGGTCACGGAATGATCCGCGAATCAGCTATTTGCTGGAGGCTGTGCTTTCACTGCAAGCTGTTCCAGCGTCTTCTGCAGTGATGCCTCGTCGGCGACGTTGATGCAGGTCTTCGAGCGGTCGATCTGACGCATGAGACCGCAGAGCACTTTTCCCGGACCCACTTCCACGAAAGTCTGCACGCCCTGTGCGATCAGCACGCGCATGGATTGTTCCCACTTCACCGCCCCTGTAACTTGGCGGATCAGCGCATCGCGGCTGCGGTCTCCATCGTCGAGCAATGCCGCGTCGGCGTTGCAGACGACTCGGACTACAGGCTTGCCGAAGGTGATGGCAGAGAGATCCGTTGCCAGACTGTCCTGCGCTGGCTTCATCAGGGAGCAATGAAATGGAGCGCTGACGGGTAAGAGTTTTACGCGTTTGGCGCCGCGTTCGTCGGCGAGGTTAGCGGCGCGTTCCACGGCTGCGGTATGACCGGAAATGACAATCTGCTCAGGGGAATTGATGTTGGCGGGTTCGCAAACCTCACCCTGAGCCGCATCGCTGCAAACCGCAGCGACTCTCTCGAACTCCATGCCGAGAATCGCCGCCATGGCGCCTATACCGACGGGAACCGCTTCCTGCATGTACTTGCCGCGATTGCGTACGGTGCGTACCGCGTCGGCGAAGCTAAGGGTTCCGGCGGCAACGTGCGCGGAGTATTCGCCCAGGCTGTGTCCGGCGACGAAACCAGGCTTGAGACCCTTTTCGTTTAGAATGCGCCAAGCCGCGACGGAGGCGGTCAAGATGGCGGGCTGCGTGATCTCGGTCAAACGAAGTTGATCCTCGGGACCTTCGAAGCAAAGCTGCGAGAGCTTGTAGCCCAGAGCTTGGTCGGCTTCTTCAAATGTCTGCCGGGCGATGGGATATTTTTCGGCCAGCTCTTTGCCCATGCCGACGGCTTGGGACCCCTGGCCGGGGAAAAGAAATGCGATGCGTCCAATCGTTAGAATTTCTGAAGCAGTCGTCATAGTTATGAGAACTGAAAAAATCGAGCCCCTGTACCTCCGCGCCTAAAGGCGTCGTTGAAAAGAAATCACTGCGGCACGCCTGAAGGGATGCCCTGATACGAACCGCATACGAATCGTGAGTTTCCCAGCAGCCTGAGACGTAGCAAGCTACGTCTCTACAGGGGGGTGGCTGTAGAAACGTTGCTTGCAACGTCTCTTGTTCCGGGACGCGCTTGCCGTTGCGCCCGAATCGCTGCCAGCGCTTTTTCTATCTCTGAATTAATTGGGTGCTCGGCAAACTCCGCTGCCACGCGGATCGCGTTCTTGATCGCATTGGCGTTCGACGATCCGTGGGTGATGAAGCAAACTCCCTTTACGCCCAGCAGCGGCGCGCCGCCATATTCCGTATGGTCGAGACGTTTCTTGAAATCAGCAAATGCGCTGCGCGAGAGCAGATATCCCACCTGGCGTGTAATGGTCGCCTTCAGCGATTCCTTCAGGGTGGAGCGAACCAGGTTGGCCACGCCTTCTGAAATCTTCAGCGCGACATTTCCTACGAATCCGTCGGCCACTATCACGTCCACTTTGCCGTTGTACAGGTCGCGGCCTTCCACGTTGCCCACGAAATTCAGCGGAAGTCGTTTGAGAAGCTGAAATGCCGCCCGGGTCAGTTCGTTTCCCTTGGTTTCTTCCTCGCCGATTGAAAGTAAGCCCACCCGCGGACGCTTGGTTCCAAACATGGTACGAAAATAGATTTCTCCCATGACAGCAAATTGCTCAAGATTGTGCGGCTTGCTGTCGACATTCGCGCCAACGTCCAAAAGGCTGGCGATCGTACCGATCGCTGTAGGAAATATGGCTGCCAACGCGGGCCTATCCACGCCGGGGATAGCGCCCAGCACCATTTTCGCTGTCGCCATGGCGGCGCCCGTGTTGCCTGCGGTGATGAAACCCGAGGCGCGGCGGTCGCGCACCAGGCGGACGCCAACCCGCATGGACGAATCCCGCTTGGCGCGCACGGCCTGCACCGCTTTGTCCTGCATGCCGATGACTTCGCTGGCATGCACGACATCAATGGGGAGTCCGGCTGCGGCGGGATAGCGTGCCAACTCGGCCCGGAGAGCCGGTTCCGGGCCCACTAAGAGGACATGGACATCGTAATGCCGCGCCGCGTGGATTGCGCCTTCGATCTCAGGCTTTGGCCTACGGTCCGAGCCCATCGCGTCCAAGGCTATGACGCTTGGCATGGGGTGGCGGCGCTAGCTGGCTTCCTCGACATTCAGAACCTCACGGCCTTTGTAATAGCCGCACTTGGGGCAGGCACGATGTGGCATCTTGCGCTCGTGGCAGTTCGGACATTCAGAGAGTGCATGGCTCTTAAGAGAGTCATGGGCGCGCCGGCTTCCGGTGCGTGCTTTCGAGTGTCGCCGTTTTGGATTTGGCATTTTAAATTCCTTATGTGATTAATATAGGCGCGAGCGTTCGCGCTCGTGCATCCCGCGAAGATCAGTTTCCCAACTTGCTGCGCAGATCTTTCAGCGCCGTCCAACGCGGATCTTCCACCGGCTCAGCGCAAGAGCATTGCTCCAAGTTCAGATTCGCGCCGCAGTGCGGGCAAAGGCCTTTGCAGTCCTCGCGGCAGATGACCTTCAAAGGCACGGCCAACAGCACCTGCTCCCGCACCGCATCTTCGAGCAGCAAACCCTCACCCTGATAATAGCTGATTTCGGCTTCGGCGCCGGTTACCGAGATTTCCTCGCGGCCAGCATCCGCCCCGAGCGGCCGGTACAACAGATCGAAC
>DATNNO010000129.1:0-2610 GCA_035601775.1 Terriglobales bacterium | reverse complement strand
GGGAACATGTGCGATGTATTGGCATTGCAGACCATCCAGAACTAGGTACTGGCTCTGGGCATCAGAATTGATAGTGGCAGCAAAGAGGCCAATTCCCTGAATCGTTATAAACGAACGTGACCTCAGATCGAAAGCCAATGGGCGCCTCTTGGCTTCGACCAAATGCAGCGAAGGGTTATCACCCAGTGGGGTCCAAAAGTAGAGCGTCGAGCTAGGCCCCTCGCGGAACCACTCGCCGGGCTGATCCAACTCCGAGAGCTTTCCCGTCAAAAAGTAAGCGTTACCAGTCGCGGGGACCAAAGGAATTCCTGTGTTCGTAAAAGTGAAGGTAATTTGCTGAGGTGTGGAGGAATCCGTGATCGGGCCGGTCTGCCAAGTCCAGCATGGTCCAAGACATACATTGAGAATTGCCCCAGTCCAATAACCTGCCGGCCTCGAAGGCAGATTCACATCGAAAATGGTCCCGGTCCAAGGGCCTGTTCCTCCGTCAACGTACGTGCTCCCGCTGGTCTGGGCGACAGTCGGATGCGAAACATCTAATGTGGTATTCGGCCACCGCGCCTCGGTCATCATCTGGCCGTCAAGGAAAATCTGATTCGCGCCATCGCCAGACGCCTGTCCGTTGGGTATTGTCGTCACGTTCCACGGCATCGGCGCCTTATAGATGTTGCCGCTGGATAGAGTCCAGGAACTCGCCGGAATCACATCCGCCCCGCTGGCGGTGACGGACTCGCCATTGTACGCCGCAAATGTAATTGGAGCTGACGTCGTTCCGGAATTCGCCGGTTTCACGGTTTCCCGGTAGACGCCCGCCCGAATAAAGGCCGTGTCCCCGGCAACCATCACCGAAGCCGCCTTCTGGATTGTCTGGAAAGGTTGATCAATAGTGCCAGTTGCGCCGTCCGACCCACTAGTGGAAACGTAGTAATCCCGCCCCTGAGCAAGCGGAAGCCCCAATAGCCCGGCTGCGACTAAGGGCAGAAGAGGCATCTTCAAGCCGCACATTGATGGGTATTGTCGCACAAAGCCGCGCGGTCGACGTAGGCGTGCCGTTCGCTTCACCCGAGCTTAACCTCATGAGAGAGACGCGCGCAGCGGTGATCCTTGATCGTATCGTCGGTACGGAAGTATTCCACTTGGCTGGTTTGTTTGAATGCTAAGTCAGAGGAGGAGCGCGTGGTGTATAAGAAGTTGAACTCAACGGGAACGTTGATTCAGAAAACAACCATGGAGGCTCCTCAAGAGACATTATGTATTACATCGGACTGGATGTTCACAAGAAGACGATCAGCTACTGCGTAAAGGATGCGAGCGGTCAGGTCCACCGGGAAGGGACGATCGGAGCGACGCGGAATGAGCTGGATTGCTGGGTACGGACTCTTCCGCAGCCACGGATTATGGCGATGGAGGCGACGATCTTCACCGGCTGGATCTATGATCATCTGCTTCCGCACGCCGAGCAGGTGAAGGTAGCGCACCCGCTGATGCTGCGTGCCATCGCCGCGGCAAAGAAGAAGAACGATCGGATCGATGCCGGCAAGATCGCCGACTGCCTGCGCTGCGACTTTCTGCCGGAATGCCACATGGCTTCCACCGAGATTCGGGATCGGCGCCGCACACTGCGCTATCGGCATCTACTGGTGCGCCAGATGGTGCAGATGAAGAACCGGATCTCGGGTCTGCTGATGGAAACCGGAGTGAGCCATAACAAGCAGCGGCTGCACAAAGTGGGATATTTCCGTGAACTGATTTCCCATAGCGCCGAGATTCACGAAAGCATCCGGCCGTTGCTGCGGCTAAGCCGGGAGACCATCGTACGGTGTCAGAAAACGGAATACGCTCTGGTGAGTTCTCTCGAGCGGGATCCATTGCTAGCCGAGAGGCTCAAACGCCTCAGGACGGTTCCCGGAGTGGGACCTATCACCGCGCTCACCTGGGCGCTGGAGATGGGGGATGTATCGCGCTTCCGGTCGGTGAAGCAAGCGATCAGCTATTGCGGACTGTGTGGAGAGGAAAAGAGCTCTGCGGACAAGGTCCTGCGGACACCGCTTTCCAAACAACGCAACAAACATATCCAGCATGTACTGGTCGAAGCCGCGAAGCTGGCTCCCCGACAGAACCACGAGCTGGCCGTGGTCCATGAAAGGGAGACACAGAAGGGGAATCGAAACCGCGCGACCCTGGCCGTAGCCCGGAAGATGGTCGCGTATTTGCTTGCGGTGGATCGCCGAGAACGCGAATTCGTGCCTGCAGAAGGAGGCAGTACAGCGGCGGCTTAACTAACCGCTGCGGGAGAAAAGATCACGGGATTACACGGTGCGCAGACTGCCAGGTCCCGCAGTTGGCCGACTGAGCGAAGGAGATCAAACTCCCGAGGCTCCCTTCGGATTGTTTCGGGACTGGCAGAGAACACAAACTCAATCTTCTGTGAAGACCCCACGGGGTCCGAGACAGCAAATAGATGTCCGGTTCTGCGAAGGTAGGAGCCAACGCCGAGAGGCACATGTTGCGAGCTGTGGGTTCTGAAGGTGTTCGTTTTTGCGCGCTCCTCCGTAGCGCGCGTCAGGAGAGTCGTTTTTTCTCTTGACAATGACTTACATAGAGGTCGGC
>DATNNO010000128.1:0-6842 GCA_035601775.1 Terriglobales bacterium | reverse complement strand
CTCGTGTGGCGAAGGCACTCCCCGCATGCAGGCGGTCGCCTTGCTCACGTGGGGACAGCCGCCATCGGCTGTCCAAGCCGAGCGAAGCTCGGCAGGGTTTCGGGAAGGGCATGGCTTCAGGGGGCTGGCCCAGGCTTTCCCTATGCACAAAGCGGGTGCCCTGCCCTTCTCGCGTTCTTTGCGAGAGGGCGGGGCTTTTAGAGGCCCCTCCGTGACCGCAAGACTCGTGGACTTTGTGTTTCAGGTGCCCCAGGCGAATCACGGCTAACAAACTGTCATCCCGTGCGGAGTCGAGGGACCCTGTGTGTATTGTGTCCGATGGCAATGCGTGCGTCCGTGATGCGCGTCACATCTGATAGCGGGACAGGAAACGCAAGGGTCCCTCGACTGCGCCCGGGATGACAGGGTGGGCTTCAATTGGCTGCGAAGTTGGTTGACCGCAAGACTCGTGGACTTTGTGCTTCAGGTCGCCCAGGGGCTGTTCGTCCCTCACAGCGGAAGCTGGATTCCATGCACCGCAACCCAGTGCAACGGGGGCTGGTCACGCGTCCTGAGGATTGGACGTGGAGCAGTGCCCGGCGCTATGCCCCTAACAAACTGTCATCCCGAGCGGAGCATCAGGTTCGCGCAGCGAATCTGAGGCGGAGTCGAGGGACCCTGTGTGGCGTGTATCCGGCGATCCGCCGCCGCGATGTCAGCTAAAAGCCCCGCCCTCTCGCAAAGAACGCGAGAAGGGGCAGGGCACCCGCTTTTGTGTGTGGTGAAAGCATGGGCCATCCCCCCCGCCAGCCCCCGGTCTATGGAATCTCACGTCGCATCCGCTCCCACAAAGTGAAACGCTTAGAAAAGATGAGGAGCTCCCCCGGTTTCGCAGTTGCGGGCCATTTCAACTTACCATCGTCACAGGTGTACCTTGCCACCACTCCAGTCTTCAGAATCTGAGCTGTGGGAAAAGCTATATCTGAACAATTCCAAAGCTCGTTCGGGGAGTAAGTAATCTCAATACGCTCGGGAGCAGGCTCGGCCAGATCAAAGGCAGCGACGCCTTCGCCATTCGTAACCACATCTGACAATCCAACCGACCTACCTTTTTCATTCGTGACCGAAAGCCCCACCGATACGCGCTTAATCGGTTTGCCGCTTTTGGCGTCAAGGATTCGTACGGAGAGATGATGGCCTGTCTCGCTAGAACAGAGGGAACGACCCGCTGTAACCGTCGCGATAAGCACTACAAAATTGACTAAAAGGCCAATTATCCTTGGGCGCTTCGGCTCCGCGCGCTGTCCTCCCAAGACTTTCGTAGTTAAGGAGTATGGGTCGAAATCGGCGCGTAGGTTCAAAATGTACACCCCCCGTTCACACTACAGGATGCTCCCTGTTGAGGACTGCTACCAAACATCATCGAAGGGAGTTGGATCAAATAGTGAAGCGGGTTTAACGGCCCGAACGGATCAATATGGGCGTTGATTCCGAAGGATCCGGTGCTATCCACCAGATGGCCAGCGTCAAACCAGAGGCCGAAGTACCACGATGAGGCCCTGTGATGGAGGAACGTAATAGGGTCCGACCATCCCCCATCATTTGCGGCAGCAGCGGGGTCCACCGATTGATCGGAAAGATCGGGCACCCAGACGCCGTACACCATGGCACCGTATTGCCACTTGACGCTCACTGATGTGTTTGGGTCCAAACCCTGGTTCGCCGCTATCAACGCGTACGATCGATACACTTGGCTTTCCGGCAGCGCGGCGATACTGGTTCGCCAGCCCATGTAATCGTCCACTGTATCGAACGTCGGCTTGTAGGACTTGCCATATAGCGTTCCTTGAAAATTAAGCACAAAGGGGTCGTAGGCAAATGCCGCTGCCGCCGCCCCACCGTAAGCCTGGTAGCTAGCACCCATGGTCGGGACGGCCATGGTATTTGTGCCGCACATGAAGCACACGCCCCCGATCGAATTGAAGGGGTCAATCCAGATGGGCTGGAAGGTCAGATCGCAATTGTCGCATCCACCATACAGTCCCAGCGGATCGCTTTCGGTCACCGGGTTGTTGGTGACGTAGGCATACCTGTTCCAGGTCTGCGGATTGCTCAGGTCTGCCGCCGCCATTCCTGCGGGGTCGGGCGTGCGCCAGGTTCCATGGAGCGATTCGTACTCTCTGGCTCCGAAGTGGTCGCCGTTGTTTTCTGCGTCCCAGAAACCAGCCGCGAACCCTGTATAGTCCAGTGTGCTCGAGTCTCAGTAAAATTGTCGCCGAACGGTCCCATGATGTTGTCCAATGAGTCCTCAGTACGCTTCATGGTCCCGGTGTAATCTGTGCTCAACTTAGGCGTACCGCGTTCATCGGTGTGATTGAAGTAGGTTGTGGAATTGGCGTAGGTGAACATTCCTCCGGTGGTTCGCGTCCACGTAGACCCCACGTATTCGTCAAACGGTTGCCCATGCGGCCCAAGCACGAAACTATGCACATTTCCAGCCGGGTCAGTTTTCTGCTGACGCCGCCCAAGACCATCGTACAAGTACGAAGCTCCGCTACTTGAACTCGTCATGTGCCCTGCATAGTCATAGCTCCAGCAAGGGGTCGGAGAGCAGGGGACAAACCTGGGGCGACAAACCCGGCGATGGTAGCAGCAGAAGGTCACGAAGAGAGTCTGCCCGGACGGGTGGAATCGTTTCAGCCCTCAGGGCACAAGGCCAGCTTACGCCTGCGAACTGCCCCACTCAAGCCAAAGAACGGCTTGAGTGGGCCACCCGCGAAGGATCCCGTGAACCCGTTCGATGGTGGAGAGGTCAAATTCTTCGGCTTGTTAAGGCGAGGCAAGGTCCGGTCGTCGCGAGAGTCGGGTCAATATTTTGCGCACCTCAACAACATCACCGGCGCGCCTGAAATGAACCAGACCCAAGTGACAGACGGAGTTCACGTCGACCACGTAACTTTGGCGTAACGACCCCAAAGTGGAGGTGGAACTTGTTGCCATTAACGGCGGCGGGCATGTCATCCCTCAGCCATACTGGCGATCTCCACGAATCTTAGGCCCGACGCCCAAGGAGCCGAACGGACCGGCAGTGATCTGGGCCTTCTTCGAGCGACAGCAGCCAAGATAGCTAACCTCAGGGACGGCGGGAAGCTTTGTTGCCCGCTGCCCATGACGCTGAGAACCCCAGTCAATGAGTGCTATGGCGATATTTCGCCAATTGGCTGAAACCGGCTACAGTCTGTGTGGTGTCCAATTGTGTAGGCGGTGCGTTGGATGGGCCGCAGAAACCAATTTCGGGTGCTCTTGCCAATCGTACAGGGTGGGTTGGCGGCGTTGCTGGGAGGTTTTGGCCTTTGGCAACGATCTGTGCTTCTGAGTCGCCCGGGATTCTTTGATGGCACGACTCTGTGGGACACGACGGCACGCTTCCACGTCTGGCCGTGGCCTTACAAGTTTGCAGCTGTGTCAAACATGCCCGCACTGTTCGCGGGTGTGCTCCTGTCCGTTCCTATTGGTGCCGTGAAGCCAACGCTGCCCGAGTCTGTGCAGCTCGCACCAACAGTTCTGTTCGTGCTGATTCTCTGGTCTTGGGTTGGCTCCCGGTTAGATCGGCGTTGGACTGTGACGGAGAAGACTCCTTGGATCGGACTTTCGGTCTTCACCGTCGTGTGTCTCGTTGGTGCGTTGATCCCGATCGGGTACACAGGCTATGTCTTCTATGGCGTTCTGGCTTGGCTGATCACAGCCATTCCTTTCCGACGTATGGTGAAGGCGACGCGTCCACCCAGTTCTTGACGACAACAGGCCACAGCACTCAGAGCGAGCTAGTTCTGCCGCGTGTCTCAAATCTTGTGATCGTTGCGGGTCAGGTGGAACACGAGAGCAAAAATGAGGCCTAAGCTGCTAACAATAATCACCGTCCATCGCAGAAGGCTCGATGTGATGAGGGCCGATAACGCCAAACCAATCGGACTTCCCAACATCCACCATCCTTTGAGCCGCCTGTTCCACCATGCTTGTTTCTTTCGCGCAGAAGCGATCTTACACATAACTGCTGTAACCAGGCTATAGCACTCATTGAGAATTGGCCGACCCTCTCGGGTCAATGAGCGCTATGGCGATATTACGTCAAGTATGATGATGAAATGACCACGCCTAGAGAACACACGTGCGCAACTAGGCGCCGGCTTCAGAACAACACTGCCCGTGGTTCTAGTTTCGTAACAGGTTGGCAGGCGGCATTTTAATCCGTGTGTGGCGTCGCGCTGGCGAGCGCGAGAATCGCTCCGGCAAACAGCAGCGTATCCGCGAAGTAGTTGATCCCCTCAACCTTGACGGCAGTGCTCGGGTCGGCCAGCGCCGCGATCAGAATCGGCCCATAGATGAACAAGACCAGCAGCACAATCCAGGTGCCGAGATACGTTGCTGCCATGCGCGTGTTCCTGGCCATGAGAATGGCTGCCCCGGCAACGAAGAGAATTGCGCCCGTCAGATAGCCAATGAGTAGGCGCGCCGGGATCCACGGAGGCGTCAGTTTTTCGAGCGGGACTCCGGGGCATCCCGCTGGGTGCAGAAAATGCTCAACGCTAAAAAATATAGCGGCGACCGCGATCAATACGCGGCCCACGGTTATGAGCTTGCTTTTGCCTTGCCCGCGCATCGCGTTTCCCGCAAGAATCCAGCCTCCGCCAGCGAATGACATTTCGCGGATGACAAACGCCCATGCAAACCTGTCTCTGGGGCTGGCGAGAGCTCCCGGGATGTCCAACGTCGCCACAAAAAGAAACATCATGATCCCGAACAGCAGGCCGGACCAGCGCACCTGAATTTTTGTGGCAATGCTCAAGGACGCGGCCAGCAACGCGAAGCCCACGAAATAAGCCCAGAACAGACGCCATGGCATATACGAGGGCACTTCGGGCATGACGAATTCTACGCCCGAGAGATGCAGGGCGCCGAAGACCGCCAAGGGGACGGCGAAACACAAATTGCTCAAGGCTACGATCTTGTCGAGGCCGCGGGCCCGCGCGATGTCGGCCTTGGCAGCCCACAGGGCAATCAGGAAAAGCAGGATGCCGGCGCTGCACATCGAGACCGCGGTGCGAGAGAACTCAAAAAATACGGCGAGAAAGATTGTGTGCATGTGGATGCCACGCGTAAGCTCGCGTGCTCTATCTGGGGCACGTTTTCCCTGGTCAATACGGCTTCAAATTGTACAACGAAGAGTAGGTGAGGATATTTCTCGACGCGCTGACGGGGGCTTTCCTGCTAGGGTTCGCCGGGTTTCTCCGTTCCACCTGTCTTATTGCTCAGTCGTAGGCTTCGCCTTCCTGTTGGCCGCTGGCCTGGTCGTTTTTTTGGTTCCTCCTCGCTTGATCACAGTCAAGGAATCCGCAGCGTTGAACGGAAACTCGCGAGCGGACCGTTGACCAGTCGTACTCAGAGTGATGTCTACGCGACGATTGCTCGCCAGCAGGATCGTCTTCATGTTGTCGAGCACCTTCTGGCGCTGCTCTGGAGTCAACTTAGGGTTCCGCTCAACCGTATCCTTCACCTGGGCTTCGTCCATATTCCCTTGCTCGCCAAATGCCATGCTTTCGAGGTTTGCAGCGGGAACGCCGTGTTCGATCAAGAAGCGCTTAGTGCGCTCGACACGCCGTTCAGAGAGCGCCTGATTGTATTCTACGGAACCTCGTAGGTCGGCATGGCCTTCTAGAGTCAAGTGGGCATCCGGCTTAGTCTGGAGATACCTCTTGAAATCCTCCGCAAGAGAAATAAGGGTTTGCTGCTGGCTGGCAAGCAGGCCACCATCGGGTTTTTCGATTCTAGGCTGATCGGTCGCGAAATAAATGCTGCGCAAGGCAAGTCTTTCCTCCAGTCGAACAAGCTCTGGCGAAGGTGGTGGCGGGTTCTCCACCGCGACGTTGGCGGTAGCCTGGGTGTTCAGGCCACGTGTATCGCTGCACGTAGCATTCACGGTGATCGGACCAGCGGAAGCACCGGTCGTATCCAGAGCTGCAGTCCTGCCACTACCAGAAACCCTGCCACCACTCGCGGTCCAGCCACCCACCTGCACTGGGGCGTTGTCCGGACTGGTGCAGGTGCAACTGATAGTGGAGGGGGCGCCGGTCTGAACTGTCGACGGGTTAGCCGAACACGAAACGGTCGGCGGATTCTTCGGCGGCTCCTTCACGGTGAAGGTCGCCCTGCAGCTGGCCTCGCCGCCCTTCTTCATCTTGGGATCAGAGATACGGGCGGTAGCTGTGTAACTGCCGACCGCCAGGCCAATGGTGTCAATGTTCGCAGTGTTGTCCTTGCCGGTAATTTTGCCGCCTGTGCTGCTCCAGTCGTACCTCAAGGTGTGCCTGGGATTGAAGTTGCTGCCAGCCGCAGTGGCGCTTAGCGGCTCACCCACGATAACTTCACTACGATTGATGGTGCAATTTGCGGAGATCGGTCCGCGGCCAAACACGTAGATAACGCCGAAGTCCGCAACCGCGCTCACATGATGAGACGGGGTCGCCTGATTGGGATTACGGTACGAATAGATTCCAACTCGTTCGCGGAAATAGAATCTTCCTTTCATGTGCATTCGCATATCGAACAGGGGTCCGGTCAGGCTGTAGTCGGTGCCGGTAGGAATAAGATACTGGGCATTCCGCCGAAACCAGTCCTGTTCAAACATGGCTCCCACGGTGGGCCAGGTGGAGTGGTTGTCGTACTTGGAGGTAAACAACTCGCTGAAATGAATCCCACCTCCCAGGCGCCAGTGTTCGGTTGCATGCAACATCACGAATCCGTGGGCTCGAACCGTGACGCCATCCTTGAGGCCGTCCGGGTTTGCGGTATCTGCCCCGGCTTCG
>DATNNO010000127.1:0-4179 GCA_035601775.1 Terriglobales bacterium | reverse complement strand
GGGCGGTTGACGGGTTCGCCGGCCTACGTGCGCTCGACGGAATGGGCGGCGGCGAAGTTTCGCAGCTATGGGATCGAGAATGTGCGGCTGGAGCCGTTCACGATTCCAGCCGGCTGGCAGCGAGGGACGGCGAGCGGGGCGATGATCGCGCCTTTGTCGCGTCCGCTGAATGTTGCATCGTTGGGGTGGGCGCCAGCAACTCCGGCCGGAGGAGTACGCGGCAACGTAGTAGCGGTCGCAGACGTGGCGCCGGACATTTTGCGATCCCGGGAAGCGGAACTGCGAGGGAAGATTGTTTTTCTGGATACAACCAAGATCATGGCGGAAGGCTACGGGAAGGCTTTGCCAAGGCTGGAGTCAGCATGGCTCACATTTCAGAAAGCTGGCGTGCTGGCGGTGATCATGCCGGATCGCGAGAGGAACAATGTCTTGAATGCGCACGGCGGTCTGTGGGGTGCGAAGTTGCTTCCGCTACCTGGGGCCGAGCTCGGCATGGAAGATGCGAAGCTCATTCAGCGGGAACTGGAGCGCGGTCCGGTCAGCATCCAATTGACCATTGAGAACAAAACTTCGGGAGAGACGACCGTGAATAACGTCGTAGCGGAAATTCGGGGCCGTGAGCGGCCTGACGAGTGGATCCTGATCGGCGCGCACCTGGATTCGTGGGACTTCGGCACGGGCGCGCAGGACAACGGGACCGGCGCGATCAGCGTTCTCGAAGTCGGGCGCGCCTTGATGTTGCTGGGGCAAGCGCCGCGGCGCAGCATTCGTCTAGCGCTTTGGGGCGGAGAAGAACAGGGGCTGCTCGGATCGTATGCCTACACCCAGACCCACAAGAGCGAGTTAGACAAATGCGCAGCCGTTCTGAATACCGATAACGGCGCGGGACATCCGAAGGGATGGAAAGTGGAAGGCCGCGAGGATCTGAAAACATCGATGCAGCCCTGGAGCGACGGCCTGTTGAAAGACTTGAACGGCGGCGATCTTTCACTCGATACAACCTACGACACCGATCACGGTCCCTTCGTGTTGCAGGGAATTCCCGCACTGGACTTGTGGGTGGACATGTCGCACTATTTCGAAATCCATCACAAATCGAGCGACACGCTCGACAAAGTCGATACGCTGGACTTCAAGGGAGGGGAGGCGATTGTGGCAGTGACCGCCTACGCCATCGCGCAAAGCGAAACGCCGATCGCCCCGCATATTGATCACGCGGCGGTGGGAGAAATCTTGAAGAAAGCGAAATTAGAGGAACTGTTGGAGCATGTGGGAGTGTGGAACCCGTGAGGGTGCTTCCAGTCGGCAGCCAAACATCAAAATCCGAGGAAACGCACCGTTCAGGGGTCGACGAGTGTTGCCAATGCGCGCGAGTTACGCCGTGGTCATTACTTCCGGATTGCCCGTCATCCTTCACTCGATCCTTTGCCGATTCAGAGCGCACAAACCCACAGCCTGCGGTCTGTTTCGTAGCAACCTCTTAATTCAACTTTGCGCTCCAGTTCAGAACCACAGACATGGGTGTCATTGCTGTTTTCAGTGACGCGTTGACGAGGAATTTCTGGCCGTCATTGCTGACGTCGTAGGAAAACAGCTCGGAAGTAGCAACCATTTCACGAGGATTGGCTTGGAAAAGCGCTGTCGGTGTGCCGGCGTCGAAGTTAGACCCCGTTTTAACCGGAACAGCCATAATCTTGCTGTCGGTGGAGAGGTAGAAGAGTTCCTTACCATCGCCCCGCCATCTGGGCTGATCTCCTCCGGTGTTAGACACCTGCCATTTCCCATGTGCTTCGGGAAAAGAGGTTACATAAATCTCCCATCGGCCGCTCTCATTGGAGGAATACGCTACCCACTTACCGTCCGGTGAGAAGCGGCCTGTCTTCAACGTAGAGGCCGCTTTGAGAAACTGAGTGGCCCGGAGTTCCGGAAATGTCAAAAACCACAGGTCTGGGCCGCGCCCGTAAAGCACGTACTTCCCATCGCGCGACCAGTCGGTCGGAAATCGATCAGGACCATCCTGCGGAATGACTTTCTCCTCTTGTGCTCCATTCGTATCCTTCAAATACAAGTCGAACTTGAGTTCACGATTTGACGCAAAAACCGTTCGACTTCCATCCGGACTCCAGACCGGCAGTGAGTCAATCGCTGGATCAAAGGTGAGCCGCTTCGCACTCCGCGTTTCGAGATCGTAAGTCCAGATGTCGGTATTTTGGCTGGCCAGATCGGTTGTATCTGACGCCACGGCTCTGCCGTTCGGGGCCAGCATTATATTGCCGTAGATGCCGGGGTTCAGCGCGACTCCGATCTGTTGACCTTTACGGTCAAACCACAGCAGTTGGGAGGCGCCGGAATCTGCATTTCTTTGGGCTACCAGCAACCCGGCAGTGGAAGCGGCAAATACCGCTTCAGAAATCCGCGGAAAGAATTGAACTTCCGTGAGGACGGGAACAGGCTCTCCGGTCAGCTCGAATTTTCTTGTGTCGAAGTGTTGCGCGAAAAGGGTTTGATCCCGATAAAACAGCAGATATCCTGGGGCGGCATATGCCCCGTTGCCTTTCGCTTTCACCACAAGCCGCTTCTCATTCGAATTCAGCGAACCGACATAGATAGAATAGAGGTCTCTTCGTCCGGAAAGATTAATCGCGGAATACAAATAATGGATTCCGTCTGGCAGGAATAGCGGCCAGCGGTTGCTGTCTTCGTTCAAAGTTTTGTCCGGAACTGTGACCTGAGTCGGCGTTCCACTTGAAGCGGAAATTCGATAGAGCCCGACTCCCAGCGTTCCGCTCGGGGTAAAAAGGATAACGCCATCCTTGTTCCAAGTGCCGCCGCGTCCTGTGGATGCATCGCACAGTGTCTGCACTGGGCCGCCATCTAGATTCAGTTTCTTCAGTTTCCCATCTGCGAAGAACCCCAGCGACCGCCCGTCAGGAGACCAGAAGGGGAAGCTGGCACCTTCCGTGCTGGCAAGGTTGGTCGCTTCCTGCGATCCCGGTTCATAGATCCAGAGGACATCAATTCGCTCGGATTCGCGATGACCAGCAATAGCTACCGTATGGCCATTTGGAGACACAGCCACAGCGCGCGCTGCGAACGGGAGGGGCGCGGAAAAATATGTCGTCTGCTCCGTGCCTTTTGATCCGCGCCCCCAGAGAACAAACGCGGTCAGCATCAGGGCGAGTCCGCCTGCGATCAGCCATGCCAGAAGCTCGCGGTGGTTCCCCCTTTTTCCCGTGGAACCGAGAGCCGGTGTCCCGCGCTGAGCGATCCACTTCAATTGCAGCGCGACGTCATGCGCTGTCTGAAAGCGGTCCTCAGGATTCTTAGCAAGACAAGCGGTCACGATGTGCTCGAACGCAGGCGGCGTAAGGGGCTGGACTGCGGAAATTGGTGCCGGCTCTTTTTCCAGAATCGCGCTTGCGACGCTAATCTGACTCTTGCCTTCGAACGGCCTTGCGCCGGTTACCATTTCATAAAGAACAGCACCCAGCGCAAACAGATCCGATCTCGCGTCTGCCTCCTTACCCTCAATCTGCTCCGGCGACATGTACTGGATCGTCCCGATCATCGTACCCGCTGTCGTGAGCGGAGAGACGGGACTGGCTTGGCTCATCGTCTGTGCTGCCGACAAAAAAGGCGCGCTCGAAGTTCCAGTGGGAGCACCGGAACCCGCGGACTTGGCCAGCCCAAAGTCCATCAGCTTCGCACCTCCCTTCGTCAGCATGATGTTCCCCGGCTTCAGATCGCGGTGCACAATGCCCTGGCGATGCGCCACGGCAAGCGCTTCTCCCACGGCAATCCCAATCTTCAGAATTTCGTTCAGCGGTACAGCTCCTTTACGAATTCGCTCGGCCAGAGTTTCTCCTTCGAGAAACTCCATCACCAAGTAATCGGTGCCATCCTGCGAACCGATGTCATAGAGATGGCAGATGTGCGGATGGTTCAGCGACGAAATAGCCCGTGCCTCGCGCTCCATGCGCTGCTTCAGTTCCGGAGAAGAAGAAAGATGGGAAGCCAGAACTTTGATAGCCACAGTGCGGTCGAGGCGCGTGTCCAGGGCACGGTACACCTCCCCCATACCGCCAGCGCCGAGCCGTGATTGAATTTCATACGGGCCGAGTTTTATGCCAGAGGTTAGAGCCATGCGTGGGCGCAATTATAGCCTGCGCTGCACGTTGG
>DATNNO010000126.1:0-3865 GCA_035601775.1 Terriglobales bacterium | reverse complement strand
TCGCAGGATCCGGAAGTACAGCGGAAGCGGATGCTCATCGCGCTGGGGATATTACTCGTCGCTCTCGCGGCCGTCGTTCTGAGGGACTGGGATTTCTGGTTCCCGCCGAGCGGCGAAGAGCAGGAAGCCACGGTTCGCAGTAAGCGCAACAGTGAAAGTAAGAATACCCCTGCAGCACCTGCCGCGCCAGTCGCCCCAAAGCGGGAACCGAAGCCAGCCAAGTCCACGGCACCCGCTGCGGCCGAAGTTCCCTTCTCTGCAAGCACTGAGCGCGCAGCGCTGCCTCCTCTCCAGGTGGAAGTCGTAGCCGGAAACCGTCACACCAACGTGCCCGCGAAAAGTAATGCCATCCATCTTGATGTAGACTCGGGCGCGACGTCTTCCGCACCGGGCGCTCCCGCATCGGCAACGAGCGTGCAGGTCAGTGCCCGCGATCACGTGCAACTCTCGCCGCAAACGGCGCAGAGCGTGAGCGTTTCGGTGCCCCCGGATTACCCCTTACTGGCGCGGCAGATGAAGGTGCAAGGCGCAGTGAGGCTGCAGGCGCTCATCTCGCGAGAGGGCACGATCCAGGAGTTACAGATCCTGAGTGGCCCGAGCATCCTCGCTACCGCGGCTCGCGAGGCGGTGAAACAGTGGCACTTCAAGCCCTACATCCAAAACGGGCAGCCCGTGGAAACGCAGGCCCGCATCACAGTGAACTTCACCATTTCTACAAATTGATTTTGCACGTGTGGCGCGGACACTCTTGTCCGCGGCCGTTGGTCTTGCCTTTGGTTTTGCACTTGGTCTTTTAGTGGACAGAGCCGGCCCTGAGCGAGTCGAAGGGAGTGTCCGCGTCACACAAACCTGCGGAAAAATTAAACGGGCGTCCGGATTCTTGCGAACCCAGGACGCCCGGGCAGCCCTCCCCCAGAACTGCTCAATGGGGAATGTAAGACTAAGCTGCGAATCTGAAAATGGCACGCGGGTGCCAGCTTGTCCCACCAAAGTGCCAGCCGTAAATCACACATTACAAACGCCTGATGGTCCCGGTACAACCCTGAACGGACCCCTGAATTCCCCTAGAGACGCGGCTTGCCGCGTCTACCGTTGCCCCGTCTCTACGCTGTTTCTCGGAATATTTTCATTCTGAAAGCACCATTTTCCCGGGCGCCGCCACGGTGGAAAAAGGCGAGCCCGTGATAGCCGTGGGAGCGCCGGTCGATGGATCGTAAGTATACCCAGCAATACCGTTCGCATCCTGACTCCCGATATAGAGATAGTTGCCACTGGGATCGATCAGGGCGAACAGCCCGCCCGCAGTCAAGCTGAACGGCGAGTTCGTTGCCGCCACCAGTTGTCCGTTCGTCGGACTGATCGCGAAGCACCAGATGGAGAAACTCGATCCCGTGGTCGTCGCATAAACAAACCTTCCGCTGGGATCGACAGTGACGGCGCTAGGGCCTTTGCCGTTCGTCGCGGTAAACGGCGAACCTGGCATGGTGCCCAGTGCGCCGGTGCTGGGGTCGATGTTAAACCCAGAAATGTTGCCGGTGGTAGACGAAAACGGCGGAGGGTTGCTCGCCGACGGATTCGCAACGTAGAGGAACCGTTCACTTCCATCCACAGCCAGGCCGATGGCTCCCGCTCCTGAAGGCACCGGCGAAGTGGGCAGCCGAGTGAGCACGCCGTTTGAGAACGAAAAAGCGGTGACCATCCCGATGCCCGGATTTGTCACGTAAACGAACTTGCCCGAAGGCGTGATCAGGATCTCGGCTGGATTCGAATTCGCATAGAAGGGTGACCCCGCAACCTCCGACAAAGCGCCGCTGCTGGCGTCGATGGAGTAAACGGAAACGTTGTTACCGAAATTGTTCGTCACCAGCAAATACTTGCCTGAAGGGTCGATGACGGCATCATTCGGACCGTTACCCGCCGGACTCGGAGTGCCACTGAGCGCCAGTGTTCCGTCGCTGGCGACATTGAAAATCGAGATCGAGTCGGCGTGGGAACTGGAATTGATGGCGTATAGAAACTTTTTGGACGGGAGCAATGCAACGCCGGTGGGCGAGGTGTTCTGCACTTGCGGCGTTTCCGCCCCCAGGGTGAGGGCCCCGGTTGCGCCGTTGATGTGCAGCAGAAGCACGGAGCCCCGCGCCGGCAAAGTGACATAGGCATTATGGTTATGCCCCGACGTGCCATGACTGCTGCTGCCACAGGAAAGCGAAAGTCCGGCCAGAACGAAGACAGCAACAACAACCAAGGCCACAGGAATTCGGGGAAGACAATTCAGACCTGCCAGTGCGGCGCGCGCCGCCCTCAGAAAGCTCATTTGCGAACCTGCTCCTCAATATCCAAGGTGAGAACGAAAAAGTCGTGTTCACTATCGTGCACGAGAAGGCGGGAACTGGCAACCGCGAGCCTCGTCCGATAGTGTCCGAATTAACCAAAAAGGGCACTAAGGAAACTGTCCGTGAACTCTAAGGTTGGATGCGCGGTCGGGGCCGCGAGGCTGCGCCGGTGACGGCTCGCGTCTTGTCGGTGCGTCGCAAGGTCCCGCAATGCTCCGCGGGAGGATGTGTTCTAATCGTTATGTTGCAAATCGATTTTTTCCAAGTAAAGACTACGTCGTGATCGACATCCACTGCCACCTTCTGCCCGAGGTCGACGACGGCCCCAAGTCCTGGGATATCGCCGTCGAAATGTGCCGCATGGCGGCGACTGACGGAATTACCCACGCGGTCGCCACCCCGCACGCCAACGATCGTTACGCCTACGATCGCGCCTACCTCTCCGGACTTCTCGGCCAACTACGGGATCAGCTACGCGAGAAGCTCGATCCCGCACCGCAATTGCAACTCACTTTAGGCTGCGATTTTCATCTTTCCTTCGAGAATCTGGAACGAGTCCTTGAGCAGCCGCACACCTACACGATTGGCGAAACCAACTATCTGCTGATCGAGCTCAGCAATTTCAGTATCCCGACCCAGCTTGAGAACTGTTTCTTCCGCCTGGGAGATCGCGGCCTTACGCCCATCCTGACCCATCCGGAACGGAACCCCATCCTGCAGCAAACGCCGCAGCGCGTCCTGGAATGGGCGGAGCAGGGCTGTCTGATGCAGGTTACGGCCTCGGCGCTGACGGGGTTCTGGGGAGAGCGCCCCGAACTCGTCGCCCGCTGGCTGCTCGACCGCTCCGCCGTCCACATCCTCGCCTCCGACGCGCACGATACAAAGCGCCGTATCCCGAATCTCTCCGCCGCTCGCTCCGTGGCAGCAAAAATTGTGGGAGCAGAGTATGCTGAAGCGCTGGTCGAGGGCAACCCGGGAGCGATTGTGAAAGGGATGCCGATTCCTTATTGCCCGCGGCCTGTGCTCGACTAGGTAGATTGCACCGCGACCCTGACCACGAGTTCGTGTGTGTTCAAGAGGACTCAAATGTTGCCATGTACCCCTCGCGGAGTCATGCATCGTTTTGCTGAAGCGCGCGGGAACCCTGGCTCTGCCCTGGTTAAGGTGGCGCTATTTTTTCTCTGCTTAGCGGGGCCGACATGGCTGCGAGCGGAGACGATTTCCGGAACCATTCAGGATTCGTCGGGCGCCGTCATTGCCGGAGCGCAGATTGAAATTACCGGCGGAGACCTGGCGCAGCCGGTTGTGCTGGCATCAGACGGACTGGGCAAATTTGCTTCCTCCGAGTTGAAAACCGGGACTTATTCCGTGCGAGTGACGCGGGACGGCTTCGAACCTCTGGTGAAGACCGTGGATTTGCGGGGACCTATCCAGTTACCGCTCACGCTTGCCATCGCGCAGCAGCAGGTGACGGTCAACGTCCCCGGAAAAACCCTGGCGTTTGCGAATTCTGATCCCCTTTATCGCGAGCT
>DATNNO010000125.1:0-54466 GCA_035601775.1 Terriglobales bacterium | reverse complement strand
ACCATGCTGGTCAGCGGCTACCCCGACGTGCAAAGCGCCATGGCCGCCATCCTTCTAGAGGCGGACGAAATCGTGGTGAAACCGTTCGAGATTGGGCGGCTCACCGAACTCGTCCGAGAAAGAGTGCTCAATCGCAAACCTGCGAAACGGTTGGAAAAGGAGAGCGTGGGCGCGATACTGCAGCGGTGCGTCAGCAGTATCGTCGAAGACTGGTTGGCGCGGGCGAAACAGAGCAGTGAACTCAATCGGGTTCTGCTTAGCGATGAGGAGCGCACCGGGCATCTTCCCAAGCTGGTTGAAGACCTGGCGATCCGCCTGCGCAAGCCCAGCGCGACAGACAAGGATGGCGATGCCATCTTTTCCGCTGCAGCCGCTGCTCATGGCAAGCTGCGATATCTGCAAGGCTACACTCCCGCAATGCTGGTGCACGAATCACGAATACTGCAGGTGACCATCTTCGGGACGTTGCAGGACAATCTGAACTCTCTGGATTTCAGCTTGCTGTTACCAGATGTGATGACGATCGCGGACGAGGTGGATGCGCAGTTGACGCAGTCGATGGACAGCTACATGAAACTCATGCAGACGTCGCTGGCAGCAGTAGCTACTGCTACCATCGGACCCGACGCGTGGCTGTCGTAACTGATGGAGTCAGGACGCGCGTGTTTGTATCGTTGGAAACTTCTTTGAAGAGCGAGAGTGTCCCATGTTTACCCGCCAGCGCGAAAATTGGGCAGAACCCGACATAGTTGCTCTAGTGGAATTGGATATGCGGAAAATGCGGCTGCGGTTTGTCTTGGCGCGTGAGGCGATCAGAGAACGAATGCGAGAACTGGAACACCCCGGGGACCATCACGGGGAACGGCAGGGCCTCGAGGACGCGCCGGATAACTGCGGACCCTAGCGCGTTCCCGAGCGCGCCCTACTGATGATAGTTCCTGACAAATTCTGGAACTGAATCGAGCACGCGCACTTCTCGCTTCGTAGCATCTGGCAGTGTGACCACAACTTTGTCGGGGCAGTATCGATCGGGAGCCCAGTCATATGTATATATATAGACAGCCCCATTTCCAAATTCTTGCCGGATCACAAGCCCTGATCGATACCAGTTGCGAAGCAGAACGCGCCCGTTTTCGTCCGCAATTTTAGTGATCAAGATTCCAGCGTAGTCGTAATGCCGCTCCCGGCCAGAAGAGAGGATCGCGGATTTCAGCATGCCCTCCGCGTTGTACTCGTACCGCGCCCAATGGCCGGCGTCGTCTTCAGCCTGCTTGATCCGCGAAAGATCGTCGTAGCTGAACTTGATCCAATGCCCGTGGGGCGTCGTGATTTCCTGCAAATTCCGCTGCGAGTCTCGACGCAGTTGCAGGCGGTTGCCCTTTGCATCGAGCATCTCCGTGGGTGCTCCTTGCGCCAGATTCTTGGCGTTGTAAGACTCCGGGAAACGAATCTCTGACCCATCGGCGAGTCTCGTGGTCCACCCGTTGCCATTCCAAGTTTGCGTGGCCTTATAGAAGCTTGTGGAGGTCTCGGTGTGCTGATACACGGCGTCGGCGTAGCCGGTGCCCTTCGATATCCGGTCGAAGTAAAGAAAATCGCCGTCTTCAAGAGCGATCATCTGATACGTGTATGGATTTCTGGTGCCGACGGGCGCAATGTCGAACGGATGATTCGCGTTCCGGCCAAAGGCATGCACAGGATTGGCAGGCACCCAATCGTTGGAGCGGTACGAGCGTGTGAGCGGAACTTCGAACACGTCGTTCAGGTACAAGTCCGACTGACGCAGGACGAAATTCCCATAGCGCAGATCAACCTCGAACCGATCCACGGGCTCTGCGTGCACGATCGGCATGGCACATTTCCCGAGCTGAGGAACGACCTCACTTGCACTCACAGACGCGAACACGCAGGGGAAAGTGCCGTCGAATCGTGGTGGCGCAGCAACCGTGCTGCTGTACTCCGGCACCGCGGCCGTTTGCGTGTGGACCTCGACGTAGGCATTGGGATCGTACTCCACCACCCGCCCAGACACGAGGTCCACTTTCTCATGTTGCTTCTCAAAATCTATTTCGAACGTGGTGAAAACCCACGGACCTGCTCCTCTCCCCCCGATTACATGCGCTGTCGCGTCTCCGTTAGGGCCACGCACGGGAATCGTAAGACGTGCTTCCTTCCATCCGGTCTCGTCCTGCTTGATCTCTCCTTGTAGTCCGGGCGCGATCGTGATCGGCTTTCCAAGGAGCCTGACCACGTCAGTGTTGGTGGCCATCCGTACAACGGCATCGTTGGCCACCGCTGTACGCTGGGTTTGTCGCAATCTGTAGACACCGATCCCGGCAGCGATGCTAATGAGCAGGCATGCTAATAACAATCCGAACAGCACCGTCTTGCGATGGGAGTAGGGTACCTCTTTGGAGTGACCACAGAGCGGGCATACGCCTCCCCTCCTCTCAGCGTCTTTGAGGGAGGTATCCAAAATCTGGTCAACCGAAGCATTGACTTGCTCTTCGGAGGGATCGAGTTCAACGCCGCAGCCCCCGCAATTCATGAACTTTCCCTCAATTAACCTCGAAACCTTATAGCAGACCCGGAAAGTCCCGGCGGAAACATCATAAGCCAGCTCGGCCCCGCGTTCCACTTACACCCGATTTCCCCTCATCCGCGCGCGCGGGTCCGATACACGTTATCGCGACGCTCGAGTTCATGGGCAATTCCCCGCGGCCGGTCGACCGGCAAATCGCCCCTCGATCCATGCAATCTGGTCCCTCACGGAGTCGCCGATCACGCGACCCGGGTCGAGATCGGGATATCTTTCCCACTGAATCCGGTCACCCTGTTTGCACATGCGGGCGATGACTGGTGCCGTCAGGGTTGGGGGTACCGCGCGGTCGGCGTCGCCGCTGATCACCAGGATCGGACCGCGTGCGTTTGTTTGGCCAAGGCTGTTTGTGGCGAAATACTGTCTGACGAATTCATTGTTCTCCCACCCTGGTTTTAACATTTCAGCCGGTGGAAGCTCGGCAATGGTTGCTGCCTCCTCGCAGTTCTGCTCGATGTGGCGATAGAGTGCGAGCGCCTTTTCCGTCAACATGTCGGTCACTTGAAACTGTGGATACACCGTCTTGATGCCATAAGCCAGGAATGTGAGCATGCGACTGGACGGCACTTGCGTGGAATGCGCGTATAGTTCTTTGGCGTCCTCCAGTCCAGAAATTGCGATAGCGCCGAGGTACCCTGCGTCGCGAATCTCGTTTTGTTTCTCCGCGACGGCGACAGCCGCTAAACTTCCCTCCCCTTCTCCCATGACAATCCACCTAGCGCCGAGCTGTGGCGCAGCGGCGCGGGCCGCAGAGATAGAGCCGATGACATCGGCCGCGTTGGACTGGGCGTCCAGGAATGCATTCCGGAAATTGGTTCCCAGACCGGTGTAATCCGTGGCGACCACGGCGTACCCCAGGTTTACGTACATGGAGAGGAACGGTCCGTGGCCTATATTCCTCATCAGCGAGGGAGCGCACGGGCGAGCGACGCCAGTGGCCCCGTGTGCCCACGCAATGACCGGCCAGCCGCCTGCAGGCGGCTTTTCCTCGCTAGGAATCAGAACCACGCCTGACGTCGCCACGTCCTCTCCGGCTGCGGAACGCGAGTGATAGAGGATGCGAACGGCCAACACCTCAAGTGGCAGTTCGTATTCGTCGAACGGTTCCGAGCGGATCAGTTCCCCTGGTTTGCCAGCGGGCAATGGATGAGGAGTGTCATAGAACTTCGTTAAGGGCAGTGTGCGGAGAATCTGCGATCGCTTAACCGGAGATGGGGTTGGGGCTTGCGCTTGCGCGAAAACGGGTTCGGTCGCGAACAGGATCGTGGCTGCTATAGCGACGGTTATTCCGAGGGACCAGCCACCGGGCGGTACGAAAACCGCGAAGGATGATTTCCGACAAGACACGGGTTGAAACATCGCATGGCAACCGGAAACTCTATGCCTTCCAGGCAACCATGATTATGAGAACCACCGGCAGATAGAGAACCGATGCATGAAGGACGCGGCTGGCCAGCACTTTCGAGCTTGATGCCGCCAGCTTGCCGACGTGATAGAGCAGGAAGGCTCCGGCCAGGCACATGCCCGCCCAATACCAGAAGCCAGCGCGATCCACCAGGGGCAGCATAGTGACAAGCACCAGGATCACGGTGAACCCCACAATCTCGGCGCGAGTAAAACGCGCGTCGCGATCGAAATCAGGCAGCATGCGATAACCGGCGCGGCTGTAATCGTCGCGATACATCAAAGCGATTGCCAGAAAGTGGGGGAACTGCCAGAGAAAGAGAATGGCGAATAGAAACCAAGCCTGCCGGTTGATGGCCGTTCCGGCTCCGGCCCAGCCGATCAAGGTCGGCATGGCGCCTGGGAAAGCGCCGAGGAGCGTGCAGAGAGGCGTCTTCCGCTTGAGCGGCGTGTAAATCAGAAGATACGACAGCAGAGTCGCAATGCCCAGCAAGGCCGACGAAAGGTTGACCGCAACCGCCAGGTAAAGCCCTCCCGCGACGCTCAGCAGAATGCCGAACGCCAACGCCTCGCGAGCACCGATCCTGCCCGCAGGCAGCGGCCGGGAAGCGGTTCTCCGCATCTGACCGTCCCACACCCGTTCCATCCACTGGTTGAGAGTCGCCGTTCCGCTCGCCACCAGCAGCGTGCCGATGAGCGTGTTGATCAAGCCGCCAACTCGAAAAGGCCCACGCGATGCCAGGTAATAGCCCGCCGAGGTCGTCATCAGAATCAGCAGGTTGACCTCGGGTTTGGTGAGCGTGTAGTAGTCCGCGAGCTTGGACCTGAAGGTTTGCAGGGAACTGGGATTCGCCATCACGTGAGTGGTTGCCATTTTTACCAGTCTTCGCCAGCGGACTCGTTTCGCCTAAACAGATTGCTTTTGCGATGCACAATGAAAATCATACCGATGGATCCGAGCGTGGGAGGAATGACCAGGACTAGAATCCCGCTGCGCAGCGCCTGAATCATCCGCGCCCCGGCCGAAGACGCCTGGGTATAGCAGAGCGCGCAGTTCTGAGAAAATGCCGGAAGCGGCGCTAGCAGCACGATCAAGGCCGCTACCACCAGGCCAACCAGTCCGAGCGCTCGGTCAATCTTCATTGCCTTCCTTTTGCTCTTCTACCTGGGGCTTCTTCTATCTGGGCTTCTACTATTTAGCCCAGGGCGCGCCATCGGACAACCGGAAGCTGTCCGTCCATCCATATTGCATCGCTAGCAACACAAACACCGTGAAGATCACGACAAACCACAGCATGGCGCGATTCTCCACCCACAAATGCATGAAGAACAGAATCGCCAGCGCCGCCTCGATGATCGCCAGGAACAGCATGCGCACCAACATCTGCGAGCCGTTGATATTGGAATACGCGACCACGAACTGCGCCACCGCGATTGCGAGGATACAAACATAGATCACCAGGTATTTCCCGACGCCACGCTGCTGTCCTGCGGCAGTAGTCATAGTCTTTTGCTCCCGCGCTTTCTTTCAATGTGCCAAGTTCATCAGGTAGACCAGCGGTACCACGAACATCCAAACCAGATCGACGAAGTGCCAGTAGAGGCCGGTGATTTCCAGATCGTCAGTACCATACCGGCCACGCTGATAGCGAATTCCCACCGCGACCAGAGCGATTACACCGCCGGTCACGTGCAGGAGGTGCAAGCCGGTAATGCTGAAAAATGCAGCCCCAAACTGGCCCGTGCCCCACGGATTCTTGAAGAGCGTCATTCCCTCATCGATCAGCGCCAGCCATTCGCGGATGTGCAACAGTGCGAAGACTACGCCTCCCGCAGCCGTGATCATCGTCCAGCGGAAGGCCTTCGCCTTGTCTCCCGACTTGGCGGCCTCGATGGCGAACAGCATGGTCAGGCTACTGGTGACCAGGATGAACGTCATGAGCGCGACATTCGTGATGCTGTGAAACGGTCTCGGCCAGTTAGGAGTAGCGTTGCGGATAAACCCATAGGCCACCAGGCACGCAGCGAACGTCGCGGTGTCGGCAATAATGAACAGCCACATCGCCATTTTCTTGGCGGGGACCGAAAAGGCCGGTCTTTCCATCATGCTTGCGGATTGACCTTCCATCGTATGGGCGTGGCTCACGTCGCCTCCTATTTGATTGAGCTGGCTAATAGCTAAAGCTTCATCCACAACAACAGCAGCAGGTACACCCAAAGCACATCCATGAAATGCCAATAGCGCGAGGTCGCGTCCAGGGTGCTTTTTCGCAGTATGGACCGATTCAGCCGGCGAATCACGCGGGTCAATCCGCCCAGCCCGCCCAGCACATGCACGGCGTGCAAGGCCGTCAGCACGTAAAAGAAAGAGCTGTTGGGATTCGTAGCCAGAAACAGCCCTTGGGAACGCAATTGCAACCATGCGGCGTACTGGCCGGCGACAAAAAGCAAACCCAGGAACAGCGTGATGTACAGCCACCGCGCTGGGCTGGCGACTTGATCTCTCACCCCGCCCATGAAAGCGCCTACCTGGCGGCGCGCTACTTCGAGCGCAATACTGCTGGCGAAAAGTACAACGGTATTGAGATAGAGAATTCGCGGGAGATCCAGATGCCGCCAATCCAGCGCTGACCCTTGGCGAACGATCAAGGCGCTAGTCAATGCCGCGAAGGTCATCGTGATGGATGCGACCACGACCCAGATTCCGGTGGAAGCGGGCGGCGGTGAATAGTCCTTCACCGCTCGCATGTCTCCATGGGCCGGAACCAGAGTTCGACCGCCACCGTTGCCCGAATTGCCGGTCAGCCGCGCTGGGTCGCGAGGCTCTTCGATTTTTGGCGGTTCGTGTGTTGTTGTTGCCATAAGACTGCAAACTCCAATTACGGAATCGTTCGCCTACGCCTCGTCGATCGCGCCCTTAATCTGCTCCGGCGAAGTCTGCATCACGTAATCGCCAGTCGAACCCTCAACCCCATACTGGTAGGGATCGTGGAAAACTTCCGGCAGTTTGTCGCCGAAGTTGTTGTGCGGAGGCGGCGTCGTAGGCGTGCTCCACTCCAGCGAAGTGCCCTGCCACGGGTTGTCGGTTGCAGGCTCGCCCCAAAATCGGCTGTGAATAAGGTTATACAGGAAGATGAGCTGGGCTGCGCCGGTGCACAATGCGGCCACCGTGATAAACCGGTGTACCGGAATCAGCCGCAGCGTGTAGTCGTTCACAAACGCCTGGTAACGGCGCACGTTCCCAGCCAGGCCCAGGTAATGGAACGGCATGAAGATGCAATAGGCGCCCACGAAGCTAAGCCAGAAGTGGAGCTTGCCCAGGGTCTCATTCATCATTCGTCCAAACATTTTGGGGAACCAGAAGTAGGTTCCGGCAAAAATCCCAAACATCGCCGCCACACCCATCACCATGTGGAAGTGCCCGACCACAAAATAAGTCGCGTGCAGCATGATGTCCGTCGAAGGCTGCGCCAGGAAGAAGCCGCTCACCCCGCCACTGATGAACATCGAAACAAAGCCCAGCGCGAACAGTGAGGCGGTGTTGATGCGTAATTTCGCACCGTAAAGGCTGCCCAGCCAGATCAGCACCAAAATCGTGGAGGGGATGGTGATGACCAGCGTGGGGAACGAGAAAGCCAGCGACGATACCGGATTCATCCCGCTGACGAACATGTGATGCCCGTACACCATGTAGCTCAGAACTGCCAAAGCGCCCATGGAATAAACCAGCACGCGATGACTCAGCATCGGCTTGCGCATGTTGGTGATCAGAACATGCGAGACCATACCCATCCCGGGCACAATGGCGATATATACCTCAGGATGTCCGAAGAACCAGAAAAGGTGCTGCCATAGAAGAGTCGATCCGCCGGAGTGAGGTTGCAGTTGGTCGTTGATGACCAGGTTGGCTGGCACGAAAAAGCTGGTGCCCGCCACGTGATCCAGAATCAGCAGAATGCAGGCCGGCATCAGAACTGCAAAAGCTGTCAGGCCCATGCACGAAGTAATGAACCACCCCCATGCGCTGAGCGGCAGGCGCCACATGCTCATACCCCGGGTCCGCATATCGAGCGTGGTGGTGATGAAGTTCAATGCGCCGAGCAGTTGGCCAACGCAGAAGAGAGTAATGGAAGTTGCCCAGAGAATCACGCCCGTGCCCTGGCCGGGGCCGGAAACCTTTCCCACTGCACTCAGGGGCGCGTATTGGGTCCAACCTCCCAAGGTTGGTCCGTCGGGCACAAAGAATGACGACATCAGAACCAGGAAGCCCGCGAAGGTAACCCAGAACGACATCATGTTGAAGTGCGGGAACGGCATGTCCTCGGCGCCGACCTGAATGGGCAGGAAATAATTGCCGAAGGCCGCGAAGGGCGCCGTGGTGAGCACAAAGAAGACCATGATGGTGGCGTGCATGGTCATCAACTGCAGGTAGAACTCTGGCGTCATCACATTCCCGGGCGCACCGTTCTTGGAAAGCAACTCCAGCCCCGGAATGGCATAGTTCGTCCACCCCAGGTGGATGCGCATCAGCCAGGAAAGAAACATTCCCGCCACTGCGGCCAGCAGTGCCATTCCGTAGTACTGCTTGCCGATGACCTTGTGATCCAGGCTGAAAATGTGTTTCCGAATAAAACTCGTCGGGGGCGCGTGTTGTGTCACGTGTGCTGACATGTCGTGCATGTGCTCACCTCGAAAGTTTGCGCACCCACCCCGGAAAGCGCGGATGCGGTCCAGTTCACTGCTGGGCTGCTTGCTTCTTCAGCCAGTCGTCAAAGTCCGACTGGGACTTCACGCTCAGATACGCCTTCATGTTGTAGTGCCCCAGCCCACAAAGCTGCGTACAGACGATTTCATAGCGCCCGATCTTGGTGGCCGTGAAATGCAATGAAAGATCCAGGCCGGGCACAAAGTCTTGCTGTACCCGCAACTCCGGCACGAAAAACGAGTGTCCCACATCCTTGGCATGCATTAGCAAGTGGATCTCGTGATTGATGGGAATCGCCATTTCCGCGGTTACGATGTCGTCTTTGGAGTCCGGGTCGTGGTCTTGATCGAGGCCGAAGAAATTCTGCGTGCCTTCGTTGATCAGATCCGGATGAGTCGGGCCGAACTTTCCATCCGGGCCGGGATAGCGGAAATAAAAAGCGAATTGCCCAGCCTGGACTTGAATCGGCATGGCATCGGCGGCGGGCGGAGTGAAATAAATGGTCGCCCAAGCCTTGGTTCCGAAAATACCCAGCGCCATAACTTCCGTTCCGACAAGCAAGATAGCAGCCCAGACCATGGCCTTCGCTCCACCTGGGAGGTGCTTGATCTTCTCTCCGGGACGGGAACCGGAGAATCTCCAGATGAAGTAGGCCAGAAGGATTTGCGAGGCCAGAAACGAGATTCCGGCCTCCGCCATCGTTTCCGACATCTGCTCATCAATCGGCGCGCCGTGCGTCGAGATGTCCTCCGCCATCCACCAGGTGTGCCGCAGGATGGGAATCGCGGAGATTATTGCAATCACAACAATGGTCACAGCCACCAATTTCGCCATGTTGTCTCGCCTCCAACCGGTCGAGAGCCGGTCTTTACTTTGCCTTGAACGTGAAATCCGCGGTCGCCGGTTTGCCGGCACCGACGGTGACTTTTTGCGTCTGAGTTCCCAACTCTTCCTGCCATGCGGTCACGGTGTAGCTTCCCGGCGGCAGGTTGATCGTGAAAGAACCACTGGCGTCGCTGACCGCATTGGGACCCTTTACCACCGCCATGTAGCCGTGCATCCAGGGATGGATGTTGCATTTGACCGGGACAGCGATTTCCTCGTTCGTCCAGAATATGTCGAACGGCGGGGCTCCCGTAGGCTGCGACTTGTTCCACTCATGATTCGGTCCGCCCTGCTTGGGCATGGGGTGAATGTTGTGGGATGTCTGATCGCTGTTGGTAACCTTGAAGTGTTGATTCGGATTCAGCGCCATCACGTGGGGAATGTACTGACAGCCTTTTTGGTCCCAAGTCGGAGTCTCAGAGGACACTGCGCTGGCTTCGTTCCCGGTCAACCCTTCAGAGACGTAGACGACCACGTTTTGCAGGGCTCCGTTTGCGCCGGCAACCACGTTCTCCATGTGAACCGGGTTGCTCTCGTGAATCTTTGCGCAGCTCGGCTCCTTGGACATGTCAATGGGTCTTTGGCGCGGAGCTGTGCCGTCCAGCTTGATGGTTCCTGTGATCTTTCCTTCCGAAGCGGCACTTACGTTCTTTCCCGGATACAGGAATCCGACTGCGAGAACAAGCAAGGCCGAGCTCATTACTGCGATTTTGTGTCCAGCTTTCATTGAATCCACCTCCTCGTTAAGACTGGCTCCGCGCGAATGCAGCCTCATTGCTGAGGAGCTGCCGCCGGCGCAGGGGCATTCGGATCGATTGGCTTCAGACCGAGTTGCTTCGCGATCTGCTTTTCCTTTGTGTTCATGGGCTGAAGGGTACGCAGATAAAGCACCAGGTCCCATGCTTCTTCTGGCTTGACGTTGTCGGCAAACGACGGCATGGGCGTGCCATCCAAGCCGGTCATGAAGATTTTATACAGATCAGCGTTGCTGGTGCCGCACTTGAAACGGGTTCCATCATGGAAATTAAAGGGCTTAATCGGCCGGTTCAGGTCATCGGTAAGAGTGTCGGCGGAAGGACCATTGCCTCGACCCTCGACTCCGTGGCATTTCCAACATTCCAACCGCTTAAACAATGCCTGACCGGCCTGGATTCGATCCGCGGTAACTTCCGGCTGCGGCGGAACCTGGATCGGCGTCCCTGATTTTTCGCTTTGCCACTTGGCCGAAAAGTGCTTGACATACGCAACCAGATCCGCGCGCTGCTGTTTTGTAAACGTATTCCACGGCGGCATATTGGAGTTGTCGAGACCGCGGGCGATCGTGTTGTAGAGATCCTCGTCGGTGGGCAAGGTTCCAGTCGGAGTGGAGCGGCACTTGAACTGGGCTATGGTGAAGTCCCGCGGCTTGGGATCGAGCCACGGGGCGTTTTCGCCCTGTCCATCCCCCAAGTCGCCGTGACAACCCGTGCAATACCTCCGGTAGTCCGTCTTCGCGGCCGAGGCGTGGCCGGTCAAATTGCCGATATGACTTTCCGTTCCCATCCACTTTTCTTGCTGCCCGGGTGTGTTCTGCCCCCAGGAAGCGGATAGAAGAGTCAAAATTACAGCCGCGCCCAGCGACAGCGAGCCCTTGAGTCGATTCGTACGCATCGCTAACCCTCTCTAGAAATCGAAGTCAAATCCAAGCAACAGACTGCTGCTGGTCAAATCCAAACCGTCCGGCGCGGTGCCCCGTTGGCGCAGCCATGAGTACTCGTTATGCCAGGCAAAACCCGCCCGGCTCGTCATAATGGGATACCAGCGGTATCCGAACGTGAACATGTTGAGATTCCCCATATTGGAGGGTGTCCCCGGAACTCCCTGCTGTGACACTCGCTCGAACTCCGAGCGCTGGAGGAAGATGAGCTGCGGACTATACACGTAATGAGTTTCCACCATGTAGCCGTTCCAGGTGGGCGATCGTAATCCAGCTGGAAGCGGTTGGTTGGCCGGAGAAGAGGGAGTGGTCGCAAAGAACGCACTGTCGGTACCGTGCTGGGTCAAGGCCAGGAAGTCCAGCTTGCCGAAGTAGAACAGGCCGACGAAGCCCTCGCGGCTGAATGTCTTGTTGCCGCCTCCCGAGTTGGTGCCGAAAGGCGTCGCTACGGGACCGCCAAGGGTGGTCAGAAAGAAGGTCGGCGCTTCTCCCACCATGGCATAGAAGCCCACGCGGTCAACCCCAAACTTGCCCACATCGAAAGCTTGGCTGGCGGTAAAGAATCCGCTGTAGGCGTTGCTCGAAGGCAAGCCCACCTGGCCATCGCTGGTGCTGAGCAACGCCGCGGAAACCCGGCTGCGGTCGTTAGCCGAATGGCCCAGGTACTCCACGCCGAGCTGGTTGTCGCCCATCTGCCCGTAGAAGTTGCTATCCCCCGGCGGTCGGAAGTGATAAGTCTGGTAGACGCCTGAAATGTTGGTCAATGTCAGGATTCGTTTTTCTGAGATCAGATTGTCCAGCTCAAACTTCCCCAGCTTCACGTTCAGCCATGGGCTACCGAACAGGTTATCCAGCCGGGCCATGACCGTTTCAAAGTGAAACTGGCCTGCCGCGTTCGACGAGGGCAGTACATAAAACGAGATGTTCTTCTCCAGCGTGCCGCCAGTGTGGAAGTCAAGGCCGCTCAGATCGAAACCGTGCGAGGTGATCTGCCGCTCCATCGTCGTTGTTGCCGAGGTGTCGACGGACACTTTATCGGTGCTCTCCCGGTGCCACAGCGGCGTGATGCGGAACGTAACCGGCCAATACGACGGATTCTGCCAGATCGGGGCATCCCGGTCGTTCATCAACTGGTAGCCGTTGTCTTTGAACTTCTGCCCAAAATAGTTGAGCATCGGCCACGCCTCATGGCAGGCCGAGCAGCGCAAACCGTATTTTCGGGCAAATGCAGGCAGGGCATGGGCGCGCTGGAAAGAACTCATCACTAACAACACCAGCAGCGCGCCGGCCAGATTTCTCCGCAGCGAGGTCATTGATTCAAGGCTCCTGATGATATTGACGACACCAACACCGTCGCGTGAACGCTTCTCCATCTCAAACCCGTAGAAGCAGATCTCTCACCGACGAAACATTCTGTGATGAAACATTGTGTGATGAAACATTGTGCGCGCAAGCCCTCAGAAGCAGGGACGAAACCGTGGTAAGCATCGCACGCAGGACGGCGGACTCGAGCGCCTACAGCAGCAAAAGTCATTGAGCTTCCCGAAAACAGGAATCACGGGCCAGTACGCAGACCCCACAAAGCATCCGTCCCAATTGTGCGCGTTGACGCACTAATAAATCACGTTCGCTAGAGTGGTGTCAAGAAAAAATCAGCAGGCTTGATTCAGGAGGCAGGTAAATCTGGTCCGTGGTGCGTAACTTGGCGCCGTGAACCAGCAGCCGTGGCGATTTTCGTCGCCGTCTTTTTGGCATGAACCCCCGTGACCAAGGCACTCCATACCAGCGGAGTTTAGGTTCGGGTGATCGAAATCACGACGCCAGTGGCCCGTTCTCGCTGCGACGGCGCCTCGGGAGTTGCTGACGGCTGGCAACGCTGATTTGGGCCTGATTGGACCTAAATTGTTTTGGGCGGAAAGCCTAATGATTGGAATGATTAGAAAAGGTTGGTTGCGGGGGGCCTGCAACAATCCGAGTACCCACAATTCCCTTCTCTTTCGAGCTAACCCGAATCACCTGAAAAGGAAGCCATAAGGTTCAATTTCGTCTGGAGCGGGTTTTTTGCACGGGCAGACCTATGAAGCTGTGCGGCTTGTACGATCTCTGCTAGTGTGGGCCGAAAAGAAACCATTTTGGGACGCTCTTTAAGAAGCGTTGCGCGGGATTGTTTTCCCTATCCCCTGGTACCGGGAAGTTGCAATGACCCGCCATATTCTTGTCCTCTGCCTTTGTCGCCACAAGTGCTCGGCTAGCTACCTTTTCCGTTGCTACTCATTGCTCCCTGCCGGGGCATCCCGCCTGCATCGGAGAGACTCTCCAGGTTCCACGCCATTTCTAGTAACTTGTCCACTTGTGATCCAGGCAATACATCTTCCACAAGCTTTCGGAATTTGAACTCTAAATCGTGATTGCTCAGCGGTTTTTCCAGGCTGCCCGCGGCATGCTCCACGTCTTTGACGAAACTGCGTCCGTCCTTCGTCATTACCGTCACGAAAACTTCGTCGGAACGAACGGTCGGATCGGTGGTCACCTTCACTCGTTGGCGCCGCGCCATGACCTGAGGATCGTGCACTGCTTCGTCCGTATACTCCTTGGTCCCACCGTAGCCCCGCAGAGGTGCAATGGCGGCCGAGTGATAAATACTGAACTTTCCCTCTAACCCGGTTTTAGGCTCTTTAATTGCCAGGCAGACTGCAAAACGAGTGGGTTGGCGCGCAACGCGATGGATTGAATATTCTCCGCACGCAGATGGTGCTCGTTGCGCGGAGTTCTATGACCGCCTCGATGGGGGATGGATGACGATGGCGCAGGCGAATGGCTTATAGGTATTGAGCGAGATTTCTCCTCGTTTGACCCAGTATTCCGCGCTCCAAATCTTTGGGGTTTGGGAGTTCACCGGGGACTTTTCAGGACTGCTTGCTGTCCCATCGCGAACTGAGCCAGACCGGTAACTGACACGGCGCAGGCGATCATCGGCGCCGCACCCCGGAGGAGAGAGCGACGCGACAGTTGTGCATCTTCAATGTTCATGGATTGCCCCTCTTCCGTCTTCGCCACCCCTGCCTGATTCGTAGCAGTATCGCTCACTAGGGGTAAGGGTGTGGGCCGCCGGAAACCTCACGCTAGATTCCGCCTCAACGTATCGCGATCCAGCTCTTTTTCCGACCGGGCCACCACAATGGTAGCGACGCCGTTTCCAATCATATTAACTAGCGCGCGGAACATGCTCATAAAGCGATCGATGCCCAGGATCAAAGCCATGGCCGCCACTGGAATTGTCGGAATCACAATCAGAGTTCCCACCAGCGCGATGAAGCCCGCGCCCTGTACTCCGCTTGCTCCTTTGGAGGTCAAGATGGCGACCGCGAAGAGCGTCAACTGCTGCGTCAGCGTCAAGTGCGTGTTAGTGGCTTGGGCCACGAATAGCGCTGCCAGCGTCATATATAGGCTGCTGCCATCGGTATTGAAAGTGTACCCTGTAGGTACGACCAAACCCACCAACGCCTTCGAGCAACCGAGATTTTCCAGCTTCTCCATCAGCGAGGGAAGCGCGGTTTCCGACGAACTCGTAGCCAAAACCAGGAGGATTTCTTCCTTTATGTAAAGGAGAAACTTGAGGATGCTGAATCCGGCTACCCAGGCAATGCTGCCGAGAACCAGAAAGACGAACAGAATACAAGTCAGATAAAAAGTTGCGATGAGCTTAAGCAGGGGCCCGAGAGAGACGATGCCGTATTTACCCACAGTGAAGGCCATGGCCCCGAACGCGCCGATGGGGGCGAAACGCATCACAATGTTAACCACGCCGAACACAGCGTGCGTCAGAGCTTCGAATAAGTCAACCAGCGCTTTGCAGCGTGGACCGAGGGCCGATAGAGCAAAGCCGAACAGAAGGGCGACCAGCAGAACTTGAAGGATGTCCCCTCTGGCGAAAGCATCGACCACGGTGGTCGGGATGATGTGCAGCAGAAACTCGGTTGCGCTCTGCGCTTTCGCCTGGCCCGCGTAATCAGCCACTGCCTTCGCATCGAGGCTGGCTGGATTTACATTGAGGCCGCCCCCCGGCCGCGCCACATTGCCCACCACCAAACCCATGAACAGGGCGAGCGTGGAGACGATCTCGAAATACAAAAGAGCCTTGCCGCCAACTCGCCCCACTTTCTTAATGTCCTGCATGCCCGCGATGCCGAATACCACGGTACAGAAGATGACCACGGTGATAATCATCGTGATCAGCCGGATGAAGGCGTCGCCCAGCGGCTTCATGGCAACCGCTCTCCCCGGGCTGAAATAGCCGAGCGTGACGGCTAGCGCGATGGCAATCAGTACCTGCGCCCACAGAGTAGCGTAGAAGGGTTTCTTGCCCGACACCCGGACAGTCGCGTTAGGCGCTAAACGTTCCATCGTTGGTCTACTCACGCAGGCGGCTTCTTAAAATCCCGCCGTGTCCTCAGGCTCCTCCCGTGGTCGACTGGGAGGTCGTTTCTGTTATCTGAAAGCGCGTTCGGACCTGCGGGGCTGAACGCGCCTCAGACGCTCGGGGCAGTCAATCACAACGTAACCTTCAGCGCGAGCTGAATTTCTCTGGCGGTCAGGGTCGTCTGATCGAGACGTCCCGCACTGGTGATCAGGTTTCCGCTCCCGTCAAACACCGTATTGTTATCGTTGGGTGGAGCAAAATCAGGATGATTGAAAAGTGCCCGACAATTTGGCTGCGCTTACCTGTGCTTGCGTGCGCAGACAAAGAAGACTAACAGCAAACAAGAAACAGGCGGCAGCACAAAACCGCACCCCCTGGCCCAATTTCGATTCATCCGCGTCATTGTATCCCTCTTGCAATCCGGCAAACCTACACATAAACACCTTCAATCCGGTTAGCAATTTTATCCGCTCGTCCTTTGGTGAGCTATAATTCGGTGACTTGTCACGACTTCTAATTTGCTGAATCGGCATCATAACCCTACGACTGGAGCAAGCTGGATGTCCTGTGGAAACGCTAAGAAAAAACTTAAGAGATTCTTTTGATCGATATGAGTAGTCCCCCCAATCGGTTATACGAGTTCGAAGCTTTTCGTCTGGGTCCCGCCGAGCGGCTTCTCCTTTGCCACGGACACTCCGTGCCCGCACCCCCCGCTGGCCCGGACTGAGCAAGAGGTTTGAGGAAGTCGGGAAGATACTCAACGGCCACGCGCAAATAGATCCCAACGACTGGCGCACCGTGAAAGAAAACTCCCTCGGTATACGCTACACGCCTCTAATCACCCGCAATCACACGCGCGTCGGTTCGCGGGAGCGCGAGTGAGAGTCGCGCGCAGGCACCCTGAGCGCTTGAAAATTGAACTGAACGCCCTGGCCACGCGCGTGCTTCTCGGTAAGGATCTTCGCGCTATCGGGGTTGAATACCTAAGCGGCGAACGGCTATATCGCGCTCATGTCCAGCCGAGTGATCGCCCTGCCGAAACACGCCAACTGTATGCGTCGCGAGAGGTCATCCTCGCGGGAGGAGCCTTCAACACGCCCCAACTGTTGATGCTCTCCGGAATCGGGCCGCGCGGAACTGGAACGTCACCGAATCGAGGTCAAGGCCGACCTTCCCGGTGTAGGTACGAACCTGGAAGACCGCTACGAAATTGGCGTCGTCAACCGGAGGGGGCTCCAAGCCACTCCTGGCCCGCTCGCCGCTCACCACTCGGATAGTTCCTTCATCGCGCGTAGCAGGTCGTCGGCTTGGGGCAGGATGGCGTCTTCCAGAATTGGCTGGTAGGCCACAAACACGTCTTTGGCGGCTACGCGACGCACGGGGGCGTCCAGGTGATCGAATAGTTTGTCGGCGATGCGGGCGGCGATCTCCGCGCCATAGCCCCAGCTCAGGGAATCTTCGTAGGCGACGAGCGCTCGATTGGTTTTGCTCACCGAAGCCGCGATCATCTCCCAGTCAAATGGATTCAGGCAGCGCAAATCGATTAACTCGACCTTGACTCCCTGCTCGCGTTCGAGCTTCTGCGCCGCTTGCAACGCTCGGGGAACAACCGCTCCGTAGGTGATGACTGACAGATCAGTTCCGGGCTGCACCACTTTCGCCTTGCCAAACGGGATCGTGTAATCCGGTCCGGGATATGGCGCACGGCCGTAAGTCTCACGATACAGCCGCTTATGTTCCAGGAACAAAACTGGATCGTCGCAGCGAATCGCCGTACGCAGCAGGCCTGCGGCATCCAGCGCATTCGAGGGGAATACGACCCGGATGCCGGGCGTGTGGGTGAAGATGCTCTCGCCACATTGCGAATGATAAATTGCGCCGCCGGTGAGGTATCCGCCAATCGCTACGCGAACCACAGCTGGGCAAGAGAAGGTGTTGTTGGAACGCCAGCGGATCAGCGGCATCTCGTTGCGCAACTGCAGCATCGCCGGCCAGATGTAATCGAAGAACTGAATCTCCACCACCGGCTTCATGCCGCGCGTGGCCATGCCAACGGCGCGTCCTACGATGTTGGCTTCCGCCAGGGGCGAGTTGAACACGCGGTCGGAGCCGAAGTCGTGCTGCAAGCCGTAAGTCAATTTGAAGACGCCGCCCTTGCCCTTGATCAGCTTCTCTTCAAGATACTGTTCGCGGCTGGCATCGGCCACGTCTTCGCCGAAGATCACGATGCGCTCATCCCGGCGCATCTCGTCGCGCAGTGTGGCATTGATCAGATCGGCCATGGTTTTCGGAGCAACCTTCTTGCCGTCCGCTGCCGGAGCAGCGGATGCAGGCTCTGTCTGCAGCGCCGAGGACGTTGGATCCAGGTTGGGCGAGTAAACGTACAGCGCAATTGTGTCCGGCTTGGGCGGAGCCGCCTCCAACGCCTGATCCACCGCAATCTGCAAGCCGTCTTCGACCTGCTTCTCCAGTCTGTTAATGCCGTTTTCGTCGAGAATGCCTTCACGGATCAGGAACATCTGCATGCGCGTGATGGGATCGCGAGTCGCATCGAGTTCGCGTTCGGCGTCTGGCCGGTAAAGCCGCTCGTCATCGGAGAGCGAATGCGAATACGGCCGGATCACATGCGCATGGATGAACCCCGGCCCCTCCCCGGCCCGGCAGTACGCCACGGTGCGGGCAAATGCCGCATAGGACGCGACCGGATCCGTGCCGTCGATTTCTTCGAAATGAAAATTGGGGAAACCGGCGACCAGCCGCGAGATGTTTCCCCCCGGAGTCTGCACCTCGACGGGCACGGAGATGGCGTATCCGTTGTCCTGCACCACGAATAGCACCGGCAACTTGCTATTGGACGCGGTGTTCATCCCCTCCCAGAACTCGCCTTCACTGGTGGTGCCATCGCCGAGTGAAACGTAGGTGACCTCATCGCCCTGGAACTTGACGTCTTTGAATTGGCGGTAGTCTCCCTGGCTCTTCTTGGCGGCTTCTGGATGAGCGGCGAAGTAGCGGCCACCTTCCGCGCAGCCCACTGCCTGCAGAATCTGCGACCCGGTGGGAGAAGATTGCGTGACCACGTTCAGTTTCGGAAAGCCCCAGTGCGAAGGCATCTGCCGGCCGCCCGATTGCGGGTCATCCGCGGCACCGACGGCCATCAGCAGCATCTCGTAAGGGGTCGCTCCCAGAGCCAGACACAGGGCGCGATCGCGATAGTAGGGATAAAACCAGTCGTAGGCCGGCTTCAGGGTAAAGCCCGCGGCCAAACCGACGGCCTCGTGGCCTGCCCCCGAAATCTGGAAGAAGATTTTTTGCTGGCGCTTGAGCAGGATCTCCCGGTCGTCCAGTCGCCGGGAGGTGTACATGATCCGGTAGGCCTCGATCAGTTGCTCGCGGGATAGACCCTCGTAGGTCTTGCCTGCGCTTTTGATTTTCTCCTCCGCCACTGCAGCCGGTTTAGGATCTGTCTTGGTCGCCATCGCGTCCCATTGTAAATCCTGACGGGCGGTTGAGAATAGCATTTAGCGGTCAGCACTCCGCAGTCAGCCGGTTCAGCACTTGGCCCCGCAGCAGGGTAGCCGAAACCCTTCTATACCAAATGCTAAGTGCTGCTGACTGGGCTGACTGCTGAGTGCTGAGTGCTGACTGCTTCTTCAATCATTTATCCTGAGAACGCATGATCAAATTCCACCGCCAATTCGATCCCCACAAGATCAAGCTGCTGATCTTCGATCTCGACGGAACCCTGATCGATTCGCGTCTCGATCTCATCCACTCGGTGAACGCCATGCTCAAGCACTTCGGACGCCCCGAACTCCCCGGCGATGTGATCGCTTCGTACGTAGGCGATGGCGCCCCGATGCTGGTGCGTCGAGCCCTCGGCGATCCCCGCGATGAAAGCGTGATAAAAGAGGGGCTGGAGTACTTCCTCGGCTACTACCGCGTTCACAAGCTCGACCACACCCACGTGTACGACGGCATCAAGGAAATGCTTACCGTGATTCGCAACTCCAACGGCGTCTCTCGGAAGATGGCCGTGCTTTCCAACAAGCCGGTCAATCCCTCGCGAGCGATTGTAGAAGCGCTCGGCCTGGCCGAATTCTTCATTCACATATATGGCGGAAATAGTTTCTCTACCAAGAAGCCCGATCCACACGGTGCTGAGACCATCCTGCGCGAGACGAAAACCCGCCCCCATGAGACGCTGATGGTCGGCGATTCCTCGGTTGATGTCATCACCGGCGGCAACGCCGGCCTCTGGACCTGCGGCGTGACTTACGGCTTCGCTCCACACACGCTCTGCGAAGCCCCGCCGGATGTCACCGTCGACAGCCCCCGGGAACTGGCGGAACTATTCGCATGAATTAGACCTGAGCATTCCTTAGTGGACCTTCGTGTCCTCAGTGGTTAACGCTCTTTCTCAATTCTCACGATACACTGCATTCAAGAATGAACAACACCAATGCCTTCACTCCCGCTGAACTGCGCAAACTTCGCAGCCTGAAAGACCCGCATGGCATCCAGCGCTTTCTCGACGACATGCCCTACCACCTGGCCGACACCGCCTGGTCCCCGCGCCGCGTCTTGCGCGAAAACACATCGCACTGCTTCGAGGGTGCGACCCTGGCCGCCGCCGCTCTCCGAGCCAACGGCTATCCTCCGCTGGTCTTTGATCTCGAAGCCGAACACGACACCGATCATGTTGTGGCCATCTATCGCACCAACGGCCACTGGGGAGCCATCGCCAAATCCAACTACACCGGATGCCGTTACCGCGAGCCCGTCTATCGCACTCTGCGCGAACTAGCCCTGAGTTATTTCGACGTGTACTTCAATCTCCGCCGCGAACGCTCCCTGCGAACTTTTTCGCGCCCAGTCCATCTCGCCCGCTTCGACGGCCGCGACTGGATGACCACCGACCAACATCTCTGGTTCATCGCCGAGTACCTGTTCACCATCCGCCATCACCCGCTTCTGCGCCCCGGCATGGCTAAGCGCCTGCATCGCTTGGACGACCGCTCCTTTCGCGCCGGCTGTCTGGGGAGAGCGGAGAAGTAGGCCCGGTTGAACTCAAAAGGAGATCTTCCACGAATAAACATTTCGTAGCCGCTAACCAGAACTCATCAGAACCTGCCGTGTTCTAATCACGTAACATGAACATGCACGTCAAGCCCGCACTTGTCCTTCTGGTTCTTGCATGCAGCTTGGCACTCGGCCAGGACAACCCACCGTCGCCAGCGCCCACAGCAACCGTCTCCGCGCCGTCCCTTTCCGAGGACCAGATCCGCGAACTGATTCGCCAGACTGCGGAAAAGGACATGGAAAACGACAAACGACAGCGGGACTACACCTACATCCAGCGCGAGGAGGAACACAAACTCGACGGCAAAGGCCAGGTAAAGTCCACGGAAACGAAAACCTCCGAGATCATGGAACTCTACGGCGAACCAGTCGAACGCCTGATCGCGAAAGACGACAAACCACTCTCCGACAAAGACGCCAAGAAAGAAGAAGAGAAAATCCAGAAGCTGATTGAGAAGCGCAAGAACGAATCCGAAGAAAACCGCAAGAAACGCGCGGAAAAAGAAGAAAAAGACCGCGAACAAAGCCGCCAGTTCGTGCGCGAAGTGGCTGACGCCTTCAACTTCCGCCTGGCAGGCATCGAGTCTCTAGCCGGACGCGACACCTACGTCATTGATGGCGAACCCCGGCCGGGCTACCAGGCGCACCTGAAAGAAGCCAAAATCCTGCCTAAATTCCGCTTCCGCGCCTGGATCGACAAGGACGAATCGCAGTGGAAGAAGCTCGACATCCAGTGCATTGACACGGTTTCCTTCGGCCTGTTTCTGGCGCGTATCCACAAGGGCTCGCGCATCATCATCGAGCAGACTCGCGTCAACGACGAAGTCTGGCTGCCGCAACACATCGCCGTGAAGATCGACGTGCGCCTCGCCCTGCTGAAAAACTTCAATGTCGAAGACGACATCACCTACCGCGACTACAAGAAGTTCCGCACCGACACAAAGATTGTTCCCATCGGAGAAGTGCAGCAACTACACTGATGCGCTGCTTACCCCCTTCAAGCTGCCGTACCTGTTCCATGAACACGTAGCCCCGGACGCCCCGTCCGGGGCGCCGAGCAAAGCTCGGAAAGGATTCGTATCAGGGGCTCGACTTCACAGGCTGCGGAACAACTCGGATTCTCGTGCGTTTTCTGGGAAGGGCATGACTTCAGTCGTGCCAATAAGTCGCTAAAAATAAGTCCGGCTTCGGCCGCTGCCCCACCACCAACCTCCCTGTCACCTCCCCGTCAAAATCAAAAAGCTCCTCCTGCACCAACAGGAGGAGCCAGAAAGCAATCTTACCGGCTAGCTAGAAGGTGAACTTCGCCGCCAACTGAATACCCCGAGGTCCGCCGCCACCCAGGAACGGGTTGCCGATACCCACGTCGCCCGTAGCAGTGATCGGATAACCGCCAGTCGCGCCGGAGACCTCGCGGCCGTTGACGACATGGAACCCGCCGGCTCCCGCGTCCGCAATGAACGCCGGCAAGAACGGATTCGCGAAGTTCGGATGGTTGAGCACGTTGAAGAATTCAGCCCGGAGCTGCATGCTCAGCCGCTCCGTGATTGCAGTGGTCTTATAGATCGCCAGGTCCCATTGTTTAAATGTGGGGCCATGCAGAGAGTCGCGCCCAAGGTTTCCGAAGTGCCGGGTACCGGGTACGCAGTCAGCCGCCGTGCCCGTTGGCGCAGCTTGTGCGGCTGCGGAGATAGTGCACGGGATCGCAAACGAGCTCATGTCCAAGTAGTTCAGCGGCGTTCTTGGATGGTACACAATCGGTCCGACTACGTCCGGCCGGTCGAAGGCGTTGCCACTGCCACTGTAATCATCCTGGAAGTTGTAGTTCAGTTGGAATGGCTGGCCGCTCTGCAACGTCACTGAGCTGTTCATACCCCAGCCATTCTTCAGCCGTCGCATGTCCCCCCCCATCGTGGGCAGGTCGTAGGCAAAAATCCAGGTGAACCGGTGGGGCACGTTGAAGTTCGAAGGCCCATACTCGAGGTTGGGCCGGGTACTGTCATTAGGCTGTGCCGCATTTGGCTCAAAGTCCTCGCCGTCGCTCGAATTATCCAGCGATTTCGACCATACATAGTTCACGATTGACGTGACCCCGCGCCATCCATTCACCCGGAAGCTGGTCTGCAAGGAGTTGTAATTGGACTTGCCGGTCGAGTTCTCCTGTAACACGTAATACGCCCCGTAAGGGTTGCCTGCGAGTGGACGCGCCCCACTGCCGAAGTCCTGGAAGGTACCACAGCTCGCTCCGCCCGAGATCCCCAGATCGCAGTTGTTAATTTGCGCCGTGCTCGGTTGCCCGAGATCGAAGAACCGCCACAACCGATGGCCTTGCGATCCCACATATCCGATCTGCAGGACCGTCTTGCTCGAGATCTGCTGCTGGAAGTTCAGGTTGTAGTTCTCCATGTACGGCGTCTTGATATTGCGGTCGAAGCCGAAAGCATCACACTCATAACTGCAAGTAGTTGTGGGTGCGTATACAGGACTGCCGGCCACAATGGGCCCACCCACGACACCCGTCGAGAGAATTGGAGCCGGTCCGACGTTGTTATAGGCCGGTCCAGGATCAAAGAAAGGCGCGTACGGCAAATGGCCCAGAACCATGTCCTGGGAGAAGGAGTCAAAGAAGATGCCGTATCCGGCGCGGACCACCGTCTTTCCCTTTCCGGTGACGTCCCACGCGATGCTCACGCGCGGGGCAAAATCCTTCTTGTCCGGGTTATACAGGCTGCTCAACCCCGGCTGTCCCACCTGCGTTAGTGTGAATGTGCCCGTCCCGGCTGCCGGAGAGAGGCTGGTGATGTTGCTCATCAGGTTGTTCTTCTCGCCCACCACACCGAAGTAGTCCCAGCGCAACCCATAATTCAACGTTAGCCGCTGTGTGAGCCGATAATTGTCCTGGACGTAGAAACCAAAGTTGTTCTCGAATGTGTGCCGGGTTGAATCTCCGAAGTATTGGAAACCGCTGTCCACCGTACCCGAGAGGAAATCCGCGAGACTGTTGAATTTCAGTCTGCCGCGGAAGTACTTGTCGAAATACTGCTGCACGGTGGTCCGGTGGTAGTCGACGCCGAATTTCACATCGTGCTTCCCGGCCTTCCAGGAGAAGTTGTCAATCACTTGATCGTTGCTATCCACGCGGTGACGCGGAACGCTGCTAGTCGCACCGAGTTGAGCCACCCCGCTCACAAGGATGATGGGGAGACCGTCGTTCGCAGCACCGGGTCCCGTATTAAGTCCAATCGAACTCGGATGAAAACTCTGATCCGCCGGGAAAAATCCCTCTGCGAACCGGTTCCACCCAAACCGTAGCTCATTCACTTTGTTCGATCCGATCGTGTGCACGTAAGAAAGAGAAACCAACTGCACTCGGGTGGGCGTATACGTGTTGAATCCCGGCAACTGACCGCCGCTAGCTGTCAGGGCCAGTGGAAACGACTGGACACTATCGCCGAAGAAATACCGGCCCGTAAGAATGTTGTTCGTATTAAAACTGTGATCGATTTTCGCGATCATACTAGTCAGCCGGTTAAAGGAAGGGGAAACCACGGAAGCGGTGCCGCCACCGAGGTTTGGTGCTGGCCAGGGATTGCGCGCGATTAGGGAGGCGATGACCGGGTTCGTGGCATCGCTCGGGCTCAACGCACCACCAGCCCCACTGCCCGTGGGTACGCTGGCTAGAGTCACGACTCCCACTGGCTCTTGCTGGCCCTCGTAGTCCAGGTAGAAGAAGGTCTTGTCCTTGATGATCGGTCCGCCTAACGAGGCGCCATACTGGTTATTGTGGAACGGGGCCTTCGGATTCGAGGTCCCGTTTGCGTTCTTGACCGGGTTGAAATAATTGCGAGCGTCCAGCGCGTCATTCCGGAAGTATTCGGCCGCCGTGCCGTGGAAAGCATTCGTCCCGCTCTTGGTGACGATGTTCACCACCGCCCCGGCATTCCTCCCGTACTCCGGCTCAAAGTTCGAAATCACACGCACTTCCGCCACTGCATCGATCGGCAGAATGGTCGACGGAGTGCCGAAAACACCGGCCTCGTTGATCGCCGGATCGTTACGGTAGCCGTCGTTCATGTCCGTTCCGTCGAGCAGATAATTGTTCGAGCGCCCGCGAGCCCCGTTCATCGAGAACTCGCCGAATGATCCAGGAGAATCCGAAATCTGGTCGGGGGAACCTGCTACGCCCGGGTTGAGGTAGATCAGCTTGGTGTAGTCTCGGCCGTTGACCGGAAGGTTTTCCACCGTCTGGCTGGTGAGTATGCCGCCCAGGTCATTCGTCGTGGTCTCCACCTGGGGCAGGCTCTCGCCCGAAACCTCCACCCGCTCCGTCACTTGTCCGGGCTTGAGCGAAACATCCACGCGGCGCTCCCCGCCGACGTCCACTGTGACGGTGTTGGTTACCGAGGTCTGAAATCCGCTCTGCGAAACCGTGACGGTGTAGGTCCCGATCTGAAGCTCGGACACGGCGTAGCTGCCGTCCGCGCTGGTCTGGGTGGCTCGATCCAGGCCGGTGTTCGCGTTGTGCACTTTGACCGAAGCGCCGGGAAGCACTGCACCCGAAGCGTCCGTGATCGTTCCCAGAATGGTTCCGCGAAACGTCTGGGCAACCAGCGCCGTTGCCGACAGAAGAACAAAAGCAGCCAGGATCATTCTCAGTCTCATGATGATTCTCTCCTCCCACGCCAAATCATTGATCCAACTTCGCATCTAGTCTAGTGCTATTTCTCCGAATGGCCGACAAGATAAGTCGCTCATAGATAACCATCAAGATACCAGCGAGATACCTGAAAATGGCGCCCCAAAGAGGCCACTTTCGAGAACAGGCATTGTAGCGCATGCCCGGCACAAAGCAAGTGCGAAGCGGGTTTACGGCCTGGAATGTTGCGAAAAAGAAACAGATCCTTGGTGGAACAGCGATTCAGAAATCTGCGTGCTAGCTCAAGATCTGAGTAGGGGCCGACGTCCCCGCCGGTCCAAGCGGAGCAGAGCGGACTTCAGGCGGCGCAGCGCTTTTCAGAGCGTGCGTGAAGACTAGAATTTTGGCGACACGGTGGAACAAAGCTCCATGCTTTTAGCCACGAAGCGGCGTCGGAATGGAACCCACGGCGTAAGCTGTGGGGAAACTCCGTAGTGCAGACAAGCCCCAGCGGGGCGAAAGGGTATTCTCAATCACACACTTTCGGTGCTGCGACAACCGCCCTCGAATGAATGCGGGCTTCAGCCCCCTGAGGTAAAGAATTTCAGTCGAGCGAGTTTTTCGCAGGCTCCCGCTGGCTTGAGGTGAAAATGCCACTTCTCAATACTCTTTTAGCATTGGAAGAGGCATTCCGTTACACCTTCGTCATCGTAAAGTTCCCTGCTCCCGTGCATCCCCCGGTCCCGGTTAAGGTCCACGTACCGCTGATCGTATTGTTGTTCACCATCCCCTGCTGCAGAGTAAGCGTGTTACCGGGGGGCGTTCCGGACGTGATGGTCAATTGGAATGTGCCCGTGATATTTCCATTGAAGTTCCCGCTCAGAACGAACGATCCGGTCTGTGACCCTCCTGAAGTAAAGCAGGTGTTTGATGTCGTGAAACTGAGATTGGTGCCGGTCACCACCGTGCCGCTGCTTTGCGTCAGGGATGTCGTGAACCCGAAGAGAGCAGGCGTGCCATCTGTGTTCGTCAGCGTTGCCGTCCAATTGCCCGTAACGGTGGCGGAACTACTCGAATTTCCACCGCCACACGCGGCGAGCACCAAGCCCAGCGCCAGAACTATCGCGATTCCAAATTGTTTCATGGCTACTCCTCAATTTATACCTTTGGAACCCTTGGCACTCGAAGAAGTTGCGCCACCAGTGAGCCAAGAAAGCCTGGGCGGGCTAACCGCTTTTGTTTCAGTGAGTACTTGGCGGAAATTCCGCCCCGAAAGGTTGGGTATCTCCTGCAACCACAACAACAACGCCCAGCGACTGGGCTGGGCGCTTCGCATCATCGGTTGATAGCTGATAGCTGACGGATGAAAGCTGATACCTGCATTATCTCTTCATCTCGTCCCGCTCCACCACGCCATCTTTAATATGCACGACACGGTGCGCGTACTCCGCGATGTCGTGCTCGTGGGTGACTAGGACAATTGTGTTTCCCTGGGCCTGCAGGCGATCCAGCACGGCCATGATTTCGTTGCCGGTTTGTGAGTCCAGGTTCCCGGTGGGCTCGTCGGCGAGAATGATCGACGGACGATTTACCAGCGCTCGCGCAATGGCCACTCTCTGCCGCTGGCCTCCGGAAAGTTCATTGGGCTTGTGCATCATGCGCTCTGCCATGCCCACGGAGGCCAAGGCCGCCTTGGCACGCTCCACCCGTTCGTCAGCGGGCACGCCGGCGTAGATCAATGGCAGTTCCACGTTGTGTAGTGCGGTGGCGCGCGCCAGCAGGTTGAAAGTCTGAAACACGAAACCAATTTCCTTGTTGCGGATGCGGGCCAGTTCGTCATCATCCAGTTCGCTGACTTGCTGATTGTTCAGCCAGTACTGGCCTTTGCTGGGCGTATCCAAGCAGCCAATCAGGTTCATCAACGTGGACTTGCCCGACCCGCTCGGGCCCATGATCGCGACGTACTCGTTGCGCCGGATGTTCAAATTGATGCCCCGCAACGCATGCACCTGCTGCTCCGAACCCATATCGTAAGTCTTCCAAAGGTCCAAAGTGCAAATCATGAAGGTTTCAGGGGAGGAGGACACTGCGGGTTGCGCGATGTTTATTACTTCTGCGGTCGCCATTCTTTTCTCCGTTTCCTCTTCGGACACTTGCCCGCGCTCCGATCTTTGCTGCTACCTTCGACGGCTTTCCATTGGACGAACCATCGCTGCGAAGGTTACCTCAGGGATCCGAATCCCGAGTTTTTCCGCAACCTTTGAAGCCATGCCCTCCCACAACATCAACTTGTGAAACCAGCATCAGCTAGTTTCTTCCTCTTTCTTGGGAGCTGCGTTATCTACTTTTACGCTGCTGCTCGGCCGCAGGGTGCGCAGCACCTTATAGCTGCCGGTGACGATTTCGTCGCCCTCTTGTAGTCCTTTTATCACTTCGATATCGGTTGTGCCCGCGATTCCGGTGTCGACCGGCACGAATTCGGCTTTGTGGTTGCGCAGTATGAATACGCCTTGAATCTCCTGCTTGTCTTTCTCCTTCTCTTTCGACGGGTCCATTGGGGGCGCGGCCGCTTGCACCGAACCCTTTTCATCCTTAGGCACCAGGTCCGACTGACGGCGAACCGTTAGCGCCTGGATCGGAATGGTGAGCGCGTTTCCTCGGGTTGCGGTTGTGATCTTGGCGGTGGCAGAAAGACCCGGGCGGAGACCCTCGGGTGGTTCCTGCAGGGTCACGACTACTTTAAAATCTTTGGCTTCCTGGCTGGTCGTTGTCTGTTGTGACGTGGACACGCCGGTCGAGCGCACAATCGCGTTATCCCCGATTTCCGTCACCACCGCTTTGAAGGTTTTTTTGGGGATGGCATCGATGGTCACTTGTGCCGCCTGACCCATTTGCACATTCACGATATCGGTCTCATCGACCTTGACCTCGGCGGTGATCACCGACATGTCGGCCAGCGTCATCAGGGTGCTGCCTGGTGAATTCTGGATTCCGATGACGACGGTTTCCCCTTCGCGCACCGGCAAATTCGTGATCACGCCGTCAAACGGAGCCTGATAGGTAGTCTTTTTCAAAACATCGGCGGCGTGGGTCAGATTGGCGCCGGCCAGTCCGATATGCCGATCGGCGGAATCCTTCTGCGCCTTTGCCTGCGCCACCCGGGCTTGTGCCTGTGCCAGTCCGGCGACGGCGGTTTGGTGAGCCGCTTTCTGCATGTCGTAATCCGACTTGGCGATCAACGCGTCTTTGTACAGACCTTGGGCGCGGGTCCAGTCAAGGTCCGAACGCTCCGCGTCCGACTTCGCGCGATTGAGATCAGCCATCGCGGTATTCAACGCAGCCTCCGCGGCCAACGCGTCGGTACGCGCCGCTTCGAGCGACGCTTGCGTCGCATTCATATCCGCCGCGGGTTGCACGTTCTCGAGTTGCGCCAGCATCTGTCCGCGCTTTACCCGATCGCCTTCTTTGACGTAGAGGTTGGTGATCTTGCCGAAAGCATTGGCGCCAATATTCACATAGGTCTTCGGCTTGATCTCGCCGGATGCGCTTACCACCGCAACCAGATCCATCCGCTGGGCCTTGCCCGTCTGTACCGTGACCACATTCTTGTGGCTCTGGTAGACGGTGAAACCGACGATGGCGGACAGCAATACCAGCGCTCCGGCACCAATCGCAATTTTTTTCAATGTGCTCATGAATCAGGTACTCATGGCTCCCCTGTCAATTTCTTGAACGGTCGGCAGGGAACCTCTTGCGATTCATCGCCTTTGCCTCGGCCACTCCGCTTTGATACACCAGGCCCATCGGGGCACGTCATCAGATACGGCTCCCCCAAGGCAAAAGTTCCCCATTGCCGAAGCTAGGTAACGGATGCCAGCAAAGCCGGTGATTCCACAGGCCGACACGACATTATAGCTTGGCCGGTCACAAGAAGCCTGGCGCGCCCGACTTTCCCTCGACGATCCAAGACACCAAGCGTTACCTGCAGGACTTCGATCGGGTGCAGAAAACCGCGACCTCCGACCATGAGCTGTTCGATCAGATGACGGAGCTGTACCCGACTTGGGTAGCTAATCAGTCGTGGCTGATGTTCGGATTCCCGCAGCCATAAGCTATCGGGTGAAGCGTAAGAAGAAAGCAGGCTAGGGCGGGTGGCCACCCACCGGGAGACCGAAAATCGACAGCTGCTCCATTCTTGTCGGCTTCGTCAGAGCAGACGGAGCCCGGCGCGACGTAAAATTCAGCTATGTCGACGACTTTTCCCGACGACCTGAGGCATAAACTCGATGAGCTGGCCGACGCGCGACCGGAATTGTGGGCGAAGTGCTACCCGAAAATGTACGAGGGCGTTGATGGCGGCGAATACCACTCGGCCAAGCTCGTCGGTTATTTTCTGTTGAGCGTTGCATTCAAGATCGAACAACCGGAGGTGCGCCTGTATCAGCACTTCAACGAAACGGTTGAGGCGATCTGGGCGTCGCGGCTGGCAGCCTATCGCGTCCCGATCTTCTGGCTTACTCGTGAAATTACAGAAGCACTCAAATTCACCACGTTGCCAGTCACGCTCGATCTTACGACGATGAAGTTGCCGTTCGAAGCAGCCGTCTTCATGTTGCCCAAAGGCTCGTTGACCTATCAGAGTGAGGCGATCGATGTTGTTTGCGCGTCGTACGCACGAGCCGCGATGCGTGAGGAGGTTCCGAGCATCAACCCCGCTGCTATCGAAACCATAGCGGGACGTGGCGATTTTAGTGTTTTCGCCGGAATGTTGAACGGTCTTCTTCTGAATTGGTCGCATCCGTGGGAGCAACCCCTCGACATCGCACAACTTGATGCCACGATTCAGGACACGCCGAATACACCCCTCCAAACAGAGTTCCAACACGACATCACAACATACGGCAAGCATTTCATGGCTCGCGTCGCGCATTTGGTGTTCAATACACTTCGACTGATGCTCGCCAGACCCGAGTTAGTTTCAGTGGGTTCATTGGTCAAGCTGGTTCACAGCAAACGGCACTCCATCAAGGCGTTTTGGACCCCCAACACAATCGGCAAGGATTACAGGCTGAGGCGGGAGTCGCAGCCACTTGGCGGGACGCACGCGTCACCGCGTGGTCACTGGGTCCGCGGCTTTTGGCGAGATCAGGCGTGCGGGCCGAATTATAGTCAGCACAAAGAAACTTGGATCGAGCCGTTTTGGAGAGGAGGGGAGTGATTCGTAGTAGGGAGCTCGGAGGCGGTTGCCCACCTTCGATGGTGCTTATCCGCGTCATCTATAGTTGAGGTGATCATGGAAAAGATCGAGATTCATTCAACGTCGCGCCACCATGCAGTCTCATCCGACATAATCGTTCGTGAAGGGGACCGGACCCGGCTCGTGTTCCGACCTGAGATCGTAGACAATCCGTCCAGTCCTGCCGCCTGCGTCCGAGGGACCTTCCTTTACATGCGGAAGGGCAAAGCAGAGCGGTGGGAGGATTTCGAAACAAAACCCCTCTCTTCGTTCAAGAAGGGAGATCAGTATCAGCTCGAAATCAAATCAGGCGAGTTGCTCCCCCTGCTGCATAGCTTGGGAGCGTTGTACCGACTGCATCGGGCGGAGGGGGTGCCGCAGGGTCGCCTCGAGCTAGTTAAGATCGAACAGCACCTGGCTAAACTGCTCCAGCTTAGCGAGGCAGAGCTGAACGACTTTCTTTCGGCAAACCGGGAGAATGCGATTAAGACTCTCCGCCGTGTGCTTCATTGGCTGGCCAACCGTACTCCAACTGAAGACAACTCGGCAACTGGGGACGCTGAACTGCCGGAGCTCAACGCATTGGTTGGCCTGGCAAACCTGCGGGCCGTACTCAAGATGTGGAACGACAACTCCGAGAACCCTAAAGAGGAGTTCTGGCAAGATCTTCTGGCAAAGCACTCCTTTGTGCTGTCTCAGCTGTTTGCGTACCCAGTCGTCGTAATCAAAGAAAAGGCATACGTCGGCGGGAAACGAATTGATAATCGACACGGCAATCTAGCGGACTTCCTGTGTCGAGTACCCACAACTGGAACGGCCGTCCTAGTTGAGATCAAGACCCCTAAGACTGCTCTCCTAGGGCCGAAGTACAGACAAGTATTTCCGCCCTCTCATGAGCTCGGAGGCGCGATATCGCAAGTGCTTGAGTATCGCGAATCGCTGATGCGTGAGGTTCACACGCTCCAGCAGGGGCAAGGCACCGAAATATCTAGAGGGGAGCCCCGCTGCTTGGTCATCGTTGGATGCTGCGCACGTGACCTTATTGATGACGTTCAAAAGCGATCATTCGAACGCTTCCGGGAGAGGTTGGGCGGAGTGACAGTGGTCAGTTTTGACGAGGTCTTCGACCGCATCGGGAACCTGGTTAAGCTTCTCGAGACTGAGATATGAAGTATCGCGCAATACCTTCGTCCAATTGCTTTACCTTTTCTCGTCAGGCTTAATCGGCAGCAGGCATGAATACGAAAGAACCAGAATCAGCGAATGAGCATTTGTTTATCGGAATAGGAGACGTCAATGAGCAACGTACAAATTGACCAGAAGAGCTATGAGATGCCCCCGCGAGAGGGGGTCAGCATCGCGCAATTTCTCACCGTCGCCGATATCGAACGATCGGCTCGCTACTACGAAAAGGTCTTCGGCGCTCGCATTCTGAGCCTGGGTGACGGCAACGCGCCTGCGTACCTTCAGCTTGCGAATATCTGGATGATTCTGAACGTTGGCGGCGGGCCGACCCCGGATAAGCCGACGGTAACGCTCAGCGTCCCCGACCCGAATCACATCAACAGCTTTATGAATTTCCGGGTTGCGGATATTCAAGCGTGCTACAAATTATGGAAAAGTCGAGGAGCGGAGTTCATCACGGAACCAATACCCAAGTACGGCGAGACGCGCTGCTACATCCGCGATCCTGACGGCTATATCATCGAAGTCGGACAGAGCACCGAGCTCACGTACGGTTAACGCGCGGCCGGATGCGATCTTACAAATAAAGCACCCAAAAAAACTGCCACTGCCAAGCCATGACTCCTCAATTGCCGTTAACAGCCTTTACACAACTTTGGGCCGTTTGTTCGCCCTTCAGCCATTACGCTCGAAAACCCTGTTACGGCCTGACAGTAGCGGCCCCATCCGACAGCGTGGTGTGCAAGTTCAAGTCTTCGCTATCGCAGGTCAGGGTAGGTCGAGGGTGATCTTAAGTGCAGCTTCGATGCTGGTGAGCACGTTCTTATCGAACTTTCCCAACTGGTGTTTGAGCCTCGTCTTGCTGATGGCCCTGATCTGCTCGCATACAACAATTGAGTCGATGGTTAAGCCTCCGGCTCCCGATGCCACTCGGACGTGACTGGGATAGACCCTCTTTTTGTTGGCTGCGTCGGTGATCGAACAGACCACCACGACAGGGCTAAATTTATTGAGAGCATCTCGACTAACCACGACCACGGGACGCGTTCCGCCTTGCTCGGAACCTTGCACCGGTTCTAAATCGGCTCGGAACACGTCACCGCGAAGAACTTGCAGCATGTTCTGGCTCTCCAATCAGGTCGTCTTCCCCGAGTCATGTTCCCCCAGCTTGATGGCTTCCCAATCGCTGTATTCAAACTCCTCGGCGAGCAAGTTCGCCTCCTTTTGATAATCCGCGTCCCCGGCCATACCAGCAAAGGCCGCGTCGATCTGCCGACGTTTGTACACCTTCAGATAGGTCGTGATCGCGGCTACGATCAAATCATTCAGACTAACGCGGGTCGCACCCTCGCTCTCCTTGATCACGACGCGCTTAGCCTCGTCGTAAACACGACGAGGCAAGCGAACCGTCGTCGTACGTGATTCGGGTTGTGTGGTGGCCATATTTCCTCCTCGAATCTTGTTCTCCTCAGTGCCAACTTTTGACACCACAGTTGTGTTCGTATCCAAGCAAGTATTATGAACACATCTATAGTACCATATTGTGAATGACTCCAGCAAATCATTGTGAAACAGATAGCCGCGTCGGGATTCGGGACGTCGCGTCCCTTATCTGGTCTAGGTTGTGCGGCGGCGGTGGTTGCGGAGTAGGTCCCAGGCTTCTTTGTAGGGGAGGTAGCGGCTTTGGGGGCTGGCGGTGAAGAGGTGAACTGTGCTCCTTTTGCCGCCCACTATGAGTTTTGCGGGGAGGATGTACCACAGATCTTCGGGGATGACGTAGATGGCCAGGAAGTCGAACTCGCCTCGTCTGTAGACCTTTCGGCTGGTGCTCGGCCTGGCGCTACAGACATAGAATCCTTGGCGTCGTCCTTGGAATCTCTGGCAGGTGGTGGATTTGACCTGGACGCGGATGAATCGGCCGCGGGTTTCGACGACCACGTCGTAACGGGCGGAGTCTCCCCAGGGGCGGAAGACCCGGAAACCTTGTTTTGAAGCCTTGGCCATAAACTGCAGCTCGGCCCACTCGCCGCGACGTTTGCAATGTTCAATCGTATTCTTGAATTTCATAGGGGCAATAAAAAACGCGGCCTGGAGAGGCCGCGTCCCTTTCTGTGACTGTCTGGTTCTATTATATCAACCTGAAATAGGCAACTATGACATGTTTGCTGGAATTATATTTGGATTAGATGCAAGGAGTTAAGGCCGATCGTGTAACTTTTGCCTATTGACAAGATTTCCGCCTGAGGTCCAACCGCTCGCATCCTGGACCAATCCCCTGTAACGTTTCGTCTCTGAAGTTCACTACCCCATTTGGAGTTGGCGAATGGAACGCAACATTTGAAAACCGGGAGTAAACATACCTATGCCGCCAGGACTAGACAGCCTGAAACATATCGTCGTTCTAATGATGGAGAACCGGTCGTTCGATCACATGCTGGGCGCATTGAAGGCGAAGGACCCGCGCATCGACGGTTTGACGGGGAATGAAAGCAACCTCGATATTACGGGCGCGGGGGTGAAAGTGCAGCCGCAGGCGGAATTTCAGAGCCAGCTTGATCCCGATCCAGATCATCATTTCCCGGCCGTCGACATTCAGATTTTCAACGGGGACAACAGCGCGAACCGCGTTGCCAACATGCAGGGATTCGTCAAAAGCTACTTCCAGCAGCAGCACGATGTGAACCACTCCCGGAAGATTATGTACTACTTCACTCCCGACAAGTTGCCGGTACTGACAACGCTGGCAACCGAGTTCGCGGTGTTCAATGGATGGTTCGGCTCCATTCCGGGCCCGACCATCTGCAATCGCGCGTTCGCTCACTACGGCACTTCCTTCGGCCAGGTAAGCATGGACGTTTTCTACGTGAAGGAACCTTACAAAAGCATTTATGAGCGCATGATTAACGCCAATCCGGCACACACGGCGAAGATCTACTATTTCGACCAGGCCAGTTCGACGATGGAAATCGTGAACCTGCTGCAGCACCAGCCAAACCTGTTTGGTACATACGATCAGTTCCTGGCTGACTGCCAGTCCGGCACTCTCCCGGACTATTCTTTTGTCGAGCCGAACTACAATGACCACGACGGGGACAGCGGCGCGATATTGGCGTCCGATCAGCATCCGGACCATCACGTGCAGGCCGGAGAACTCTTCATTGCCTCGGTCTACAACGCTATCAAACAGAACTCAACGTTGTGGAGAAGCACAGCCCTGCTCGTCGTGTACGACGAGCACGGCGGCATCTACGACCATGTTCCGCCGCCCGCCTGCACTAAGGATGGATTCATAGCGCAGCCCAACGATACCGGTACAGGAAGAGCATTTGAGTTTGATCGGCTGGGCGTGCGGGTGCCCGCCATTCTGGTTTCACCCTGGATTCCGAAAGGGACCGTGGTGAGCGGGCGCACCTTCGAGCATGCTTCGATTCCGGCAACGGTGACGAAGTTCTTCCTCGGAGACTACGATCAGCGTTCGCCGCGGGAGAAGAGTGCTGAAACGTTTCTTGATCTGCTTTCACTACCAGTTATGAGAACTGATGGACCTGAATTTCAGTAGATAGGCGCGGCTGTGCCGCCCTCGAAGGTTGGTGTTCCATGGCTGTAATCAAAGTCCCCAAGCCACCAAGAAGTGCCTTCAACAAGAATAGGCCGGTGTCGGCTCTGCTGAAGAACCAAGTCCTCCATCTGCAACAGGCAGAATTCCGACTTCCGGTTCGCCAACAAACAAACATTTACATCAACAAGATCAGAACCGAAGGTGAAGCTGCGGAATACATCGAGCGAGTTACACGGGAGTTGCATCCGGAAGGCGCCAGACGGTTCGACATCGCGGCCATGAGCGAGCGCAAGTCTGGTGGCGGAACAAAAGCCAAAACAAAGCCGAAGCGCAAAAGCGATGCTAATCCGAATAGGAAGAAGTCGTAAAGGAGTACACATGCGACGGAGTTTCTTGATCGTTCTCTTGCTGGCAGGCGGATCAGCCTTGGCCCAGGAAAGCGGTTCAGCCGCGCCACGGGAGAACCAGCTACAGGCAGACTTCCGGCGCGAAAGCGAACACATCAAGGAGAGCTGCGGGACTTTTAGCTTCAAGACATTCTTCGGCTGCGCTGAGGAATTGGCCACGGATCATCCGCTGCACCTGGCGCTCGGCAGTATCGCGCCGCAAAACGGTTTCGGATTCGGCCTGGCGTTTGTCACGCACTACACTCCCAACGAGAGCTGGCGGTTGAGTTGGGACTTCGATGCCGTAGGAGCCACCAGCGGTTCGTGGCGCGCTGGTGGATACATGAAGCTCATCCACACGCCGGTTCAGCACATCATCGTCGTCACCAACCCCACTGGAAAGCCCGCGAAAAGCAACTTGGCGGTTCACCCCTATACCGTCTTCAACATTTACGCTCAGGCTATTTCGCTGAACCAGCTATCGTTCTTCGGCGTTGGTCCTTCGACATTAGAGTCGGGGAAGACCGTCTTCGGCATGCAACATACGATCATTGGAGCGAACGTCATCAAGCCGGTTACCGAGTGGCCGGCCATCCGCAGTCTAAATCTTTCGCTCCTTGGTGAGGTCAACGGCCGCTTCGTCAACCTTCGAGGGAATCACGGAGCATCGACTCCTTCCATCGAACAGGTTTATACCAACGCCAGCGCGCCCGGACTGGCTACTCAGCCCGGGTTCGTACAACTGGGCGAGGGAATCCGGCTCAAGCCCGTGCTGTTCAACGACCACCTTCAGTTCAACTATCTGGTCAACTTTCAGCAGTTTTTTGCGCCCTCGGATTCCACGTATTCCTTTCGCCGGTGGACGGTTGATCTCGACCATGAGGTCCCTCTATACGGACACTCGCAATCGGTGAAGCCCAAGGACACAAACGGACCCGATGAGTGCGCGCAAGCCGTGGGAGCCGAAAAGTGCCCGCCGGTTTCCTACTCGCGAAACCGCAACGGAACGATCGGAATGCGTCTGTTAATTTCGGAGTCGATGGCTTCCGCCGGGAGCGTCGTGCCGTTCTACTTTCAACCCACGCTGGGAGGTTCGGACATCAACGGCAGTCCCGCATTGAGCAGCTACGCGGACTATCGCTTTCGCGGGCCGAACCTGTTGCTCTTGCGGGAAAGTTTTGAGCACTCCCTCTGGGGCCCCCTGGGTTTCACCTTCATGGCGGACCAGGGCAAGGTGGCGCTGACCCGGGGCGATGTTGATTTTCAAAATCTTAAGCACAGCTTTGCGACTGGGATCACGCTAAGAGCAGGCGGCTTTCCCCAGGTCTTTCTATTATTTGCCTGGGGCGGCAACGAGGGTCACCATACCATCGCCACGGTCAACACGGCGCTCCTGGGAGGATCCTCCCGTCCGTCGTTGTACTGATCGAGCCTCACACGTGAGCCGGCTCGGGCACGGGGGTTGTCGCCCGCGCCACACGAGCGGGCGCAGATTCCTCTGGCCTAGGTTTCGGCTGATCTAGGGGTCTTCGGGTACGTGCAGAGCGAGATTCCTCAGCGGCTGAAGCCGCGGAGTTGATGTGGGTCATGCGGCATGACTGAAGTCATGCCCTCCCAAAACCAATCCGCTGCGCTACAGAGTCATGCGATCGCAAGACCTATCCGCTGCGCTCCAGATATGAATCGAAAATCAGCCCTCCTCCATCTACAATTGGGTTAGGAGTTCCTATGCGTGAAGTTGTTATCGTCTCTTCGGTCCGCACGCCCGTGGGACGCGCCTTCAAAGGCACGCTCCGGGCTACGCGTCCTGATGAACTGGCCGCGGTTGCCATCAAGGGTGCGCTCGAACGTGTGCCGCAGGTTGACGCCAAGGAAATCGAAGACGTGATCCTAGGTTGCGCCATGCCCGAGGCTGAACAAGGCATGAACGTGGCGCGCATCGCCTCGCTGCGGGCGGGCTTGCCGGTCGAGGTCTCGGCGCTTACCATCAACCGCTTTTGCTCGTCCGGCTTGCAGGCTATTGCGCTCGCGGCCGAGCGCATTGTGAGCGGAGGTGCGGAGATCGTGGTCGCCGGGGGCACGGAATCCATGTCGATGATTCCGATGGGTGGTCACAAGATTTCGCCTAATCCCTGGCTGGTGGATCACTATCCCGACGCATATCTTTCGATGGGTCTGACGGCTGAGAGACTGGCGCAGCGTTTCGGCATCACGCGTGAGGCGGCGGACGAATTCTCGCTGCGCAGCCATCAGAAAGCGCTGGCCGCAATTCAGGCCGGCAAGTTCGTAGAAGAAACTGTCCCGGTGCCAGTGAGCTTCACTACGCCCAACGGCTCGAAGCCGAAGCGACAGGAGATCATCTTCAAAGTGGACGAGGGCCCGCGGGCCGACACTTCGCTCGAAGCTCTGCTCGCGCTGAAACCCGCGTTCCACGTAAAGGGCACAGTAACCGCGGGCAATTCCTCGCAGATGTCGGACGGCGCGGCCGCATCCGTGGTTATGTCCGCCGATCGCGCCCAGCAGTTGGGCATCAAGCCGCTGGCGCGCTATGTATGCTTTGCCACGGCTGGATACAAGCCGGAAGAAATGGGGCTGGGTCCGGTATTCGCGATCCCCAAAGCGCTTAAGATGGCCGGGCTCAGACTGGCGGACATTGATGTGATCGAGCTAAACGAAGCCTTCGCGGCGCAGTCGCTGGCCGTAATCAAAGAGGCGGGTCTCGATCCCGAGCGGGTGAATCCGAACGGCGGAGCGATTGCGCTTGGCCATCCGTTGGGCTGTACGGGCGCAAAGGTGACGGCAACGATCATCCGCGAGCTCAAGCGTCGCAACGCGAGGTACGGCCTAGTGACCATGTGCGTGGGCGGCGGCATGGGAGCGGCGGGCATCTTCGAAAACCTCAACTGAAGCCGGACCGCTAACCACCAGGACCAGGTTGGGGAAGAACTCGTCTTTGTTGCGTCGTTACCTCAAGAGCTATAAAGTCACCGCGGCGCTGAAAGTGTGTGGGTGAGAACTGGTCTTTCGCCCCGCTGGAGCTTGTATGTTTCCCACTTTTCCCCACGGCTCACGCCGTCGGCTGCATTCTTACGCCGCTTCGCGGCTAAAAGCGTGGAGCTTTGCTCCACCGCGTCGTTGAAATTCTAGTTCTAACGCACACGCTGAAAGCGCTGCGCCACCCAAAATCTGCCTCGGGACGTCACCCCAGCTTTGTGCGCATCTCTTTCGCCAGGGCGTCCACGGCGCGCATCTTGGTCTCGGCAAACAAGGGAAGATTGGGTACGTCGAGTGCCATTTCACAAGACATGAGCAACGCCGTAATCGTATCCTTTAGCTCGCTGCGTAGAGCCCGTTCGGCTTGTTGCCTTGCGACCACGGATTCCCGATTGCGCCGGTGCAGGGCTGAACGCAACTCGCGCGCTACTCTCTCGGTTCCACAAATGGCAAAGTTTGAGAAAACGGGAATGGCAGTTCCCATGTGTTTCAAAACTGTCTCGACCTCGTCGGGCTGCGCGTCCAGCAATACCTGATCGAGGACCACGGCTGAAAATTCGTGGGCTTGCAGTTGTGCCACCGCTTCGGGCAGAGTTGCCGCGACTTGGACAGGCTCAGCCGCGACTTCCTGCAGAGCTTTAGCGCACTCTTGAGCTTTTGCCAGGGACGTAATCAGCAGAATCATATTCTCGCGAATGCACGTTACCAGCCAGAACTCTGCGATTGATAACACGTGGGTTGCGCGACTCCGCCCCTTGTAGGTGTTCCGTTGCGGGAAGCCGGGTCCGGATTTGGATCGATTTCATCGGAAAATGCGGAGCGTTCCCTGTCGGGACTGAAGAGAGTGCGCGAGAACCGCTCTTTCGCCCCTTTCCGGGGCTTGTCTTTTTTGCACTTTCTACCCACGGCTTGCGCCGTGGGCTGCATTCTGGCGCCGCTTCGCGGCTGAAAATCCGCCGGTTTGTTCCGCCGTGGCACCGACGCTTGAGGTGAAGCATTTTTCCAATCGAGGGGGATCCAGTGCTCCCGGACGGGCGAGTCGCCCGTCACCACACAGGCTCCGACTGACGGGCGAGGACGCCCGTCCTCCAGTTAAGATCTAGGCTTGGGCATCGTACTCTTTCAGCTTGCGATAGAGCGTGGTTTTTCCGATGCCCAGCAGCCGCGCTGCCAGGAGCTTGTCTCCATTGAGCTGCGTAATGGTGTTGAGGATGGTCTTCCTCTCCAGTTCCGAGATGGGAATGATCTTGGCGGAACCATCGGCTTCGATGGTGGCGTGGCCGTTCCCGCCGTGGATGGCGCTGGGCAAGTCCAGGACTTGGATTTCAGGGCCGCTGTTCATGGCACAGGCCCGCTGCAAACAATTCTCCAATTCCCGCACATTGCCGGGCCAGTCGTAGGCGAGCAGGGCTTTCATGGCATCGTCACTGAGAGTCCGCTCTTGACCGAAATCTCGTGCCATCCGTTCCAGGAAGTATGTTGCCAGCACCGGGATGTCCTGCCGCCGCTCGCGCAAGGCGGGAATCCGGAGGTTCAGCACATTCAGGCGGAAGTACAGGTCGCGCCGGAAGATTCCCTGCGCCACCGCCTGTTCCAGATCGCGATTGGTCGCCGCCAGGATTCGCACATTGATGGTGGTGCGCTTGGTGCTGCCCACCGGGCGGATTTCTTTCTCCTGGATGGCGCGCAGCAGCTTGGCCTGGAGATCCACGGGCAGCTCTCCAATTTCATCGAGGAACACCGTGCCGCCCTCGGCCATGGCCAGCAATCCTTCCTTGGCCTGCACTGCGCCCGTGAAAGCACCTTTCACGTAGCCGAACAATTCGCTTTCGATCAACGTGGGAACCAGCGAGCCGCAGTCCACGGGGATGAACGGTTTGTCGCGGAATGGGCCCGAGAAGTGAATGGACCGCGCCACCATTTCCTTTCCGGTTCCGCTCTCTCCCAGAATCAACACCGGGTGGTTGCTGAGCGCGGCCTTGGCGATCATCCGGTAGAGCTTCTCCATTTCAGCCGCGCGCCCCACGATGCTGCCGAACCCCAGCTTTGATTTGATCTTCTCGCGCAACATGCGGTTTTCAGTTTTCAGCCTTAAGTGGGTTGCAACCCGCTCCAGTAGAAGCCTCAGTTCGTCCACGGTGAACGGCTTGGTCACGAAGTCGTAGGCGCCGTTTTTCATGGCTTGCACGGCCGACTGCACGGTGGCGTAACCGGTAACCACGACGATTTCGGCATCGGGGCGGCGCTGCTTGATCTTGTGCAATGCCTCTAATCCGCCCGCCCCGGGCAATTTCAGATCGAGCAGGACCACATCGATGGCCTGGGCCTCGAGTAAGCGGTAAGTGTGTTCGGCCGACTCGGCAACCATGGTATTGAAACCCAGGGACTGCGCTACTTCGCGGCAGACATCACGAACTGTGCGTTCGTCGTCGACGATCACCAGATTCAACAAATTGGCCGCTTCGAGTTGCGGCGGATTAAACGCATGGGCAGTGGCGCTTGTCATACTGATTTTCCCTTTCCTGTTTTAGCTTTTCTCGGTCCTCGGATCTTCTGATTCGGAACCGGGCTGATCTTGTCCGAGACTTGGGGAACATTGGGTGAGTGGGATTCCAGTTCAACTCGCGGCAGATGCACGACCACTCGCGTGCCTCTTCCGGATTCACTCTCCACTCCGATAGCCCCGCCTTCATGAGTCACGATGCGATATACCGTAGCTAGACCCAGTCCATTTCCATGTCCCGGCTTCTTAGTGGTAAAAAAAGGCTCGAACAGCCGGGAACGGGTTTCGGCGTCCATGCCGCACCCGGTGTCGCTGACGGCGAGCGCGACCCAGGAGTCGCAAAACTGTTTGTGCCCGTCGCGTCCTAGTTTTGGCCCATCGCAGTTCCTGGTATTGAGCGTGACTCGGCCGCCGTCAGGCATGGCGTCGCGCGCGTTCAATACCAGGTTCAGGATGATCTGCTGAACCTGGGCTGGATCCATCTTCACCAGTCCCAGATCCTCCGCGAGTTCGGCAACCAGTTCGATGTCCTCGCCGATCAGGCGCGTTAGCAGATTACGCACGTCAGAGACGACGTCATTCAAGCAAAGCAACCGAGGCTCGACTGCCCGTTGCCGTGCTACCGCCATTAACTGCTGGATGAGGCCCGCGCCCTGTTCCCCTGCCTTGCGGATCTCTTCGGCGAAATGCCGTAAACGGTTGTTCTCTTCCAAGCCAGCCAGAATCAGTTCGCTGCAAAGCACCATCCCGGTTAGCAGGTTGTTGAAGTCGTGGGCGACCCCCCCTACCAAGCGGCCGATGGCTTCCATCTTGTGGGCATCCCGCAACTGCTGTTCGGTTTGGGGGCGATCCCCCGAGTCCTCATGTCTCAACTGAAGTTGTGGAATTGCGCTCATAGCTGGCATCTGTCCAATGGCGAAGTGCTGGACGAGTCACGCGTTCCCTTGCGCGCTCCCCATTTGGGAAGTCTAGGCGGGCCTCGCTACGAGCGCAGTGACGGTTGAACAGGAGTTTGCGGATTTAGACCGCACCCAAAATGGGAGGAAGGATTTGGCGCGAACTCGTAGGCCCACAACGGGCAACTGCACGTTGACAGCAGCTTCAATTCTGGAGATGCAAAGGCTGAGCCAGACGAAACTTAAACTGGCGGCCTGTGGAAAACCTCACATCGCCTCGGTTGGGATCGCGTGAGGTCCGGCTGTCGGTTCCGGAATCCAGGGACGCTCGGGCTACTGAAACGTCCGCTTCCGATCCATGGGCGGTTGCCGCTTGATTGCGTTTCTCATACGATCTGCCTTTTGCGAAAATGCTGGACGTCTGCAGAGGAATGGATTTTCCGTTCATGGCAATCGACGCAAGGGTGAGGCGCAAGTAGCCAGGATCATGCCGGCCTCCGGAGGCTTTTGTCGCTACCACTCTCCCCGTGACTGGGGCGCTCCGCGGCACGACCGTCTTTCCTGCCACGACCAGGGGTTCGTCCAACACCGCCTCGAAAGAGTCTCCAGCTCGAGAATCTGCGCTGGACAGCGCTAACTGCAATCGGATGGTGACCTCGGTTCCGGCAGGAATTCCCTCAGAGGTGAATCCATCCGTGGGAGACATTCCGCTGTTATCGGAAACGCGATCGAAGGGGAGCTGGCTACTTCCAGCGGTCCCGCCTGATCCCGGGACGGCGAGTTGCCGGGAGCATGCCGTCATCCAGGCTAGAGTCACCCAGGTCAAGGTCAAGACCACCGTTAGCCGGCTCGCCTGTTGCCATCTCTTCATGAGCGCATCCTGCCCTTGCCCAGTCTTGGGTGACAAGTCGCAAGGGAGATGCCATCTCCTGGACCCTATGAATCATGAGTTTAGAGAGAGCGGCCGATCGCGGCAGATGTAGATTCTGCGTGGTTGTTTCTTATCTTCCATGCTTTGAGCCTTTCTTAGGAAACTGAAGGGTTCTCGGTTGTGTCCTAAGAGACGCGCGATCAATGATTACGCCTCAGCGGCTCGTACGCCTCCTCGCGGCGGTTACCAACGGTACTTTCCCATCCCCCACCCGTCGCGCTACAGTTCGCCCATGGCCACTGCTACCCCGAGGAAGTACCGCTGCCTGCAATGCGAGATGACGGAAGACCGCTGCGACTGCGAAAAATACTGCTGCCTCTGCGAATCGCTCATGGAGATCCGCCTTTGCGAGGATAGCTTGTACTATTGCAAGCCCTGCCGCGAAGCCTGCGACTATAAGGTGTCGGATTCGGATTCGGCTTCTAAATTCTAGCTTCTGGCGTCCGCCTCGGCTCTTGATTTCGCTCGACATTCTCGGGGCCGTCGCGGTCTACTTCTGGTTTACGCGCTGAACATGCCGAGCCCTGATGCCGGAAGCTCAAGCCCTCTGCTAACCTCCCCCATCAAACATACGTCTCACCAAAGAATTTAAGTTAGTATTTCCGTCGAAAGGAAACGGCCATGTCGTCGACCTTATCGTCACGGATAGCCACGGTTGCCGGTGCGCCCGAAGCCACTTCAACCGGGGCAATCGCGGGAGCTGGTTCCGGCCGCATCGTTTCGCTCGATATCATGCGCGGCCTGGTTATGGTCATCATGGCAATCGACCATGCCCGGGACTACTTCAGCAATCTCCGCTTCGAGCCCGAAACCCTGGCCCAAACGTATTACGCCCTGTTCTTCACGCGCTGGATTACTCATTTCTGCGCGCCCTTGTTTTTCTTTCTGGCGGGCACTGGCGCCTTCTTTTACGGCAGGCGTAGAACACCACAGGCCCTAACCCGCTTTCTGTGGACGCGCGGACTCTGGCTGATTTTCATCGAATTCACCGTGGTCGGAACCGCCTGGACGTTCCTTTTTCCCTGGGGATTCTTCGGCGTCATCTGGTGCCTGGGGGCTTCGATGGTCCTGATGGCCGCCATCGTGCGCTTGCCCCTGCGCGCGGTCGCGGTCTTCTCCGCAATCATGATCCTCGGCCACGATCTGCTGGATCCCATTCGCCCGCAGCAGTTCGGTTCATTCTCCCCACTGTGGACGATCTTGCACGTTAGAGGCGGGCTATTGCTGCCCTTTCACGTGCAAGAGTTCGTGCTGTTTCCACTGGTCCCATGGGTTGGGGTTATGGCGGCGGGCTATGTTTTTGGCTCACTCTACCTGTTGGAGAAAGAACGTCGGCGAAAGCTGATTGCTCAAATCGGCCTTGGGCTGACCGTGGCCTTTGTCGTCCTTCGCTTGACCAATGTGTACGGAAACCCGCCCGTCGGCTTGGGCGGCGTCTCTCAGGGTCCATGGCACGTCCAGCCCACCATTGAAAAGACTGTGATTCTTTTCTTCGATGTCGAGAAGTATCCACCTTCCTTGCAATTCCTTCTGATGACGCTTGGCCCATCTCTGCTGCTGCTGGCCTGGCTCGACAAGAATCTCGATCAGAAAGACAGCAAGCAAAGTATTTCGCCGCTACTATCCCCGCTTTTGACCTTCGGACGCGTGCCCATGTTCTTCTACATCCTGCACCTGTATCTCATTCATTCGCTCGCCGTCCTGATGGCGGTGCTGTTTCATCAGCCCGTCGCGTGGCTCTTGCACGGTGGGTTCATGTTCGGTGCTCCCGATAACTCCGGATACGATCTGCCCTTCGTCTACCTGATGTGGATCACGGCGGTGGTCATTCTCTATTTTCCGTGCCGTTGGTACGAGGGAGTCAAGCAGCGCCGCAAAGACTGGTGGCTAAGCTACATCTGAGGGGGCGGCCTTCGGAATGACCAAGGAAAAATTGTATGGGGGGCCGGAAATTGCCGGGCCCAGATCCTCGATCTAGATGACCACCGCTTCTTTGTACTCCCCAAACACCTTCCGCATGGTGTCGGAGATTTCGCCGACCGTGGCGTAGGTGTCCACGGCGGCGACGATGTGGGGCATCAGATTTGTCCCGGAGCGGGCGGCGTCTTCGACCTTCTTGAGAGAATCTTCCCAGGGTCGAGCATCGCGGCGGGAGCGCAGGGCGCGCAGTCGTTCCACCTGCTTGCGCTCCAGGGATTCGTCCATGTGCAGGGTGGGGATGGGCTTTTCTTGGTCCACCGTGAAGCGGTTTACTCCCACCACAACGGCCTCGGCGCGATCCACCTGCTGCTGAAATTCGTAGGCGGCGTTTTGGATTTCCTGTTGCACATAGCCGCGCTCGATGGCTTTCAGCATTCCTCCCAGAGCGTCGATTTTGTCCAGATACTCCAGGGCGCGCTTCTCGATTTCGTTGGTTAAGCTTTCAATGTAGTAAGAACCGGCCAGTGGGTCGACGGTCTGGGGTACTCCGGATTCGTAGGCCACAATTTGCTGCGTGCGCAAAGCAATACGTGCCGCCTGCTCGGTTGGCAGGGCAAGCGCTTCGTCGTAGGAATTGGTGTGCAGCGATTGCGTGCCGCCAAGAACCGCTGCCATGGCCTGAATTGCGGTGCGAACAATATTGTTTTCCGGCTGCTGCGCGGTCAGCGTGGAGCCGGCCGTCTGGGTATGAAAGCGCAGCATCCAGGAACGCGGGTTCCTGGCTTTGAAATGCTCGCGCATAATGCGGGCCCACATGCGGCGCGCGGCACGGAACTTGGCGACTTCTTCTAGAAAATTATTGTGCGCGTTGAAGAAGAACGAAAGGCGCGGCGCGAACTTGTCCACATCGAGCCCAACGTCGATAGCGGCTTGCACATACGCGATGCCATTGCCCAGCGTGAATGCGACTTCCTGCACCGCAGTCGATCCCGCCTCACGCAAGTGATAGCCGGAGATGGAAATCGTGTTCCACTCGGGGACGTTTTCGTTCGTCCATGCAAAGAGGTCGGTGATGATGCGCATCGCCTGCTTCGGCGGGTATATGTAAGTTCCTCGCGCGATGAATTCCTTCAGGACATCGTTCTGAACCGTGCCAGAGAGATTGCGGATATCCGCCCCCTGGCGGCGGGCGACTCCGACATAGAGCGCCAGCAGGATCGAGGCCGTGGCATTAATGGTCATCGACGTGGAAATCTTGGTTAGCTCGATGCCATCGAACAGGCGCTGCATATCTTCGATGGAATCGATGGCAACGCCGACTTTGCCGACTTCCCCCACGGCCAGAGGGTGGTCGGAGTCCAGACCGATTTGCGTGGGCAGATCGAAGGCGACGGAGAGCCCGGTGGTTCCGTTGGCCAGCAGATACTTGTAGCGCTTGTTGGATTCCTCGGCGTCGCCCATGCCCGCGTACTGGCGCATGGTCCAGAGGCGTCCGCGGTGCATGGTGGCCTGCACGCCGCGAGTGAATGGATACTCGCCGGGGTAGCCGACTTGCCGGTTGTAGTCCCAGGCTTCGAGGTCGGCGGGGGTGTAGAGCGGGCGGACGGAAATATGGGAGTCAGTCGGCGGGGCGATCTTGTTCTCGGCTGATTTCATCTTCTCGGTCATGTCGAGAACGCAAGGCTTCGCTCAGGGCGGGTCAAAGACCTCTCCTCCGCACCTTCCAAAACGAACTCACGCCGAACCACCCAAACAACCCAGTAAAGCAAACGGCGAGCACCACCCGGCTGGAAGTTGCATGGCCAGCCTGATATTTCGTGTACTCACGAAAGAAGGCCACGACTCCAATCCCTGCTAAGAATAAGAAAACAAAACCTGTCACCTCAAGCCAGAGCTGCCCAAGCACGCGTCCGACGTGGGATGCCGTAGCGCGCGCGGCTTTCGTTACCGCTCCGAAGGTTCGGGTGCGGCGAGCATGCTGTGATATCACCCGGCTGGCCACCCGTGCGGCGATGCCCAGCTTTCGACCCGTGGAGAGGCTCGACATTCCCATTGATTTTATCAATATTTCTTGACTGAGGTTTCGCTTGCCAGGTTTCGGGGTACAATATCGCGGGCGCGAGCAGTGCGACCACGAAACATTGTGACGTGTGGCCGCATCTAAGTGGTCAGAGGGCGGCGAGTACGGCTTGCCGCCAAAGGGTAAACTTGAAGGCGCAGCAGGATTACTGCAAGGGGGTTACGTGGACCAGCAATTGAAGCAGTTGATGAAGGAACTGGGCGAGGCGATCAATGAGTCTCTGGCTGACTCCGAGCCCATTGCCGATGTCGTTTCCCGCATCAAAGAGGGAGGCTACGATATCTTCCTGGTGCTTGAAGCCACCATCGGGGTCAGCAAGCCCGGCGAGAAATCCAGCGACAAGACATCCCTGGTGACCACGCTTACCAGCAATCCTGATTTCAAGATCAGCGATCAGGATCTAAAATTCCTGAAGTCGCTGCGCATCAAGATCGAGGATGACGCGGCGTAAGAACCGCCCAGCTGCGTCTGATCCGACCTCCTTAACTAGACAATCCCGTTCTAGCTATTCACTATTCCACGAAACCTGATTGAAGCGCGACGGAGCCAAACTGTAGAGACGTAGCTAGCTACGTCTCTACCGCCATGCGCGGCGTGAGACGACATTGCCGTTGAGACGATATTATTGATGAACATGTATCGGCCAGTGCCAAGAGTGCCCGATTTCCCCACCATGGAGCGCGAGATCCTGCGCTTCTGGGAGGAGAACCGTATTTTCGACAAGCTGCGCCAGCAGACCGCCCATGGTCCGCGCTGGTCTTTCCTCGACGGACCGATCACGGCGAACAATCCCATGGGGGTGCACCACGCTTGGGGCCGGTCGCTGAAAGACATGTATCAGCGCTACCACGCCATGAACGGTCAGTCGTTGCGCTATCAGAACGGATTCGACTGCCAGGGATTGTGGGTCGAGGTCGAGGTAGAAAAAAGCCTTGGACTCCAGACCAAGCGCGAGATTCGCGACTACGGCATCGAGAAATTCGTTCGAGCCTGCAAGGAACGCGTGCTGACCTACGCGGCGCGGCAGACCGAGCAGTCGATTCGCCTGGGCTATTGGTGCGATTGGGACGACCCCAAACAACTGCTTGCGCTGCGCGACGCGCTGGCCGAGGGAGATCGCGTCGTAACCGCGAAACTTCCCAGCGGGCACACCGAAACTGCGCGGGCGAGCGAGATCGTTCGCAAGCTAGGTTCGGCCGAATATGGCGGCAGCTACTTCACGTTCTCTGACGAAAACAACTACACGATTTGGGGATTTCTCAAGAAGTGCCACGAGCAGGGTTTCATCTACCGCGGGCACGACGTCATGCCGTGGTGCGGACGCTGCGGTACGGGACTCTCGCAGATGGAGGTGGCGGAAGGCCGCCGCATCACTACGCACACTTCAGTCTTCGTGCGTTTCCCCATCAAGACTCAGGAAACCGAGGGCCAAGAAAAGACAGCGCTGCTGGTGTGGACGACGACCCCGTGGACGCTGGCGTCCAACGTTGCGGTCGCCGTAAATCCGGAGATGACCTACCTCAAGGTCCGGCACGGAGACTGGACCTACTACGTGGCCAAGGCCAACTTCGAGCGCGACCGCATGCAGGAGTTGCAGGTGGAAGGCAAGCACGAGAGTCACAAACTTCCTTCGATCCGTACGATCCTGAAGGGCAGTGGCGGAGTCGAAGTGCTGGAGGAACTTCCAGGACGTGAACTTTTAGGTCTCACCTACACCGGCCCGTTCGACGATCTGCCCGCGCAGAACACACCCGGCGGCGTCTTCCCCTACGGTCCGACGGGCGGAGGCAAGACTGCCGCCGAGGCTCATCGCGTCATTGCATGGAAAGAGGTGAGCGAGGCGGAAGGTACGGGTCTGGTCCATATCGCTCCCGGTTGCGGTGCGGAGGATCAGGAACTCGGCAAGGAAAATAATCTTCCCTTCATCGCGCCGCTGGATGAAAGCTCAGTTTTTCAGGATGGGTTCGGACAGTTCACCGGACGCAATGCCAATGAGGTGTCCGACGACGTAGTTGCGGCGCTGAAAGCCTCGGGAATGCTGGTGGCGCGCGAACCCTATCCGCACGTCTACCCGCACTGCTGGCGCTGCAAGCAGGAACTGGTCTTCCGCCCCGTAGACGAGTGGTTCATCCGCATGGACTGGCGCGACCGCATCGAGCGCACTGTGCCAACCATCCGGTGGATTCCGGAGGAGGGCGAAGCCCGCGAACTGGACTGGCTGCACAACATGCGCGACTGGATGATCTCCAAGAAACGCTTCTGGGGGCTCGCCCTGCCCATCTGGGTCTGCGGCGAGTGCGAGCACTTCACGGTGATCGGCAGTCGCGAGGAGTTGAAGGATCGGGCGCAAGAGGGAGAGGGCTGGGACACGTTCGAGGGTAATTCGCCACACCGGCCGTACATCGATGCCGTCAAGATCCGGTGCGAGAAGTGTGGCGGTGTATCTGCTCGCGTCGCGGATGTGGGCAATCCGTGGCTGGACGCGGGCATCGTGCCCTTTAGTACGTTGCGCTATTCAACCGATCGGGCCTACTGGGAGAAATGGTTTCCGGCTGATCTCGTGCTCGAGAGCTTTCCTGGCCAGTTCCGCAACTGGTTTTACTCCATGCTGGCGATGAGTGCGATGATCGACGGCCGCGCGCCCTTCAAGGCCTTGTTGGGACATGCTCTGGTTCGCGATGCGCGCGGCGAAGAAATGCATAAGTCGAAGGGCAACTCCATTGCCTTCGACGAAGCGGCGGAAGCGCTGGGCGCCGAGGTCATGCGCTACATCTATGCTGAACAAAAGACCGCGCAAAACCTTAACTTTCCCGACTTGCATCCTGCCGGCAACGTGGGCCAGACGATCGACGGAGAGGCGCGGCGCAAGCTGCTGACGTTCTGGAACTGCTACAGCTTCTTTGTCAGCAACGCTCGATCCGATGGCTGGAAGCCAGGCTCGGCGGTTCCGATCACCAATCAACTGGACCGCTGGGTTTTGAGCCGGCTGCAACGTCTGCTGGACGCGGCACACTACGCTTTTGAGAATTACGAACACTACCGCTTGATTGAAGCCTTTCAGATTTTCGATGACGAGTTCTCGAACTGGTATCTCCGCCGCTCGCGCCGGCGATTTTGGGCGAACGAAGGAGATGCCTATCAGACGATCTACACTGTGCTCACAACTGTGACCCGGGTGATGGCGCCGGCGCTGCCGTTCCTGACGGAAGAGATTTACCAGAATCTGGTGTGCTCGGTCGACCCCTCGGCTCCCGCATCCGTTCACTTGACCCGTTATCCGCAGGTGGACGCTTCGCTGATCGACGAGGCGCTGGAACAGAGCATTGACGCGGTCATCCGCATCAAGAACCTTGCCTTGAGCCTGCGGACGCAGAGCAAAACCAAAATCCGCCAACCCCTCAGCACTTTATACGTCCGCCCCAAAGACGCTGCCGACCGCCGCGTGCTGCAAAATTCCGAGTATGCCGCCCAGATTCTGGAAGAAGCCAATCTCAAAAAGCTCGTTCTGATCGACGACGAGACCACGCTGGTGAAGGTGAGCTTCAAACCCGATGCCAAGAAACTGGGCCCACGCGCCGGGAAATACCTCAAAGCGATTGGGCAGGCCCTCAGCCAGGCCGACCCCAAAACTTTGTTGAAGGGTGGCCCATATACGCTGGAAGTCGAGGGACAAAGCTTCGACCTGGCGCCTGAGGAAATCCTCACCTCCTACGAGGGTCCGGGGAACCTAAAGTGTATCCAGGAGCAAGGCACGTTCCTGGCGCTTGACACCACGCTCACGCCCGAACTGTTGCAGGAAGGTCTTGCCCGGGACTTCAATCGTCTAGTCCAGGACCAGCGGAAAGCCATGAACTTGAACATTTCCGATCGCATCGCGGTCAGCTATTCCGCCTCGCCCCGCATCGCCGAAGCCATCGCGGCGCACGAATCATATCTGCGCCATGAATTGCTAGCGGAACGGCTGGAACCAAGCGCCACCCAGAACGGCGGAGCCAAGCTCTCGCTAAGCGGCGAGGAAATACTGGTTACCATCTCTCGTGTCTGATCGACGGCGGCCCATCCCGCAGAGTGGGTTTTCTTTCCCTAGCCGAACTGAGGGTGACCCATCCTTGCGTTCTTTGCAAGGGTGGGAGGCGATGCTGCCGGCCATTACACCACTTGAGAATTGCCCGACCCACGGTCAATGAGTGTAACCGCGATGTTACGCCAATTGGCAAAATGCCAAACCATGGTTTCGCCATCTAATCACACCTAACCGTGATGCCTGTCGCTGACGGGCGTAGCTAAAGCGGCGTGACTATGGCTTGAGATTCCCGAGCGCTGCCTCATTCAAAGTCGGGCCGGTTCGATCCAGGTCAAGGCAACTCGGAAATAGCGGGTCTCTCCGGGCCGCCGCTAAAACCCAAACAAATCCTAACGAGTCACGGAAACTTGGCGGGAGTTGAAAAAGGGATGCCTGGCAGAGATCTTGTGGGTCGCTAGTACCGCAGTGGAAGGAGTTTTCTGGCGGCCGGTGTGTCTGATTCGTCACCGCGAGCGGTAGCCTTGGGACTTGGCTGAGGAGCTGGGTTAAACTGTGCGGGCATGAGCGTCATCGACGAAGTGCTCTCCGCAAATGAAATCTACTCGCGCACTCATGAATTGCGCAACCTGACCCCGCGCCCCGAGCGCAAGCTCGCGGTGCTGACTTGTATGGATACGCGGCTTTCGATTCGCACCCTAGGTCTGAAAACGGGGGACGCTCACATCATCCGTAATGCCGGCGGCATCGTTACAGACGACACCCTGCGATCCTTGCTGGTATCGCACTATCTGCTGGGCACCGAGGAAATAATGGTCATCAATCACACGGATTGCGGATTGATGCACACGAGCGAACAGGATTTGCGTGCCAGAATCCAGGATCGCACCGCAACCGCTGCTGTTGCTCCCGCCTACTTCTACACCTTCCAAAACATCGAAGAAAATGTCCGCCACCAATTGCAGAAGCTCCGCAGCCATCCGTGGATTCCCAGGAATGTCGCCGTCCGCGGCTTCGTCTACGACGTCACCGGTGGCCTTCTCCGTGAAATCAAGGATGCCTGAGCTCGTACCCGATCACGGCACAGTACCTGGGGGATACTGCCTCCGCACGCGGAAGGTAGCGGCTCGATGGTTGACGTTATGAGGCGTGGCTGTTGAAAAACTCGAGATTCCAGAAATCAGGGGGAATTTTGGGGATAGAAAATGTCTAGCCGAGCAGAGAAAGTCGTTTATAGGGCATCCTGACGCGATGTTTTTTCTGCCGATTTCTCGCACGTGAGTTTTTCAACAGCCGCAGGCCTTTACACTCACGATCCGGTTTTGACAAAGTTTTGACAAACAACTAACGAACAGGTGACAAATTCTTTGGAAGCATGCAATGTACTTGCAGACGCTGGCTCGGGAGCTGACGGAGCGGCGAGAGTGCCGTAACGCCGGTTAACTTTCGGTTTGTATGTTCAGAAAAGCGCCCGGGACTGGAGGCATTTGGCTGTGAGAAATCGATTCTGGGCTGCACTCTTTAATTGCGTGGCTCTCCTCTTTTTATCAGGCGTCGTACTGGCGCGCGCGGGCGATTTGGATAAGACCTTCGGCAACGGCGGGCTGTTCACCACCAGCCTGACCCAAGCATCCGTTACACTTGACAATAAGATCACCGTTCAGAGTGACGGCAAGGTCATTGTGGCAGGACAAATCCAGAACCATGCCACTCTGATCCGCTTGAAGACCGATGGCACACTGGACAGCAGCTTCGGTACGGGAGGCGTCGTCACGCTCAACTTCCTTATCCATGACCCGGCAGTCGTTGGCATGGCTATTCAATCCGATGGCAAGATTGTAGCGGCCATAAGCTCGATCGATACCTCTCCCTCACCCCTGGTTGCCCGATTCAATACCGACGGCAGTCTGGACACGACGTTCGGCAGCGGGGGCTCCGCCAACCTTACAATCGTCGGCGCCACCGCTCTTGCCCTGCAACCGGATGGCAAGATTCTCGTAGCTGCCGGCTCAAATCCTCAGTTTCTGACAGCTCCCCCCGCCATGACGCGCTTAAACCCGAACGGCCAACTGGACACAAGTTTCGGGACCTCCGGCGTGGCTGTACTATTTGGCCCATCGACAACTGCAATGGCGCTGCAAGCGGACGGGAAGATTCTGATTGCCTCGGGCACGCTTTGGATTGCTGCGCAGTCAGGGTACCCGGCATTTCCGACTGGTCTTATAGGGGTGCCACTTCCGGGTTTGATTGCGCGGTACAACACCAATGGCCGCATCGATAAAAGCTTCGGCATCTCTGGACAGACGGCCTGCCTGGCCTCGGCGTCGGCGATTGCGCTGCAAAGCGACGGCAGAATCGTCGTGGGTGGCTCCATCACCTCCCAACTGGCTCCTCCTCCAGCTGGGAACGACGCTGGCTTTGGCTTGGTTCGCTACAACCGCAATGGAACGATCGACAGCAGCTTCGGCCAACACGGAGTCGTCATTACCGGGTTCGCCAAAGCCGGGCCGCTTGCCTCGTCCTTTGCGCTTGCCGTGCAATCGAACGGAGACATCATTGCTGCTGGACAGGTCGGTCAAGGAGTCGATATTAGCGGGAATCCCGGGCCTTCGTCCTTCGCGCTGGCTCGTTACACCAGCGCCGGGAAGCTGGACACCACCTTCGGCTCGGGAGGCAAGGTTGTCACTACTCTCGGCAGTACCAACACGTCGTTCATCTCGGCGCTGACCCTGCAGGCCGACGGCAAGATCGTGGTGGCCGGAAACAGTGAATTCAACACGGCGCAAGGTTTTGTGAACAACTTCGCAGTCGCACGGTATCTGGCTCAGTAACCAGCATGACGGGCGAGAATCGGACGGTTCCCGCCCGATCATCTTAAATACGCTCAGTGTTCACGCCGGAGGCCACATCCGTACTGCCAGCGGATTCATTCTTGCCACAGCATCGGCCCTACCGATGGGGACTGTTGCTCTCCCTTGGCGGAATCGTGTTTGGGATCAGCGGTGTGTGGCGACCGAGTTCACTGCGCTGGCACGCCCCCGTTTCTGGGATGGGCACGCTGGCATTTTGGATAGTGGCAGCAGAGGGTGAATGAAACCTAGGGCCGAGTCTCATCCGGTGCGGACGCACCGGCCCGGCTAATCCCGGCATGTAACAGTTTTCCGGTCCGTACAGCTGTCCGCGCGAGGATGCGGTTAGTTGATGTAACCAGATGGGATGAGAAGGCCGGTCTCCGGCGGGATGCGATACGCTCCCAAGTTATCGACACGCGCTCGAAGCGCAAGAGATAAAGGAGACCGGCAATGGAGAAGCTTAGCACCGCAATGGCAGG